>DATBER010000035.1:0-17088 GCA_036558905.1 Jatrophihabitantaceae bacterium | reverse complement strand
ACCGGGATGCGGATGTTGCGGACCAGCTGCACGCTCGAGCCGAAGCCGTTCGTCGGCGTCGTGCTGTTCACCTGCGTGGTGTCGCCGTTCTGCGCGGCGTTGGCCACGTAGCCGGCGTACCCGGCCCCGTCGAGCGGCATGTTCACGTTGTCGGCGCCGAGGAACTGCGCGCCCGACTGGCTGACCGTGTCGATCTGCGTGACGTCGCCGTTCTGCGTCGAGTTGCCCTGCGAGAGCACCACGTCACTGCCGTTGGCCGGCATGTTCAGGTTGCCGACCACCTGGTCGATCGACCCGGTGCTCGTGTCCGACAGCACCTGCGTCACCGCACCGTTCTGCGTGTTGTTACCGGTGTGGATGCTCTTCAGGTGCCCGTTCAGCGGCATGTTGACGTCGTCGAACAGCCGCATCGACGAGCCGGTGGCGGTGCTGTCCGACGCCTGGTTGACGTCGCCGTTCTGGGCGTCGTTGCCCGCGTCGAACGTGGCGCCGTTGGCGGTGATCGGCATGTTGACCACTCCGGCCAGCCCGGTGCCGCGGCCCACCATCTGGGTCACGTCGCCGTTCTGGACGTTGTTGCCGCTGTCGATCGTCAGCACGTTGGCGTTGAGCGGAGCGTCGACCGCACCGAGGAACCGGAACGAGTCCGAGCTGGTGTCGGTGCTCTGCTGGTTGAGCGTGCCGTTCTGCGAGTTGCGGCCACTGTCGATCGACAGCGCCGTGAAGTGGAACGGCGTCGACCAGTCACCGAACACGCCGGCCGACGAGCCGTTGACGTCGGTCGTGCGGGCCCGCGGCTTGATGCCGGTGTCGAGTATCTCGATCTCGTGCTTGCCGCCCGTCGGGACGACCGCGTAGAAGCCGAGCAGCCCGAGCAGGCTGGTCACACCCGGGCCGGCCGCCGCCTTACCCGAACGCTGGCCGTACCCGAGCTCGAGCCCCGCCGGCAGTCCGGCGACGCCCGCTGGGATGTGAATGCCGTAGCCGCCGGTCAGGCTGCCCGAGACCACGCCGCCGCCGAGGCCCGGCAGGCCGCCGCCGAGGCCCGGCAGGCCGCCGCCGAGGCCGGGCAGCGCCGGTACGCCACCGCTCAGGCCAGGCACCGGGAGGGCACCGGACGCCGCACCGGTCACGTCGGTCAGCGAACCAACGTCGGGCAGACCCGGCAGCGCCACGGGCAGACCAGGCAGCGCCCCGCCGGCCGACCGGCCCAGCGCGGGCAGGCCCGGAAGCGCGGACAGACCCGGCAGGGCCGGCAGACCACCGCTCAGGCCGGGCACCGGAAGGCCACCCGACAGCGAACCGGCCACCTTCGTCAGCGAACCGACGTCGGGCAGACCGGGCAGCGCCACCGGGATGCCGGGCAGGCTGCCGCCGGCCGAGCCACCGCTGACGCCGGGCACAGCGCTCAGGGCGCCCCTCAGCGACGAGACGTCAGGCAGCGCGGGCAGGCCAGCCGGCAGACCGCCCTGGACATCGGGCAGCGGCAGCGTCGGCAGGGCCGGCAGACCGGGCAGCGCACCCGAGGCCGAACCGCCGAGCACCGGGACGCTCGAGAGTCCGGGCACCGGGAGGGCGGGCACCGGGAGGGCGGGCAGTCCGCCGGACAGGACGGGCAGGCTGCCGACGACCGGCACGCTGTTCAGCCCACCGGTCGGCAGACCGAGGTTGACCGGCCCGCTGGTGCCGGGCAGGGCCACCGAGTCGGCGGCCGGCTGAACGCGCACGCGCCGGACCTTGGCCTTCGAACCCGCCCAGGACGTCGGGTTCGAGTACTGCGCGGCGGCCTTGGACACATGCGTGGTGATCGGGGTCGCGTGCCGCGGCGCCGCCTTGGGCGACCTCGACAGCGGCTGCACCTTGGCCGGCTGCACCTTCGCCGGCGGGGTCACGACGTGGACGACGTTGGTCGTCACCTTGGTCGCGTTGCTCAGCACCTGGCCGACCGGGTCACCGGGCAGGTTGCCCAGCGCGTCGGTGGGCGAGCCCGGCAGCAGCCCCTGCTGCCCGACGACGACGTTCTGATCGGCCGGCGTACCGGCCGACGGTGTTCCGTGGGCACTGGCGACGCCGGTGCCGATGGCGACGAATCCGCCGGCCACGAGGCCGACCTTCAGCGATCGCCGGATCCAGATATTCATGTAGGACAAGACCTCTCTCAACGATTCGATTCGAAGCGCCCGCGCCGAGGCGAGCTCGGGGCAGGGTGGTTCTGCGAGATCGCGGAGAGGGGTTAGTCGGGCGAGACGGGCGGCTCGGTCGCGCTGTTGCGCACCGGGCGGGTCCGGGCCGAGTCGGCGGTGCCGACCGGATGCAGGTCAGGCAGCTTGGCCCGTTCGTCGTCGCAGCCCGCGGTCGAGCTGCCGCCCGATCCGGAGCTGGTCGTCGCGGTGGAGCCGGACCCCGTTATCAGTACGGAGTCCGGCCCCGCCGGGGGAACGGCCGGCAGGGGCGCCGGAACGCCGAGACCGGCGAGCGGGCCGTGCGAGGCGCTCGCCGACCCCGTCGTCGCAGGCAGCGACTCGTCCGCCGGCCTGCTCGTGGATGACGAGGTGGTGTGGCTGGGTTGACGGGTGTCTTGGCCGCCCGTTACGTGGACCGGGGTGACATTGACCGGCGGCGGGCCGACCGGGGCCGGACCCGAGCCCGGCGCCGGGCTGGTTCCCACGCCGAGCAGCCGGCTGAGCATCGGCAGCAGCCCCGACGGGTCGATCGGCACCGAGCCGGTCGGCTCGCCGGAGAGCTCGTCGGTCGAACGCGCGAGCGTCGGCAGCAGACCGGACGGGCTGTTCGTGAGCGGGTTGGCCGACGGCTCGGGCAGCGCGCTGGTCACCGGTGTGAGCGCCTTGGTCAGCGACCTCGTCGCCGGGGCGGCGACGTCGTCGGTCAGCTTGGTTGCCGTCGTAGTGACCGGCCGGGCGAGATCGCTCACCGGCTTGGCCACCGCGGCGACCGGCTTGGCCACCGCGGCGACCGGCTGGGTCACCTCGTCGAGCAACGGGACGGAGGCGCGCGTGGCGGTGTTGAAAGTCGAGTGTTCCGGGGCGGCGCTGGCGTTGCTCGTGCCGAGCAGGGCCAACCCGATCCAGCCGAGAACGGCGAAGCCGGCGATGATCAGCAGCCGCCGAGGAAGGGTGCCGAAAGCCGAGGCAATGGCGCTGCCATAGCGCTTGCCGGTATCCGGCGACTCGGTCACGTTACCCCTCGTCAGAGATTTCGTACGGAACGTAATGCGGCCGGACGAGGGTGGCAAGGCAATCCGCGATCTTCGGCGTGGCGCTTCATCTGCCCTAAATCAGCGTCAGATCCAAGTAAGCAAAGCTGTTTAGCGCATGTACAGCCCGGCTGTGAACGTGTCAGCGAGGTATCACGGCCGGGCGCGGACTGTCCACTGTGGACACTCAAGGTTGAGTGCCACTGAACGCTGGCTTAACTGGTGCCAGTGGCGCGCACGCGAGCCAGCCAGGCCCGGGCGTCGACGAAGTCACGGTCTTCGCGCCCGATCGGCACCTCGGTCTGTACGCCGTCGCGTCGCTCGTACGAGCCGAGGAAGCGCACGTCGGCGCAGACGCGGTGCAGTGCGGCCACGGCATCGCCCACCCGTTCGTCGTCGATGTGGCCCTCGCAGTCGATCGAGAAGCAGTACTGGCCGATGCGGCCCTTGGTCGGACGGGACTCGATCCGGGTCAGGTTCACCGCCCGGGCAGCGAACTCGGTCAGGATCTCGAGCAACGCGCCCGAGTGGTTCTCGCGCAGGTAGGCGACCAGCGTCGTGCGGTCGTTGCCGGTGGGCTTGGGCGGCGGGGTCGGCTGGGTGAGCAGCACGAACCTGGTGACCGCTCCATGGTTGTCGGCGATGTCGTGGGCCAGACTGGCCAGCCCGTACAGCTGCCCGGCGAACGGCGGCGCGACGGCCGCGTCGTACTCGCCGGCCCCGGCCGCCTGCGCGCCGCCGGCCGTCGAGCCGACCAGCACGACGCGCGCGTCGGGGACGTTGTCCAGCAGCCAGCGCCGCGTCTGCGCCTCGGCGTGCGGGTGGGTGGCCACGGTGCGGACGTCGGCCAGCGTCAGGCCGGGCCGACCCAGCAGGTCGAACAGCACCGGCAGGTAGGTCTCCTCGGCGATCATCAGCGGCGCCCCGTTGCCGGCCAGCTCGTCCAGGGTCGCCGGGACGGCGCCCTCGACCGAGTTCTCCAGGGGCACGAGGGCCCCGTCCGCGGTGCCGGCGCGCACCGCGTCGACCGCCAACGTGACGTTAGCTTGCGGCAACAGGACGGCATCGGCCGCTATGGGTAGGGTGCGCAGTGCCGCATGCGCGAACGTCCCCTCCGGGCCCAGAAAGGCCAGCCGGGGATGCGCGGTCATCGCGGAACTCGCAGTGTGTGGAGGGCAGCCGACGTCACGGACGCAGAGCGTATCGGCGACCCGTCGAACCCGCTCAGCCACCCCGATGGTAGCCTCTTACCATGCGCACAACCATCGATCGGGCAGGTCGTCTGGTAATCCCCAAGACGCTGCGAGACCGGCTCGGATTGGTGCCCGGTGAGGTGGAGGTCTCGGCCGACGGCGCGGCACTGCGGGTCGAGCCCATCACCTCGGACGCGCTCGAGCAGCACGCCGGCCGGCTGGTGATCCCCAAGTCCGGCATCGGACTCGACGACGACGCGGTGCGGGCCCTGCGCGATGCCGACCAGCGATAGGGCGCCCGACCTCCTGGTTGACACCAGCGTCGCCGTCGCCCTGCTCGTCGCCGACCACGCCAGCCACGACCTCGTCGTCGACGCGCTCGGCGGGCGCCGGCTGGGCCTGGCCGGGCACGCTGCCTTCGAGACCTACTCCGTCCTGACCCGCCTGCCCCCGCCCGCCCGGCGCACGCCGGCCGCGGTCAGCCAGCTGATCGAGGCGAACTTTCCGGCCAGTCGCTACCCGAGTCCCACGGCGGTGGCCCGGCTGATGCGCGACGCTCCGGGCCTGGGCATCAGCGGCGGATCGATGTACGACGCGCTGGTCGGCATCAGCGCCGTGCTGCACGGCCTGCCGCTGGCCACCCGCGACCGCAGCGCGGTGGCGACGTACCAGGCGCTGGGCGTTCGGGTCGAGCTGGTCGGCTGAGCTGGTTCAGCTGACGCTGGCCACCGGGCGGTCTCCCGCCGGGCGCGGCCCGCGCTGCTGCGGCCGGCGGCCCTGCATCCGGTGGCTCAGCGCCGCAGCCACAGCCTGTTCCTCCTCGGGCGAGAGCGTGTGCTCGCCGGCGCCCTGGCTGATGCCTTTGGCGTAGATCCGGGTATCCGAGCGGCCGGTGATCGCGGTCAGCGCCACCCCGTCGCCGTCGTCGTCGAGCAGCGCCAGCGAGAACGACAGCCGTCCGGAGATGTCTTCGAAGGCGTCGTAGCGTACGAGGGCGACGTTACGCAGCGAGCGAGCGGTCTCGGTGTTGCGAGCCCGTACCGCCGCGGCCATCTCGCTGCGCGTGGCGTCGACGTAGGTGCGCAGCGCGCCGAGCTGTTCGGCCACCGCCGCGGTCAGCTCGATGTGCCGCTCGGTCGCCTCGAGCATGGTCTCGCGACCCTTGGCGCCGCGGGCCAGGACGACGGTCGCGCGGCGCAGCCGGGCCAGGGTGCGCAGTGCGAGGTACGCCGCCACCAGGCCCAGATACCCCAGCACCAGCGCGAACACCGCGACGTATGTCGTCATCGTGTCGAGGTTAAGCCGCCGATCGGCCGCAACCCGGCAGACACGTCGGCGGGAGAATCGCCGGGGTAGCGTCGAATCTATGGAAATCGGTATCGGCCTGCCCAACACCATCCCCGGTACGCCGGGACGCCTGCTCGTCGACTGGGCCAGAAGCGCCGAAGAGCGCGGCTTCTCCGGCCTGGCCACCCTCGACCGGATCGTCTACCCGAACTACGACTCGCTGACGGCACTGGCCGCGGTCGCCGGGGCGACCAGCCGGATCCGGATGGTCACCAACATCCTGCTGGGGCCTGTGTACACCCCGGTCATCCTGGCCAAGGCCGCCGCCAGCATCGACCAGATCTCGGGCGGGCGCTTCACCCTCGGCCTGGGCGTCGGGGGTCGGGCCGACGACTTCGCAGTGACCGGCCGCGACTTCCACAGCCGCGGTCGCGACTTCGACGCTGCCCTGGACGTTCTGTACCGGGTGTGGCGGGGCGAGCCGGTGGGCGGCGGCCCGCTGGCCGTGTCGCCCACCCCGGTCAGCGACTCCCGGGTCCCCCTGGTGATCGGCGGCACCGGCGAGCACACCCTGCAGCGGCTGCGCGTCTACGGCGACGGCTGGACCAGCGGCGGCGCCTCACCCGATCAGGCCGGGCCGTTCGCCCAGCAGGTGCGCGCAACCTGGCAGGACGCCGGCCGGCCCGGCACGCCCCGGATCGCCGCACTGAACTACTTCTCCTTGGGCGACGAGGTCGCCGACGCCTCCCGCGGCTACCTGCGTCACTACTACGGCGGCTTCCTGGGCGACTACGCCGAGGTGATCGCTGATGGGGCGCTGCGCTCGCCCGAGGCCATCCGCGACACGATCAAGCGGTTCGAGGACGCCGGCTTCACCGAGTTCTACCTCGATCCGACGGTCGCGTCGCTCGAGCAGATCGACCGGCTGGCCGACATCGTCTTCTAGACAACCTGCCTAGCTGCTCTGCGGATGTCCTGCACACACTGCGCACTCTGATCGACTTTGATGTGCACACTTGAAACCCATCGATCAGCGTCGCAGGGTGACGTCATGACGTCTGTCGAGCTGACTCCGGAAGAGCGTGCCGCCGACCTGACCGCCGAGCGGCTCAAGCAGCTGGTCGGACTGGTCGACTACGACGCGTCCACCGACCCGTTCCCGGTCACCGGTCTGGACGCCGTGGTGTTCGCCAGCGGCAACGCCACCCAGAGCGCGTACTTCTACCAGGCGGCGTTCGGGATGAAGCTGGTCGCCTACAGCGGTCCCGAGACGGGCAATCGCGACCACAAGGCGTTCGTGCTGCGCTCCGGCTCGGCCCGGTTCGTGATCGTCGGCGGCGTGGCCCCCGACTCGCAGCACCACCACCATCACCACCGGCACGGCGACGGCGTCATCGACATCGCGCTCGAGGTGCCGGACGTGGACAAGTGCATCGAGCACGCCCGGGCCCAGGGCGCCACGATCCTGGACGAGCCGCACGACGTCAGCGACTCCCAGGGCACGGTGCGCACGGCCGCCATCGCCACGTACGGCGAGACCCGGCACACGCTGATCGACCGCTCGCGGTACGACGGCGTCTACCTGCCGGGGTACGTCGAGCAGACGTCTACCGTCCCGGCGCCGGAGAAGCGGCTGTTCCAGGCGATCGACCACTGCGTCGGCAACGTCGAGCTCGGCCGCATGGACGAGTGGGTCGACTTCTACAACCGCGTCATGGGCTTCGTGAACATGGCCGAGTTCGTAGGCGACGACATCGCCACCGACTACTCGGCGCTGATGTCCAAGGTGGTGGCCAACGGCAACCACCGGGTGAAGTTCCCGCTCAACGAGCCGGCGGTCGGCAAGCGCAAGTCGCAGATCGACGAGTACCTGGAGTTCTACACCGGCCCGGGTTGCCAGCACATCGCGCTCGCGACGAACGACATCCTGCGCACCGCCGACGAGATGCGCGCCCGCGGCGTGGAGTTCCTCGACACCCCCGACTCGTACTACGACGACCCGGAGCTGCGGGCCCGGATCGGCGAGGTGCGGGTGCCCATCGAGGAGCTGAAGTCGCGCAAGATTCTGGTCGACCGCGACGAGGACGGCTACCTGCTGCAGATCTTCAGCAAGCCGGTGGGCGACCGGCCTACGGTGTTCTTCGAGCTTATCGAGCGGCACGGCAGTCTCGGCTTCGGCAAGGGCAACTTCAAGGCCCTGTTCGAGGCGATCGAGCGTGAGCAGGACCGCCGGGGCAACCTGTAACCGACCCGATCGTGCAACCCTGGGCCGCGTCAGGCGGCCGAGGGTTGCACAATCGAGCCTGAGAGCTGAAGAGGTGGACGCATGACGGTGAAGTTGCGCGAGGCGATGTCGACGCTGCCCGGGTACGTGCCGGGCAAGACGGTGCCGGGGGCAATCAAGCTGGCGAGCAACGAGACGCCGCTGCCCCCGTTGCCGCACGTTGTCGAGCGCATCGCCCAGACGGCCGGCTCGGTCAACCGCTACCCGGACAACTGGTCCAGCGAGCTCGTCGCGGCGCTGGCCGACCGGTACAAGGTGCCGGCCGAGCGGGTCGTGGTCGGCTGCGGGTCGGTGTCGCTGTGCTACCAGCTCGCCGCCGCCACGGCCCAGCCCGGCGACGAGGTGCTCTACGCGTGGCGGGCGTTCGAGGCCTACCCGATCGTCACCGCCATCTCCGGCGCCACCCCGGTGCAGGTGCCGCTGCGCGACCACGTCCACGACCTCGATGCCATGGCCGAGCGCATCAGCGACAAGACCCGGCTGATCTTCGTCTGCAACCCCAACAACCCGACCGGCACGGCGGTGGGCCACGACGAGCTCGGGCGGTTCCTGCAGGCGGTCCCGGACGACGTCGTGGTGGTGATCGACGAGGCCTACCACGAGTTCGTCACCGACGCCGGGGTGCCGGATGCGACCACCCTGCTCGACGAGCACCCCAACGCCCTGGTGCTGCGCACGTTCAGCAAGGCCTACGGGCTGGCCGGCCTGCGGGTGGGTTACGGCATATCGGGCAACACCGAGGTGCCCGCCGCCCTGCGCCAGACGCAGAGTCCGTTCGCGGTTACCGCCATCGCCCAGCAGGCGGCGCTGGCCAGCCTCGAGCCCGAGGCCGAGTCGCAGCTGATGGACCGGGTCAAGGACATCGTCATCGAGCGCGACCGGGTGCAGGCCGAACTGGTGGCGATGGGCTACGACGTTCCGACGACCCAGGCCAACTTCGTCTGGGTCCCGATGGGCGATCGCACGATGGACTGGGCGTCGGGCTGCGCCGACCGCAAGGTGATCGTCCGCCCCTTCGCCGGGCACGGCTCGCGGGTCACGATCGGCACCCCGGACGAGAACGACCAGTTCCTGACCGCCGCCCGCGAGCTGGCGCCGAGCTACCTCGGCTGAGGTACCCGCAGATACAGCGCTGCGCCGACGACGGCTCGGGGGCCGTCCCGGCATCGTGGCGGCATGTCCACGTCACTGCGGCTCACCGTCTCCCAACGCAAGCTCGTCCTGCTGCTGCACATCGCGGCGGCCGGCGTCTGGCTCGGCCTCGACGTGGTCGTCGCGGTACTGGTGTTCACCGCGCGCGGCACGTCGGATCCGCAGACGACCGCGTTCTGCTTCCGGGCTCTGGAGCTGGTCGCGATCTGGCCGATGGCCACCGCCGCCCTGATCTCGCTGGTCACCGGCGTGCTTCTCGGAATGGCCAGCCGGTACGGGCTGGTGCGCTACTGGTGGGTGGCCGTCAAGCTGGCCATGAACCTGATCCTGAGCGTCCTGGTGATCTTCCTGCTGCGCCCGGGTCTGCACGAGGCGGGCGACTTCGGCCGGCGCGTCGCCGCCGACCTACCCGGCGCCTTCGACTCGACCTCGCTGATGTTCCCGCCGATCGTGTCGACCACCGCGCTGGCGATCGCGTTCGTGCTGTCGGTGTTCAAGCCCTGGGGGCGCACCCGGTCATGACGTGCCCCGGGCGGCGTTGCGCACTGCGGTGGCCACGGCGGTCGGCACGTGCGGGTCGAACACGCTCGGCACGATGTAGGTGGCGTTGAGCTGCTCGTCGGTGACGCAGTGGGCCAGCGCGTCGGCCGCCTGCAGCAGCATCGGCGTCGTCACCTGGTGGGCCCGGGCGTCGAGCAGGCCGCGGAACACGCCCGGGAAGGCCAGCACATTGTTGATCTGGTTCGGGTAGTCGCTGCGTCCGGTGGCCAGTACGGCGGCCACCTTCTGGGCGGCGTCGACGTCGACCTCGGGGTCCGGGTTGGCCAGGGCGAACACGACCGGGTCGGACGCCATCTCGGAGATCCAGGCCGTGTCCATCACGTTCGGGGCGCTCACCCCGATGAACACGTCGGCCCCGCGCACGGCATCGTGCAGGTCGCCGGTAACGCCCTCGGGGTTGGTGCGCTCGGCCAGCTCGCGTTTCGCGACGTTCAGCCGGATGTCGGACGGGGCCAGGATGCCCTCGCGGTCCCAGACCAGCACGTGCTTGACGCCGGCCGCCAGCAGCAGGTTGACGATCGCGGTACCGGCCGCGCCGCCGCCGGCGACCACCACCCGGGCGGTCTCCATCGTCTTGGACACGCACCGGAACGCGTTCGTCAGCGCAGCCAGGACCACGATCGCGGTGCCGTGCTGGTCGTCGTGGAACACCGGGATGGACAGCTCCGCCCGCAGCCGGCGCTCGACCTCGAAGCAGCGCGGCGCCGAGATGTCCTCCAGGTTGATGCCGCCGAACCCGGGCGCGATGTGCCGGACCGTCGACACGATCTCGTCGACGTCCTGGGTGTCCAGGCAGATCGGCCAGGCGTCGATGTTGGCGAACCGCTTGAACAGGGCGGCCTTGCCCTCCATCACCGGCAGGGCGGCGCCCGGGCCGAGGTTGCCGAGCCCCAGCACGGCCGAGCCGTCGGTGACCACGGCGACCGAGTTGCCCTTGACGGTCAGCCGCGTGACGTCCTCGGGATTCTTGGCGATCGCCAGCGACACCCGCCCGACGCCCGGGGTGTAGGCCATGGACAGGTCGTCACGGGTCTTGAGTGCCACCTTGGGCTCGACCGAGATCTTGCCGCCGAGGTGGAGCAGGAAGGTACGGTCACTGACCCGGTGCACCTCGACGCCGATGACGGCCGAGAGGGCGGCGACGAGCTCCTGCGCGTGCTCGCCGTTGGCGGCCGAGCAGGTGACGTCGATGGTGATGCGGTCGTGGCGGGATTCGCTGACGTCCAGTGCGGTGACGAGACCGCCGGCGGCCCCCACTGCCGTGGCGATCCGGCCCACGACGGTGGGCGACGGCGCGGCGTAGAGCCGCACGGTGATGGCGTACGAGGCGCTGGTCGGCAGTGGTCGCGGACGGGCCGAATCGGGCAGGCTCACCGGAACATCGTGCCAGTCGCGTCTGAGCGGATCGGTGCCAGTGGCCCGCTGCGGACCCTGCGATGCACCCGAAGCGTGTCACGCTCGCATTCATGAACCTCGTCGAGCAGCAGATCGCCTACTACCGGGCCCGCGCGCCCGAGTACGAGCAGGGCCTCTACGGCACGGACGAGGCGCGGGCGCTCATCGCGCGGGTGATCGACCGGGTACCCCCGGGCGGCGACGTGCTGGAGCTGGCCTGCGGCACCGGCGTGTGGACCGAGCGGCTGGCCCAGCGCGCCGCGACGCTGACCGCCGTCGACGCCGCCCCGGAGATGATCGACATCGCCTGGCGGCGCGCGCCGCACGCGACGTTCGTGGTCGCTGACCTGCTGACCTGGCGGCCACCCCGACGCTACGACACCGTGTTCTTCGGCTTCTGGCTCTCGCACGTGCCGGCCGACCGGTTCGCCGACTTCTGGTCGCTCGTCGCCGACTGCCTGGTCGACGGCGGCCGGGCCGTGTTCGTCGACGAGCACGTGAGCAGCGCCGAGAAGGAGACCTGGCTGGCCGACGAGGTGGTCGAGCGGTCGCTCTCGGACGGCTCGACGCACCGGATCGTCAAGTCCTACATCGACCCGCCCGAGCTGACCGCCCGGCTGGCCGGGCTGGGTTGGACGGCCGACGTGACCGACGCCGGCTCGGGCTGGGTGCTCGGCGTGGCTCAGCGCGTCCAGGCCGGGTCGCGGCCCAGGTAGCGCAGCAGCGTGGTCACCGCGTCGGCTCGTAGCTACCTGACGCCGGCCGTAGTGACGCGCTTGGCCGACATCGGGGCGCCCGGGGCCGAGTCGATGCGCAGATCGGTCGAGACCGGAAGCCGCTGCATGTCGACCGCGGCGACGCTCGACAGCTGGCTACGCAGCGCCTGCCAGGACTGCGTTGCGGTCAGCAGGCCGTTCAGGTCGCACCCGCTTCCCTGGGTCTGGCAGGCCGCGTACTCGCTCAGCGTGCCGAGGAAGCTGATCCGGTCGGCGCCGGCGGCGCCGGCCTGGGCGATGTAGCGCCACTGCTGCGCGTTGACGGCGTAGTAGATCTGCGGCAGGGCCAGGATGCGGGTCGGCGAGATGCCGTGCGCGAGCGCGTAGAAGTTCTGCCGGGTCCAGCCGAAGTTGCATGCGGCGGTGCCGCTGGTCGGGCAGCCGCTCGCGGCGCCGATGAAGACGTACGGGGCGGACGTCGCGGCGAGGAAGGCCCGGGTCCACGCCTCGGCCTCGGACTCCAGCCCGGTGAAGTCGGGCTCGATGTCGTTCGCACCGGCGATGGTCAGGCCCTCTGCCCCGGCGGCGTGGGCCGCGATCGGGTCGATGACGTGGTCGGCCCAGTCGGTGCCGGCCGCGGCATCGCGCAAGTTGCCGTCGTTGTTGGTCGCCACGGCGATGTAGGCCGGGTCGACGCCGGCCCGGCAGGAGAGGTAGCCGTCGACGTAGCCGTTCACCGCGGTGACCACCTGCGCGTCGGTCAGTGTCTGGGCAACCGCGGTCAGCTGCACGCCGTTGACGCCGTTGACGGTGTTCTGCCCGCCGATGTCGAGCAGCATCAGGTTCTGCGCTGCGGCGGCGACACCCTGCGCGTCGCTGCACCCCTCGTCGTGCATCGTCGTCACGTCCGAGGCAGCGCCGGTCAGGTTGCGCACGTACCGGCTGGTCGAGGTCGTGACCGACGCCGGGTCGGACCGGTAGTAGCCGACCACGTCGGCCGAGATCTGCACGGTGCCGCCGGAGTTGTTGGCGAACGCGACCGCGCCGTCGGCTCCGACCGGCGCCACGACCAGCTCGGTCGTGCTGCGTCCGGCGAAGTAGTTGAAGTTCGACGTCGCCGGAGTCGCCTGCCCGTCACCCCACACGGTGATGCTGCCCAGGCTGGTGGGCGCGACCGCGCTCACGCTGATCACGACCGCGCCGACGCCGGTCGCCGGCACCGAGTTGCGCCCGGCGACCGGAACCGCGATCACGCCGTGGGCGTGCACCGCGCCGGCCGTGTGGCCGATGCCGTACCGCGTGTCGACCAGGCGCGACGGGGTGACCGGCGCGAAAACGCTGGCCGCAGTGGGTGTGCCGCCCGTGACGTAGCCGAACACGTCGGCGATGAAGTGCGCGGTGCCCGCGGAGTTGTTGGCCAGGCTGATCGCACCGCTGCTGCCGACCGGAACGACGACCAGCGCGGCGTCGGTGCGGCCCGGCACGTAGCTGAGCGCGGACGAGCCGGGCTTGCTCGTGCCAGCCGCCCAGGCGGTGAGGTAACCCGACTTGGTGGCCTGCGTCGCGGTGACGTTCAAGACGACGGCGGCCACGTTCGTGGTCGGGATGCCACCCCGGCCGGTCATCTGCACCGACACCGACCCCCCAGCCCGTACCGCCCCCGTCGGGGCACCCAGGCCGCTGCGCGTGTCGAGCAGCCGGCTGCTGGTGACGGGATGCATCGTGCCGGCCACCGACGACGAGCCGCCGCGGTAGTAACCGGACAGGTCGGCGATCAAGTGCACGGTGCCGGACGAGTTGTTCCGCAGCACCGTCTTGCCGTCGCTGCCGAGCGGCGCCATCACCAGGTTCGTGACGGTCGTGCCGGGCACCAGGGTGATGACCGACTGCGTCCCGGCCGACGTGCCGTCGGCGTGCACCTGGATTGCACCCGCACTCGTCGGCGAGATTGCCGCGACCATGACCAACACGGACGAGACGTTCGTGTTCGGCACGCCGGCCCGGCCGGTCACCTGGACGGCGAGCGATGCGCCCGGGCCGACCGCTGCCTTGGGCGCACCCACGCCGAGTCGGGTGTCGAGCAGCCGGCTGGCCGCGACCGCGCCGTAGCTGTCGGGCTGGCCGGCAACCGGGGCTGGTGGCGGCATCGGCGCGGTGACCGCTCCGGCCGGCGAGCCGCCGACGAGCAGGCCGATCGTGGTGGCAGCAGCAGCGGCGACGACAGCCAGACCGGCGACAAGGCGAGTGCGCGTGCGCGACAAGGCGAGAATCCCTCCCGTTTTAACGCAGGGCAGACGCGTCACACTAACGGGTCCATCTAGTGACCCGACGGGCGGCTCCGTCATCTCGGCCAGAAGCCGCTGACTACTGGCTCACACCCGCTGATCTTGGGCATGCGACCCGTCGAATTCAGGTTGAACCCTCATGGAACTGGTCAGGTTCCGCGAGCCAGACCGCCCTACGGATAACGGACCGCGACGGCCACCGACTCGCAAACCGGGAGCACCCCAGCTCCCACCTGAGGAGGTACGGGCCATGAGCCTGAAGTATGCAATCAACCTGCTCGTCGCCCTCGCCGGCGGATTCCTGGTCGTGGCTTCGCGGACGTTCGCCGCGAACACGACCGGCTGGCTGGGTCTCGGTATCGGCATCTTCGCCGTGGTGGTCGCCGGACTCGGCGCGGCCGCGGCGGGGCTGCGGCTGCGTTCGGTCGGCTACGCGGTGACCGCCGCGGTTGGCGTCTGGACGATCGTTTCCTCGAGCGTGTTCTCCGGCGCGCTGCTCGGCTGGGTGGTGTTCGCCGACGCGCTGGCGCTCGTGGCCGTGGCGCTGGCCGACCTGACCGCGCACGAGGTCAGTACCGAGCGCGTGGTGCACACGATCGACGTCCGGTCGCAGCTGTCGACCGCCGCGTAACGATCAGCTGAGCAACGAGGCGACCTTCGGGTCGCCTCGTTCGCGTATCAGCCCGTAGTGCTCGGCCGGCTGTTCTCGACGTGGCCGGCGAACCGTCGCCGGTACGCTGCGTCCTTGTCGAGCGTGACGGCGATGTCGTACCAGCCGTGGTCGAGGGCGAACGGGTCGACGGTCACCGTCGAGTGCCCGGGCCGGACGGCGATCGTCCGGGTCGGACCGCCCAGCCCGCTGACCCGCGCGGTCACATCGCCCGGGGTCGACATGCTGAACGTCACCCGCAGCTTGTGCCCGTCCAGGCCCACCGCGACCTCGACGCCGGCGCTTGTCGTGTCGCCCGCGGCCTCACGGACGAAGCCGTTCGGGCCGTGCACGGCGATGTCGTACGAGCCGGCGACCGGCACGGTGGCCGTCGGCCGATCCCCCGGGCTCACGTCGACGCGCTGCGTCTCGCCCGCCCGCGAGTGATCTGGAACTGCAGCGCGGTCACGCCCGCATTGCTGAGCGCTACGTTGGCCGACTTCCCGCTGACCGTGATGTCGGCCAGCGGCTGGTACGGCAGTGCCCGGGCCTGCACCGGCATGGCCTGGTGGCCGGGCGCCGGCGGGGTGGGCTCGGGCAGCTTGGACTCCGTCTCGTCGGCGATCTTGCGCAGCGCCGCCGTGTCAGGCAGGACCGGGATCGAGACGTCGTGGTTGGCGAAGTCGAAGCAGGACATCAGGTCGCCGGTGATCTTGCGGCGCCAGGCCGAGATGTACACCTGCGCCGCGGCCAGCGCCCGCTGGAGGGCACGTCGTCCTTCGTGAAGGAGACCATGGTGCCTTCGCCGGTGTCGGCGATCCAGCCGTTGAGATTGCCGCCGGTCCACTGCTGCTGCACGCCGTCCCAGCTGTGGTCGTTGCCGCCCAGGTCCTGACCGTCCACTGTGGACGTGTCGACGCGCCAGGGCAGCAGGATGCCGCCGTCCGGGCGCGCCGGGTCGGGCTGGCGGAACACGCCGCGAAGCGCCACCGAGTCGGCGTAGCCGCGCACGCCGCGCACGGTGCCGTAGTAGTGATCGACGGAGCGGTTCTCTTGCCTCAGGATCACGCCGTGCCCGACGTCTTCGAGCCGGCCTTTCAGCTGGCCACGGTTACGGCTGGGCGTTGCCGCCCCGGCCTCGGGCAGCGCACTGAGCAGGCCGGCTGCGACAGCCGCACCGGCAGCACCGCCCATGAATGCCCATTGCGTCGAATAGGCCGCACTGAACCGATCACGCCGGTGGCCCGTGGTCTTGACCGTCGCGGGAAGGAGACGACGTGTCCGAAACACGGAACTCACGAGCAGGCCGGTCCTGGCCAGGCCACAAAAGGCTCTCTACAGCACATGTAAAGAGCAGTAGGTTGCGCCCATGACGTTCTCGATCGTCGCCCGGGCTGAGAGCGATTCCACGGGCCCTCAGTGGGGGGTCGCGGTGGCCTCCAAGTTCCTGGCGGTGGGGGCCGTCGTGCCGGGCGCGCGGACCGGTGTCGGCGCGATCGCCACCCAGGCCTACGCGAACGTCGCCTACGTTCCGGACGGATTGGACCTGCTACGCCGGGGCCGCACCGCGCAACAGGTGGTGGACGAGTTGACCGGCGCGGACGATCACCGGGCCGAACGGCAGCTCGGCGTCGTCGATGCGTCCGGCCGGGCGGCCAGCTTCACCGGCGACGAGTGCATGGACTGGGCCGGTGGCATCGCCGGTGACGGAGTGGCCGTCCAGGGCAACATCCTGGCCGGGCCGCAGGTCGTCGAGGCGATGCACGAGGCGTGGCTGGCAACCGACCCCGCCGCGCCGCTGGCCCGGCGGCTGCTCACCGCGTTGCAGGCGGGCGACGCCGCCGGCGGCGATCGGCGGGGCCGGCAGTCAGCCGCGCTGTACGTCGTTACCGAGGGTGGCGGGTACGGCGGCGGCAACGACGTCTACGTCGACGTCCGGGTCGACGATCACCCCGAGCCGTGCCGTGAGCTGGCCCGGCTGCTCGACCTGCACCACGTGTACTTCGAGGCCCCGGCCGACGAAGCGCTCGTGCCCCTAGCCGACGTGCAGGACGACGTCAACCGCTGGCTGACCGCGCTGGGGTACCCGGACCTCGACGCCTGGGTGGGCGTCGAGAACTACGAGATGCGCATCGTCGACGGCAAGATCGACCGCTACGTCCTCGACGTCCTGGAGCGACAGGCCGAGAAGCAGGCCGCCGAGGGCTAGGCCGTGTCTGGCAATTCCCGCTCGTCGCGAGCGGCGGCCAGGTGCGCGAGATGCAAGGACGAGGAGGAGGCCATAGCAGCGCTATGGACGACGACGAGGACGCCGCAGATCGCGTGCCTGGCCGCCGCGCAGCAGAGCATGGA
>DATBER010000034.1:0-20208 GCA_036558905.1 Jatrophihabitantaceae bacterium | reverse complement strand
CTCCACAGCCACTACACACAGCGCACTGAAACTGGCGTAGCGCGTAGTAGGGCCGACCGCCGCCAAGGCACGTTGCGCCAACGCCGGCGGCAGCTCAACGATCAGCCGCTGTCCGCGTGTCTCTTCCGCAGTCATAGGCAGACTATAGGAAGGCTATCTTCGTCTCGGCAAGTCTATGGCTGCTATGGCGCCCGTGAAGTCGGGGGAAACAAGTTGTTCAGCGACCGGCTGTGGAGGAGGAGATTGCGCGATAGGTCAAGTTGCCGAGTCGTCAGACATCACCGTCGGTTGTTTCTTCGGTAGGGCGTGGCCGCCGGGGCATCCTCGGGCCTAATAGGTTGGCTGCCCGCTGGTCAGCTTCGGATACCCACGCTGCGTAGACACGAAGCGTGGTTGTTCCGCCGCCGCCGTGGCCCAGGCGGCCAGCGATGGTGCGGATGTCTGCGCCGACGCTGATTAACTCAGTCGCGCTGTAGTGGCGGAGCGCGTGGAGGTGCGTGTCGATGCCAAGACCGCGCGCCATCTTGCCGTATCGCTGGGTAACCGTGTCTGGCTGGATAGGTGCCGAGGCGTCCGGAGTACTCGAGAAGACGTAGGCCGCCGGCGACAGCTTCCCGCCAAGCGCGGCCATACGCTCGCGCCAGCGATCGCGATGCTCGGTCAGGACCGTGACGGTCTCAGCGTCCAGGGCGACTCGGCGCTGCTGATGTGTCTTGGTGTCCTTGGTCCAGCGCTGTCGGCCGATTTGCGCGATGCTCTGGTGCAGGTGGAGCACAGCATGGTCGAGATCGACGTCGCTCCATTGCAGGGCACACAGCTCGCCGCGACGGGCTCCGGTCACCATTGCGAGCCATACGAACGTGCCCCAGTCGACGTCCTTCCACGCCTCAGTAACGAGCTGCGCGGCTTCCTGCGTCGACGGCGGGTCCGGGTTCGGCGTCGGAGCGGGTGGCGTTACCGCGTCGTCCATCGGATTGCGCATGACCCACCGCCACCGCACCGCTCGGCTGAACGCACCAGAGAGGACGTAGTGGATCTGCCGGATCGTCGACGACGCGAGCGGGCGGCAGCGGTGTGGCGGGCAGTCGAGAATGCGGCAGCCAGCCTCGCCGCAGTGGTGCTCTCGTGTCGCCCGTTCCGACGGCCGTCCAGGCGACCGGCGGCGGTGCCGTACGTCGTGGCACTTATGTGGCCGGTCAGTGCGGTGGTCGAGTGCGATCTGGCCTCTGCAGTTGTCGCGGCAGGTGCGGAGTCCGGCGTAGAACGAGTCGAGCACCTCGGCGTCGATCCGACCGACCGGCAGGCCGCCCAGCTGCGGCCGTATGTGCTTTTCGATGTAGCCGATGTACCCGCGCTTTGTCGTTTCCTCTACGTCGAGAACCTCGAGGTAGCGGTCCATGAGCTGGCCGACCGTCGCGCGGGTGCGCGGGCTGCGCTCCTCATCGACCTGGTTGAGCAGCCGCGTGCGGACTCTGTCGGCTTCCTTCTCCGCGCCCGGTCCGGGCTTTACGATCTCGGTCAGGTAGTGCCGCTTCTTCGTGAGCGGGTCGTAGCCGGCAAAGACCCGGACGCGGAGCGCGCCACTGGGCAGTGTGTCGATGCCGCCCCGGGCCCGGCGCTGCCTCTTCGGCCCACTCATAGCACTGACGATACCTGAGCTTCGCGTCACGTTTGATGTCGCGACCATTGACAGCGTGCGGTCTTGGGTCCGCGCCCTATGGCTCAGGCGACATGATTGGCCTTATTTTGCAAGGCTATTCTGTTCGTGGGCCCCCCGGGGCTCGAACCCGGAACCTACGGATTAAAAGTCCGCAGCTCTGCCGATTGAGCTAGAGGCCCGACGGCGATCAGTGTGTCAGATGTGACGGTCCCGTGTTCGCGGGCTGCAGCCGGGCACGAGAGCACCGTAATCATCCTGTACGTGCTGGTCACGCCGTCGAAACGGGGGGCTGTCAGCGTGACCGTATGACGAAGCACAAGACCACGCGCGGGCTGGACGACGCCGCCCCGAGGCACGCTGAGCTGACGAGCCTGGTGCGCCGGCGCTGGACGGTCCGGGTGGGTAGCGCGAACGTGCTGATCAGAGGGGCCCGCCCCCGGGATTTGGCCGCGGTGGCCGACATGCACGGGCGATGCTCCCCGCAAAGTCTGCTGAACCGGTACCGAAAGGGCGGACGCCGTCCGGCGGTGGTGGCGCTCGAGGGCCAGCTGCGCGAGCCGCTCAGCTTCGTGGTGGTCACGTACGGCGGGACGATCGTCGCGACGGCCGTCGCGAAAGAGGATGCGCAACACGGGCGGGATGCCGCCGAGGTGGGACTGCTGGTCGAGGATGCCTGGCAGGGCTGGGGTCTGGGTCGGGAGCTGCTGAGCCACCTGGCCGGGGCGGCGCTGGTGTGCGGGTACCACCAGCTGATCGCCTATCCGGGGACGTCGATGAGGGCGGTCCAAGCGCTGCTGATCGACGTGGGCCACACCCGCGCCGTGGCCGACGCCGAAGAGCAAGTTCACCTGCACACGTATCTCACCGAGTCGGCCGCCCTGGGACTCGGCCCGGTCCGCGAGCGATTGGCCAGCTGAACGCCCGCCCCCGAAATAACGGCGGATGGGCGCAGGAACCAGCTCAGCCGGTCTTGTCCTCCAACGCGACCAGAACGCCCGCGAGGGCGAAGTACTTGTTGCTGCCGAGCCCGCGCACCGTGTCGATGCCGAACAGGTCCTCGAGGGCGGCGTCGTGCCCGGCGAGCGCCGACGGCGGTGCGTTGAGAATGTGTGGGGCGTGGCCGGACAGGCGCCAGCCTCGCCCACCTTCCGAGATCGGCAAGCTCAACCCGAGAGCCGCCCCGCCCGGGCCGACGGCGTACCCTCGCGCATCGTGTCAACCCGTCTCGCCGAGCTGACGACCCTGCGCCTCGGCGGCCCGGCCGATCGTGTCGTGGACGCCCGGACGTCCGAGGAACTGGTCGAGTCGATCCGGGCCGCCGACGCCGAGCACTCGCCGGTGCTGATCGTCGGGGGAGGCAGCAACCTGGTCGCCGCCGATGCGGGCTGGCCGGGCGTCGTCGTCAAGGTCCGCACCAGCGGCGTGGATGTCAGGGACACCGGCGTAACCGTGGCGGCCGGCGAGTCGTGGGACGGATTCGTCGCGCGCACCGTCGAGGAGGGCTGGTCCGGGCTGGCGTCAATGTCGGGTATTCCGGGTCTGGCCGGAGCCACGCCGGTGCAGAACGTCGGCGCCTACGGCAGCGAGGTGGCCGACACGATCACCGGGCTGCGGGTATACGACCGCGAGACGGCCCAGACCCAGGACTGGACGCCGGAGCTGTGCGGGTTCGGGTTCCGCACCAGCGCGTTCAAGCACACCGATCGCTACATCGTGCTGAGCGTGACGTTTGCCCTGCGGCGCTCACCCGACTCGGTGCCGGTGCGCTACGCCGAGCTGGCCCGGCGGCTGGGCGTCGAGGCCGGCGCGACCGCGCCGTCCAAGGACGTCCGAGCCGTTGTGCTCGAATTGCGCGCCAGCAAGGGCATGGTGCTCGACCCTGACGATCACGACACCTGGAGCGTCGGTTCGTTCTTCGTGAACCCGTTCGTCGAGCCGGAGCAGGCGCCGAGCGACTGTCCACAGTGGACGGTGGACGGTCGGGTGAAACTGTCGGCGGCCTGGCTGATCGAGAACGCCGGCTTCCACCGGGGTTACGGGCTGCCCGGCCGGGTTGCCGTCTCGACCAAGCACAGCCTGGCTCTGACCAACCGGGGCGAGGCCACCACCGCCGAGCTGCTGGAGCTGGCCCGCGAGATCCGTGATGGCGTCGAGCTCAAGTTCGGCATCCGGCTCCGCCCCGAGGGCCACCTCGTCGGCGTCAGCCTCTAGCCACCTTGTGCGGCGCCGCCTGGGCCAGCGGCTTCACGACGAGCAGGTCGACGTTGACGTGCGCCGGACGGGTGACCGTGAACGCGATGCAGTCGGCGATGTCGTCCGCGGTCAGCGGGTTGTCGATGCCGGCGTAGACGGCGTCCGCCGCGGCCTGGTCGCCGCGCAGGCGCACCAGCGAGAACTCCTCGGTGTGCACCAGGCCCGGGGCGATCTCTGTGACCCGGACGGGCCGGCCGTTGAGCTCCAGGCGCAGCGTCTCGACCACGGCGGAGGCCGCGTGCTTGGCCGCCGTGTAGCCGGCTCCGCCCTCGTACACCAGGTGCCCGGCGATCGAGCCGGTGACCACGATGTGTCCGCCGGCGCCGCGCTCCAGGGCAGGCAGCAGCGCCTGGGTCACCCGCAGCACGCCCAGCACGTTCGTGTCGTACATCGCCTGCCAGTCGGCCGGGTCGGCCACCTCGACCGGCTCGATGCCGATGGCCCCCCCGGCGTTGTTGACGAGGACGGCCACGTCGTCGAGGGAGGCCGCGAGTGAGGCCACCGACGAGGGGGACGTGACGTCCAGGGTCACCGGCCGGATGCCCGGAGTGGACGCGGCCAGGGCATCCAGCCGGTCGCGGCGCCGGGCGGCGGCCACCACGTCGAATCCTTCGGCGGCCAGCCTTCGGGCGGTGGCCGCCCCGATGCCGCTGCTCGCCCCGGTCACAACCGCAGTACGCGTCATGTATAACGATTCTGCCGACCGGGCATGATCGGGGTGACGCCGCTGTTGTTCCAACGGCGGAAGGAGCCCCGGAGCGTGCAACGCGTAGCGATGCTGAGCGTCCACACCTCACCCCTCGACCGGCCGGGCGGCGGCGATGCGGGTGGCATGAACGTCTACATCGTCGAGACGGCCAAGCGCATGGCTGACGCGGGCGTCGCCGTCGAGATCTTTACCCGGTCCACGTGCAGCGCCCAGCCGCGCCGGGTCGAGATGCACCCGGGCGTCGTGGTCCGGCACGTTCCGGCCGGGCCGTTCGAGGTGCTGGCCAAGAACGAGCTGCCCGGACAGCTGTGCCAGTTCACCGCGGCGGTGTTGCGGGCCGAGGCACGCCACGAACCGGGCTATTACGACCTGATCCACTCGCATTACTGGCTGTCCGGGCAGGTGGGCTGGCTGGCCCGCAATCGCTGGGGCGCGCCTCTCGTGCACACCGCCCACACGCTGGGCAAGGTCAAGAACGCCGCGCTGGCCGACGGCGACATACCCGAGCCGCTGGGCCGCCTGGCCGGCGAGCAGCAGGTGGTGGCCGAGGCCGATCGGCTCGTCGCGTCCACCGACCAGGAGATGCACGAGCTGATCCGCTACTACGGCGCCGACCCGGACCGCGTCGACGTCGTGGCTCCGGGCGTGGACCTGACGACGTTCGCCCCGGGGCCGGTCGACCGGGCGGCGCTGGGCCTGCCCGACGACGCCCTGGTACTGCTGTTCGTGGGCCGCATCCAGCCGCTCAAGGCCCCGGACGTGCTGCTGCGCGCGGCCGCCCGCATGCTCGCGACCGACCCGGTACTGACCCAGCGCCTGCGCGTCGTGGTCATGGGTGCCCCGAGTGGGGCCGATCCCGAGTGGTTGCCCGGCCTGGCCGCGACGCTGGGTGTTCCGGTGCACTTCGTGCCTCCGGTCGGACGGCCCGAGCTGGCCGCCTACTACCGGGCGGCCGACCTGACCGTGGTGCCCAGCTACAGCGAGTCGTTCGGGCTGGTCGCCCTCGAGTCGCAGGCCTGTGGCACGCCCGTCGTGGCGGCCGCCGTCGGGGGACTGCCCACCGCCGTGGCTGACGGGCGGTCGGGCGTCCTGGTCGAGGGCCACGATCCGCGCGATTGGGCCAAGGTCCTGGCCGGGCTGCTGCACGAGCCGCGCCGCCGTACCCAGCTGGCGTTGTGCGCCCGCGAGCAGGCGCTGCGCTTCTCGTGGAACCGCACCACCGCCGAGTTGCTGCGCTCGTACGAGCTGGCCACGGCCAGCCGGGTCGCGGAGCTGCAGGCCCGAGCCGGATGATCGGGGCATGACCACTGCCGAGACCATCGAGGCCGCCCTGCGCGACACCGAGCTCGACTACGAACGCCAGGGGCCGGACGCCTTCGTGGTGAACCTGCCCGGCACCCGTCGGCTGAAGACGGCGTGCTGGCTGACGATCGGCGAGCACGCGCTCTCGGTCGAGGCGTTCGTCATGCGCAAGCCGGACGAGAACTGCGAGCAGGTGTACCGGTACCTGCTCGAGCACAACGCCCGCATGTACGGGGTGGCCTGGTCGATCGACGACTCGGGCGACGTGTACCTGTCCGGGCGGGTGGCCCTCGCCTCGATAAGCGCCGAGGAGATCGACCGGCTGCTCGGCGCCGTCCTGGAGTACGCCGACGGCTCGTTCAACTCGCTGTTGCAGCTCGGGTTCGGCTCGTCCATCCGCCGAGAGTGGGCCTGGCGGGTGAAGAACGGCGAATCGCTGGCCAACCTGGCCGCCTTCGAAGCGTTCGCCAAGGGCGAATAATTTCGAAACGCTTGCGTAGCGAAACTCGGGATGTTGTACTGGCATACCGATACGCAGCCGTAGCGAAATTCGGAGAGCCAAGACATGGACGAGAAGACGATCCATCAGCGCCGGTGGTGGATCCTGGGCGTGCTGGTCATCTGCCTGCTCGTCGTGATCCTCGACAACACAATCCTCAACGTGGCGTTGAAGACGGTCCAGGAGGATCTCGACGCGTCCCAGAGCCAGATGCAGTGGGCAGTCGACAGCTACGCGCTCGTCTTCGCCGGTCTGCTCATCACCTGGGGCGTGCTGGGCGACCGGCTGGGCCGCAAGAAGGTGTTGCTGTTCGGCATGGTCGCCTTCGGCGCGACCTCGGCGCTGTGCTCGTTCGCGGGATCGCCGACCACGCTGATCGCGTTCCGGGCCTTGATGGGCATCGGCGCGGCGGCCGTACAACCGCAGACGCTCTCGATCATCCAGAACGTGTTCGAGCCGAAGGAGCGGCCCAAGGCGATCGGCATCTGGGCCGGTGCGTCCGGCATGGCGATCGCGCTCGGCCCGATCGCCGGCGGCGCGCTGCTCAAGTACTTCTGGTGGGGTTCGATCTTCCTGGTCAACGTGCCGATCGTGATCATCGGCGTGGCCGCCATCTTCTTCCTGGTGCCCGAGTCGAAGAACCCGCGCCCGGGCCGGCTCGACCCGTTCGGCGTGCTGCTGTCGATCGTCGCGTTGGTCGTGCTGGTCTACGGCGTCATCGAGGGCGGTAACAGCAACGAGTGGGTGCGGTGGAACTCGCTCGGCGCGATCCTGCTCGGCCTGGTGTTGCTGACGCTGTTCGTCGTGATGCAGGCGCGCAGCACCCATCCGACGATCGACGTGCACCTGTTCCGCAACCGGCACTTCTCGGCCGGCGTGGCCTCGATCGGCGTCACGTTCTTCGCGCTGATGGGTTCGACCTTCTACCTGGCCTACTTCCTGCAGGCGGTGCGCGGCTATACGGCCTTGGCGGCCGGCGTGGCGCTGATCGCGGTCGCCGCCGCGGTGATGGTGGCCGCGCCGTTGTCCGCCCGGCTGTCGGCCCGGTTCGGTCCGCGGGTCGTCACGGGGAGCGGGCTGGTTATCTTCGGGGTGACCATGATCTGCTACGGCCTGGCCACCCGGACGATGCCGCAGTGGGCCATCGAGGTGATGATGGTGGGCTTCGGCGTCGGCATGGGCCTGGTCATGACGCCGGCCACCAACTCCATCATGAGCGCGGTGCCGCGCGAGAAGGCCGGCGCCGGCTCGGCGGTGAACAACACGGTGCGGCAGGTGGCCGGCGCCCTGGGCGTGGCCATCCTCGGCTCGCTGCTGGCCGTCGTGTTCCGCAACCACCTCGGCTCGAACGCCCCGGCGCAGCTGGCCGCCCGGCTCGACCAGCCCGCGGCCGTCGTCTCCAGGCTGCCGGCGAACGAGCAGGTCAGCACCTACGTCAAGCGGGACGCCAGCGAGTCGATCGGCGGTTCGCTCGAATACGTCGGCAAGGCGGTCGGCGCTCTGCAGCAGCGCCCGGGAACCCCGACGCCCCAGCAGCAGGCGCAGGCCCAGCAGGCGATCGGCGACTTCGTCGACAACTCGAAGAACTCGTTCATGTCGGCCATGCGCATCACGTCGATAGTTGCCGGACTGTTCGGGCTGATCGGAGCGATCGGGGCGTTCCTTTTCCTGCCGAACCGCCGCGAACACGCCGAGCACACCGCCGACGCCCCCGTCCCGTCGTCGTCCGGCGAACCGGCGATGGCACATTGACCACCGTGGAACAAGCTGTCGAACGCCGGCGCGGGCGGCCCCGGAGCGAGGCCGTCGACGAGGCGATCCTCAACGCCACGGTCGACGTGCTGACCGAGCAGGGCTTCCTGGCGTTCAGCGTCGAGGCGGTGGCCGCCCGCGCCGGCGTGGCCAAGACGACGATCTACCGGCGCTGGCCCAACAAGGACGACCTCGTCATGGACGCCGTGGTCTGCTTCAAGGGCCCGTCTCCGGAGCCGCCCGGCGACTCGGTCCGCGGCGACCTGCTGTGGATGCTCAACCGCATGCGGGAGAGCTGGTTCGCCGGCCGGATGGGCCGGCTCATGGGCCGACTCGCCGCCGACGGCATCGAGCGGCCGGACCTGTACCGCGAGGGGCGCGACCGGTTCGTCGCCCCCCGGCACGCGGTGATGCGCCGGATCATCGAGCGGGGCGTCGCCGAGGGCAGCGTCCGCGCCGACGTCGACCCGGAGTGGGTGATCGCGATGATCGTCTCGCCGATCATCAGCGCCGCGCTGACCCATCAGGACCCGATCTCGCGCCGGCAGGTCGAGTTCATCGTCGACACCGTGCTGCGTGGCGTCGCACCGTGATCGGGCAGGATGAGTGCCATGCCGACGCTCATCCTGCTCCGCCACGGTGAGAGCGACTGGAACAAGAAGAACCTCTTCACGGGATGGGTCGACGTCGACCTCTCCGCCGCCGGCGAAGCCGAGGCGCGCCGCGCCGGCGAGCTGCTTGCAACGAACGCGCTGCTGCCCGACGTCGTGCACACGTCGGTGCTGCGCCGGGCGATCCGGTCGGCCGAGATCGCGCTGGACGTGGCCGACCGGCAGTGGATCCCGGTCCGGCGATCGTGGCGGCTCAACGAGCGGCACTACGGCGCCCTGCAGGGCAAGGACAAGGCGGCCGTCCGGGCCGAGTTCGGCGACGAGCAGTTCATGCTGTGGCGCCGTTCCTACGACCAGCCGCCGCCCCCGCTGGCCGATGACAGCGAGTTCAGCCAGGCCGGTGACCCGCGCTACGCCGACCTGCTCGAGGCGATGCCTCGCACGGAATGCCTGGCCGACGTCGTCGCCCGGCTGCTGCCCTACTGGTACGACGCGATCGTCCCCGATCTGCGGCACGGAGTCGTCCTGCTCGCCGCTCACGGCAACTCGCTGCGGGCCCTGATCAAGCACCTGGACGGGCTGTCCGACGAGGCCGTCGTGTCGCTGAACGTGCCGACCGGCATTCCGCTGCGCTACTCGCTGGATCCGGAAACGATGCGGCCGACCGGCCCGGGGGAGTACCTCGACCCGGAGGCGGCCGCCGAGGCGATCCAGGCCGTGGCCAACCAGGGGCGCTGAGCGTCTCGGCACCCTCCGGCCGGCCGCGCAAAAGCCCGGCCGATCAGGGCGTGAGGCTGCCGGAATTCTTGTGCAGCGGCTCAGGACGCTGACCGGTCACGATGAACACGACGCGCTGGGCCACCGACACCGCGTGGTCGGCGTAGCGCTCGTAGTAGCGCCCGATCAGGGTCATGTCGATGGCCGCCTCGACCCCGTGCGTCCAGTTGGGCGACAGCAGCAGGGTGAACAGTTTGCGGTGCAGGGCGTCCATCGAGTCGTCCTCGGCCTCGATCGCCTGGGCCAGCTCGACGTCGCGGCCCTCGATCACGTGCCCGACCTTCTCGACCAGTGACAGCGCCACCGCGCCCATCTGCGAGATGACGTCGCGCAGTTCGCTCGGCACGGCGATCTCGGGGTAGCGCATGCGCGCGACCTTGGCGATGTGCCGGGCCAGGTCGCCCATTCGCTCCAGGTCGGCGGAAAGGTGCAGCGTGGTGATCAGCACGCGCAGGTCGGTGGCCACCGGCTGCTGCCGGGCGATCATCTGGAATGAGCGTTCCTCGAGGTCTTCGCGCAGTGCGTCGACCTTTGGGTCGTCGGAGATCACCCGTTCGGCGCCCGAGAGGTCGCCGTCGAGCAGTGCGTTGGTGGCTCGCTCCATGGCCGAGCGGACGAGCTCGGTCATGTTGACCAGCGTCGTGCCGATGTGGTCGAGCTCGTCGTGGTAGATGTCTCGCATAGCGGGCGCCTCCCAGGGGTCCACCCGGAAGCGTAGTTACCCTGCGCGAGGCGCGGTGGTCGGGAGATGAACGGATGGCGGCCAGCCGGTGAACTCCGAGCGTCGGGGGAGCCCGGTGTGCAAAGCTCGCCAGGAACCGGACGCCGCCGCCCGTACCATCGCGGGTGTGGCGGTTGTCGTCGTGTGCGCGATCCTGCTCGCGTTGGGACTCGGGCTGGCGATCGGTTACGTCATCGCCCGGCGGCGAGCCCAACCCGTCGTGGCCGCCGCCGCCGAGCCGGTCCTCCCCCCGGCGCCGAGCACCGACCTGCCCAGTCAGCTGCTCGAGGTCCTGGGGCACGGCGTGGTGGTGGTCGACCGCGACGAGCGCGTGGTCCTGGTGAACCCGGCCGCTCGGCTCATGGGCATCCTGGCCACTGACCGGCTGGCCTTCGACGAGCTGTCCCGGCTGGTGCGGACCAGCACCGACCGTAACGTCACCGTGCACGGCGCCGTCGACCTGCCGATGGGCCGCCTGGGCCGTGAGCCGATCGGGCTGTCGGTGACTGCGGTGCCGCTTCCCGATTCGCACGACGAGTCCCGGGTCGATGCGGTGGCCCTGCTGCTCGACGACGTCACCGAGGCCCGCCGCCTGGAGGCGGTGCGCCGCGACTTCGTGGCCAACGTGTCGCACGAGCTGAAGACCCCGGTCGGCGCGCTGACGCTGCTGGCCGAGGCGGTGCTCGATGCCGCCGACGACCCGGACGCCGTCCAGCGCTTCGCCGGGCGCATGCAGCACGAGAGCGCGCGGCTGGGCCGGCTGGTGCGCGAGCTGATCGAGCTGTCCCGGCTGCAGGGCGCCGAGCCGTTGCCCGGCAACGACGAGGTCGTGGTGGGCGCGCTGCTCGACGAGGCGCAGGACCGCACCCGGCTGGCCGCCGAGAAGGCCGGCATCAGCGTGGTGGCCCGCTACGCCGAGGACCTGATCGTCCGGGGCAACGAGAGCCAGCTGACCATGGCGATCACCAACCTGGTCGACAACGCCATCGCGTACAGCCCGCGGGGCACCCGTGTTGCAGTCAGCGCGCGAGCCGCCGAAGACCCCGAGCGCAAGCATTCCTGCGTCGAGATCTCGGTCAGCGACCAGGGCATGGGCATCGCTGAGACGGAACTCACGCGGGTGTTCGAACGGTTCTACCGGGTCGACCCGGCCCGCTCCCGGGCCACCGGCGGCACCGGCCTGGGCCTGGCGATCGTCAAGCACGTGGCCACCAACCACGGCGGGACGGTGTCGGTCTGGAGCGTGGAGGGGGCGGGGTCGACGTTCACCATCCGGTTGCCTCTCGTTAACCAGGTCGCGAGATCGTCCGGGGGAGATGTGCCGGCACCGATGGCGAGGGGGGCTGTGTGAGCGAGCATCGCAGCGAGGAACGAGCCGGCGGCGAACAGCGAGCGACCGCGAACACGGCGATGAGCGTTTGCGTGAAGAGCGAGGTGGCCCAGTGACGCGGGTGCTCGTCGTGGAGGACGAGGAGTCCTTCTCCGACGCGTTGTCCTACATGCTGCGACGCGAGGGGTACGAGGTTGCCGTCGCGGCCACCGGCCCGGAAGCGCTGGCCACGTACGACCGCAGCGGGGCCGACCTGGTGCTGCTCGACCTGATGCTGCCGGGCCTTTCGGGCACCGAGGTGTGCCGGGCGCTGCGCCAGCGGTCCAACGTCCCGATCATCATCGTGACGGCCCGCGACAGCGAGGTCGACAAGGTGGTGGGTCTCGAGCTGGGCGCCGACGACTACGTGACCAAGCCGTTCTCGTCCCGGGAACTGGTGGCCCGGATCCGGGCGGTGCTGCGCCGGGGCGGTGAGACCGACGAGCTGGTCGCCAGCGCCCTGGAGGCCGGGCCGGTGCGCATGGACGTCGAGCGGCACACCGTGGCCGTCGACGGCGACTCCGTCTCGTTGCCGCTCAAGGAGTTCGACCTGCTCGAGCTGCTGCTGCGCAACGCCGGCCGGGTGCTCACCCGGGGGCAGCTGATCGACCGGGTCTGGGGCGCCGACTACGTGGGCGACACCAAGACCCTCGACGTCCACGTCAAGCGGCTGCGCAGCAAGATCGAGCCCGACCCGGCCAATCCGAAGTACCTCGTGACCGTCCGCGGCCTGGGCTACAAGTTCGAGGCCTAGTTGCCCGAAGCGCCTGGACCTACGGTCGGCGCGCCGCGTGTCGCGGCTCTGGTGACCGGTTTGCAGCGACGTGTCGCGGCTCGGGTGGCCGGTTTGCAGCGACGTGTCGCGGCTCGGGTGGCCGGTTTGCGGCGACGTGTCGCGGCTCGGGTGGCCGGTTTGCGGTGACGTGTCGCGGCTCCGGTGGTCAGGTTATGGCGCGCCGGGCGCTATGGGCGTGATCAACAGCCATTCAGCTTGCGTAATCGGCAGTGGAACGGCTGTTGATCAAGACAAAACGACGTAGCTCCGCGCCGCCGGGCACTTACGGTGGGCCTACCGTCGCCGGGCCTCTGCGGTGGCCGGGTGCTCGGCGACCAGGCCCCGCTCCAGGCGCTCGGCGCACAGCCGGGACAGCTCGTCGTAGGCCTTCTGCCCGATCAGCTCGGTGAGTTCCGGCGCGTAGGAGACGTACAGCGGCTCACCGCCGGTGTGCGCGTCGGGCGACGAGGTGCACCACCAGTGCAGGTCGTGGCCGCCCTCGCCCCAGCCGCGGCGGTCGAACTCGGAGATCGTCGAGACCAGGATGCGGGTCTCGTCAGGGCGGTCGATCCAGTCCTGCGACCGGCGGATCGGCAGCTGCCAGCACACCTCGGGCTTGGTCTCGAGCGGGTGCCGCCCGGTGCGCAACGCGAACGCGTGCAGCGCGCAGCCGGCGCCTGCCTTGAAGCCCGGGCGGTTGAGGAAGATGCAGGCCCCCTCGACGGTGCGCGTGCGTCGGCGATTCTCGTCGTCGCCGACGTTGTCCTTCTCGACGATGTCGAGCTTGCCGCCCTTGGTCTGCGCCCGGTCGTGGTACTGCCAGTCGGCCGGCGTCAGCCGCTCGGCGAAGCGGCGCACGCGCTTCTCGTCGGCCTTGTCGGAGAAAAACGCGCCGTGGCTGCAGCACCCGTCGTCGGCCCGGCCCTCGATGACGCCCTGGCAGCCGCGCCCGAAGATGCAGGTCCAGCGCGAGCACAGCCAGGTCAGATCGGCCCGTACCCAGTGCTCGGAATCGGCCGGATCGGCGAACTCCACCCACTCGCGGGGGAAGTCGATATCGGTCTCACGGGCCGGCTTGGCCGGCAGGACGGGTAACCGCACGTCGCCAGAGTACGGAACATCGTGTCCAGATACCGAAAGGCGGACCGATATTCTCCTAGGTATGCGGCTCGGAGTGCTTGACGTCGGGTCGAACACGGTGCACCTGTTGGTCGTCGACGCCCACCGAGGAGCCGAACCGACCCCGCAGCTATCGCGCAAGAGCATGCTGCGGCTGGCCGAGCACATCGACAAGCACGGCGACCTGGCCATCGAAGGGGCCGACGCCCTCGTCGGCTCAGCGCTCGGGGCCAGCCGGCAGGCGGTCGAGCTGGGCTGTGACGAGGTGATCGCGTTCGCGACATCGGCGGTCCGCGACGCGGCCAATTCGGCCGAGGTGCTCGCGCGGGTGGCCGACGAGGCCGGCGTCGAACTGGCTGTTCTGACCGGCGAGGACGAGGCGCGGCTGACGTTCCTGGCGGTGCGGCGGTGGTTCGGCTGGAGCGCCGGGCGGCTGTTCTGCCTGGATATCGGTGGCGGGTCGCTCGAGCTGGCCGTCGGCGGCGACGAGGAGCCCGAGGCCACCGCGTCGCTGGCGCTCGGCGCCGGGCGGCTCACTCGCGAGTGGTTCGACGGGGACCCGCCGTCCAAGTCGGCGCTCGGCAAGCTGCGCGACCACGTCGAGACCGAGCTCACCGAACCGGTCAAGGCCCTGCTCGAGGGCGGTACGCCGGATCGCGTGGTGGCCACCAGCAAGACGTTCCGCACGCTGGCCCGGCTGGCCGGCGCGGCCCCGTCGTCGGCCGGGCCGCGGGCGCCCCGGGTGCTCAACCGCAACGGGCTCCGGCAGGTCACGGCGTTCATCTCGCGCATGTCGTCCAACGACCTGGCCGAACTCGACGGCGTCAGTTCGGGGCGGGCCCACCAGGTGCTGGCCGGCGCCCTGGTATCGGGCGCGGCAATGGACGCGCTGGACGTCACCGAGGTCGAGCTATGTCCGTGGGCGCTGCGCGAGGGCGTGATCCTGCAACGCCTCGACCAGCTCACCCCCTAGAGTTTTGCGTATGTCGCGAGCGTTGCGGGTGCCGTCCGCCAGGGTCGGCTTGTCGACGGCTTCGGTGTATCCGGAGTCGACGGCCGCGGCGTTCGAACTGGCCGGCAAGCTCGGCTACGACGGGGTCGAGGTCATGGTGTGGACCGACCCGATCAGCCAGGACCCGAACGCGCTGCGCCGGCTGTCCGAGCACTACGAGGTGCCGATCCTGGCCATTCACGCTCCGTGCCTGATCGTCACGCAGCGGGTGTGGTCGACCGATCCGTGGATCAAGCTGCAGAAGGCCCAGTTCGCCGCCGAGATGCTGGGCGCGCAGACCGTCGTCGTGCACCCGCCGTTCCGGTGGCAGCGCGACTACGCGCGGCAGTTCCGGGCCGGCCTGAGGAACATGGCGCAGGAGACCGGGATCCGGTTCGCCGTCGAGAACATGTTCCCGCTGCGAGTGCGCGGTCGCGAGGTGTCGGCCTACCAGCCCGGATGGGACGTGGCCGCCGACGAGCCCTACCGCGACTACACCCTCGACATATCGCACGCGGCCGTGTCGCACTCCGACGCGCTGGCCATGCTCGACGCGATGGGCCGGCACCTGGCTCACGTGCACGTCGGCGACGGCACCGGCATCGGACGCGACGAGCACCTCGTGCCGGGACGTGGCACCCAGCCCTGCGCCGAGGTACTCGAACAGGTCGCGCGCAATGGCTTCACCGGGCACGTGATCGTCGAGGTCAACACCCGGCGGGCCGTCGACCGGGCCGAGCGCGAGGCCGATCTGGCCGAGGCGCTGGCGTACTGCCGGCTGAACCTGGTCGCGCCGCCGGCGCTGGAGAACGCGCGCATCAGGCGAGCCGGGCGGTGACCACCAGGTTGTCCAGGTAGCTGTGGGCGGCCCAGTCGAAGTCGCCGGTGCAGGTGATCAGCCGTAGCTCGGGCAGTGGTGTGGGGCCGTACACGGCGGCGCTCGGGAACTTGGTCTTCGGGTAGCTGCGCACGTCGTCGACCACGAAATGCAGGAGCGGCCCGCCCGTGGTGTAGACGGTGGCCTTCGCGCCCGGGCGCAGGTCGCGCAGCCGGTAGAACACAGCCGGGCCGTTGACCGAGTCGACGTGCCCGGCGATGACGGCCGGCCCCGGGTCGCCCGGCCGCACCCCGCCGGCATACCACCCGGCCACGCCCCACTCGTGGGGCGCTTCGAGGGTGCCGTCCGGCTGCAGGCCGAGCGACTCCAGGCCGGTGTCGACGCCGATCGACGGGACGACGAGCCGGACCGGCACGCCGACCTCCGGGCGAGCCGACGGCGCGGCGTGTGCCGGACCGGTCGGCCCACCGGGGATCGCCGGGATACCGGTGGTGGCCCCCGTCTTCGTCGGAGTCGGAGTGGGGGCGGCCAAGGTCGACGACGACGGGTGCTGGGCCGGTGCGCGCCCGCACGCGGCGAGCAGCACACCGGCCAGCACGATGTACAGCCAGGCTGTTCTCATGCCGTGACGGTGCGCCTCCGCCGCAACGCGATCAGCCCGCTCCCGGCGACCAGCGCGGTCGCGCCGATCGCCCACGCCCAGGTCGGGTTGCCGTGGCCCGGCCGCGGAGCGGTGCCGCCACCGCCGGCCGGCACCGAGCCGAGCGGACGGGTCGCGGCGCCGGCCGCGTCGGGGATCATGCGCAAGTCGAGCCCGCCCTGCTGGCCGTCGAGCAGGACGACGGAGCTGACACTGCTCGACTTGATGTTCAGCATCGCCGAGGTGTTCAGCGAGGCGTCGTCGACCTGGGCGGTGACCTTGACGTTGCCGGCCGGCAGGTGCTGGTACGGCGTCGTGTGCGAGAAGGCGACCGACTTGGCCAGCACCGTGCCGTTCTCCGCGGTGACGTCGGCGTGCGGGGCGCGGCTCGCCGCCTGGATGACGCGGACCAGGCCCTGTCCGGCCGGGGGCGGGTTGATCTCGTCTTCGATGATGATGCCGTGCAGGTCCTTGTTCATGCCGACGCCGGCGGCGGTGTAGGCGTGGCCGGCCTTGGCGGTGAACGTCCAGCTCAGCGCGGCCGGCGTCGACGCCGCCGCGCCGTGCGGGCGCATCGACACGGCGTAGGCGCCGGGCTTGAGCCACTCGTACGGGCTGACGTCGCCGTAGCCCACGCTGGACAGCCACAGCGTCGTGGTGCCGCCGGAGAACGCCGTGAGATAGACATCGACGTTCGTGGTGTCCGGGGAGAGATGCGCGCCCCGGATCATCGCGTTCTGCTCGACCGGCGCCGCTGACGCCGTGGCTGCCGGTAGACCGGCGGCCGCCACTATCCCAGCCGCGATCAAGATTCTCAGTAACGGTATTCGCATCCCCGGTTCCCCCTTTGTCGGGTCGGTTAGAGACCCGTCGGCGCCAATCCGACGGGCCAGGTCAACTGATGCGCGCCGGCGGGCCGCGTGGACACCCGGACCGGCGCGAAAGAAGCCGGCAGCGTCCGCAGCACGTCCGACAGCGCCGCGCTGTCCGCCGCCAGCGCGACGGTGCGAGCCGGGCGCCCGGCGGCGGCCTCGGCCCGGTCGAGGGTGATGCCGGTGATCCGGACGTCGGCGCGCCCGGCCAGCAGCGCGAGCGCGGTCGCCGCGCGCAGGTCGAGCCGGCCGTCGGCCAGCCACGGCCGCATCCCGGCCGGCGTGATCACTCGCGAGTTGGCGAGCAGGCCCTGATCAGCCGCGCTCCGCTCGGCCGCCTCGCGGGACAGCCGGTCGGGCAGGTCGCTCGCCCGGCCCTCGACGAGCAGCGAGACGTCCACCTGCTGCTGGCCGCTGCCGAACTTCGCGATCGGCAGCGCCGAGATCCGCGCGGCCGCGCCGGCCAGCCCGATGGAGACCCGGTCACGGATCGCCGGCGTCGTGACCAGCACACTGCCCGCACTGCCAGCGTTGATGACGGCGAACGGGGCGGCGGCAGAGTAGCCGGCGCCGCGCAGGTGGGTGGCCACCGTCGGGTCCGAAAGCAGCCGGTTCGTGTGGCGCAGGTTGGTACGGATCCAGCGCTCAGCCTGCGCAACGGCGGGCGGCGGGCTCGACGTCGTGGTCGGCTTCGTCGCCGGGGGTTTCGCCGAGTGGTGGCTGAGCAGGTCGCCGGTGAGCGCACCCCCGACCACGACGGCCGCCGCGCAGATCGCGATCACCGCTCGGCGGACCACGGGGCGCCGGCGGGGTTCGTCCGCTTCGGCCGGGAAGAGCGGCAGCAGGTCGTCCGAGGCGGCCGGCTCGGCCGGCCCGGGATGTGGCGTCGCCTCGGGATGTGGCGTCGCCCCGGGACGTGGCGTCGGCTGGGTGTGCGGGGTCGGCTGGGTGTGCGGGGTCGGCTTGGGCCACAGGGTCGGCTCGGGCGGCAGGATGGGCTCGGGCCGCGGGATGCTCTCGGGCGCTGCACCGGAACGTGCGGCCAGCCGTGCCGCGGTGCCGGCCGTCGCGGCCTCGGCCTGAGCGGCGGCGAGGGCATCGCGGCGTCGGCTCGCCCGCTGGCCGGCCACTCGGCGCGGCGGAGGCGGCGGCGGTTCGGGGATCTGGTCGAGGGCGTCGGCGATCGCACTGTGGCGCACCAATCTGGTGCGCTGCGCCCACGTGCGCGGCACTTGCGCGTCCCCCGATCGCGCGTCCATGAGGCCCCCCATGCACTCGATGGACGAGACGGTGCCGGGTAGTAGGTCGCTGCTCGTCCGGTCCGGGCGCCGTCTCCGCGGACACCGTACGCCTGCGGGTCGTCCCGGTCATCCCTGCGAAAGGCCGCACTACTCTCAGGACATGCTGCGCTCCGTCATCCTCGCCGCGTCCCGGAATCACGGGATCGAGCGGCTCGTGTCGAATGCCCCGGTATCTCGTTCCGTTGTGCGGCGATTCGTCGGCGGCGCCGACACGTCAGCGGCGGTCGGAGCGGCCAGCCGCCTCGTCGAGGACGGGCTGCGCGTCACCCTCGACCATCTCGGCGAGGACACCGCCGACGCCGACCAGGCGGCCACGATCGCCGACGAGTACATGAGCCTGCTGCAGGCGCTCGACCGGGCCGGGCTGGCCGAACGCCTGGGTCCACTCACCGCCCGGGCCGAGGTCAGCGTCAAGCTCAGCGCGATCGGGCAGGCCCTGCCCGGCGACGGCGAGAAGATCGCCCTCGAGCACGCCCGGCGCATCTGCGCCGCCGCCCGGTCCGTGGGCGCCACGGTCACGCTCGACATGGAGGACCACACCACCACCGACTCGACGCTGGGCACGCTGGTCGAACTGCGGGCCGACTTTCCCGAAACGGCCGGCGTCCTGCAGTCCTATCTGCGGCGCACCGAGGGCGACTGTCGCGACCTGGCCGGTTCGGGCAGCCGCATCCGGCTGTGCAAGGGCGCGTACAAGGAGCCGCCCTCGGTGGCCTACCAGGACGACCTCGACGTCGACCTGTCCTACGTGCGCTGCGCGAACGTGCTGCTCAGTGGCGCCGGCTATCCGATGTTCGCGACGCACGACCCGCGCCTGATCGAGATCGTGCGCGAGCGGGCCAAGTTCCACGGCCGCAGCCAGCCGGAGTACGAGCTGCAGATGCTCTACGGCGTCCGGCCGTCCGAGCAGCGCCGGTTGGCGCGCGACGGCGAGACGGTGCGCATCTACGTTCCATACGGCAGTGACTGGTACGGCTACCTGATGCGCCGGCTGGCCGAACGACCGTCCAACCTGTCCTTCTTCGTGCGATCGCTGGTGAGCAAGGGATGAGCGTCGCGATCATCGGCGGCGGCAAGATCGGCGAGGCGCTGCTGTCCGGACTGCTGCGCGGGCACTACTCGCGCGACGACGTCGTGGTGGTCGAGAAGCACCCCGACCGCGCGGCCTACCTGACGGCCACCCACGGAGTGTCCACTGTGGACGTTCCGGGCGCGGCGAGCACAGCCCGGACGATCCTGGTGGCCGTCAAGCCGCAGGACCTGCTGCCCCTGCTGGATGATCTGGCCCCGCACGTCGGGCCCTCGCACGTGATCGTCTCGGTCGCGGCCGGCGTACCAACCGCCCGGATCGAGCAGGCTCTCGGCGGCACCGTCCCGGTCGTGCGCTGCATGCCGAACACTCCGGCGCTGGTCGACGAGGCGATGACCGCCATCTCTCCGGGTGCCCACGCGAACGAGGACCACGTGGCCGTCGCCGAGAAGCTGCTGGCCGCAGTGGGCAAGGTCGTGCGCGTGCCCGAGGCCCAGCTCGACGCGGTGACGGCCCTGTCCGGGTCCGGGCCGGCCTACTTCTTCTACCTGGTCGAGGCGATGATCGACGCCGGCATCCTGCTCGGACTGCCGCGAGCTTTGGCCGCCGACCTGATCGTGCAGTCGGCGGTGGGCGCCGCGGTGATGCTGCGCGATTCCGGAGAGCACCCGGTGCAGCTGCGCGAGGCGGTCACCAGCCCGGGTGGCACGACGATCGCCGCCATCCGCGAGCTCGAGGTGCACGGCGTCCGGGCCGCGCTACTGGCCGCAATCGAGGCGGCCGCGCTGCGCAGCAGCGAACTCGGCGCGATGGATTGACCACGAAGCCGGACAATTCGGTGGGTGGGCTGGTCACAGGTGGGGTTCAGCTATCGCATTGGCCCCACCTGTACCGCTAGTCTCACTGCAGCACGTGCGTGTCCCGTTCGTCGGTGGGGAAGCCGACGCACCGACACGTGCCGAAGGTGTCGGTGAGCCATGTCCGAGACA
>DATBER010000033.1:0-53131 GCA_036558905.1 Jatrophihabitantaceae bacterium | reverse complement strand
CCGGTTGATCGCCCGGGCCAGCGGCGCCGCGCCCGTGTCGTACGGTTCGGACCCCTGCTCGCTGGCCCACAGCGGCTTGCCGAGCTGCTGGGCGGCCGCCGGGCTGGGGCACGACGTGTACGCGCCGAGGTAGCCGCAGACGTAGTGCTGGCCGACGACATCCACCGCGGAAGCGAACGCCGGGTTGGACTGCAACGCGCCCACGACGGTCCAGCTGAAGCTGTCGTCGGCGACGATCTTTATATCGCCGTACCCGTGCGTATCGAGCGCGGCCCGCAGCTTGACGTACCAGTCGGCATTGAAGCCCTTCTCGTTCCACCCGCCGAGGTAGTCGATGTGCAGGTGGTGCTGGTTCGCACAGCCGAGCCAGCTCAGCAGGTAGTCGACGAACTGGTCGGTCCAGACGGTCTGCGCGCCGTTGCCGACCCAGCCGGGTGCGCCCCAGGCCAGCGCGTTCAGCTTGATGCCCGGATTGCGGGCCTTGGCCTGCTCCATCAGCCACCACTCGTAGCCGCGGTCGCAGTTGAGGTCGGACGGCGTGTGCATGTGGCTCGGCTCGGTGCCGTCGGTCGAGTTGGTGTCGCCGCCGATCTCGACCTTGAGGATCTGCAGCGCGGCGCCGTAGCCCGGCTTGAACAGGTAGTCGAGGATCCGGCTGCGTTCCGGTTCGGGATAGTCGATCAGCAGCCGCGACGAGGCGCCGGCCGACAGGGCCCCGACGCCGTCGAAGGTGCGGCCGGGCGAGGTGCCGTCGACGGAGATGGTCGGCGGATCGGCGGCCGAGGCGGTGGCGACCGGGACGATCAACCCGGCGATCAGCGCGATGGCAGCGGCGATCCGGCTGGAACGGTGGGGCATGTCGAGGTCCTCCTGGGGGCGGGGAGTCCGGGACGTGCTGGATGATGCGGGTGATACGTCAGGGCAGGCCGATGGCGCGCACTCCCCGACGGCGTTGCTGGATGATCACGGCGATGACGAGCAGGAAGCCCTGGGCGATGTCCTGCCAGAACGAGTTGACGTTCAGGATGGTGAGCCCGTTCTGCAGCACGCCGAGCAGCAGCACCGCCAGGATCGTGCCGGACACAGTGCCCTTGCCGCCCTGCATGGCCACGCCGCCGAGTGCGGCGGCGGTGATCGACTGCAGCTCCAGGCCCTGACTGCCCGACGTGGGCTGGCCCGACCCGGTGCGCGCGGTGAGCATGATGCCGGCGATGGCGGCGACGACCCCGGCGGCCACGTAGCAGCCGATGACGTAGCGGTTGAGGTTGATGCCGGCCAGCCGGGCGGCGGTGGCGTTCCCGCCCATCGCGTAGATGTTGCGGCCGATGTCGGTGTAGCGCAGCAGCAGGTGTACCGCCACGGCGATCACGGCCAGGATCCAGATCAGCGTGGGGATGCCGGCGATGGCGCCACGGGCGATGAACACGAACGTCGGGTCCTTGCCGGTGTAGCCCTGGGCCCGGCCGTCGGTGATCAGGTTGGCCAGCCCGCGGTAGCCGGCGTAGGTGGCCAGCGTGGCGATGACGGCGTTCACTCGTCCGTAGATGATCACCAGCCCGTTGAACAGGCCGGTCAGGATGCCCACCCCGATGGCGGCGAGGATGCCGAGCCCGGCGCTGCTGCTGGCGCTGGTGAACACCATCGCGCTGACGACCGAGGTCAGCCCGGCCGCACTGCCGACCGAGATGTCGAGGCCGCCGATCAGCATGACGACGGTCTGCACGATGGCCAGCACGCCGACGATCGACACGGTCGTGCCGATCGTCTTGAGGTTGCTGACCAGGAAGAAGTTACTGTTCCGTACGCCGATGAACGTGACCAGCGCGGCGAGGGCGATCAGCAGGCTGATGTTCTGCACGCCGATCGCGTGCACCACGCGACGGGAGCGACCCGGTCCGGCATCCGGCTTCGCGTCGACCGTTCGCGCAGCCGTGGTCACGGTCATGCCGCCTCCTTCATGGCCAGCGCGAGGATGCTCTCTTCGGTGGCGTCGTCGCGGGACAGCTCGCCGGCGATCCGCCCGGCCTGCATCACCAGCACCCGGTCGGCCAGCGTGAGGATCTCGGGCAGCTCGGACGAGATCACGACGATCGCGATCCCCTCGGCGGCCAGTTCGTTGATGACGTCGTAGATCTCGGCCTTGGCCCCGACGTCGACGCCGCGGGTCGGCTCGTCGAGGATCAGTACCTTGGGCCGGCGGGCCAGCCAGCGGGCCAGCACCACCTTCTGCTGGTTGCCGCCGGAGAGGTTGGCCACCACCTGCTCGAGCGACGGGGTGCGCACGGCCAGCCGGTCGACGAACTGCCGGGCGATGCGGCGTTCCTCGCGGCGGCGCACCACGTGGGCGACGCTGATGCGGCCCAGCACGGCCAGCGAGATGTTGTCGCGCACCGACCGGTGCATCAGCAGCGCCTGTGCCTTGCGCTCCTCGGGCGCGAACCCGATGCCGGCCCGGATGGTGTCGCGCGGGCTGTGCAGGCGCACCGGCCTCCCGTCGACGAGCACCCGCCCCGACCGCACCGGCTCGTCGCCGACGATCGCGTGGGCCAGCTCGGACCGCCCGGCTCCGACCAGCCCGGCCAGGCCAACCACCTCGCCGGCGCGGACGTCGAAGCTGACGTCCTCGACCTCGTCGCTGGTCAGGTGCTCGACGCGCAGCGTCACCTCGCCCGGCGCGTGCGGCTGGCGGCGGAACATGCCGGTCAGGTCGCGACCGACCATCATCGCGACGAGTTCGTCGTCGTTCGTCTCGGCGGTGGTTCGCGTGCCGACGACGGCGCCGTCGCGCAGCACGGTGACCCGGTCGGCGATGCGGAAGATCTCGGGCAGCCGGTGCGACACGTACAGCACGGTGATGCCGTCGTCCCGCAGCCGCCGGATGAGCCGGAACAGCGAGTCGACCTCGACGTCGGACAGCGACGAGGTCGGCTCGTCGAACGCGATCACCCGCACGTCGGCGATCAGAGCGCGCATGATCTCGACGAGCTGCCGCTGGGCCGGCGACAGCCGTGAGCCGAGCTCGGCGGGATCGAGGTCGAAGCCGTACCGGGCCAGCGCGTCGCGCAGCTGGGCGTGCAGGCGGCGCCGGTCGAAGTAGCGTCCGCGCCGGGGCAACTCCCCCACGTACACGTTCTCGGCCACCGAGACGTGCGGGATGATCTCGGGCTCCTGGTAGATGATGCGCACACCGGCCGCGTGCGCATCACGGGGCGAGCGGAAGGTCACCGGCTGGCCGTCGATGCTGATCGTGCCCTTGTCCGGCGTCTGCGCCCCGGCGAGGATCTTCAGCAACGTCGACTTGCCGGCCCCGTTCTCACCCATGAGCGCCAGCACCTCGCCGGAGCGCGCGCTCAGGCTTACCTGCCGCAGCGCGCGCACGCCGGCGAAGCTCTTGCTGATGTCGCTCATGACGAGCCGATCAGCGGGCACCGTCATCAGGTGCACTCGGCCATCGTCGACTTCCAGTTCGACGCGTCGACCATGGTGGTCTTGGCGATGGTCTTGGGCGGCAGCGTCGTTCCGTTGCGCAGCCGGTCGACGAGCACCCGCACCGCCGCCGCGCCCACGTCAGCCCCGCCGATGTACAGCGCGGCTTTATTTCCGGACTGCACGCCGGCCTTCCAGTCCTTGCAGGTCAGGTAGGCGCCCAGGCCGACGCCGATGATGTTCGTCGCCGTGACGTGGCTGTTCTGCAGGGTGGTCACCACGCCGGTCTCGCTCTCGTCGTTGCAGCCCCACACGATCCAGTGCTTGACGCCGGGGTTGGCGGTGAGCGCGGCGCCGGCCTTGTTCTGGGCGTCGATCACCGAGTTGTCGGTGCCCAGCTTGACGATCGGCACGGACGCACCGGCCGCCGCCTGGAAGCCCTTCTCCTCGCCCTGCTCACGCAGCTGGCAGTCGGACAGATCCTGCTTGTAGGCGGCCATGATCTTCGTGTCCGACGCCGTCCAGCCGGCCTGCTTGAACAGCTCGCCGGCCTTCTGCCCGACCGACGTGCCCATCTGCAGGCTGTCGAAGCCGACGAACGCGGCGTCGGAGCCGTCGCCGCTCTGGATCGGGTCGTCCGAGGCGACGATCGGGATGCTGGCGTTGTCCGCCTCGTCGATCACCTGCGGGCCGATCTTCTGGTCGGGCACGACGATCGCGATGCCGTCGACGCGCTGGCCGACCTCGGTGCTCATGGCGCTGATCGCCTTGTTCGAGTCGGTGCCCAGGTCGACCACGTCGACCTTCACGCCGCCGAGCTTGGCCGCCTCCTGCTTGGCGCCGTTGGCCTCGTCGACGAAGTACTGCTGATCACCCTGCTTCTGCAGGTACGCGATGGTGATGTCGCCGGTCTTCTTGACCGGGCCGCCGGACTTGTCGTCCTTGGACGACGTCTGCCCGGACGAGCACCCGGCGATGACCACCGCGGCTGCCACTATGCCGGCGGCGAGCGCCCAGACGGCTGCACCGCGACGCGAAGACTGCATCGTGCTTACCCTTCTTCCGGGGACGATCGGGCCGCGGAAACTGACAGATCCGGCCGAGGAAGGCGTCGTCGCCACCCGTATCGCCGCAGGCTCGTGCCGGCAAACCGGCTCGCTTGGTCGCCCATCCTGGGGCGCCGCTAATAAGAAGTCAATAGTATTTACATATTTAATCTCGCCAGGTAGCTTGCCAGAAACGCCGCTCCGGTACTCCCCCGGATGCGGGCAACCACAAGTGCTTACTGAGATTTCGAGGAGCAGGTGGAGCGTTTCCACGACCGCGTCGCGGTAGTCACGGGCGGGGCCGCCGGCATCGGCGCCGCTACCGTGCGCCGCCTCGCGGCCGAGGGCGCGCAGGTGGTGGCCACCGACGTCGACGACGAGGCCGGCGCGAAGCTGGCCGCCGCAGTCGGATGCGAGTACGTGCACCTGGACGTGACGTCGACCGACGACTGGGCCGCCGCCCGCGCGCACGTCGGCGAGCGCTACGGGCGCCTGGACGTCCTGCACAGCAACGCCAGCCGCGTCGTCGTGAAGCCGGCCCACGCGCTGGACGAAGCCGAGTGGCAGGGCCAGCTCGAAGTGTCGCTGACCGCGACCTGGCGGGCGGTGCGCGCGTTCGTCGACCTACTGCGCGAGTCAGGGGGCGCCATCGTGCTGACGTCGTCGGTGCACGCCCTGGTCGGCATCCCGGGCCATCCGGCGTACGCCGCGGCCAAGGGTGCGCTGCGGGCGCTCGGCCAGCAGCTGGCCGTCGAGTACGGGCCCGAGGTGCGCGTGAACACCGTCGTACCGGGGCCGATTCTGACCGCGATGTGGGACCGGGTCAGCGAGCCCGACCGCGCCACGAGCGTCGCCGCCACGGTGGCCAAGCGCTTCGGCCGGCCCGACGAGGTGGCCGCGGTCGTCGCGTTCCTGGCCTCGGACGACGCCTCCTACATGACGGGAGCTTCCGTCGTTGTCGACGGCGGCTGGAGCATCCTCAAGGAGTCGTCCTGATGCGGGAGGGACCACGATGACCACACTGCGCGGGCTGCACGGCCAGACTGTCGAGACGCTCGGCACCCGGATCGTGCACGGGCACTACGCGCCCGGCACGTCGTTGCCGCCCGAGGAGATCGAGCAGGAGTTCGGCATCAGCAAGACGGTGCTGCGCGAGGCGTTGCGGGTGCTGGCCGCCAAGGGCTTGGTCGACTCGCGACAGAAGCGGGGCACCGTCGTGCGGGCGCGCGCGCACTGGAAGCTGCTCGACGCCGATCTGCTGCGCTGGCAGGGCGGCGAGCCCGACGCGGCGTTCCTGGAGAACCTGGCCGAGGTGCGGGGCATCGTCGAGCCGGCCGGTGCGCGGCTGGCCGCGTCGCGGCGCACCGACGACGACCTGGCGGCACTGCGGGCCGCGCTGCAGGTCATGGCCGAGGCCGGCAGCGACGCCCGGGCCGTCGTCGAGGCCGACCTGGCCTTTCACCGCGCACTGCTCGACTCCGCGCACAACGAGCTGCTCAGCCGGATGGAGGTCGTGATCGAGGCCGGCCTGCGTGCCCGCGACCAGCTGGTGCACCAGGGCGAGCACTGGCCGGATTCGGTGCCGGCGCACCGGGCCGTGCTCGATGCCATCGAGGCCGGCGACGGGACGGCCGCGGCCGCGGCGGTGGATGCCCTGCTCGAGCAGGCGTCGGTCGACATCCGCCAGGTCAAAAGCCGGCGGCCACGCTCGTGAAGATCACCGCGCTCACCACCTATCTCGTCCCGCCGCGGTGGGTGTTCCTGCGCGTGGACACCGACGAGGGCATCACCGGGTGGGGCGAGCCGGTGGTCGAGGGCCGGGCCGAGACGGTGCGCACCGCTGTCGCCGAGTTGGCCGAGCGGCTGGTCGGCGAGGACCCGCTGCGCGTCGAGGACCTGTGGCAACAGATGACCAAGGGCGGCTTCTACCGGGGCGGCCCGATCCTGTCCAGCGCGGTAGCCGGCATCGACCAGGCGCTGTGGGACATCGCCGGCAAGACCTACGGCGCACCGGTGCACCAGCTGCTGGGCGGGGCGGTGCGCGACCGCGTCCGCATGTACGCCTGGATCGGCGGCGACGACCCGGACCACGTGGCCGACCTGGCTCGCGAGCAGGTCGAGGCCGGCTTCACCGCGGTGAAGATGAACGGCTCCGGGGCGATGGCGCCGATCGACACCCCGGCGCAGACCCACCTGGTCGTCGAGCGGCTGGCCGCCGTGCGCGAGGCGATCGGCCCGCACCGCGACGTGGTGGTCGACTTCCACGGACGGATGTCCACCGCGATGTCGCGGCGGCTGCTGCCGATGCTCGAGCCGTTGTCGCCGCTGTTCGTCGAGGAGCCGGTACTGCCCGAGTACGCCCGCGACCTGGCCCCGCTCGCCGCGTCCACCGGCGTCCCCCTGGCGACCGGCGAGCGGCTGTACTCGCGGTGGGACTTCCGCGACGTGCTGCCCACCGGCATCGCCGTGGCCCAGCCCGACGTCTCGCACGCCGGCGGCATCAGCGAGGTGCGCCGGATCGCCGCCCTGGCCGAGGTGTACGACGTGGCGATGGCCCCGCACTGCCCGCTCGGCCCGATCGCCCTGGCGGCCAGCCTGCAGTTGGCGTTCGCGACGCCGAACTTCCTCATCCAGGAGCAGAGCGTGGGCTTGCACTACAACGCCGGCAACGAGCTGCTCGACTACCTTGTCGACAGCTCGCCGTTCCGGTTCGTCGACGGGTACGCGGCGCGGCCCGCCGGACCGGGGCTGGGCGTCGAGATCGACGAGGCGGCCGTGGCCCGCGCGGCCGAGCTCGGCCACAGCTGGCGCAACCCGGTCTGGCGGGCCGACGACGGATCCTTCCGCGAATGGTGATCACCGACCTGGCCTGCGGCGGGCGATGGATGTCGCTGCGGCTGGCCGGTCGCGAGTGGCTGTGGTCGCGGCCCGATCCACGCCGGGCCGGCGTCCGTCCGGGCGATGCGTTCGTCGACGCCGGCGGCCTCGAGGAGTGCGTGCCCACGGTGCGCGGCGCGCCCGACCACGGCGCCGCCTGGTCGCGGCCCTGGCGGCGGGTCGGCGCCGACGAGGTGGCCGAGTGCGGTGATTTCGTGCTGCGCCGGCGGTTGCGCGTCGACCGGGGCGTGACCGCGTCCTACCGGCTGGACGCCGCGCCGGGGTTCCGGTTCGTGTGGGCGGCCCACGCGCTGCTCGACGTCTCGCCCCGCGCGACGGTGGAGCTGCCGTCCGGCGCGCCCACCCGGATCTTCGCCGACGACGGCCCGGGCTACGTCACCGAAGCCTGGCCGGCCGGCGGCCTGGACCGGCTCGGCCCGGACGACGGCACAGCCGTGGGTGCCGTCGTGGTGGGGCCGTCCACCGTGCGGGTTGCCGACGGGCAGCGCCTGCAGCTGAGCCTGGGCACGGATCAGCCAACCTCGGTCGCCCTGTGGCGCAACCTGGCCGGGTGGCCGGCCGATCAGCCCTACCGCAGCATCGGCGTCGAGCCCATGCTCGGCGCGACGTTCGACCTCGCGACGGCAGGCCCGGGCGACGCCGTTACCGTTCCGGCGAGTGGATCTGTCACCTGGGACCTGGAGCTGATCGCGTCATGACCTTCCTCGACCTGTTGCGCGAACGCCGGATCATCGGCATCGTCCGCGGACCGGACGCCGACGCGGCGCTGGCCACGGTGCTGGCCCTCGTCGAGGAGGGCGTCGGCCTGGTCGAGGTGTCGCTGAACACCGCCGATGCGTTCGACGTGATCGCCCGGGCCCGGGCCAAGCTCGGCGACGACGCGGCGCTGGGCGCCGGCACCGTGCTGAGCGAGGACGACGCGAACCGCGCGGCCGAGGCCGGCGCGTCGTTCGTGGTGACGCCGTGCCTCGGCCCGGCAGTCACCGCATCGCTCGGGCGCGGCCTGCCGGTGGTGGCCGGCGCGTTCACGCCGACCGAGGTGGTCGCCGCGCTGACCGTCGGCGTCACCGCGGTCAAGCTCTTCCCGGCCTCGCTCGGCGGGGTCAGCTACCTGCGGGCGCTGCGCGACCCCTTCCCCGACGCGCCGTTCGTGCCGGTCGGCGGGGTGGACGCCGAGGCCGCCAGCGCGTACCTGGCCGCCGGGGCGGTCGCGGTCGGGGTCGGCTCGCCGCTGGTCGGCGACGCGGCGGCCGTCGGATCGCTGGACGCGATGCGTCAGCGGGCCCGGTCCTTCCGGGAGGCGCTGTGACGGGCGCTGCGACCGACGTTGTCACGTTCGGCGAGACGATGGCCTCGCTGCGCGGCGAGGGTCCCCTGCGCCTGGGCGCGACGATGGCCCTGTCGGTGGGCGGCACCGAGACGAACGTGGCCATCGGGCTGGCCCGGCTGGGCCACGCGGTGCGCTGGGTCGGCCGGGTCGGCGACGACGAGCTGGGCGCCCTGGTGCTGCGCACGCTGCGGGCCGAGGGCGTCGACGTCGCGGCGGCGCAGGTCGACCCCGAGCGCGCGACCGGGCTGATGTTGCGCGAACACCGGGTGGGCAACGTGATCCGGGTGCAGTACTACCGCAGCGGCTCGGCCGGCGGCGCCATCACCGCCGACGACGTGCTGCCCGCGCTCGACGGCGCTCGCATCCTGCACGTCACCGGCGTCACGCCGGCCCTGGACCCGGCCGCTGCCGACGCGGTCCGGGCGGCGATCGCCCGGGCCCGGTCGCTGGGCTTGCTCGTCTCCTTCGACGTCAACTACCGGTCGCGCCTGTGGCCACCGGCGACGGCCGGCCAGGTGCTGCGCCCGCTGATCGGCGACGTCGACGTGCTGTTCGCGTCGGCCGACGAGCTGCCCCTGGTGGCCGACGACCCGGCCGAGCTGCTGGCCGCGGGCGTGCGGGACGTGGTGATCAAGCACGGCGGCGACGGGGCCGAGTGCCATACCGCTGACGGCAAGGTGTCAGTGCCCGCGCGGGCGGTGCCGGTGGTCGACGTGGTCGGCGCCGGCGACGCGTTCGTGGCCGGGTACCTGTCCGGCGTGCTGGACGGGGCCGGCCCGCACGAGCGGCTCGAACGGGGCGCCGTCGCCGGGGCATTCGTGGTCGCCCGGCCCGGCGACTGGGAGGGCCTGCCGACCCGCGCCGAGCTGCCCCTGCTCGACGCTGCCGAGGGGACGACGTTCCGATGAACGTTCTGGTCGAGGAGGGCTACGACCTGGCCGAAGGGGCCCGTTGGGTCGACGGCCGGCTGGTGTACGTCGACATCCTGGACGGGTCGCTGTACGAGTTGGGGCCGTCCGGGCCGAACCGGCTCGTGCACCTGGACGTTCCGCTCGGCGCGGCGGCCCCCGTCGCCGGCGGCGGCTGGATCGTCGCGGCCGGACCCGGCATCGCCCGCCTCGAGCCGTCCGGCGCCGTGACCTGGCTCGATCGCCCGGAGCCGCCGACCTCGCGCATGAACGACGGGGTGTGCGACCCGCAGGGCCGGTTCTGGGCCGGGAGCATGGCCTACGACGAGACGCCCGGAGCCGGCTCGCTCTACCGCGTCGACCCGGACGGCAGCGTCACCCGCGTGTTCGACGACTTCACGATCGCCAACGGGCCGGCGTTCACCGCCGACGGCTCGCTGATGTACGTCGCCGACACGTCGGCCGGCGTGATCTACCGCTGCGACGGCGACGGCGGTGACCGGCAGGTGTTCGTCGCCATCCCGCCGGCCGAGGGCTCCCCCGACGGCCTGACCGTCGACGACGCGGGCCGGCTGTGGGTCGCGCTCTGGGACGGCTCGGCCGTGCGCTGCTACGACCCGGACGGCACGGTGGCCCGGCACCTGGACGTGCCCGCGCCGCAGCCGACCAGTGTCTGCCTGGCCGACGGGACGCTCTACGTGACAACGGCGGCGATCGGGCTGACCGGCCCGGGGCCGGCGTCCGGGGCGGTGCTGGCGATCGAGGTCGACGCCACGGCTCCCCCGGCGTTCAGCTATACAGCCTCGCTGTAAGAGCGATCGCGTCGCGGGGCGCATAGGCCTTGGCGTCGTTGTCGAAGTAGACGTAGACGTCGGCCGGCGCCCAGTTCTTGATCGCGGCGGCCCACCCGTCCAACGACTCGTCGTCGTACCCGCTCGCGTAGAGCTCCTCGGCGCCGTGCAGCCGCAGGTAGCGGAAGTCGGCGGTCGCCGCGCGGATCACCGGCCAGCGCCCGGGGCTGTCGGCCAGCACCACGGCTGCGTTATGTGCTCGCATGACATCCAGGAAGGCTGTGCTTTCGAAGCTCGGGTGCCGAACCTCGACCGCGTGGCGCAACGGGCGGTCGGCGTCGGTGTGCGTGACGGCCCGGTCCTTCAGCCGCTCGTCGTGGCGCCGCGCGAGGTAGGCCGCCTCGCCGGTCGTACTTGGCAGTCCGCTCAGGAACGCGTCGAGCGCGTCGGCGTCGAACGGCAACGTCGGCGGTAGCTGCCAGAGCACCGGACCGAGTTTCTCGCGCAACGCCAGCAGCCCGGACGCGAAGAAGTTGGCGAGCGCCGTGGGATCGCGCAGTCGCTTCATGTGCGTGATGAAGCGGCTGCCCTTCACGGCGAACACGAACCCGTCCGGCGTCTGCTCGTGCCAGGCGCGGTACAACTCCGGGCGCTGCAGCGAGTAGAACGAGCCGTTGATCTCGACCGTGTTCAGCCGCTCCGACGCGTAGCGCAACTCGTCGCGTTGCGGCAGACCCTTCGGATAGAAGCGGCCCCGCCAGGGCGGGTACCGCCACCCCGAGATGCCGATCCGGATCTCGCGCATCGCCGTCGCCGTCCGATTCCTTGATCAACAGGAACTGTTGGTCGCTACAGCAGCCAATTCTTCCTGTTGATCAAGAACTGGGGAACGGCACCGTTATCGGGAACCGGGGAACGACACCGTGATCAGGAACCGGGGAACGGCGCTGCCTCAGTAGGAGCGGGCGACATAGGCGACCAGCCCGGGCTCGGTGTCGCTGTCCGGCACCGAACCGTCGGCCCGGGTCAGGCACCGCACCGTGACACCGGACTGGGCCAGCTTGGCCTCGCCGTCCTCGCCCAGCGTCTCCCAGGGCAGCTTGGCCCAGGCCTCGGCGCCGGCCTCGGCGGCCTCGTCCACCGTGGACACGTCGGCAATCCGGGAATCGCGCTCGATCCGGGCGCTCTCCAGCATCGTGTCCTGCTCGGCGGCCAGCAACCGGGGCACTTCGGTGCTCAGCTCGCCCAGCGCCACCGGCGTCTTGCCGCCGGACAGCCGCTTGGCCAGCGTCGCCGAGTCGGCCTCGAGGTCGCGGGGGCCGAGCTCGACCCGCACCGGCACGCCCTTGAGCTCCCAGTCGACGGCCCGGCGCCCGAACGGGATGTCGGCCCGGTCGTCGACCACGACGCGCACACCGGCGGCCTTGAGATCGGCCCCGATCTTGTGCACGGCGTCGACCACCTCGGGCTTGACCGCCATCACCACGACCTGCGTGGGCGCCAGCGCCGGCGGGACACGCAGCCCGTCGTCGTCGCCGTGCACCATGATCACGCCACCGACCATGCGGGTCGACGAGCCCCACGACGTCGTCCAGGCGAACTCGCGCCCGCCCTCGGCCGAGGTGAACTGGATGTCGAACGCCTTGGCGAAGTTCTGGCCCAGCTCGTGCGAGGTGCCCATCTGCAGCGCCTTGCCGTCGCGGGTCATCGCCTCGCAGGTCATGGTGTTGGTCGCGCCGGCGAAGCGCTCCTGCTTGGTCTTGCGGCCGACCACGACCGGCACGGCCAGTACGTTGACCATGAGGTCCTCGTAGGCCTCGTGCAGGATGCGCACCGCGTAGGCGCGGGCGTCGTCCTCGGTGGCGTGCGCGGTGTGACCCTCCTGCCACAGGAACTCGCTGGTGCGCAGGAAGATGCGCGGACGCAGCTCCCAGCGAACGACGTTCGCCCACTGGTTGAGCAGCAACGGCAGGTCGCGGTAGCTCTGCACCCACTTGGCCATGAACTCGCCGATGACCGTTTCGGACGTGGGGCGGACGATTATCGCCTCGTCGAGGTCCTTGCCGCCGGCGTGCGTGACCACGGCCAGTTCCGGGCTGAACCCCTCGACGTGCTGGGCCTCCCGGGCCAGGTACGACTGCGGGATGAACAGCGGGAAGTACGCGTTCTGCGCGCCGCACTCCTTGATGCGCGCGTCCATCTCGGCCTGGATCCGCTCCCACAACGCGTACCCGTACGGTCGGATCACCATGGTGCCGCGCACCGGGCCGTTGTCGGCCAGCTCAGCCTTGGCGATGACGTCTTGGTACCAGCGGGGGAAGTCCTCCGCCTGCGATGTGAGTACACGGGCCATGACGCCAGATGGTACGGATCGGCCCGCGCGCGCTCGAATCAGATACCGCTAGCGTCGGCCGCATGGCCATTCCAGTCGACATCGCCACCGCGTTCAGCCGCTTCACCGAGCAGTGGCAGCCGCACACGATCGCAAGGCTCAACGACTACGACGTCCGCATCGCCAAGGTGCAGGGCGAGTTCACCTGGCACACCCACCCGGAGACCGACGAGTTCTTCCTGGTCGTCGACGGCACGCTGACCATCCAGCTGCACGACGGCGACGTCACGCTCACGCCCGGGCAGCTCTACGTCGTGCCCAAGGGCGTCGAGCACTGCCCGAAGGCCGACGCCGAGTGCCAGATCCTGATGGTCGAGCCGACCGCCACGGTGAACACCGGCGACCGGCCGCCCAACGAGTTCACCACCGCGCCGATCGTCAGCTGACCAGACGCCGACCGATCTCGGCCAGGTCGTCGGCGTTCAGGCCGGGCCAGCCGTGCACGCGGGCCACCCGTTCGTCGTGGAACGCGGCCAGCCCGAAGGCCGCGCCGGCCAGTGACCCCGCGATCGCGGCCACCGTGTCGGTGTCGCCCCGAGCATGGATGGCCGCGTTGACCGCGCCCAGGAAGTCCGACCCGGCGCGGATGCCGGCCCAGGCCGCCTGCAGCGCCGTGACGGTGAAGCCGTTGTCGGCGAACGTGCTCGGGGGCGCCCCGTCGGCGGCGTCGATCCAGGCGGCCCACTGGTCACGGCGCTCGGCCGGCAGGACGTTCACGTGGTCGGCCGGATCGGGCGAATCACCGCGCAACGCCGCGTCGATCGCCAGGCACCACAGCACGCACGAGTCGCCGGCCAGCGGGTCGGTGTGGGTCAGCTCGGCGACCGCCCGGGCCGCCGCCGCGATCGCCGACGCGTCACCGTGCCGGGCCAGGGCGACCGGCGCCGCGCGCATCAGGGCACCGTTGCCGGCGGTCCGGCCGGATCGTTCGTGCAGAGCCCGCGCCGCGGCCCGCAGCCGGGTGGCCGGGCTTCCGGTCAGCAGCTCGGCGTCGCGCAGCACCGTCGCGGTCTGCACGCCGACATCGGCCGGGCGGCCGGCGTACCAGTCCTCGAACCGCTCGGCGACCGCGTCCAGGCCGGCCTCGGTGCCGAGGTCGGCGTCCAACGCCGCCAGCGCGACGCAGACCGTCATCTGGGTGTCGTCGCTCCACTCCCCCGGCTCGTAGTCGCCCAGGCCGCCGCCGAGCAGTGCCGGGACGTCGTCCAGCGGGCGCGACCCGTACTCGTAGGGCACCCCCAGCGCGTCGCCGTAGGCCTGCCCGACCAGGCAGCCGGCGGCCCGGTCCGCGAGGCCGCTCACCGGATCACGGCGCCGCGCAGCACCATGCGCTGCGGACTGTCCACTGTGGACAGGTCGACTCGTGGATCGGCGTCGTAGACGACCAGGTCGGCCGGCGCGCCCTCCTCCAGACCGGGCACGCCGAGCCACTCGCGGGCCCGCCACGACGCCGCGGCGATCACGTCGGCGGCCGGAATGCCGGCCCCGGCCAGTTCGCGGATCTCGTCGCGCACCAGCCCGTGCAACAGCGACCCGCCCGCGTCGGTGCCCACATAGACCGGCACGCCGGCCTCCCACGCCGCCCGGACGCGCGCCCGCGACGTGGCGTGCAGCGCCCGCATGTGGGCCGAGTAGGTCGGGAACTTCGCGTCGCCCTGCGCGGCGATGTTCGGGAACGTGTCGATGTTGATCAAGGTGGGAACGACGACGGTGTCGGTGCCCTGCAGCTGGGCGATCGCTTCGTCGGTCAGCCCGGTGCCGTGCTCGATCGAGTCGACGCCTGCGGCGATCAGCCCGGGCATCGCGTCCTCGCCGAACACGTGCACGGCCACCCGGGCGCCGAGTTCGTGCGCCCGCCCGACGCCCGTCTTGAGCAGGTCGTCGGACCACAACGGCGCCAGGTCGCCCACCGACCGGTCGATCCAGTCGCCGACGATCTTCACCCAGCCGTCGCCGCGCGCGGCCTGCGTCTCGATCTCAGCGACGAAGTACTCCGGCTCGACCTCGAGGCCCAGGTGGCGGATGTAGCGGCGGGGGCGCGCGATGTGCCGTCCGGCCCGGATCAGCCGGGGCAGGTCGTCGCGGGCCTGGATGGCGGTGTTGTCGACCGGCGACCCCGCGTCGCGCAGCAGCAGCGCCCCGGCCTCGCGGTCGGCCAGCGCCTGCTCGATCTGCCCGTCGAGGTCGTCGACGAAGCGGTCGGGGGCCAGCCCGATGTGGCAGTGCGCATCGACCAGCCCGGGCAGGATCCAGCCGCGGTCGGCGATCGTCTCGGCCGGCCCGGAGTAGCGCTCGAACGTCAGGAAGCCGTCGACGATCCAGGCGTCGCGCTCACGCTCGTCGGGCAGGAACACACCCCGCACGTGCCATACCGTCATGCTCCTGGACGCTACCGGGCTGCGTCAGATGAAGTACCCGGATAGGTCGATCGCCACATTCACCGATCCGCTGGTGTTCTCGATCTTGGTCAGGCCGCCGGCGTTGAGGCCGCCCATCACCGCGTTCGACACTCGGCGGCCCGACGAGAAGGCCAGCGTCGACACGAGCGGTGGACGGGTGGCGTCCGGGTACACGGTCAGGTAGTTGCCGCCGGAGACGGGCAGCACCAGAACCGTGCTGATCAGCGCCTTTGCGCCGTAGGGCACGGTGAACCGCCCGGCGCCCTGGAACGCGGTCGTGGTCGCCCCGAGTGCCCGACGAGGCAAGCCGTTGCCGGTCAGGGTCGATCCGATGCGCACCGGCGTCGGCAACGGGACGAACGATGCGCCGGCCGTGTCGCTGAAGTAGCCCACCAGGTCGACGACGGCATCGCTGGGCAGGCCCGAGAGCGTCAACCGGAACTTGTGCTGACTCAGCGGGGTGATCGCCAGGTTCGCCCGCGAGCGGTTGTAGTAGCGCAGCGTGGACACGCTGGGCGCGCCGCCGGAGGCGGTGAGATACCCGGCGCCGGTCGGGTTGTAGGCCATCACGTTGACCGCGACCGACGTGGCGGCGGCCGGCACGGACGAGCCGGCGTCGATCTGGATCGACTCGCCGTTGTTCAGTCGGCGATGGTGGTTGCCGAGCGTCGTCGCCGTGTTGAGCAGCCGGACACCCGTGACCGGCGTGTACCTGGATGTCGCGTCCGGGCCTCCGAAGTAGCCCAGCACGTCGAGGTACACCTGCACGCTGCCGGCCGAGTTGCGCACTGCGACGGCCTGCCCGGCCAGCGACTGGACCGCCAGCACCTCGGTCTGCGGATCGGTGCTGCTGACGTACAGGTTCGAGGTGTCGACCCAGGTCGAGCCCGGCCGGAAGAGCGAGACGTAGCTCCCGGTGCCCGTCTTGAGCACCGCCGTCATGTTCAAGGCGACCGCCGCTGTGCCGGCCGGAACGACACCGGCCGGAATCGAGAGCGTGGCCGCCTGGCCGGCGCCCAGCAACCGGCCGTTGACCACCCGCTGCGGCGTGGGCAACGCGTGGTACCCGTAGGCGGTCGGCGGCGCGCCGAGGCTCACCAGGCCGTACCCGAGCTGGTCGGTCGGCGGGTTGGCCGGCGCGCCGAGGTTGGCGCGCTGCTCGAGGAAATCCTCCAGCTGCGCGGCGTCCAGGCCAGGGTTGGCCGCACTCGCGAGCGCGGCGGCGCCGGCTACGTTGGGCGCCGCCGCCGACGTGCCGTAGAACCCGTCGGCGAACTCCGGCAGGTTCGACGTCACTCCGTCGAAGCCGGTGAGGTCCGGCTTGGTCCGACCGTCGATGGTCGGGCCCTGCGAGCTGAACGGTTCCAGCCCGTGCCCGTTCCAGTAGGCCGCCCCGACGGCGAGCGCGTCGGGCGAGCTGGCCGGCTCGGTGATGCTGCCGGACGCCGACCGGGCCGGGTCGATGCTGGAGAGGTACGAGGCCGATACCGAGTCCCAGTACGACAGGTCGTAGTGAACGGCCGGCGTCCCGGAGCCGAGCTCGACCGCGACGTCCCACTCCTGCTCGAAGGCGGAGTTGTTCGTCAGCATGATGCCGTCGACCGGCGTGTCGCCGGCGGTGTGCGGCGCCTGGACGGGCGTGCCGGAGTTGATCGGGGTCTCGTTCTGCTGATTGCACGGGTCGTCCGTGCACTGCCAGCCGAACGCCTCGAGGGTCACCGGTGCGGACGACGCGGGCCACTGGTTCCACTGCAGGACGAGTAGGGCCGAGCCGCCCGGCGCCACGAACACGGAGTCGATCTCGTCCGAGGGCCCATCGAGGTCGGCCAGCCCGTCGTGGTCGGCGTCGGTGAACGTGCCGCCCCAGTGGTCGGCCCCGTTGTTGCCGGCCGACTCGATCCACAGGATGCCGGCCTGGCGGGCGGTGTGCACCGTGGCCACCGCCGAATCCGTGCCGCCGGTGCCGTCACCGCGGCTGTCGCCGGGGAACCCGAGCGAGCTGTTCACGATCTTCACGCCGGCGGTCTGCAACTCCTGCTCGGCCGCCTTGAACCCGACCGTGTCGTCGATGCAGTAGAGGAACAGCTGGGCGTCCGGTGCCATCTGGTGGACGATCTCGGCCACCGCCGTGCCGTGCTCGGTCGTGTCGTTCTGCGCGCAGTGGTCGCCGTTGATGACCGTGCCAGCCGGCAGGTTCCCGGCCGCCACCTCGGCCGCGAGGTCGGCGAACCCGCCGTCGACAATCGCCACCTTGACGCCGGCGCCGGTCTGCCCGACGTTCTGCCACACGCCGGCCGCTGATTCGGTGACGCTCTCGGCGGTCGCCGACGTCTCCACCGCCGGCACCGGCTGGTCCACCGCGGCCACGCCCGGACTGGCCGCCAGCGCGGTGAACGAGGTGCGCGGCACGACCGCGCTGATCGCGTCGGCCGTCCGCGCCAGGATCCGCCCGTGCACCTTCGTCAGCGCTACCTCGACCTGCGCACGGTTGCCGCGCAGGACCACCGCCGCCTCGCGCGCGGCCGGGTCGGCCGGTCGCTGCAGCCGGGCGTCCAGGCGGGGCACCCGGGGTACCGCCGGCGGCGGCGTGTGGCGGCGGGCCGCCGCCAGCGTGCGCCGGTTGGGCTTCGGCGCGGCAGCACGATGCGCGCTCGCGCGGCCGTGCTGCCCGGCGCCGGCGTGCGGCGCGGCTCCGGCGTGCGGCGCGGCTCCGGCGCTGCGGCCGGGTCCGACCACCGGTCCGACCACCAGGGCCGCGAGAGCCGCCGCAGCGGTGCAGACGAGTACAGGGCGAAGCGTCATCAGATCCCCCAAAGGGCGCCCGGACCGGGCCCGGCCGAACCGTATCGGTCGGTTCGCTCCGGGTAAAGCTGAACCGTCAGTCGGCCGGCCAGGCGTCGGCCAGAAGACGCCTGGTGTCCGCCAGGAGTTGGGGCAGCACGCGCGTGTGCGCCACGATCGGGATGAAATTGGTGTCGCCGCCCCACCGGGGCACGACGTGCTGGTGCAGATGGGCCGCGATGCCGGCACCGGCCACGACGCCCTGGTTCATGCCGATGTTGAACCCGTGCGGCCCGGCCACGGCGCGCATGGTCGTCATGGCCACCTGGGTGAACCGGCCCAGCTCGCCCACCTCGTCGGCGGTCAGGTCGGCGTAGTCGGGCACGTGCCGGTACGGCACCGTCATCAAGTGCCCGGCGTTGTACGGGTACAGGTTAAGCACCGCATACACGAGCTGACCGCGGGCGACGATCAGCGCGTCCTCGTCGGACAGCTTGGGCGCCCGGCAGAACGGGCACTCCTCGCCGGCCTCGTCGTGCGGCGGCTTGCCCTCACCCTGGATGTAGGCGAGCCGGTGCGGCGTCCAGAGCCGGCCGAACGAGTCCGGCTCTCCGGCGAAGTCGCCGGCCGGCTCCGACCTCATGAGAAGTGGGCGGACGTCGGCGACTCGTTGACCCGCCGGGCGACGAAGCCGGCGATCTCGTCCACCGCCTGGTCGACCGGGATGCCGTTGCGCTGCTCGCCGTCGCGGTATCTGAAGGAGACCGCGTTCGACGAGGCGTCGGCCTCGCCGGCGATCAGCATGAACGGCACCTTCTGCTTCTGCGCGGTGCGGATCTTCTTCTGCATGCGGTCGTCGGAGTCGTCGACCTCCATGCGGATGCCCTGTATGCGCAGTCGCGCAGCGACGTCGCGCAGGTAGGGCACCTGCTCGTCAGTGACCGGGATGCCGGTCACCTGCACCGGCGACAGCCAGGCCGGCAAGGCGCCGGCGTAGTGCTCGATCAGCACGCCGATGAACCGCTCGATCGAGCCGAACTTGGCCGAGTGGATCATCACCGGTTGCTGCCGGCTGCCGTCGGCGGCCTGGTACTCCAGCTCGAACCGGGCCGGCTGGTTGAAGTCGTACTGGATGGTCGACATCTGCCAGGTGCGGCCGATCGCGTCCTTGGCCTGGACCGAGATCTTCGGGCCGTAGTAGGCGGCTCCCCCCGGATCGGGCACGAGGTCCAGCCCGGACTCGGTGGCCACGTCCTGCAGGATCTGGGTGGCGACCGTCCACTGCTCGTCGGTGCCGATGAACTTGTCCGGCTTGGAGTCGTCGCGGGTGGACAGCTCCAGGTAGAAGTCGTCCAGCCCGAAGTCGCGGAACAGGCCGAGGCAGAAGTTCAGCAGGTGCTTGATCTCGGCCGGCGCCTGCTCGGGGGTGCAGTAGCTGTGCGAGTCGTCCATGGTCAGGCCGCGCACCCGGGTGAGGCCGTGCACGACCCCGGACTTCTCGTACCGGTACACGTTGCCGAGTTCGAACAGCCGCAGCGGAAGCTCGCGGTAGGAGCGCCCGCGCGAGCGGTAGATGAGGTTGTGCATCGGGCAGTTCATCGCCTTGAGCCGGTACTCGGCGTTCTCGAGTTCCATCGGCGGGAACATGGTGTCGGCGTAGTAGGGCAGGTGGCCCGAGGTGTGGAACAGCCCGTCCTTGGTGATGTGCGGGGTGCTGACGAAGTCGAAGCCCTCGTCGAGGTGCCGCTGCCGGACGTAGTCCTCCAGCGCCCGGCGCAGGATGCCGCCCTTGGGGTGGAACACCGGCAGGCCCGAGCCCAGCTCGTCCGGGAAGCTGAACAGATCGAGCTCGGCGCCCAGCTTGCGGTGGTCGCGTTTGGCCGCCTCCTCCAGCTGGGTGAGGTAGGCCTTGAGGTCGTCGCGCGAGGCCCAGGCGGTGCCGTAGATGCGCTGCAGCTGTGGGTTCTTCTCGTTGCCCCGCCAGTACGCGGCGGCGGTGCGCATGAGCTTGAACGCCGGGATGCGCCGGGTGGTGGGCAGGTGCGGGCCGCGGCACAGGTCGGTCCAGACCAGTTCGCCCGACCTGGCGTCGAGGTTGTCGTACATGGTCAGCCCGCCGGCCCCGACCTCGGTGGCCTCCTCGCCGGTGGCCTGCGACTTGAGGTCGATCAGCTCGAGCTTGAACCGCTCGGCGTCCAGCTCGATGCGCGCATCGGCGTCGCTGACCGGGCGCCGCGAGAACCGCTGGCCGGCCTTGATGATCTCGCCCATCTTCTTCTCGATGGCGACGAGGTCGTCCGGGGTGAACGGTTCGGCCGGCGCGAAGTCGTAGTAGAAGCCGTTCTCGATCGGCGGGCCGATGCCCAGCAGGGTGCCCGGGAACAGGTCCTGCACCGCCTGGGCCATGACGTGAGCGGCCGAGTGTCGCAGGACCGCGAGCCCGTCCGGGGACGACGCGGCCACCGGCTCGACCTCGGCGTCCTCGTCCGGGGACCAGGCCAGGTCGCGCAGCGCGCCCGAGCCGAGCTGGCGGACCACGACCGCACCGGCCGGCCCGTTCAGCTCGACGCCGGCCTCACCCAGCGCGTCGGCCGCCGTCGTGCCCGCGGCGACCTTGACGGTCTTGACGGACGCGGAGCGGGGCGCGGTGGTGGACACAGGTCTCTCCTCGGACGGTTCAGGTTGACGTCTCGCATGCTAGTGCGAGGCTCCGAACCGTCCGACCGCATATGGCGGCGCGCCCCAGGTGCGGGCTGGGCGCGGGACCTAGGAGATCGTGAGCGGTCGATCGGTGAACTGGCAGCCACCGGGATGCCGCTCGGGCAGCAGGCACACGCGTCCGGTGGGGAGATGAGTGTTCCCGCACCGGTGGCTGGCGGCCACTGTCTGGTCGATCTGGTGGTTGTGTAGCTCTAACCGGGGACGGGGGGCCGCGGGCGGCGGGCTCGCCGGCAGTGACGGTGCAGTCATCGCAACCAGTCCTTTTCACTGGCAATGCAGCGACGGGGGCAGCTGGTTTTCTCAGCCAAGCTGAACATAGCACCGCAGACCCGGACGCGGAACCGCCCGCTTTCCCGCCCATACCGGGCACTAACGCTAGAGCCCGTAACGCCGGTAGACGCGCCGAATCACGGGCAGTAGCACGCCGTGCGGGACGAACTGGCTGAGCGTCATCGCCTGGGCCGGAAGGCCCGGCACGACACGTCGCCGGCCCCGTTCCAGACCGGCCACCGCGGCGTCGGCCACCCGGCTCGGCGTCTCCCACACGAAGCCCGGGACGGTCGTCTCGGTCGACGCGACGCCGGCCACCCGAGTGAACTCGGTGCGCACCGGTCCGGGCGCGAGCAGCGTGCACGAGACGCCGGTGCCCCGCAGCTCGACGTGCAACGCCTCGGCGAACGAGTTGGCGAACGCCTTGCTCGCGCCGTAGGTCGCCTCGCCCGGGAGCGGCTGGAAGCCGGCCGTCGAGCCGGTGATCAGGATCGCGCCGGAGCGACGGCGAACCATACCGGGTAGTACGGCGAGCGTGAGTTCGTGCATGGCGACGACGTTCAGCTCGACCTCCTCGCGCTCGCGCTCGGCATCGAGCTCATGCACCTCGCCGAACGTCGCGAAGCCGGCGTTGTTGCACAGGGCAGCGATGTCGCGGTCGGCCAGCTCGGCCAGCAGCTCACGCCGAGCCGTGCAATCGGCGAGGTCGCAGGCGCGGATCTCGGCGGGCGCACCGTGCCGGGCGGCCAGCCGCTGGGCCAGCTCGGTGAGGCGGTCGGCCCGCCGGGCGACCAGCACCAGGGCGTGACCACGGGCGGCCAGCCGCTCGGCCAGGGCGGCACCGATACCGGACGAGGCTCCGGTCACGACCACGCAGGCGTCGGCAGACGGTTCAGGCAGGCTCATGCGCCCGATCTAACCCCGGATCAGCCGGCCACGCTCCCGACCGCCGCCGGCCGGTATATCCGGCCCAGCGCCTCGGCCGTGGCGGCCAGGCGGTCGCGCAGCTCGGCCGGCGCCAGCACCTCGACCTCGGCGCCGAGCCGCAGCAGGTCGCGCTCGGCGTGGTCCAGTCCCTCGATCGGGATGCGGGCCCGGACCCAGCCGCCGGTGTCGGCCCGAGCGCTCTGCTCGACGGCGGCGACCACCACCGGGTCGACCAGTTCGGCCAGCCGGTCGCGGGCGGCCGGCGCCAGCCGCACCTCGGCCATGTCGCGGTACCGGCGGCGCTGGAAGTCGGCCACGTAGTCGCGCCAATGCGCCTCCAGGTCGAAGTCGGCGTCGCGCTCGAACCGGCTCGCGAGCGGCTCGACGGCCAGAATCTGCCCCACCCGGAAGGTGCGGACGTGCCCGTCGCTGCGGGCGACGAGGTACCACCGCCCGCCCTTGAGCACGACGCCGAGCGGCTCGACCGTGCGCGTGACGTCGGTGGGTTCCTTCCAGCGGCGGTACCCGATGCGCAGCACGCGCTGCTGCCAGACCGCCTCGGCGACTGCCGTCAGGTGCGGCACCTGTTCGGGATGCCGGTACCAGCTCGGGGCGTCGAGGTAGAAGCGCTCGCGCATCAGCCGGGCCCGGTCGCGCAGCTCCACGGGCAGGGCGGCGAGCAGCTTGAGCTGGGCCGCGTCCAGCGCCGAGCTCAGCCCCAGGTCGGCGGCCGGGCCGGGCAGTCCGCCCAGCAACAGCACCTCGGCCTCGTCGCCGGTCAGGCCGGTGAGCCGGGTGCGGTACCCGTCGAGCAGTCGGTAGCCACCGTCGCGGCCGGCGTCGCCGTACAGCGGGACTCCGGCGGCGCTCAGCGACTCGACGTCGCGGTAGATCGTCCGCACCGACACCTCGAGTTCGGCGGCCAGCTGAGCGGCAGTCATCCGCCCCCGTGTCTGCAGCAGCAGCAGGACGGACAGCAGTCGGCTGGCGCGCACACCGGCAAGTCTCCGGACGTCACTGACAAGGGTTGTCAGCGAAGCGGTCCTAGCGTGCGCGTCATGACGACTGACTTCGACTTCCTTCAGGGCACGTGGGACAGCGCGAACCGCCGGCTGGTCAAGCCGCTGACCGGCAGCGACGAGTGGGAGGAGTTCCGCGGACGGTCGGTGGCCCGGCCGATCTTCGGCGGGGCCGGCAACCTGGACGAGATCACGTTCCCGGACAAGGGCACCGCGGGGCTGACCGTCCGCCTGTACAACCCGCAGACCGAGCTGTGGTCGCTGCACTGGGTGAGTAGCCGCCGGGACGTGATCGACCCGCCGGTGATCGGGCGCTTCGTCGACGGCCGCGGCGAGTTCCTCGGCGACGACGTCTACGAGGGCACGCCGATCCGCGTCCGCTACATCTGGTCGGACATCACGCCCACAACGGCGCACTGGGAGCAGGCGTTCTCGACCGACGGCGGTACGACCTGGGAGACCAACTGGTTCATGGACTTCACCCGGGTGGAGTGATCAGCGGCTGACGCGGCCCCGCCGCCCGGCCCGGGCCGCGAACTCGTCGAGCGCGACCAGCACCTCGCGGGCCTGCCACATCCGGTCGCGGCGGCGGCCGCTGAACTCGGTCGTGACGCCCGACTCGGCCAGCTGCCGGATGGCCCGGTGGGCGTTGGCCGACGTCACGCCGAGCTCGCGCTGCACCAACTCGGCGTCGACCACCGGTTGGCGCAGCAGCAGGTCGGCGAGTGACCAGGCCGAGGCGTCCTGCCGGGCCTTGATCAGGCCGCTCCAGCGGTGGCGCACCCGGCGCAGGTCGGCCACCAGCTGGCGGCCGTTGGCGATGGCGGCGAACGACGCGTCGGCGATCAGCCGCACGATGCGCGAGGCGTCGCCGCGGCGGTAGGCCATCAGGGCCGCGAAGTACGCGTCGGTGTCGGTGAGCAGTCCGGCCGACACGGGCACGGTGACGTTGCGGGTCAGTCCCCGGGCCCGCAGCATCGAGTGCACCAGCGCCCGGCCGGTGCGCCCGTTGCCGTCGGCGAACGGGTGGATGGTCTCGAACTGGGCGTGGGCCAGCGCCGCGTGGGCGAGCACCGGCAGGTCGTCGCGGCGCACGAACGACATCAGGTCGCTCATCGCGTCGGGCACCCGCTCGTCGTGCGGCGGCACGAACGCCGCGCCGTGCGGGCCGAAGTCGCCGCCACCGATCCACACCTGCTCGGTGCGCCACTGCCCGGCCTCGTCGGGGTGGTTGCGCTGCATCAGGGCCGAGTGCATGGCCAGCACGGCGTGCTCGTCCAGCCGGTCGGCCAGGTCGATGGCGGCCTGCATGGCGTGCACGTTGGCGACGATCTCGGTGGCGTTCTGCCGGTCGACGTTGCCGAGTTCGGCCAGGGCGATGGCCTTGGCCCCCGACGTCAAGTTCTCGATCTTGGACGAGGATGCCGACTCGGACCGGAGCAGGATGGCCGCGAACGGCGCGATCTCGGCGCCCATCTCGGCGTCGAAGCGGGCGATCTCGGTGGACGCCTCGTCGGCCGCGGCGATGGCGGCCGTGGGCAGCAACACTTCTAGCTTGGCGATCTGGGGTGGTACCGCAGCCTGATAAGGCCCCGCGTGGCGCCGGCGCAGGGTGCGCGAACCCATGCCCGGGGGCAGGGCGGATACCCATTCGCGCTCTTCCCACGCGAGAGCGGGCCAACCGGGTTCGGGCCCGCCGAGGTATGCGTCAGCGGATACCACCTCGTGATCTTAGCATCGGATGTTCGATATTGGATGGCACGTGTCCGACTCGCCCGGGCCTTGCCACACTGGGTTCGTGCCAACCAAGACGAGTGCCGGAATCCTCCTGTTCCGCAAGGCGAATCTCGGCATCGAGGTGCTACTCGGACATATGGGCGGGCCGTTCTGGGCCGGCAAGGACGACGGCGCGTGGTCGATTCCGAAGGGCGAGTACGAACCGCCCGAAGACGCCGAGGCGGCGGCCCGGCGCGAGTTCACCGAGGAACTCGGCCTGCCCGTGCCGGCCGGCGAGCTGATCGACCTGGGCTCGATCACCCAGCCGCGCGGCAAGATCGTCACGGTGTGGGCGCTGGAGGGCGACCTCGACCCGGACGCCGTCGTGCCGGGCACCTTCGAGATGGAGTGGCCGCCGCGGTCGGGACGCCGGCAGCAGTTCCCCGAGATCGACCGGGCGGCGTGGTTCGCGGTCGACGCGGCCGGCCCCAAACTCGTGGGCGGGCAGCGGCCGTTCCTCGACCGGCTGCGCGAGGCCGTCAGCTGAGCACGGTCGGCGGTTCCTCCGGGCGCAGCACGACGACCTGGTTGGTGAGCGAGTCGTCGGCCACGAAGCGCAGTACCTGGTCGCAGACGTAGTCCATCGCAATCCAGCCGGGTGCGCCCGCTCGTTCGGCCGGCGTCATCTCGGCCAGTTCGCGCTCGGCGCGTGGGGTGCGGATCCAGTCCGGGGCGATGCCGTTGACCCGGACGCCCGGTACCCGCACCGTGGTCGTGAAGCGGATCAACCCGGCCTTGGCTGCCGCGTACTCGGGCGAGGCCGCCGCGTCGAAACCCAGCCCGGCTGTAGACGCTGTGTTGACGACCACGCCGCCGTAGCGCTGTAGCTCCGGCAACGCGCACTGAGTGACGAGCATCGCCGCACGCAGGTTGAGGTCGAGGCCGGCGGTCCAGTGCTCGGGCTCGGCATCGGGCCAGAACGGGCGGGCGATGCCGCCGGCGTTGTTGACCAGCAGTCGGATGCCGTCGCCGCGCCCGGCGGCGGATCCGACCAGTGCGGCGACGGCGCCCCGGTCGGTGACGTCGGTCGGCACGTCGAACGCCCGGCCGCCGGCCTCATTGATCAGCCGGGCTGTATGCGCGAGATCCTCCGCGTTGGTGTCGGCGACTGTGGTGATCGCGCCGGCGGCGGCCACCGCCTGGGCGATCGCTCGGCCGATGCCCACCGCGGCGCCGGTGACGACGGCGACCTGTCCGGTTATGTCCATGGCCCGAGCCTGCGCTCCCCCACCGACAACGCGCCGTCCTGAGTGTGTCGGGTGATCCCCGCTCGTCGCCGCGCAGCAGAGCATGGGATTACCAGACACACTCTAGGGTGGCGGCATGGCCACCTGGGACGACGTGCGACGCATCGCGCTGGCCCTGCCCGAGACGACCGAGATCACCTCGCGCGGCAACCTGAGTTGGAACGTCAAGGACAAAGGCTTCGTGTGGGAGCGCCCGCTGCGGCGCGGCGATCTCGAGGCGCTGGGCGACGCCGCTCCCGACGGGCCGATCCTGGGCGCCCGGGTCGCCGATGTCGGCGTCAAGGACGCCCTGATCGCCGACAACCCCGCCGCGTTCTTCACCACGCCGCATTTCGACGGCTACCCGGCGGTCCTCGTCCGGCTCGACGACATCGCCGTCGCCGAGCTGGACGAGCTGATCACCGAGGCGTGGTTGGCCAAAGCGCCGAAGCGACTGGCTAAGGAGTACCTCGACCGGTCACCGTGACGGCGCGGCTCCACACCGAGTACTGCAGCGGCGACTGCCAGTTGGCGCCGCGATCGCCGAACAGCATCACCGTGTTGCCGGGCAACGGCAGCATGTAGCCGTTGGCCGAGTCCTGGTAATCGACCCACGTCTGCTCCGACCAGGTCTGGCCGTCGTCGGTGGAGCGCAGCAGCGAGTAGCCGGGGCGGCCCACCAGCAACAGCAGCGAGCCGTCGGCCAGCCGGTCCAGGGTCGGGTAGACGCTCGACACGGTCTGCCCGCTGGGCGTGCGGATCTGCTGCGGCGCCGACCATGTCAGGCCGTTGTCGTTCGACCGCGACTCGTACATCGGCAGGTAGCTGCCGGTACGCATCACGATCAACAGCCCACCGTCGCGCGTACGGGTGAGCACACCCTCGCAGTAACCGTCGTAGGACGTGCCCGGCGGGTACAGCGTGTCCGAGTACGCGACGGTCGAGCGCACCGTCCAGTCGACGCCGCCGTCGGTCGAGACGAGAAGTACCTGCCGCAGCTTGACGTCGCCGTCGTAGCGGCCGTACGCCGACTGGTACATCGTGCCGTCCGGGTCCTCGATGACGTTGTGCACCTGGACGAACGCCGTGCAGCCGGTCGGCCGTTCGCAGGCGTACGGAGCGAAGTTCTGCGGGCCGGTCATCAGGCCGCTGCGCATCGTCCAGGTCGCACCGTTGTCCTTGGAGACAGCGGTCTCGATCACCGACTGGTTCGGCAACGGCGCAACGTAGCCGTGGTAGTTGATCGCGAAGAGCGAGCCGTCGGCCAGCCGCGTCAGGTTGAACGACGGCGCATACGGCATCGGGTTGTGCGCCTGGTAGTCGTGCCAGCTCCGGCCGTTGTCGTCGGAGTAGACGAAGTCGTTGCCGGCGGTGGCGGCCGCGTCGGTGTGGGCCGGGTAGCTCATCAGGATGCGCCAGCGGCCGTCACCTATCGGCACGCGCGCTGCTGTGTTGGGCATTTGTACAGGCGTGCTGGATGTCGCGATCGTGGTGATCGGATCGATGTGGTATTGGCTGTCGACCGCCACCGGCCGGTGCGGCAGCGCCCGACCGACCTGCACGTCGTCGAAGTACACGTGATCGCCCAGCGTCGGCGTGCCGGTGCCGGCGAACTGGATGCCGTCGATCTGGGTGATCGGATTGACACCCCACGGTCCACCGCTGCCCAGGTAGTGGCCGTTGACCGTCACGTACGCCGCGTCCTGGTCGGCGGTGGTGCCCACCTCGATCGTGCTCCACTTGCCGATCGGCAGCGAGCCGGCCGGGGCGACCGGCAGCCAGCGCGCGCCGTCGTACCACTGGACGGCGCCGGCCCCGTTGAACAGGACATGGAACACCACGCCCTCGGTGCCGGCCGTCGTCTTGCCGAGCAGGTCGACCATGAAGCCGTGGGGCACCGTTGCCGGGTCGACCGCGAACCACACGTCGATGCCCTTGGCCGCCGGACGCGGGCAGTCGACGGCCGGCAGTGACGTGGCCGAGTCGTCGGCCAGCAGCAACGAGTGGCTGCCGTCATAGGCCGTGTCGGCGCTGACGGCCGTCGCGGCCCGGCCGCTCGGCGTGCTGCACCCGGCCGGAACGCTTCCCACTGCGTCGCTCTCGAAGGTCCAGTAGCTGGTGCTGCTCGGCGCGGCGCCGGCGACACCGGACACCGACAGCGCCGTCGCGAGCGCGCATCCGGCTGCCAAGGCGGATCTCCAGCGACGAGTGGCCATTACGATCCTCCGGGGGGTGAGGGCGAGAAGTCGGACCGATCGACATGGAACGGCCTTTTACGTTCCATGTCAAACCCACGGGCAGCCGGCCACCCGGCTTCACATCGGCGGGCCGGCCGGCCTCCGGATCGGGCGGCGCAGGCGTCGGCTGGACTCGCGGACGACCAGTTCCGGGGTGAACACCACGTGCCGGCGGCCGTTGCCGTCGGAGCCCTCACGCCCGGCGATCACCATCTCGGCGGCGGTCCGCCCGATCAGCTGCCGCGGCTGGCGCACCGAGGTGAGTGGGACGGCGGCCGCCGCGGCGAACTCGATGTCGTCGTAGCCGGCGATCGCCATCTCCTCGGGCACGGCGACACCGGCGCGCACCACGGCCTGCAGCACGCCCAGGGCGAGCAGGTCGTTCGCGCAGAACACCGCGTCGGGGCGGGCGCGTCGAGCCAGCAGCTGCTCGCCGGCCCGAAGCCCGCCGGCAACGTTGAGCGACGGAACGGGCAACTCCTCCAGCCCGGCCGGGTCACGTCCGGCCCGGCGGAACGCCTCCCGCGCACCGCGCAGCCGCTCCCGCGCCTGATGGACGCCCGGCGGGCCAGTGACCATCACGATCCGCTCGTATCCCTCGGCCAGCAGATGTGTGGCCGCCAGCGCGCCCCCGGCGCGGTCGTCGACAGCGACCGAACAGATGTCCGCAGCCGTGGTCGGATGATCGACCAGCACGACCGAGATGCCCCGCTGCTCGAGCTGCCGCAACGGCGTCAACGTGCCGTCGACCGGCGTGATCAGAACACCGTGCACCCGCTGTTCGGCGAGCAGGTCGAGGTGCCGCCGCTGCCGCTCCGTCGACTGGTCGCTGTTGCAGAGGATCACCGCGTGCCCGACCTCGCTCGCCGCCTGCTCGACGCCGCGCGCCACGTCGGTGAAGAACGGGTTGCCGACGTCCAGGACGACCAGGCCGATCGCACGGGCCATTCCCGAGCGCAGCTGCCGCGCCGACTCGTTGCGCACGAAGCCGAGCTCGTCGATAGCCGCCAGCACCCGCGCTCGCGTCGCGGCCGTCACCATCTCGGGGCGGTTGAGGACATTCGAGACGGTGCCCAGCGAGACCTTCGCGTGCGCCGCGACGTCGCGGATGCTGACCGACGGCCTCATGCCGGGCCGAGCGCTCGGTATCGCTCGACGACGGCGGCGAGTACCTGGTCCGGGTCGGCGTCCCACACCTGCTGGTTGAAGATCTCCACCTCGATGTGGCCGGTGTAGCCGGCGGCGGCGACGGCGGCCGTGATCGGTGCGAAGTCGATGTGGCCGTCACCGGGCAGGCCGCGCGCGAGCAGCACGTCGGCCGGCAGCGGCGTGATCCAGTCGCAGATCTGGTAGCTGCTGATCCGCCCGGACGCGCGCGCGATCTGCGCGGGCAGGTCGGGATCCCACCAGACGTGGAAGGTGTCGACGACGACGCCCACCCGGTCGAGCTGTTCGGCCAGGTCGAGCGCCTGGGCCAGCGTCGAGAGCACGGACCGGTCCGCGCAGTACATCGGATGCAGCGGTTCGAGGGCGAGCCGCACACCGGCCTCCGCGGCGTAGGGCGTCAGCTCGCCGACCGTCTCGGCTACGCGCGCCCGCGCACCGACGAGATCGCGCGAGCCGTCCGGCAGGCCGCCCACGACCAGCACCACGCAGGCCGCGTCCAGGGCCGCCGCCTCGTCGATCGCGCGGCGGTTGTCGTCCAGGGCGGCCGGCTTACCGCTGGTCAGGAACCCGCCGCGGCACAAGGACGACACGCCGAGGCCCGCGTCGCGGATCAGCTTCGCCGCGGCCGCCACTCCGGTGGCCGCGAGCGGTTCGCGCCACACGCCGATGCCGCCGAGCCCGGCGCGTGCACTTGCCTCGACCGCTTCGGGCAACGACCAGCGCCGGGTGGTCATCTGGTTCAGCGACAGCCGCGCCAGCTCAGCCTGCCCCTCCCTCGCGCTCATCGGACACCGGCCGTAACCAGGTAGGCCCGCACGCGATCGGCGGCCAGCTCCGGGTCAGGCAGCAGCCCGAGACGGTCGGCCAGCCGGTACGCCTCGGCGAGGTGCACGGCGCTGCGGGCCGACTGCAGTCCGCCGACCATGACGAACCCGGGCTGATGCCCGGCCAGCCAAGCCAGGAAGGCGATCCCGGTCTTGTAGTAGTAGGTCGGCGCGGCGAACAGATGCCGGGCGAGGGGCACCGTCGCATCCAGGACGCGGTCGTACGTCGCGCGATCCGCGACGTCCAGCGCCTGCAACGCGGCCGACGCCGCCGGGGCGATCGCCGCGAACACGCCCAGCAGGGCGTCGCTTCCGCCGTTGATCAGTTCGGGATAGTTGAAGTCGTCGCCGGTGTAGACGCGTACGCCGGCCGGCATCCGGCTCCGCAGGTGCGCTTCGCGGGAAGCGTCCAGCAGCGAGACCTTCACACCGTCCACTGTGGACGAATGATCCGCGATGATGGCCAGCAACGTGTCGGTCGCGGCGTCGAGGTCGGCGCTTCCCCAGTAGCCGGTCAGCGCCGGGTCGAACATCGGCCCCAGCCAGTGCAGGATGACCGGCTCGGACGCCTGTTCCAGCAGCCGCGCATACACCTTGACGTAGTCGTCCGGACCCCGGGCGACCGCGGCCAGTTGCCGGCTCGCCATCAGGACCGGGCGAGCTCCCGCGGCGTGCACGATTTCCAACTGCTGCTCGTACGCCGCGATCACGCCGTCGAGGCCGGCCACGTCCGGAACCTGATCGGTGCCGGCGCCGGCGGCGATGCGCCCGCCGACGGCGCGGGCCTCGGCGCAGCTGCGCGTGATCAGCTCGCGGGCCGCCGGCCAGTCCAGGCCCATGCCGCGCTGCGCCGTGTCCATCGCCTCGGCGACCCCGAGCCCGAAGCTCCACAGGTGACGACGGAACGCGAGGGTGGCGTCCCAGTCGATCACCGCCGGTGCGCCAGGAGTGTTGTCGCCGAACAGTGACACGGCCACGTGCGCGGCCGCGTAGGCGATCCGGGAGTCGATGGGATGGCTCGGCCGGGTCCACGCCGCGGGCTCGCCGGGCGTGTACTCCACCAAACTGCCGTCCGCCTGCGGCAGGCGCAGTGGGCCGCTCATGGCGCGATGTCCGGGACCTCGATCCGCCGGCCCTCGGCCGATGAGCGCAACCCGGCCTCGGCGAGTGCCACGCCGCGTGCCCCGGCGAAGAAGTCGTACGGGTGAGGCCCGTCCTCGACGACGTGCCGGATGAACTGCTCCCACTGCACCTTGAAGCCGTTGTCGAAGTCACCGTTGTCCGGCACGTCGGCCCACTGGTCGCGGAACGGCTCGGTCACGGGCAGATCTGGGTTCCACACCGGCTTGGGCGTCGTCGACCGGTGCTGGACGCGGCAACTGCGCAGTCCCGCGACCGCTGAGCCCTCGGTGCCGTCCACCTGGAACTCGACCAGTTCGTCGCGGTCGACGCGGACACACCACGACGAGTTGACCTGCGCGACGACGTCGCCGTCGAGTTCGAAGATCGCGTACGCGGCGTCGTCCGCGCTGGCCCGGTACGGCCGGCCGGACTCGTCCCATCGCGTCGGAATGTGCGTAACCGACTTGGCGGTGACGGCCCGTACCCGCCCGACGATGTTCTCGAGCACGTAGCTCCAGTGGCAGAACATGTCCAGGGTGATGCCGCCGCCGTCCTCGGCCCGGTAGTTCCAACTCGGGCGCTGCGACGCCTGCCAGTCGCCCTCGAACACCCAGTAGCCGAACTCGCCGCGCACGGACAGGATGCGTCCGAAGAAGCCCGACTCGACGAGACGGCGCAGCTTGATGAGGCCGGGCAGGAACAGCTTGTCGTGAACGACCCCGTGCTTGATGCCGGCCGCCTCGGCCAGCCGGGCCAGCTCGACGGTCTCGGCCGCAGTGGCGGTCACCGGCTTCTCGACGTAGACGTGCTTACCGTTGCGGATCGCGGCGGCGACCGCGGCGGCCCGGGCCGACGTGACCTGGGCGTCGAAGTAGATCTGCGCGGCCGGATCGGCCAGCACCGTGTCCAGATCCGTGGTCCACCGCTCGATGTTGTGCCGCTCGGCGATCTCGCGCACGGCGGCGTCCCGGCGGCCCACGAGCACCGGCTCGACCTGCATCCGGCTGCCGTCCGACAGCTCGACGCCGCCCTGATCCCGGATCGCGAGCACCGATCGCACCAAGTGCTGCGAATATCCCATCCGGCCGGTGACGCCGTTCATGATCAGGCCAATTCGATCGCTCATGCCCCCTCCTCTTACTGTTCACGACCGCCGAGCAAGCGGCGAATGGAAAGCGCTTTCCCCTCGGAGGCTACGTCGCGCCCCGAGAGCGTGCAAGCGCGAGGTTCACTGATACGCGGCCGAAGTCCGGTACGCTCACCGCCTCGATCGCAATGTTGGGATAGCCTTTTCCCGGTTGGTGGAAAGGGGGAGGAGAATCGGACGTGAGCGCGGTGACATTGGCGGAAGTGGCTCGGCGAGCGGGAGTCTCGCTGGCTACTGCGTCGCGGGTGCTGAACGGCAGTACGCGAGTCGTCGGAGAGGGGCTGCGCGACAAGGTTCTCGAAGCGGCCGTCGAGCTGAACTACACGCCCAACGCCGCCGCGCAGGCGATGGTACGTGGTCACGTCGACATGGTCGGGGTCGTCGTGTCCGACATCGCCGATCCGTACTTCTCGAGCATCGCGGCCGGCGTTATCCAGCGGGCCGAGGACGAAGGGCTGCTCGTCGCGTTGTCCAGCACGCTGCGCCGGCCCGACCACGAGTCCGAGTACGTCGCCGCGTTCCGCCGGCAGCGGATGCGGGCGATCATCCTGGTCGGCAGCCGGACGACGGATCGGACCCAGCTGGCCCGGCTGCGGGCCGAAGTGCAGCGCTTCTCGTCCAGCCGCGGCCGAGTGGCGGCCATCAGCCAACGGCGCTTGCCGGTCGACACGGTCGTGGTAGAGAACCGGGCCGGCGCCCAGGCACTGGCCGAGGCATTGGTCGGCCAGGGCTACCGGCGGTTCGCCGTACTGGCCGGTCCGGCCGAGTTGCTCACCGCCGTCGACCGTCTCGAAGGCTTCCGCAGCGGGCTGGCCCGGCACAAGATCAAGCTCGACGACCGGGACGTGGTGCACGGCGAGTTCACCCGCGACGGCGGGTACGACGCGATGAGCGAACTGCTGCGCCGCAACGCCGACATCGCCTGCGTGTTCGCGGTCAACGACGTGATGGCCGTGGGCGCGATGGCGGCGCTGCGCGACCACCGGGTGGCCCTGCCGAAGCGCATCGCCGTCGCGGGCTTCGACGACATCGCCACGCTGCGCGACGTGCGCCCTCGGCTCACCACGGTGCGCGTCGACCTCGAGCAACTCGGCCGAACCGCCCTGGAGCTCGCGTTGAGCGAACCCGGCCGCGCGCCCCGAACCCGGCGCGCCCCCGTCGAGGTGGTGCTGCGCGAGAGCACCCCGCCGCTGCACTAGCCGCTGCACGTCCCGGCGGTCGCACGGCCGGTCGATCAGCAGCACGCTGACCGCGACTCGCAACACCTCACCCCGCGCCAGCGAGCGGGGACGCTCCCAGGCGAGCGCCGAACCGATGCCCACGTACTCGTGCACACGCACGAACCACGGGTCGGGGGTGTCCGCCGCGACGACGACTCCGGTCCAGTCACGGGTCTGCACGGCCAGCCACGGCGTGCTCGCCCCGTTCAACGCGTCCTCGCCCTCGGCGTCGGCGGAGAAGACCCGCACCGTCGCCGGATCGAGCAACGGCAACCGCCAGAAGAAGCCGCCGTAACCGGCACCGGCCCGCCCGCGACTCCCCGGGCTGTGCAGCCGGACCGTCCGGTCCGCGGTCAGCGCGCTCGACCAGTCGAGACACCACGCGTCGTCGAGGCCCTGCACGCTCACCCGGCGCTGCTCGCGCAGCAGCGGCGCTCCGGACTCGTCACACCAGGCCAGGTCGTCGGTTACGCCGTCGGGCCGAACCTGGGCCGGCTCGGCCTGCCGCACCTGGCCGACCCCGAGGTCCCGGTAGCCGGCGCCCGGCCGGTAGCTCGGCCCGCCCCAGAGGTTCACCCCGTTGACGTCGGGGTATGCGACACCGAGACCGTAGTGCCATGGGTGGTCGTCCGGATGCGCCGCCGTCACCATCGTGCCGGCGAGCGTGCGCAGCGGGTGGACGGCCGGCCGCGCCGCAGGGCCACTGCTCCAGGCGTACCGGCCGACCTCGGTTCGGCCCACGTACAGCGGAATCATCCGGCCCTCCGCAGGGTGGATGTCGCCCAGGGCACGCCCAGCTCGGTGAACGTCCGCAGCCGCTCGGCCGCGTCGCGCACGGCTCGCTCGACCCCTGCGACGTCGATCCGCCGCTCGTCGCCGGCACCGCGCACGAGCAGGAACTGCGGTGGGATCGGCACCGGGTCGGCGGCCCGTCGAACGGCCTCCAGGACGCGCATGAACCCACCACACGTGGCCAGTTCCGACTGCAACGGCCGGCGCGAATCATCCAGGTGCGCCAGCAGACCGGCCAGCGGCGTAGTCCGTCCGTACTGCTGGGTACGGCCGTCCAGCACGAGCAGGTCGCGGGTGTAGTGCAGCTCGGCCCGTCCGCGCGTGCCGTGCACGATCAGGACGGGTTCCGCCTCGGACGCCGCGCACAGCGTGACCGCCACGACGACGCGGACCCCGCGGGCCGTGCGCAGCCGCAGGCACGACGTGTCGTCTGCCTCGATGTCGTGGGCGCGCAGCAACTCCAGCTCGATGCTCGCGATGTCGCCCTCGCCGGTGTCGCCGGTGAGCGCCAGCGCGGTGGCCGTGGCGTGGGCGAACGGGTTCGTCAGGGCGCCGTCGGTGACCGGCTCGCCGTCGAGCACCCGCCGGCCGGCCCACCGCGCACGCCGGTAGTACCCGTCGGGTCGTGACCAGGCACCCCAGGCGCCGATACCGCGCAGGTCGCCGAGCCGTCCGTCGCGCACGAGGGAACGCAGCTGCGTGAAGGCACCCGAGCCGAGACTCTGGAAACCGACCTGGCAAGGACGCCCGCCCGCGTACGCCACGAGCCGGCGCCAACCGTCGAGGGTGGGGGCCGGCGGCTTCTCCAGCAACAGGTCGGCGCCGGCGTCGAACACCTGGCGGGCCATCGTGATGTGCGTATGGATCGGCGTCGCGACGATCACGATGTCCGGACGGGTGCGCTGTAGCAGCCGGGGCAGGTCGGCGTCGATCGGGCGGTCGCCGACGAGGGCGCGTCCCTCGTCGTCCAGCGGCGCGATGTCGCACACGCCGACCAGTTCCGCAGCGCCGGCCGCCAGCTCGTGCAGGTACGTGCGTCCGTGGCCGGATGCGCCGACGAGCACGACGCGTCTCAAGCCAGCCTCCGCTCGACCGCGACCGCTGCCATGACCAGGAAGCCCAGCGCCGCCACGGCAAAGGCCGGCATCGCGGCGGTGACGATGCCGACGACAAGCAGAGCGCCGGCCAGCAGCACAGTGCCCGCCCAGTCGCGCCGCATGGTCGTCACCGCTTCGGCGAAGACCGACCGCCACGGCTCGTCCGGCCGCCATCGGGCCGCGGCACGCAGTCCGCAGATCACCAGCAGGGCCAGGCCGATCGCGATCGCCGGTCCGAGCAGGGCCGCACCGGGCAGGCCGCCCAGGATCGCGAGCAGGTCCAGCGCGCCGACTCCCAGTACCGCCACCGGCGCCACCACCGCGAGGGGCTCGCGCAGCGCGATGCGCATCAGCGCGACGAACCGGCGCACCCGCGGCGTGCGGTCGTCCTCGACCAGCTCGCGCAGCAGCACCGACCCGGCACCGCCGGCGGCCAGCACCGTGACCACCGGCAGGCAGGCGACGCACACCAGGACGCCGACGAACAGCACCTCGGCCAACAACTGCCATCCGCGCACCACCGGCGCCTGCGAGCTGGTCATCCCTTCAACCCCGAGGTCGCGACGCCGTCGACGAGGAAGCGCTGGAACGCGGCGAAGAACAGCCCGATCGGTATCAGGGCCAGCACCGACATGGCGAACATCGGCCCGAACGCCGACTGGCTGGTCTGGTCGACGAACAGCTGCAGGGCCAGCGGCAGCGTGTACTTCGACGGGCTGTTCAGGTAGATCAGCTGGGTGAAGAAGTCGTTCCAGGTCCAGATGAACGTGAAGATCGCGGTGGTGATCATCGCCGGACGCAGCAGCGGCAGAATGACGTACCGGAAGGTACGGATCGGGCCGCAGCCGTCGATCGTCGCGGCCTCGTCCAGCTCGCGCGGAATCGTGCGGACGAACTGCACCATCAGGAAGACGAAGAACGCGTCGGTGGCCAGGAACTTCGGCAGGATGAGTGGCCAGAACGTGTTGACCAGCCCCATCTTGTGGAAGATGACGTACTGCGGGATCAGCACGACGTGCTGCGGCAGCATGATCGTCGCCAGCATGAACGCGAACATCGGGCCCCGTCCGCGGAAGCGCAACCGGCCGAACGCGTACCCGGCCAGCGAGCACGAGATCACGTTGCCGGCCACCGCCCCCACCGAGACGATCAGCGAATTGGCGAAGTACTGCCACACGCTGTACCCGGCGATGCCGTGGAACACCTGGCTGTAGTTGTCGCCGGTGGCATGCTTGGGCAACAACGCCAGGCTGGACAGTACCTCGTTGGCCGGCTTGAACGACGTGAAGATCAGCCACACGATCGGGTAGATCATCACGAGTACGGCGACGACCGCGACGACGTGCCACAGCACCGACCGCCCGGATCGCGTACCCGACCGTCGGCGCAGGGTCAAAGTGCTCGCGGTCATCGCTGATCCTCTCCCGCGTAGAAGGCCCAGCGCCGCGCGCTCCGGAACACCCCGGCGGTGATCACGGCGATGACGACGAGCAGTACCCAGGCCATCGCGGCCGCGTAACCCATCCGGAAGTCGGTGAAGCCGCGTTGGTACAGGTACAGCGTGTAGAACAGCGTCGAGTCGCTCGGGCCGCCCCGGCCGTTGCTGATCACGTACGCGCTGGTGAAGGCCTGGAACGAGTGGATGATGGCCAGTACCAGGTTGAACAGCAGAACCGGCGAGAGCATCGGCAGCGTCACCGACACGAACCGGCGCACCGGTCCGGCGCCGTCGATCGCGGCCGCCTCGTACAGATCGCGCGGGATCTGCTTGAGCCCGGCCAGGAAGATCACCATCGGCGCACCGAACTGCCAGATCGACAGCGCCACCAGGCTGAGCAACGCGTACTTCGGCTGGTCGATCCAGCTGCCGGTGTGGATGCCCAACCCCCGCAGCCCGCGGGCGACGGTGCCGCCACTGCCGAACATCGCACGCCACACCAGAGCGACGCTGACGCTGGCGCCCAGCAGCGACGGTGCGTAGAAAGCCGAGCGGTAGAAGCCGCGGGCCCGGCGCGGCTGGTTCAGCAGCAGCGCCACGGCCAGGGCCAGCCCCAGCTGCAGCGGCACCGAGATCACCACGTACTTGACCGTGACCTGAACGGCGTCCCAGTAGTGATCGTCCTGGGTGAACATGCGGACGTAGTTCTGCGTGCCCACCCACTTGGGCGACGTGAACAGGTCGTAGTCGGTGAACGACAGGTACAGCGAGAAGGCCATCGGGCCGATGGTCAGCAGTGCCGCCCCGATGATCCACGGCGACAGGAACAGGTAGCCCGATGCCTGCCCGCGGCGGCGCCGGCGTCGCCGCTGGCCGCCTGAAGCGGCCCGCACCTCGGCGGGACGGGTCAGGACGCTCACCACGGCAACCTCCGACGCGCCGCGTGCCGGCTCACGAGTTCAGCGACTGGTTCGCCTCGCTCACCAGCTGTTTGGCTGCGCTCGCGGGGCTGGACTTGCCGAAGATGACGTTGTCGTAGACTTGCTGGAAGTCGGTCTTGATCGCCGACGAACCGGCCGGCCAGAACCATCCGGCCGACGGGCCGATCTTGTCCTTGACGGCGGTCTCGTAGTCGCACACGGCCTTGTTGCCGGCCGTCGCCGCCGAGCAGACCTGCTGGCGCACCGTCTGGTTCGGCGGCAGGCCCCGGGTCGCGCCGAGGATCTTGCCGGCGCCGGGATCGTTCACCAGGAAGTCGATGAGCTTCACGGCCGCGTCCTTGTGGCCGGCCTGCTTGGGCACCGCGTAGTACACGGGCGGCAGGGCCGCCATGCCCGACTCCGTCGGCCCGTTGCCGTCGCTGGGCAGCGGCGCGGCCTTGACGGTGCCGCCGTTGTAGGACGAGATGTAGCTGGTCAGGTTCGAGTCGTAGTTGATCTCGGACGCCGCCTGCTTCAGTACCATCGCCGAGTTCTGGGTGGAGCCGTCCATCTTGGTGGTCGCCTGCGCATTGCTGGCGCCCTTCTGCTTGGCCAGGGTGCTGGTCATCGTCCAGAACTGGGTGAGATCGTCGGCGGTGAAGTTCAGCTTGCCGTCGTTGGTGTACAGCGACTTGCCTTGCTCGTGCAGCCAGGAGTCGAACCAGTCCACGGCCCACCCGAGGTCGGTCGTGCCGGGCGTGCCGGTCTTCGCGCCGACCGTTCGCATGTCGCTGAGGAACTGGTCCCATGTCCAGCCGCTCGCCGGCACGGTCACGCCGGCCTTGGCGAACAGGTTCGCGTCGTAGACGATCATCTGCGTGGTCTGGCCGGACGGGATCGCGTACTGGTCACCGTCGGCCTTCTCGCCGGAGAGCAGCTCGGACGAGATGTCGCTGAGGTTCAGCGACTTGCCGACGTACGGCGTCAGGTCTTGCAGCGCGTGCTTCTGCACATACTCGCCGAACGTTGGCCGATCGAGCTGGATGACGTCCGGGGCGCCGCCACCGACGATCTGCGTGGTGAGCTTCTGCACGTAGGAGTTGTAGCTGCTGAACTCCGTGCTGACCTTGATGTCGGGGTTCTTCTTCTCGAACTGCGCCACTGCCTGCTGCGTTGCCGTCGCCCGGTCCTGGTTGCCCCACCAGACGAAGCGGATGCTCTGCTTACCGCCGGATCCGCCGCCGGAGCTGCTGCACGCGCTCACCACTCCGGCAAGTACAAGTGCCACGGCCCCGATCTTCGTCCGGGACAGTGCTCCGCTCATCGCGGCCTCCTTCTCGCCGGCGGATTCCACGGCACGGCGAAGTGGATCTTGAATCGGTTCAAACGAACATACGGCGTGCATTCGCGCGCCGTCAAGGCCTATTGGAAAACGCTCTCCAAGCGGTGTCCCAGTCCTTGACGGAAAGCGCATTCCCGACTAGCTTACGGCGCGTTCACAGGTCTTCCGGCTGGCCTGTGTGTTGCCCATGCGACTCCCTCCCGAGGGAGCCCCCGATCGACGATCGGCAGAGAGGTCCGCGATGCCAATCCCGCGCCGCGAGCAACACTCCAGTAGCGAAATCAGTCGGCGCTCGGCGCTGGCGCTCATGGGATCGACGGCCGCGGCCGCCGCCTGGGCGGCGTCCGGCACCAGAGCGTCCGCGGCGCCCGAGGCCCCACCCGACCCGCGCCAGCACGTGTCCGTCCTGGTGAACGGCGCTCCGGCGGCGACGCGCACGTACGCGTTCCCCGACGAGGTCGACAACCTCGTCCTCGACAACGGTCTGATCCGCTTCACGTTCGGCCGCGACGATGCCGCCGGCGGCATCGTCACCGGATGGACGGACGTGTCGATCACCGCTCAGTCGGTGGTCGTCGACGGCGTCGAGCTCGCACATGACCTCAACGGCGTCGACCCGCGCGACCCGGACCGACAGCACTCGTTCTACGTCGACGCCGGCGGCGGCAAGACCCGGCTGGTGTGTTCACAGGTGCGGGTGCTGCGCGTGACGCCGGACCTGGCCGAGGTCGCGTTCGTGGACACCACGAGCACTCCCCTGCAGCACGAGCACCACCTGATCATGCGATCCGGCCGGCGTGGCCTGTACGGGTACGACATCCTGGAGGCCGTCACCGACACCTCGATCAACGAGGTGCGGATGAACACCCGCTGGAGCCGGGGGATATTCGACCACGCCTACAACTGGGAACGCGGTGCCGGTCAGCAGCCGACCTACGCCTACCTCGCCACGCAGCAGTCGGTGCAGGACGAGACCTGGCGGGTCGACGGCCTAAACAACCCGAACCTGCCGTGGCCGACCAGCAACTCCGGCAACCTCCCGGCCGGCACCGTCTACACGAAGTACAACTGGAGCCTGTACCACCACGAGAACCCGATGTTCGGCCACTTCGGGAACGGCTTCGGCGTCTGGCTCACCCCGCTCGGCGGCGTAACCGCCGACACCCTGTGTGCGTTCTACGGCGTGGGTCCGCAGCATCAGGACCTGGCGATCCACCAGGATGCCCTGATCCTCAACTACTTCGGCGCCAACCACTACGGGCTGCCGTCGTACGCACTCCAGGCGGGGTACCGCCGCCTGTACGGCCCGTGGCTGACGTTCGTCACGACCGGCGATCCATCCGACCCGGACAGCATGATCGCCGAAGCGGGCGGCATCGCCCGGGCCGAGATCGCCGAGAACCGCGACGGCGCGACTTGGGTCGACGACACCCTGTACCCCACGGTACGGGCGACGGTCACCGGCCGGCTCCGCCTCACTGACGGCCGGCCCGCCGGCGGGTTCTGGGTGGTGCTCTCGACGCAGACGGTCAGCGACGTCTACACGATCCACGAGCCGACCTACTTCGTGAAGACCGACGCAGACGGCAACTTCCGGCTGCCCGGCATCCCGCCCGCCTGGCGACCCGGAACCACCGAGCCCGGCACGTACACGCTGTACGCGTTCGCCGCCGACGGTTCGGTCACCGACCAGTACGTGCAGACCGGAATCAACGTTCAGGGCCGTGCTCTCAACCTGGGCGAGATCCGCTGGACGCCGGCCGGCCACGGCACGTTCCTCTGGCAGCTCGGCCGTGCCGACCGGACGGCCGGCGAGTTCGCGCTGGCCACCCACTCCCCCGTTCTCCCGGAGCCCCGGGCCTACGAGAAGCCGTCCCAGATACCGGGAACGCTCACCTTCACCGTCGGCACCGACTGGGAGCCGGAGGGCTGGTACTACGCGCAGACGAACCCCGGCGTGTGGACAGTGGCGTTCGATCTTGACCGGACGTACAGCGGCACTGCATACCTGACGGTGTCGACCGCCATGCAGCAGGGTGGCCGGCCCACCGTCGCCGTCAACGGCAACACCGCCGACATCACCGGATCGCTACCGGGCAACAACGACTCGACCATCGCCCGGCAGGCCGACCGCAGCGGCTTCCCGCGGCTGGCCACGCTGAGCTTCCCGGCGTCCCTGCTGGTCGCGGGCCGCAACACGGTGACCTTCACGCACGGATCGGCCAGCGCGGCCGGCACCGGTCCGGGGTGGGACACACTCGTGCTCGAGGTCGACGAGGGCGGCTCCCCCGCGCCGGCCCGGCTGGTCGGCGTGGCCAAGTTGGTCGCGCCGCACACCTGGCAACTGACGATCACCAACACCGGCACGGGGCCGGCGAACGACGTGCGTCTCACCGGCCTGAGCTGGCAGGGGCTCGGCAACAACACGCCACCCGTCGTCAGCGGTCGTGACCCGAACGCCTTCCCCGTGCCGGTGGTCGCGTCGCTCGACCCGGGCCAGTCGGCCACCACCCAGATCGCCGTCGAGTCGCACGACGCCCGGCCGGTGCTCGTCGAGTTCAGCGCGAACGGTGGCCGCGCCCGCGGCCTCGCCGCAGCCCGGCCGTAGCTACTGCACCTCTCGTAACATCCGCCCCCAGCAGAGGAGTGCCATGCCCCCGCACCCCGTCAGCCGCCGCACGTTCCTGGCCGGAGCTTCCGTCGCCGCGGCCACCGCCGCTCTGGCTTCCCCCAGCCGAGCGGCGGCGGCCGCCCCATCGACGGGCGGCGGGGTCGAACTGCACTGGTTGGACGGCCCGCCCGCGACGAGCACCGGCGCCGCCTGGGGCGTGCCGTGGCCGCGCGGGCAGGTCGCACGCGGCGCGTCGTTCGCGCTCACGACGTCGTCCGGAACGCCGGTGCCGGTGCAGACCTGGCCGCTCGCGTACTGGCCCGACGGCAGCCTGAAGTTCACCGGCCACGCCGTCGCCGCGGACGCCGGCCTCGACCCGAAGCTGACCCTCGGGGCCGGCTCACCGGCGACGCCGAGCCAACCGGTCAGCGTCCAGCGCAAGGGTGGCGACTTCGTGCTGAGCAACGGCGTGGTCGACGTGCGCGTGCCCGCGTCCGGCCCGCTCCTGGTGCGATCGATCGCCCGCGGTGGTCGCACGACCGCGCAGAACGGCCGCCTGGTGCTCCAGCTCCAGGACGGTCCGGAGGGCACGGTCCGCACCTCGAGCTGGACGGGCACGATCGAGGACGCGACGGTCGAGCAGTCCGGCCCGGTGCGGGCGGTCGTCAGACTGTCCGGCTACTACCGCAACGGCCCGCGGAAACTGCTGCCCTGGACGGTCCGGATCTATCTCGGGGCGGGCGCCGAATCGCTGCGGCTGATGCATAGCTTCATCTGGGACGGCAACGTGCAGACCGACTTCGTCGCCGGCCTGGGCCTGGAGATCCAGGTGCCCATGAGCGACGACCCGTACAACCGGCACGTCCGCTTCGCCGGTCCGGACCGTGGCGTATGGGGCGAGCCGGTACTCGTGCTCACCGGCCTCCGCCGCGACCCGGGTGCCGCGGTGCGAGCCGCGCAGGTGGCCGGCACCGCCACGCCGCCGCCGTCGCAGTGGGCGGCGACGGTGCGCGACGGCTACACCGCCCTGGCGCAGTGGAACGACTTCACGCTCGCCCAGCACTCGGCGGCCCAGTGCGCGGTGTGGAAACGTACCTCGGCGAACGGCAGCTGGCTCAAGCACGCCGGCTTCGCCGATCGCGCGCCCGGCTTCGGCTACGTCGGCGGAGTCAGCGGCGGATTGGGCTTCGGGCTGCGCGACTTCTGGCAGCAGTTCCCGCGCGCCCTCGACGTCCGCGACGCGACGAAAGACACCGCGACGGTCACGCTGTGGTCGTGGTCGCCCCACACCGAGGCGATGGACATGCGCCCGTACGACACCGCGGGCCACGGCCTCGACCTCGCATACGAGGACAACCGGTACGGCTTCGGTATCCCGACCGGTGTCTCGCGGTCGACTGACATGGAGCTGTGGGCGTTCGCGGCGACCCCTTCCCGCGACCGGATCGCCGATCTGGCCGACACGCTGGCCACCCGTCCGCAGATCGTCGCCGATCCCGACACGTACCACGCAGCCGGCGTCTTCGGCCGCTGGAGCCTGCCCGATCGCAGCACCCCCGCTCGCGCCACCCTCGAGGACTCCATCGCGAACGACGTGTCGTTCTACGCTGGCCAGGTAGAAGACCGGCAGTGGTACGGCTTCTGGCACTACGGGGATGTCATGCACACCTACGACGCCGACCGGCACACCTGGCGATACGACGTCGGCGGTTTCGCGTGGGACAACGCCGAGTTGGGCTCGGACGCCGCGCTCTGGTACGCGTTCTTGCGCAGCGGCGACCCGAAGACGTTCCACCTCGCCCACGCGATGACCCGGCACGTGTCCGAGTCCGACACCTATCACTCCGGCCCGTTCGCCGGGCTGGGCTCGCGGCACGAGGTCCAGCACTGGGGCGACGGAGCGAAGGAGCCGCGAGTCGGCGAGTCCTTTACGAAGCGGTTCATGTACTACCTGACGGCGGACGAACTGGTCGGCGACTGGCTGCACTCGTCGCTGCAGGTGGACGACACCCTGCTCAAGTACCCGCCGCTGCGCGACATTCTCGACACGCCGACCGGCGTCCGGACCGTGATCCGCATCGGCCCGGATTGGTACGCGCTCGTCAGCAACTGGCTGACCGAGTGGGAGCGCACGGGCAACAACCACTACCGCGACCTGATCGTCACCGGCATGCAGGACATCGCCGGGCTGTCCGCCGGGCTGTTCGCCGGCGAGGACGGTGGCGCGGTCGGCTTCGACCCGGCGACCGGCCACATCTCCGACCTGAAGCTCGGCGGCGACTTCGCCGGCGGCTACAACCTGGCGATGGCCTTCTGCGGCGACCAGATCATGTGGGAGACCATCGACGTGGTCGACGTGCCGCAGTTCCGGCAGACCCTGCTCGAGTTCGCGCAGTACGTGCAGGCGACATCGGCCGAGCGGATCGCGCACTACGGGTTCAACTTCGACCCGCAGGTGTTCAAGACGATCTACTCCCGGGTCACCGCGTGGGCCGGCGAACAGCTCAACGACGCGACCCTGCGCCAGCGCGGCTGGGACCAGTTCACCTCCGACCCGGCCGGCCGCCCTTGGCCGGCGCCCGTGCACGTCGACGGCGACGCGGTGTTCGCGCCGGTCGACGAGATCCCCCAGGCGAAGGTCGCCGATGGCACGGTCGCGACGAACGACGCCGCGCAGCGCATCCACGCGATCGTCTCGCTGCTGGCCATCGCACCGGACGAGGCACCGTGATCCGCGCCCACGCGGTGGCGGCCGCGGCCGTGCTGGCGGCCGGGTTGCTGTCCGCGTCGGGCGCGGTCCGGGCCGACACGACGACCACCTACTCGTTCGACGTGCCGCCCGGCGAGTACACGCTGCGCGTCGCGCTGGGCAGCCACGCCCAAGCCGCGAACACGGGAGTCGACGTCGAGGCGCGGCGTACCGTCATCGCGCCGATCGACACGCGCGCCGGCCAGGTCACCACGCGCGTCCTCACCGTCGACGTGCGTAGGCCCGAGAGCATGCCGGACGGGCAGGAAGGCCCGGGTACAGCCGGACTGCAGGTGTACCTCACCGGCGGCGCCCCGGCACTGACCGACATCCAGGTGATCCCGCGCCCGCACGTGCCCCGCCTGTTCGTAGTCAGCGACTCGACCGCGGCCGACTGGCTGGTCGGGCCGAAACGCGGCTGGGCCCAGGAGATCCCGCAGTTCTTCGACGCCGGCCTCAGCGTGGCGAACTACGCCGACTCGGGATCGAGCACGGTGAGCTGGCTGGCCGACCCGACGCTGTTCGCCACGGTCAGGCCGCTGATCCGGCCCGGCGACGAGGTGCTCATCCAGCTCGCGCACAACGACAAGACGACCACCGAGGCCGACTACCGGGCGAACCTCACGACGCTGGTGGACGGGGTGCGCGCGCAGGGCGGGCAGGCCGTGCTCGTCACCCCGCCGGTGCGGCACCTGTTCGACGCGGACGGCAAGATCACGCCCACCGGGCGGGTGGTGAACAACCTGGGCGTCGACCTGCCGGCGGTGGCGCGTGACGTGGCCGCTCAGCTGCAGGCACCGCTGCTCGACCTCACCGCCGACAGCCAGGCGCTGATGGAACGGCTCGGCCCGGCCGCCTCGTGGGCGCTCTACGTCGGCACCGCGGCCTCCCCCACCGACGCCACGCATTTCAACAGCTACGGCGCGCCGATCATCGCCGGGCTGGTCGCGCGGGAGATCGCCGCCGCCGACCTGCCCGCGGCCGATCACCTGACGAGTCTTGGCTGAGCGTTGCCGGACGGTGGGCGATACCGGTGACCCCGGCCCGCTGGCGACAACTCGGCGACCGTCGCCGCGGCGCCGGTCGGCCGTCGGGCGCTAGCGAGTCTCGCTCCGCTTGGGTACGGGTGCCTGGTGGGCGCCGGCCGCGCTGATGATCAGCTCGATGACCGTATCCAGGGGTATCGCGGTGGAGTCGATGACCAGGTGGTACAGCGACGCGTCGGACGGGTCGCATCTGTAGAGGCGGCGGACGTAGGCGGTGCGTGCCTTGTCGGCCGCGCGCAGGCGCTCCCGTGCCTGCTCCTCGCTGATGCCCTCGATCGTGGCTCCTTGGACGACGCGGCGCTCGGCTGGGCCGTCGAGCCGGACGTGATAGCCGCGGTCCTTGCCGAGCACGACCGCCGCCGCCCGGCCCAGGATCACACCGCCGCCGCCGGCCAGTAGGTCGTGGATCCCGGCCTCGCCGTGGCCGCGCAGGCGCTCGTCCTGGTGGTGGGTGGATGGCGGCGACTGGGTCGGCCCGGCCGGCATCGCCTGAGTGAGATGGGCCAGCAGTCGGTGCACCGGGGTGGCCTTGACCTCCTCCGCCGAGAGCTGCTCGTCGCACGGCCCGGGCCCGGCGAGATGGCCCTCGGACGTGGTGACCCGCTGCAGGAAGGGCAGGCCGAGCCGGTTGGCCAGGGCCGGCGCGACGACGCTGCCGCCGGCGCCGTAGGCGGCCGACACAGTTATCAGCCGGGCGGCGGAGCCGTCGGATGGGACGGGGGAAGGGGCGGGCGGGCTAGGGCTGTGCGACGGCTCGGGCGTCACGGGCGCTCATCTCCTCCGTTCGTTGCGCGGCGGGCGCGGCGGTCTGGCCGGCGGCCGGCGCGAGGACGCCGGAGGGCAGCACCAGCGCGCAGACGACCGCGGATCCGGCCAGGATCGCGGCCGAGACCCAGAACGCGACGACGTAGCTGTGCACCGCTGCCTGGGCCAGGACCAGCGGGCCCGGCCCGTGGGTCGCCACGTAGCTGGTCAGCGCGCTGGCGGCGAGGGTGTTCAGCAGCGCGGTGCCGATCGAGCCGCCGACCTGCTGGTTGGTGTTGACCAGTGCCGAGGCGACGCCCGCGTCCGCGGCGCCGGTGTCGTAGGTCGCGGCGTTCAGCGCACAGCCGAACACCAGGCCCAGGCCGACTCCGACCAGGAGCAGGGCGGGCAGGATCCAGTCCAGGTAGCTGGTGCGCAGTCCCAGTTCCGCGGCCAGGAGGCTCAGGCCCCCCGCCGCGATGAGCATGCCGGCGGTGATCAGCGGCCGGGGTCCGATCCGCGGCATCAGCGCCCCGCTGGAGATGGTGGACGCCGCCACGATCGCCGCGATCATCGGCAGGAACGCCAGCCCCGACTTGACCGGCGAGTAGGCCAGGGTCTCCTGCAGGTAGAAGGTCAGGAACAGGAAGATCCCGAACACGCCTATGGCGGACAGCCCGATGGCCAGGTAGGCGCCGCCCCGGAAGCGGTTCAGCACGATCCGCAGCGGCAGCAGCGGATGGGCGACCCGCCGCTCGACCAGCACGAATGCGGCCAGAAGGACGACCCCGGCCACCAGCAGCGTGAGCGTCGTCGGCGCGCGCCAGCCCGCGGACTCGGCCTCGGACAGGCCGTAGACCACTGACACCAGCCCGGCGATCACGAGGACCGATCCCGGCCAGTCGATGCGCACACCCGGATCGCGTTGCTGCGGGGCCAGCAGCCGCACCGCGCCCGCGACCGCAACGACCGCCAGGATCACGTTGACGTACAGGCACCACCGCCAGGACAGGTATTCGGTCAGGAACCCGCCCAGCAGCAACCCCACCGCCCCGCCGGCCCCGGCGATGGCGCCGTACACGCCGAACGCCTTGCCGCGCTCGGCCGGGTCGGTGAACGTTACGGTCAGCGTCGACAGCGCCGCCGGGGCCAGCATCGCGCCGAACGCCCCCTGCGCGCCCCGGCCGATCACCAGCGCGGTGAAATCGGTCGCCGCGCCACCCAACGCCGACGCGGCGGCGAAGCCAACCAGGCCGATGATCAGCATCCGCCGCCGTCCGACCAGATCCGACAGCCGACCGCCGAGCAGCAACAGCCCGCCGAAGGCCAGCGAGTACGCCGTCACCACCCATTGCCGGTCGGCATCGGAGAAACCCAGCGCATGCTGCGCCGAGGGCAGCGCAATGTTCACGATCGTGGCATCCAGCACCACCATCAACTGGGCCAGCCCGACGACGCCGAGAATCCACCAGCGCTGCGCCGGCCCCGCAGCCGTCCCGGACGGCCGGGCCTTCTCCTCTACCGGCGCCTTGGCCGGCCGACCGTCGTCCGGCATCGCATTGAGGGCCACGGGCCGCCTCCTGGTTCGGCGGGCTGATGCTGCTCGGCGGATTAGAAGCTGACCTTCTGGCGGATGAGGACAATGTGGATGCGGCCGGGCAGCTCCTGGTGAAGCTCGAGAATCTTGCCGACCTGGCGTACTTCCAGACTGCGGCCTGCGCGCGTGTGCCAGCGGCAGGCTGTGAGTGTAGATCCGCTGGTCGGCGGCTTCCAGGGTGTGGACGAGCGTCCGCGCACCGACGACGATGACGTGGGCCGCGCCCCGGGCGTAGCCGGCGAACTGGCTCCCCCCATGCCGACGCGAGGACGTGGAGATCCGCGGCCCACCGCCCAGGCGTCCACCCGGCCGGTCCCGAGGACGCGCATGCGTCGGGCCCTGCTCGCAGACGATCGGCCCCGATGCTCGCCCGGCATCGCACTGCTACCGACCGGACTGCGCGCTGATCCTGCGAGCCCCACCGCCGACGAACCGCCCGGCGACCGCTCGACGCAGGATTGCACCCGCTCGCCGCACGTCCCGGTTACGGCCTCCCGCCATTCGGGTGACAAGTCATAATCTCGCCGTACTCGGCATGAAACCGCTGTTGTGCCGATGTATCGGGCAGCGAGCCGCTCGCGCCCTCCCCGAGCAAGGAGGCCATTCACCCATGCCCCGAATCACCCAGTCCCGCCGCCGATTCGCCACGTTGGCCGCGCTCGCGGCCGCCGCGGCACTCGCAGCCGGAACAACCAGCGCCGCCGCGGCACCGTCAACGACGGAGGTCGGCACCTGGGGCGCCAGCACCGACCGCACCGGCGCGACGGTCAACGACCAGACCGTGCGCGACATCGTCCATACCAACATCGGCGGAAGCGGCCTGCGGGTCGCGCTGTCCAACGTGTTCGGCAGCCAGGCCGTGACCTTCGGGCACGTCTCGGTCGGCGTACGGCAGTCCGGCGCAGACGTCGTGCCCGGCACCAACCAGCAGGTCACGTTCAGCGGCAGTCCGTCGGTCAAGGTTCCGGCCGGCGCGGAGGTCCTCAGCGACCCGCTGCCGGGCGACGTGGCCCCGCAGCAGGACCTCGCCGTCAGCATCTACGTGCAGGGTGCCGCCGGAACCGTCTCCGGGCACAACTTCACCGCCGCGACCTCGTACCTGTCCGGCGCTGGCGACCACGCGGGCGAGGAGGGCGGCGCCGCGTTCGCCACGACGATCTCCAACTGGTACTGGCTCGAAGGCCTCGTGGTCAGCCAGCGGAAGTCGGCCACCACGGTCGTCCCGTTCGGCGACTCGATCACCGACGGCGTCGGGTCGACCCGCGACACGAACCAGCGCTGGCCGGACGACCTCGCGCGACGGCTGCTCGCGCAACCGCCGGCCCAGCAGATGGGCGTCGTCGACGAAGGCATCTCCGGCAACAAGATCCTGACCGACGGGGCCGGCGTGAGCGCGCTCGCCCGCCTCGACCGGGACGTGCTCGCCCAGCCCGGCGCTAGCACGGTGATCCTGCTCGAGGGCATCAACGACCTCAGCGGCGGGGCCACCGCCGATCAGGTCATCGCCGGCCAGCGCCAGTTGATCGCGCGCGTGCACGCCGCGGGCAAGTGCATCATCGGCGCGACGCTGACGCCGTTCGGCAACTCCAGCGACACCGAGAAGGCCGCGGTGCGGACCGTGAACGACTTCATCCGCAACAGTGGCGAGTTCGACGGGGTCGCCGACTTCAACAAGGCAGTGGCAGACCCGGCCGACCCGGACCGGATGCTGCCGATCTACGACAGCGGCGACAGCCTGCACCCGAGCGACGCGGGCTACGTGGTCATGGCCGACGCCGTGAACCTCAGGCAGCTCGACTGCTCGCGCTGAACGAGCGACCCGACGCGGGTGCCGGGAGACCCCGGTACCCGCGTCGTGGCCATTCGTCGCAGCGGAATCCCGGAACAAGCGGTCGATCGAAGACAGAGTCCGTTTTGTGAAGCCAGGCTGTAGGTTCCGGTGCGCGACCGGTCGCACCGCTCCGGGGCCGAACACGATGGCCTCGCCGGCCGGGTCGCCGAGCTTGATCTGTTTCGCCGGGGCGAGGGGGCGCCGGCTGGGCCCGACGAGGGCCAGCGGTTCAGGGACGAGCGGCTGGCTTCTCTTCCGACGGTGACGATCGACGCCGGCAGCGGCAACCGTTTAGGCCCTGAGCCCCGCGCCGCCGGCGTTCCCCCGCTGTCTCCACCAAGCCGTCGCTGATCCTCGAGCTGACGGCCAGGTCGCTGCGGACCAATGATTCCGGGGCCTGTCCTGGGTGGTGGGCGATACTGGGATCGAACCAGTGACCCCTGCCGTGTGAAGGCAGTGCTCTCCCGCTGAGCTAATCGCCCGGGACGCCGCCGCGACGTCCGCGACGCGAGTCGTCAGCGTACACGGCGGCCCCTACTCGCCGGTGGCTGGCTCGTGCTCGGCCGCCGCGGCGTGGTACTCCGCCCGGGTGCGTCGCGCCTGCTCGTCGGACTTCACGCCGTAGTGCTCGACTGCGGGGCGATGCACATGCGGCCGGCCCACCCGGCGCTGCAGTTCACCGCCGACCCGCGGCTCGACCAGCAGCCAGTCGAGCTCGCCGACCTCGGTGAACAGCTCAGGATGGGCCTGCTTCACCTCAGCCCGGAATCGGACGCAGCCGAAGCCGGTGATCAGCCGATCGCCGGACGTCCACCGGTACGGCCGGGCGCACACCGGCTCGGGGCAGGCCGCGAAGCCCGGCAACACGTCGGCGTCGATGCCGATGTCGTGCTCGATGACCACGAGGTCGCCGGGCCAGGCCCAGGCCTCGGCCAGCACTCGCCAATAGCCGGTCCGGTCGTCGATCTCGATCGCCCGCAACACCGCGTCGGGGGCGAACCGGGCCAACCGCCGCGCCGTCTCGGGATGCAGTCGCGTATACGGGACGAGCACCCTCACCCGCATGATCGTATCGACCGAGCCGGTGCACGATCCGCCCGTGCGGTCACGTCCCGGGACAGCGGGCCATGCGCGGGCCCGCCGACGAGACGGCATGGGCCGAGCCGCGCGGCCGACGAGCGTGATCGGCCGTCCCTGCCCGCGGCCGCACCGCCAGTCCGGTGAGGGCGAGCGCGACTGCGGTCGCGGCCGCCCCCACCACCACGCAGGCGACGAACCCGTTCGTGAGGTCGTGTGCCGTTCCGAGCAGAGGCCCGAACGTAGCGATGCCGATCGCGGCGCCGACCTGCCGGGACGTGTTGAAGGCCGCCGAGGCCGCACCGTGCAGTGCGGGTTCGACGGCGGCGATGGACTGCGAGGTCATCGTCGGAACAAGTAGGCCCGCACTGAACCCGGCCGGTACCAGAGCGAGAACGAGCGGCCAGAGTGCCGCGGACGTGCTGGCCCACGCGACCGCGAGGAGGGTGACCGCCAGTACGGTCTGGCCGATTCCGAGTACGCCTCGACGGCCGATGCGTTGCGCGAACGGCGCGGCGCACAGCGTTCCGACCGCGATCAGTCCGGTCAGCGGAAGGAACAGCAAGCCACTGGCCATCGTGCTGAGCCCACGGCCTTGCTGAAGCATCAAGCTCAGCGCGAACAGAAGCCCGTAGAACGCGAAGTTGAACAGAGCCCCTTGCCCGGCGGCGCTGACGAACCCGCGGTCGGAATACACCCCGACCGGCAGCAGTGGCGCCGGCACGGATCGTTCGGCCACGACGAAGCCGATCGTCCCGGCAACGGCCAGGCCGACCGCGCCGAGCACCGGGACGCTGCCCCAGCCCTGGGCCGGCGCCTCGATGAGCGCGAACACCAGGCCGCCGATCAGCACGGTCGCGGTGCCCATGCCGGCGACATCGAGGCGACGATCGCGACGGGGCACCGCGGGTATGGCCCGCAGGCTCCAGACGACGGCCGGGATGCCGATCACCACGTTGACCGCGAAGACCGCGCGCCAGTCCGCGAGCGCGACGAGCGCTCCTCCGAGCAATGGCCCGGCCGCCATGCCCACTCCCCCGGCGGCGGCCCACCAGCCGACCAGCCGATGCCGCGCCGAGTCGTCGCTCGCAGTCGCCGTGGCCAGAACCAGCGCGCTGGGCAGCAGGAGGGCCGCGCCGGCGCCCTGCGCCAGTCGCGCCAGGCTGAGGACCAGCATCGATCCGGCCGCCGCGCAGATTGCCGACGACGCGGTGAACACGAGCAGGCCGGAAACGAAGGCCCGCTTCGCCCCGAGCGTGTCCGTGAACGCGCCGGCGCCCAGCATCACCGCCCCGAAGGAGAGCGTGTAGGCATTGACCGCCCACTCGAGGTCCGAACGTGACGCGTGCAGGTGCGACGCCAACTGCGCGAGCGTGACGGTGACGATCGTGCCGTCGACGAAGACCATGAACGAAGCGATCAGCGCGAGCACCACCACGCTCCGTCGGTGTTCGATACTCATGGAACAACCTTAGAGGGAGTTCGACGTTCATCGAACACCGATTTACGATCGACGCGAGGAGGTAACGATGACGTCGATGCCGCAGGCCCCCGCCCGACTCGAGGTCACGAGCGTCCTGCGCGCTCTCGCGGACCCGGTACGGCTGAACCTCGTCCGCCAGCTCATCCGGTCGGACGCGCCGATCGCGTGCGGCCGCTTCGACACCTCGGTGGCCAAGAACACGCTCAGCCATCATTTCAAGATCCTCCGCGAAGCGGGCATCATCGCCACCCACCGCGAAGGCGGGCAGGCACTGAACGTGCTTCGGGTCGACGAGATCGACGACGCTTTCCCCGGGTTGCTGCGCGCGATCCTGCCCGAGCTGCGGCGCTAGCCGGCATGCCCTAGCTCAGGCCCATGCTGTGCCACGGCGGTCGACCGGTAGCGGCCGCACCCCACTTGTCGCCGGGATCGATCCACTCGCGGCCGTCGTCGGCCCAGCGGATGACCTGGCGCGGTCGGGTTTTGCCCGTTCCGCGCGAGTAGACCGAGCCGCCGGTGTAGATCAGGATCGCGTGGTCGTGACCGTCGTGGTTGACGTACAACTGGCATCGACCCCGGCGACATCGCTCGGCACATCGGGACGTCTCGTGGTCCTTGGGTGTCACCATGGAGCGAGTGTAATCGAACGTGCGTTCTAATGACAGTGGTTCTAGTGTCCCGCGCCGGGAATTGGGCGAATAAGTCCGGTGATCCAGGTGTGCGCTCGCAAGGCGGAGGAGGAGCCGATACCGCTGTTGTATCGGCGACGACGACAAC
>DATBER010000032.1:0-157926 GCA_036558905.1 Jatrophihabitantaceae bacterium | reverse complement strand
CGACGCCGCCGAGCAGGCTGGCGAAGCCGAAGAGCAGCAGGCCACCGGCGAACACCTCACGGCGCCCGAGCAGGTCCGCGGCCCGACCGCCCAGCAGCAGGAACCCGCCGTAGGTGATCAGGTAGCCGCTGACCACCCATTGCAGGTTCACCGACGCGTTCAGCCGGCCACCGACGAACCACTTCGCGAACGGGCGGTCCCACTCCAGTACCTGACTCCACCGCGTGGCCCAGGTCAGCCGGTCGGCCTGCTTCTCCCAGAACGCCAGCCGGTCGGCCGCCGCCTCGTCGTACGCGTCGGCCTTGACGTTGGCCTGCGCGGCGAACTCGGATGGCGGCTCGAACCGGCGCTGCTCGTGCAGCAGGTTCGCGAGCGCCTCGGAGCTCGCATCAGTCACGGCCGGCCGCCCTCGAGCGGAACCGTCGGCACAACGGCCCGCTTGAACGTGAAGTTCGCGACGGCCGCGAACGACGCGTACCAGGCGAGGAACGCCGTAACCAGGCCCACCCAGCCGCCGGCCTTGTAGGCGGTGTTCGTGACCTCGGTCGGGTTCATCGTGAACTGGCCGATCGCCAGCAGGACGTAGGTCAGTGTCAACGCGAGGAGCACCGCGGCTACCGCAGCGGTCGTGCGCAACGACGCGATGAACATGTAGAACGTGAAGATCGCCCAAGCCAGCAGGAACACGCCCAGCCCGTGGTGAAGGTCGTTGTCCTTGGTGTCGGCCGGCAGGTGGTTGAGCAGCCACCAGAACGAGATCCAGAATCCGCCGTAGGACGCGAACGCCACGGCGCCGAACGTGTTGCCCTTGACGAACTCCCACATGCCGGCGGCCAACTGCGCGATGCCGCCGTATGCGAGGGCCAGGCCCAGCACGACCCCGTCACCGGTCTTGATCATGCCGGTGTTGAACACCGACAGCACGAAGGTCGTCAGCGCGAAGCCGGCCAGGCCGAGAGGTCCTGGGTCGGCGATCGCTGACACGGCGCGAGAGGGAGCCTGGGTCGCGTCGGGTCGTGTGTCTACTGCTGCCATCTGCCTGCTCCTGTCCGATGGCTCGGACCTTGTCCGAGCGAAGCGGCGCGCCGGGCGAACTGCCCGGTACCCCTCCGACATTCCCAGTGCGGTCACTGGGTGTGCATCAGCTCACACCGGTCAGTCGGTGGGCGTCGCCGATGCGTCGGCGAGAGGTGGAGGCGCCTGCGACGAGCGGTCGGTTGCGGGCGACGAGCGGTTGCCACGTGCCGGCCGGGCTCGGGCCAGATCCAGCGATTCCGGGACGTGCAGGCGCACCATCACCCGCCCGACGTCGGCCGGCACGCGTGACCGCGTCAGCAGCGAGACACCGATCATGACGGCGAACGCGAGCGGCACCGTACAGGCCGCAGGCTGTTCGAGCAGCGCGCCGAGCCAGCCACGCTCGCGGCCCCCGACAACGGTGATCAGCACGGCGATGCTGGCCAGCACTCCCCCACACACCAGCCCGGCCACTGTGCCGGCGTCGGTCAGGCGCCGCCACCAGATGCCGAGTACGAGCAGCGGGCAGAACGACGAGGCGGCCACCGCGAACGCCAGCCCGACCACGGCGGCCAGCCCGATGCGTTCGCTGGGCAGGCTGAGCAGGTACGGCACGCCGATCGCCAGGATCGCGCTGAGCCGGAACGCGCGGATGCGGTGCGCGCGCCGCGGGTCGGGGCGCCGCCGCACCACGTCCTGCGACAGCACGCCGGCCACCGACACGGTCAGCCCGGACGCGGTGGACAGGAAGGCTGCGAATGCGCCGGCGGTAACCAGGGCGCCGAGCAGCGTCCCGGGCAGGCCGGCCAGCATCCGTTCGGGCAGCAAGAGCACGGTGGCGTCGGTGTTGCCCGTCAGCAGCAGGTCCGGCACGTAGCGTCGCCCGAACGCGCCGAACAGCGTCGGCAGCAGATAGAACGACGACAGGAAGGCAATCACAATCAGCGTGGTGCGCCGGGCGTCGCGCCCGTCCGGGTTGGTGTAGAAGCGGACCAGCACGTGCGGCAGGCCCATCGTGCCGAGGCAGATCGCCAGCATCAGCGACAGGCTGGCGTACAGCGGATGGTCCTGGCCGCTGCCCAGCGGGCGCAGCCAGTCGGCGTTGTGCTGGGTCGGCAGTGAGGTCACGACGGGCACCACGTCGCCGGCCCGCAGGTCCACCCGAGTGTTCGCGCCCAGGTGGTACTCGCCGCGCGCGAGCGTTACCGGTCCGCCGACCGGCCGGCCGTCGACAGCGCCGTGGATCACCAGCGTCTCGGGCTGCTCGACCCGGACCGTCGTTGCCGACGAGACGGTGACCGTCGTGGACCGCGGCACGGTCGGGTAGCCGTCGCCGATGGTGTCGTGGCGTTGGTGCCAGACGCTCAGCACGGCGATGGCCGGGACGAGCAGCGCGGTGAACTTCAGCCAGAACTGGAACGCCTGCGCGAACGTGATCGAGCGCATGCCGCCGATGGCCACCGCGCACAGCACCACGCCCACGACGACCAGTCCGCCCAGCCAGTGCGGCGCGCCGGTCTGGGTGCGCAGCGTCAGCGCGGCACCCTGCAACTGCGGCACCAGGTAGAGCCAGCCGATCAGCACCACCAGCAGGCTGGCCAACCGGCGCACCACCGGCGAGCCCAGCCGGATCTCGGCGAAGTCGGGCAGCGTGTACGCCCCGGACCGGCGCAGCGGGGCGGCGACGACAGCGAGCAGGATCAGGTACCCGGCGGTGTAGCCCACCGGGTACCACAGCACGTCGTAGCCGAAGGCGAGGATCAGTCCGGCAATGCCCAGGAACGACGCCGCCGACAGGTACTCGCCGCCGATCGCAGCGGCGTTCCACCGCGGCGAGACGACCCGGGACGCGACGTAGAAGTCGCTGGTCGTACGGGCCCGGCGTAGGCCCAGCGCGCCGACCGCCACGGTCGTGACCGCAACGGCCGCGACCGCGCCGATCGCGTACCCGTGCGTCACTTGCGTTCCACCAGCGCGGTGAAGTCGCGCTCGTTGCGCTCGGCGTGCCGTACCGCGTATGCGCCCAGCGCGATCATCAGCGGGTAGACCAGCACGCCGAGCGCCAGCCACGGCACCGAGATCCCGAACAACCGCAGCCGGGAGAAGCCGGGGACCAGCGCGCCGACCAGGGCGGTGCCGCCGAGCAAGAGTGCGGTGAGCGAGCAGACGAGCAGGGCCAGTCGCCGCTGGCTGCGTACCAGCGAGGTCATGTACACCTCGCCCAGTTGCGTCTGCTCGTCGATCTCGTGGATCACCGGGCGGGCCGGTACCCGGCGAGCCGCATCGGTACGCGGATGGGTGATGCGCACCCGGTTGCCGCTCACCGGTGCATGACCCGCTCGCGCAGTTCCCGGGTGTGCCGGCGGCTGACCGGCAGCTCGTCGTGGCCGAGGCGTACCGTGCACCGCCCGTCGGCCACGCGCACCTCGTCGACGTGGGCCAGCGAGACGAGCGTGCTGCGGTGGATGCGCACGAATCCGGCTTCGGCCCAGCGCTCCTCCAGCGCGGACAGCGGCACTCGCACGAGGTGGCTGCCGGCGGCGGTGTGCAGGCGGGCGTAGTCGCCGTGGGCCTCGACGTAGCGCACCTGCGAGCGGCTCACGAACCGGGTCACGCCGGCCAGCTCGACCGGGATCGTCTCGTCACCGGTGTCGGGAGTGCCCGCTCCGGATATGACGCGGCGAACCGCCTCGGCCAGGCGTGCGGCCCGAACGGGTTTCATCACGTAGTCGACGGCCTGGAGCTCGAACGCCTCGACGGCGTGTTCGTCATAGGCGGTGACGAAGACGATGCGCGGACGTTCGGCGAACCGGGCCAGCACCCGGGCCAGCTCCATACCCTGCAGTCCGGGCATCTTCAGATCGCAGAAGACGACGTCGACCGGTTCCTCGGCGAGCAGCCGCAACGCCTCGGAACCGCTGCCGGCGCAGCGCACCTGACCGACTCGGCCGTCGTTGCCGAGCAGGTAGGCCAGTTCCTCGCGGGCCGGCTCTTCGTCGTCGACCACCAGCGCGCGAAGCAGACCGGTGGTAGTCACTCCTCGGAGGCTAACTCCGACAACTCGGTCAGGGAAGGGCGGACGCCCGGCGCGAACTTCGGGACCCGGAAACTGACCTTTGTTCCCTCGCCCGGCGCCGTCTCGACGACCAGTCCGTAACGGTCGCCGTACACGTGCCGCAGCCGGGCGTCGACGTTGCCCAGGCCGACCGAAGTGGACGGCGTGTCGTGCACGAGCGCGGAGCGGATCACGTCCGGGTCCGACCCGGGGCCGTCGTCCTCGACGGTGATGAGCGCGTCGGTGCCCTCGTCGATCGCGTGGATGGTCACGGTGACCGCGCCGGTATGGCCCTCCAGACCGTGCCGTACGGCGTTCTCGACCAGCGGCTGGACGACCAGGAACGGCACCGCAATGGGCAGCACCTCGGGGGCGACGTGCAGGCCGACCATCAGCCGGTCGGTGAACCGGGCCTGTTCGAGCACCAGGTAGCGCTCGGTGTTGCGCAGTTCCTCGGCCAGCGTGGTGAACTCGCCGCGGTGACGCAGCGCGTAGCGGGTGAAGTCGGCGAACTCGAGCAGCAGCTCGCGGGCCCGGTCCGGGTCGGTGCGCACGAACGACGCGACGGCGGTCAGCGAGTTGTAGATGAAGTGCGGGCTGATCTGGGCCCGAAGCGCGCGCAGCTCGGCCTCCATCATCCGAGTGCGTTGCCGGTCGGCGGCGGCCAGCTCGACCTGCCCGGACACCCACCGGGCCACCTCGTCGACGGCGCGCACCAGCATGGCCGACGAGTCGCGGCTGTAGGCGACCAGCGCGCCCACCACGGCGTCGCCGTCGACGATCGGACTGGCGACGGCGGCGCGTACCGGGCAGTCGGCCGAGCCGCACCAGACGACGGGCGAGCCCAGCACCGACGTGACGCCGGTGTGCAGCACGGCCTGGACGTGGCTCATCGCCTGCTCGGCGTGGTGGTGCACACCCTCGATCGCGAGGATCCGCGACCGGTCGGTCATCGCCACCGCGGACGTGCCGAGCAGGGTGCGCAGGTGGCGCACCGCCCGCTCGGCACCGTGCTCGGTCAGCCCTTCGCGCAGGCCGGGAGTGGCCAGGCTGGCCGTGTGGAGCGTGTCGAACGTGGCCCGGTCGGCCGAGGTACCCAGATCGCGGTGGCGACGGCGCCGGATCGCCAGCATCGTCGCCGCCACCGCCACGACGATGCCGGCCGCTATCAGGATGCCGGCGAGCACCGGTCAGGTTCTGCGGTTCTGTTCGAGCAGCTCGCGCAGGTCGCGCATCACGGCCACCGACCGCTCACGATCGGCCCGCTGCACCGCGTACAGCGCGATCGTCTCGTCGGCGGGCAGCACCAGCCGGGCGAAGCGGCGCTTCTTGGGGAATTCGACGCCCACGATCACGTCCCACGGGATCGTCTTGTACGGGCCCCAGTGGTTGCGGATGTGGACGCCGCTCGCATCGGCGCGCAGACGGGGCCGGGTGAACACCAGGATCAGGCCGGCCAGCACGGCGCCGACGACGCCGGTGGACAGCTGGTCCTTCCAGGAGAAATGTGCCCCGGCGTTGGCGTGTGGCATGACGATGGCGACGACCAGGAAGACCAGGAACACGACCCCGGCCGTGATGGTCGCAGCCCGGGCCGTCTTGACCGGACGGGACGTGACGACGAGCGCGTTCACAGCATTGCTCCGTTCGCTCACAGCCGGCACGCGTGGATGTCGGTTACCAGGATGCCGCGAGCACCTATGTCCCACAGCTCGTCCATGATCCGGTTGGTGTCCTTGCGCGGCACCATGACGCGCACGGCCGACCACCCGGCTACATGAAGCGGCGAGATCGTCGGCGATTCGAGGCCAGGCGCCACGGCGACCGCCTTCTCGACCAAGTGGTTGCCGATGTCGTAGTCCATCAGCACGTACTGCCGGGCGATGATCACGCCCTGCAGGCGGCGCACCAGCTGCTCGACCTGCGATGACGGCTCGACATCGCGTCCGCGGATCAGTACAGCCTGGCTGGACAACAGCGGTTCGCCGAAGATCTCCAGGCCGGCGTTGCGCAGCGTGGTACCCGTTGAGACGACGTCGGCGATGGCATCGGCGACGTCCAGCCGCACAGCGGTCTCGACCGCGCCGTCGAGCCGGATCACCTCCGCGGCGATGCGGCGCTCGACCAGGTAAGCCTCGACAACGCCCGGGTAGGCGGTGGCGACGCGCCTGCCCTCGAGCTGCTCGAGCGTCAGCCCCGACCCGGCCCGCGCGGCGAACCGGAACGTCGAGCGGGCGAAGCCGAGCGGCAGGATCGCGTCGGCCTCCGCGCCCGAGTCGAGCAGCAGGTCCTCGCCGGTGATGCCGACGTCGAGGCGGCCCGAGCCGACGTAGATCGCGATGTCGCGCGGGCGGAGAAAGAAGAACTCGGTGTCGTTGTCGGCGTCGATCAGGACGAGTTCGCGGCTGTCGCTGCGCTGGCGGTAACCCGCCTCGGACAGCATCTGGCTGGCCGGTTCGGCCAGCGAGCCCTTGTTCGGAACGGCGATGCGGAGCGTCATAGGGGACCTTCTTCTGGAGGCGGGATGGGCGTTCGGCGCCTACAGATGTCGGTACACGTCGGCGAGGGTGAGCCCGCAGCCCAGCATCAGCACCTGCACGCGGTAGAGCAGCTGGCTGATCTCCTCGGCGGTGCGGTCGGCCGACTCGTGCTCGGCGGCCATCCAGGCCTCGGCGGCCTCCTCGACGACCTTCTTGCCCTGGGCGTGTACCCCGGCGTCCAACGCCTCGACGGTGGCCGAACCAGGGGGCCGATTGCGCTGCCGGTCGGTCAGCTCGGCGAACAGCTCGTCGAAGGTCTTCATGGCACCGCTGAGCCTACCGGCGCCGCTCACCCCCTCGGTTTTGGTCACCCGGCCGCATATATGAGACCCGGTGACCAAAACCGGCGGCGGTCAGGCAAGGTCGACGATGGCCGCCACCGGGCCCCCGCCGTCGGGTCCCTGGTGGGCGGCCGATACCGATACGAACACCGCCGGGTCGCCCGTGACCGCGGCCGCCACTCCCCCGACGCACGCCTTGATCTGGCGGTGCCAGTGCACGTCGGAGTCGTCGAGCATCGCGTTGCGCCGGCCCCGCACCTGCCCGTCCTGCGACGCCTCGCACTTGAGGAACACGTTCACCAGCCGGCCGTCGATGTCGTCCGGGTGCGGGCGCGACGGCAGGTCCAGGCCGGCGCTGCGCACGGCCGCCCAGATGCCGTCGGCGTCCAAGGCGTCGCGCATGACGCTGTGCCCGATGCGGTACCGCCCGCCGATGCCCCGGGCGTTGCCCACCACCACGACCTGGGCCCGGTCCAGCTCCACCCCGGACGAGCACGAGGCCACCGACGAGTACAGAGTGCGGTCGCGCAACACGTCGGCGTCGGTGGGCATGTTGATCTCGCCCAGTGCGACGGCGATGCCCAGCGCGGTTGTGCCGTTGGACACGTCCATCGACGCGAGCGTGTCCTCGGTGAACACGTCGTGGCCGCGGGCCTTGGCGTCACGGATCGTGTCGATGGTCAGCAGCGGCGTCTTGGTCTGCACGTAGTGCACGTCGCCCGGGTCGTCGATGCCGGCGCGCTCCATCGCGGTACGCACCGCGGCGGCCACCTTGGTGATCATGGCGGTACGGCCGATGTCCTCGGGTCGGATCGGCTCGCTCATCGCGAACCCGACGGTCAGCCGCGGCTCGTCGGTGGCCGGTGCGGCCGACGCCGGCACGGTCGCGAAGATCGTGGCGTGCGGCGAGATCACCCCGTCGGTGCCGCCCGACCACACGATCGGGATCTGCTTGACCGCCTCGGCGTCCCGGGTGCCGGACGCGACGAGCACCTCGCGGAAGGCCCGATCGGCGATGATGCGGGTGTAGTCGTTGACGCCGCCGTTGCCCTCGGTCTTGCCCACGACGGCGATGACGCGGTCGGCGTCGATCACCCCGTCCTGGATCAGCTTCTGCAGCTCGCTGGCGTCGGCGACGCTGTGCAGCGGCACCTTGCGGACCTCGATGGGCTCGGGCAATTCGTCACTCCTTCGATCGGCTCACGATGGTGCCAGACGTGCGGGCGACCGCCTCGGCAATCCGCGCCAACGACGTGATCGCGGCGAATCCGTCGCCCGACTCGGCGAACCGGCAGGCCGCCTCGACCTTGGGGCCCATGCTGCCGGCGGCGAACACCCCGGTCGCGGCGTGCCGGCGCAGCGTCTCGACGTCGACCTCACCCAGCGCACGCTGCTGCGGCGTCCCCCAGTCGAGCATCGCCGCCTCCACGTCGGTGGCGATGACCAGTGCATCGGCGCCGAGCGTGGTGGCCAGCAGGGCGGCGGTCAGGTCCTTGTCGATCACCGCCTCGACGCCCCGGTAGCCGCCCGCGCCGTCATCGACGACCACCGGCACGCCCCCGCCACCGGCGCAGGTCACGACGTAGCCGGCGGCCAACAGGTCGGCGGCGCCGTCGGCATCGAGGCAGGCCTGCGGCTCGGGCGAGGCCACGACCCGGCGCCAGCCCCGCGCGCCGCGGTCCTGCCAGATCTGCCCGTGCTCGATCATGAGCGCCGCCTCGTCCTGTGGCAGGTAGCGCCCGATCGGCTTGGTCGGCGCCCGGAATCCCGGGTCGGCGGCGTCGACGAGCGTGCGCGACACCAGCACGGCCACCCGGGCCACCCCGTACCGGGCCAGCGCGTTCAGGATCAGCGTGCCGATCGTGCCCTGCGTCTGGGCGCCGCACCAGTCCAGCGGCACCGGCGGGACGACGGCCGCGGCCAGCTCGTTCTTGACCAGCAGGTTGCCCACCTGCGGCCCGTTGCCGTGGGTGAGCACCACCTCGTGGCCGGCCGCCACGATCGCGGCGACGGGCACCATCGCCTGCTCGATCGCGACCCGCTGGTCGTCCGGACGGGCGCTGCCGTCGGCGGCGGTCATCGCGTTGCCGCCCAAGGCGATCACGAGCCGCACGGCACCCACCCCACGGCGCCGACTCTAGGAATCCGCTCGGGGGGCGACACTGGCGCTAATCGCCCAACCCCGGGCCGGGCGTTGGCGGTTATCGCCCGATCACTGCCCGGTCCCGAGCGCGTCCAGCTGATCCAGCCAGGCCCGGACGGACCCGTCGTGCTGACCCAGCGTCGGCGGCGCCGCGTGCGACGTGCGGCCGCCGTCGTCGAAGCGCAGCGGCGGCCCGGGCAGGGTGATCGGCCCGAGGGTCGGGTGCTCGACGTCGAGCAGCAGACCCTGCGAACGGGTCTGGTCCCACTCGTAGACCTCGTCGAACGTGCGCACCTGCCCGGCCGGGATGCCGAGCTCGGCCAGCTTGGCCATCAGCTCGGCCCGGGTGTAGGGCGCGAACGCGGCGTCGACGGCGGCCAGCACGGCGTCGCGGTCGGCCACCCGGTCCGGGTTGGCCGCCCATTCGGGCTTGTCCAGGCCGAAGACCGGGGCGAACGCGCGCCACAGGTTCTCGCTGCCCACGGCGATCTGTACGACGCCGTCGGCGCAGTGGAACAGGCCGTACGGGCAGATCGACGGATGGTGGGCGCCGGCCGTGGTCGGCACGACGCCGCCGACGGTGTACATCGTCCCGTAGAGGGCGTGCACGCCGACCAGGGCGGCCAGCAGCGACGTGCGCACGACCTGGCCGCGGCCGGTGCGCTCGCGTTCGTGCAGGGCGGCCACCACGCCGTAGGCGCCGTACATGCCGGCCAGCAGGTCGCCGATCGGGATGCCGACCCGGGTGGGTTCGCCCCCGATCGGGCCGGTGACCGACATGATGCCCGACTCGCCCTGCGCGATCTGGTCGTAGCCGGCCCGCCCGCCCTCGGGCCCGTCGTGCCCGAACCCGGTGATCGACAAGGTGACCAGCCGCGGGTTGATCTCGCTCAGCCGGGGCATGCCGAAGCCGAGCCGGTCGAGCACGCCGGTACGGAAGTTCTCGACCAGCACGTCGGCGTGCTTGATCAGCCGGCCGAGCGTGTGCGCCCCCTCGTCGCTCTTCAGGTCGAGGGTGATCGACTCCTTGTTGCGGTTGCAGGACAGGAAGTAGGTCGTCTCGCGCTCCCCTTGCTCGGGAGTCACGAAGGGCGGTCCCCAGCTGCGGGTGTCGTCGCCCCGGCCGGGGGCCTCGACCTTGATCACGCGGGCGCCGAGATCGCCGAGCATCATCGCGGCGTGCGGGCCGGCCAGGGCCCGGGACAGGTCGACGACGACGACGCCCTCGAGTGGTCCGCCGTGGCTCATGCCGGGCAGAACCACTCGTCGCCGGCCACCGGCGCGCCGTCCAGGCCGGGGAACGGCCGGCGGAACGTGAACGCGTACGGGGTCGGGCCGTGCTGGCGCAGGTAGCGCAGTCGCTGCTCGGCGTCGGCCACGGTCGGGGTGGTGCCGGCCGGGATCCACCACAGGGCGGTCATCGACTCGCGCATCGGCACGAACCACTCGCGGCGCCGGCGCATGACGCCGGTGTGCACGCTGCGGAACACGAACTCGCCCAGCGCCTCGATCGACTCCCACACCGACATGTTCACGATCAGCCGGTCGTCGTCGAGCACCCGGACCGCCGTGGCGTTGCCGTCCTCGGTCTGCAGCCGCCACACGAACCCGGGGGCGACGTCGGCGACGGCGTTGATCGGTTCCAGGGCGGCGACGAAGTCGGCCAGCCGGGGCGTGTCGAGCGGCTCGATCGGGAGAGACACGTTCACCTGGGCGATATGCAGAGGCATGACGTGCACGCTAATGCTTGGCTGTCCGCATGAGTTCACCTGTTCATGAGGTTCGCGTCTCACTGACCGTCGACGACTTCGACGCGGCACTGCGCTTCTACCGCGACGCCCTGGGGCTGCCCGAGGAGGCCGCCTACGCCGACTCCGGCCGGGTCGTGATCCTGGGCGCCGGGCGGGCCACCATCGAGCTGGTCGACCGCGAACACGCCGAGGAGATCGATCGGATCGAGGTCGGCCGGCGGGTGGCCGGTCCGGTGCGGCTGGCCCTGCAGGTCGACGACTCGGCCGCCACGGCCGAGCAGCTCGCCGGCGCGGGCGCCACGGTCGTCGGTGGCCCGGTCGTCACGCCCTGGAACGACCGCAACGTGCGGCTCGACCCGCCCGAGGGCGTGCAGCTGACCCTGTTCACGACGCTGTGACCGGGGTGATCCTCGACGTCGACACCGGCGTCGACGACGCGCTCGCGCTGTTGTTCGCCGCCCGGCATCCCGGACTGCAGCTGCGGGCGGTCAGCTGCGTGGCCGGCAACGCCGACGTCGACCAGGTCGTGCGCAACACGCTGACCGTGCTGGACGCGGCCGGGACCCCGGACGTGCCGGTGGCCCGGGGTGCGGCCCGGCCGCTGCTCGAGGCCCCGAAGCCGGCCCGGCACGTGCACGGCGCCGACGGGCTGGGCGATCTGGGCTGGCCGGCGTCGACCCGCCGCCCCGACGCCCGGCACGCCGTCGAGATGCTGCGCGACGAGCTGGTCGCCGGACCGCCGGTCACCCTCGTCGCGCTGGCCCCGCTCACGAACATCGCCCTGCTGCTGCGCACCTACCCCGAAGTCACCGCCGGCATCGAGCGGTTCGTGTTCATGGGCGGGTCGGTGCTGCGCGGCAACGCGACCGCCGCGGCCGAGTTCAACGTCTGGCACGATCCGGAGGCGGCCGCCGTCGTCCTCGATGCGCTGGCCGCGAGCTCGGTCCAGGTCACGATGTACGGCCTGGACGTGTTCTACGGACCGCTCGCGACCCGGGCCGACGCCGATCGCCTGGCCGCCCTCGACGATCCGGCCGCGCAGCTGGCCGCCGGCCTGCTGCGGTTCGGGTTCGCGCGCTACGGCACCGACACCGCGACCATCGGCGATGCCGGCGCCGTCTGCGCCGTGGCCGATCCGGCCGGGCTGGGCACGCGGCGGCTGCCGGTCCGGGTCGAGCTGGCCGGCACGTGGACGCGCGGGCAGACCGTCGTCGACCAGCGCACCTGGCAATCCGACCACGACAACGACCCGCACGGCATGGCCCCGGCACTGGTCGACGTGGGCCTTGAGGTCGACGGGCCGCGCTATCTCGAACTGTGGCGTTCCACGGTCGGCGGCGCCGATGCGGCACTATCGGCCTCGTGAGCACGCACAAGTCCAACGCCGAACTGGTCCGCTGGGCCGTCGAGCGGGTCGGCGCGCAGGAGGTGGACGCCGCCCGGACGGTGTGGTCGGACGGCATCGTCGTCCGTTTCCCGGACCGAACCTGCCACGGCGCGGAGGAGGTCGCCGCCTACTTCACCGACCTCTACGCGGCGATCGACGCCTTCCGAATCGATATCAACACGGTGGCCGAGGCCGGCGACGACGTGTTCGTCCACTGGCACATGACCGGCCGGCACACCGGCCCGGTGATCGGCGTCGCGGGCACGGGACGACCGCTGGAGATCGACGGCATGGACCACTTCGTCGTGCGCGACGGCGCGGTGGCGTCGAACTTCGTCGTCTTCGACCAGATGCAGTTCGCCCGCCAGGTCGGCCTGTTGCCGCAGCACGCCTCGGTGGCCGATCGGGTCCTGAAGGCCGCGTTCAACGCGCGGACCAGGGTGGTCGACGCCGTCACGAAGCGGCGTCGCTGAGCCAGTCGCAGTCGGCCGCGTCCTGTCCGGCCAGCCGCAGGTAGCCCGGGCCGCGGTCGAAGAACGGCGCGTTGTCCGGCCGCGCGCCTCGCATCTGCGTACGCAGGCGTACGGTGGCGTCCGAGTCGACCGCCCCGTCCACGATCACCACCCCGTAGTCGTCGCGCGCGGCGGCCGACGAAACCTTGCCCCACCGCACGTCGCGCAGCACGGCTGCGGGTTCGCGCTCGAGCGGGTCACCCCAGCCGCCGCCGCCCGTGGTGCGTACCCGGATCACCTCGCCGGCCCGGACGAACTCGGCGTCGGCCAGCGCGTCGACCTCGCGCTCGTTCGGGCCACCGGGGTCGATCGTCACGCTGAACGGCCGCCCGGCCCGCCCGCCGTTCACGCCCCAGCAGGCCAGGATCGACCGGTCGGCGATCGACATGAAGCGGGCGTCCTTGAGCATGCGGATGTGCTTGTCGTAGCCCAGCCCGCCGCGGAACTGCCCCGGGCCGCCCGAGTCGACGGCCAGCCCGAGCCGCTCGACCACGAACGGGAACCGTGACTCGGTGAACTCGGTCGGCAGGTTCCGGGAGTCGGGCACGACGTGGATGGTGTCCTCGCCGTCGGCGTAGTAGCGCCCGCCCGAGCCACCGCCCAGCACCTCGCGCATGAGGTAGGGCTGGCCCTCGCGGTCGGTTCCGTACACCCCCGTATAGCGAATGGTCTCCTGGTCGGCCGGCATCCGCCCGTCGACCGCCTTGGCCAGCACGCCGGCCAGCACGCCGAGCAGTCGCAGGATCACGAACGTCCGCGCGTTGGTCGGGGCCGGGAAGACCGGGGTGAGCAGCGTGCCGGGCGGCGGGAAGCGCATCTCGATCAGCGGCACCACGCCCTCGTTGACGTCGAGCTCGGCCATCCGCTCGGGCGAGTCGGCCAGATTGCGCAGGATCGGGGCCAGCCACTTCTTGAGGAAGTTGCCGTCGGCGTAGCCGGCGCAATGGTTGATCGGGCCTCTCGCCTGGGGGCTCGTCCCGGTGAAGTCGACGATCAGCTTCTCGTCGGTCTTGGTCAGCGTTATCCGCTGGGTGTGCAGCTTCGGCTCGTCGACGCCGTCGTGCTCGGCGTAGTCCTCCCACGTCCAGCTACCGTTCGGGATCTTGGCCAGGATCTCCTGCCGGTACGTGTGCGTCGTTCGCGACACGATCTCGTCGAAGCACTGCTCGACGGCGTCCCGGCCGTACCGGTCGAACAGCTCGCCCAGCCGGCGCGCGCCCATCAGGCAGGCCGAGCACTCCGCGTCGAGATCGGCGGCCAGCGACTCGGGCATGCGCGAGTTGCGGGTCATGATCGTGAGCGCCGCCTGGTTGGGCACGCCCTGGTCCCACAGCTTGATCGGCGGCACCATCAGGCCTTCTTCGAAAACGCTCGTGGCGTGGCTCGGCATCGAGCCCGGGACGGCGCCGCCGATGTCGTCGTGGTGGCCGAACGCCTGGACGAAAGCCACCACCCGGTTGTCGTGGAACACCGGAACCGTCACGCACAGGTCGGGCAGGTGACCGATGCCGCCCTCGGACAGGTACACGTCGTTGTGGAAGAAGACGTCGCCCGGGCGCATCTGCGCGAGCGGGAAGTCGCGGGCGACGGGATGCACCAGGGCGCTGTAGGAGCGGCCGGTCAGCTTGCGCAGTTGCCGGTCGTGGATGCCGGCCCGGAAGTCGTGCGCGTCGCGGATCATCGGCGACCGGGCGGTGCGGGCGATCGCGGTCTCGACCTCCATCTCGATCGAGGCGAGGCTGCCCTGCACGATCTCGAGCAGCACCGGGTCGACGGCGGTCACCGGGTCACCACCACGTTGCCGAAGCGGTCGACGCGGGCGCAGAAGCCGGGATGGATCGGCACGGTCGCCCCGAACTCCTCGATCACGGCCGGGCCGGCGATCTCGTCGCCCGGCGCCAGGTCGTCGCGCTGGTGGATCGCCGCGTCGACGTAGTCGTCGAAACACACCTTCCGCACGGATGGGTACGGAGGGCCGCCGTCGCGGACCGGCCGCTCGCGCAGCACCGGGCGGTCGATGGGCCCGATGCCGGACACGCGCAGGTTCACCCACTCGACCGGCTGGCGGGCGTCGTCGGCGAAGTCGTAGCCGTACAGGGCGCGGTGGGCGTCGTGGAAGGCGGCGGCAACACCGTCGGCAGTGACCCGGTCGAGCGGCCCGTCGGGCACCGGCACCCGCACCTCGAAGGCCTGGCCGAAGTAGCGCAGGTCGGCACTGCGCGCGTACTGGTGGTCGCCCCGGGCGAACCCCTCGCGGTCGAGCGCCGCGGCCGCCGACGCGTGCAGGTCGGCGAAGATCGCCTCGGTGCGGCCGAGGTCGAGATCGGCGTGCTTGGCCACGGCGGTGCGCACGTAGTCGTTCTTGACGTCGACGGTCAGCAGGCCGAACGCGGAGACGTTGCCCGGGTTGGGGGGCACCAGCACGGTCGGCAGGTTCAGCACGTCCATGAGCCGGCAGGCCAGCAGCGAACCGGACCCGCCGAACGTGACCAGCGTGAAGTCGCGCACGTCGAGGCCGCGCTTGACCGTGATGCGGCGCAGCGCGTTGGCCTGGTTCCAGGCCGAGATCTCGAGGATGCCGGCGGCGCACGCCTCGAGAGACAGCCCGAGCTGCTCAGCCAGGCTGTGCAGTCCGGACCGAGCCGCATCGACGTCCAGCGCGATCTCACCGCCCAGCAGGTGGGGCGGGATGCGGCCGAGCACGACGTGCGCGTCGGTGACCGTGACCTCGGAGCCGCCACTGCCGTAGCACAGCGGCCCGGGGTCGGCGCCGGCCGAGTGCGGCCCGACCTTGAGCGTGCCCTCGGGCGAGATCCAGGCGATCGAGCCACCGCCGGCGCCGACCGTGACCACGTCGATCATCGGGATCTTGGACGGATACGCGCCCACCGAGCCCTCGGTGGTGAGCGTCGGCTCGCCGTCGAGCACCACCGACACGTCGGTCGACGTGCCGCCGCCGTCGAGGGTCAGCACGCGATCGAACCCGGCCTGGCGGGCGACCACGGCTGCGCCCAGCGCACCGGCCGCCGGTCCGGACAGCACCGTCGTGATCGGCTGGTGCACCACCTCGGCCGCCGACAGCACCCCGCCGTTGGACTTCATGATGTAGAACGGCATCCCGGTCGGCAGGCGGTCGCTGATCGAGGCGATGTAGCGCGATATCCGGGGCTTCACCGCCGCGTCGACCAGCGTCGTCATTGACCGCTCGTACTCGCGGTACTCGCGCAACACGTCGGACGAGATCGACACGACGGCCTCGGGATACTCGCTCTGCAGTATGTCGCGCACGCGCTGCTCGTGGCGCGGGTCGGCGTAGGAGTGCAGCAGGCAGACCCCGATCGCCGTGACGCCCCGATCCCTGAAGAACCCGGCGGCTGCGACCGCGTCGTCCTCGACGAGGGGCCGGATCTCGGCGCCGGTGTGGTCCAGCCGCCCGCCGACCGTACGGACCAGGTCGGCCGGCACGATGCGGTCGGGCTTGACCCAGAAGTAGCTGTTGCCGTAGCCGTCCGGCACGGACTGGCGGGCGATCTCGAGCACGAACTCGTAGCCCTCAGTGGTGATGAACCCGAGCCGGTCGATCTTGCCCTCGAGCAGTTGGTTGGTGGCGACCGTCGTGCCGTGGCTGATCGCGGCGATCTCGGGCTGGCCGAGCCGGGCGCGGATCTTGGCGATCGCCGCCAGGAAGCCCTCGGCCGGATCGCTCGGCGTCGAGGGAGTCTTGGTGGCGACGAGCTCGCCGGACAGCTCGTCGAAGGCAACGACATCGGTGAACGTGCCACCGGTGTCGATGCCGATCCTGATGCGTCGTGCAGCCACGCTGCGAGTCAACTTGGCCGCTCGCGGACTTACGTCGGCGACTACTGCCGAATCGGCTCGGCCGGCTTCGGAGCCGATCAGGTCTCGGCGCGGAACGTCTTGCCCAGCCGCTGGCCGAGTCCGAAGTAGTGGCGGAAGTTGTAGATCAGCGGACTCCAGGCATCGGTGTCGATGTGCGACGTGCCATCCACCACAACCCGCGGGTGGGCGTGCACGCACAGGACTTTCGCCTCGACGATGGTGAAGTCGCCGGCCGCGTCCGGCCCGACCCGTTGCGCGCGGGCCTCGATCTGCACCGGGCACTCGGCCGCCCGGGGAGGGCGCACGCACTCCGAAGCGACGGCCCGCAACCCGGCCGCGGCGAACTTGGCCTTCTCGTACCGGAACGTGCCGCGCTTGTGGGCCGGCACCGGGTGCACGCCGGTCAGCGGGGCCAGCCGCTCGACCTGGCGCCACTGCTCCGGCTCCGGCAGGTTGATCACCAGCTCGGGCCGGGCGCGCAGGTTGGCCGCCGTCTGCGACGCGGTGCCGATGCCGAGCACGAACACGTCGCCCAGCGCCCAGGCCGACGACATCGGGGCCAGGTTGGCCGATCCGTCGTCGTTCTCCGTGGACAGCAGGGCCACGGGCGTGCCGAAGTACAGGATGCTCGGCCGGATCGTCATGTGTTCGGTCATGCCTCGATCGTCGGCGCGCGAAAGTTCGCTGCGGGCCGAACCGTCGGCGCGGCATAGTCGAGGCATGCACAGCTACGACGGAGCGGCCGAGATGGCCCGGTTGGCCGGGGCCCTGGCCGACCGTACCCGGGCCGCGTTCTGCCTGGCCCTGCTCGACGGGCGGGCCTGGACGGCCGGCGAGCTGGCCCGAACGGGCGGCGTGGCCCGCTCGACGGCCAGCGAGCACCTGGACCGGCTGGTGGCCGACGGGCTGCTCGTCGAGGAGCGCCAGGGCCGGCACCGCTACGTCCGCCTGGCCGACCACGAGGTCGCCGAACTGGTCGAGCACCTGTCCGCCCGGGCCCCGCAGCCGGTGGCCCGCCCGACGTCCCTGGGCCACGCCAGCAAACGGGCCGCGCTGGCCCGCGGGCGGACCTGCTACGACCACCTGGCCGGAGCCCTCGGGGTGGGGGTCACCGACGCGATGCTCGACCGGGGCCTGCTCGACGGGTGGAACGTGACCAACGCCGGGCGGGCCTGGCTGGCCGCCCTGGGCGTCGAGGTCTCGGACGGCGGACGCCGCCCGCTCGTGCGCAGCTGCCTGGACTGGACCGAGCGCCGCCAGCACCTGGCCGGGGCGGTCGGCGCGGCCCTGTGCCGGCGCTGCTTCGACGCCGGCTGGGTCGAGCGGATCGGGTCCGGGCGGGCGGTGCGGCTCACCCCGCCGGGACGCGACGTGCTCAGCGCGTCACTTCAGCACGAGTTCTAGCTCCAGTTCGTGCTTGATCGCGATGTCGTCATTGCCCTTCTCGGGGATCTCCGGCTTGACGCTCCGGGCATCGTCGACGGCGCCGCGGTGCACGGCCACCAGGTCCCAGCCGCGCCGCTGGTAGAAGCGCAGCGCGTGCGTGTTGTCGTTGGTGGTGATCAGCCACAACCGCCGCCACCCGTTGCTCAGCCCGACGTCGATCACCGCGTCGAGCAGGGCGGTGCCGACTCCCCGGTCCGGACGCAGCGCGTCCAGCGAGGTGACCTCGGCGCCGTCGCCGCCGGGCTCATACGTCACGATCCCGACGATCTCACCGTCCTGCTCGGCCACGAGCGTTGGCAGTTCCCGCAGGTCGTGGCGAACCCCGCGGCTCACCACCACCGGCGACCCCCATCGCTGCGCCAGGATCTTGCCGATCCGTTCGCGTTCGTCGTCCTCGACCGGTCGCACATTCACGGCATCAGTCAAACAGATCCTCGAAGAGCGAGCGCCGCTTGCGCTTGTAGGAGTGCGGTTGGTGGCGAAACTGCGGGTCGGCGGCCGGCGCGGAGCGCCGGTTGAACGAGGCCTCGGCGTTGATCAGGTGCTCGAGTTCGCCCCGGTCGAGGAACAGGCCCCGGCAGTCGGAGCACTGCTCGACCAGCACGCCGTTGCGCTCGTAGGCGGCCATGACTCCACGGCACTTCGGGCAGATCATCGTCGTGGTCATGTCGGTTCAACGGGTGGCCTCGCCGGCCCGGTTCCGGCCCCGGTCCGGCTCACAGCCGGCTCTGGGGCGGGCGGCTCAGCCCCGACGCCGGCCGAAAACGGCGCCGACCACCACACCGGCCAGGGCGATCGTCGCGCCGACGAGCGCCCCGGTCAGGAAGCCTCCGGGTACCGCCACTGCCGGTTTGGGCGGGGCCACGTACACGCCCTCGGGGACCGTGGCCGTCGTCGGCTGGGCGGGGGCCTTCCCGGTCAGCACGTCGTCGACGGCGGCGAAGAACTCGCCGGCCATCTTCTTGGCCACGCCGGCCAGCATCCGTTGCCCGACGCCGCCGATCATGCCGCCGATCACCGCGTCGGCGTCGTAGGTCAGCCGGGTGCCACCGTCCACCTCGGACAGTCGCACCTGGACCTCGGTGCTCACCGTCCCGGGCGCGCCGGCCCCGCTGGCGCTCATCACGAACGAGCCCGGCGGCTGCTGGTCGGACAGCTTCACCTCGCCGGAGTAGGTGCCCTTGATCGAGGCGACGCCGGCCGTCACGACCATGGTGTACGAGTCCGGGCCGGTTGCCTCCAGCCGCTCGCAGCCGGGGATCGTCCGGACCAGGACGGCCGGGTCGTTCAGCGCCTGCCACACCCGCTCGATCGGGGCGTGCAGCACGGCGTCACCGCTGACCTTCACGTCGTCTCCTCCCGGTCTTGGTCACCGGGCCGGTTATACGCGACCTGGTGACCAAAACCGTCGTGGGTGCGCCGCAGCTCGAACAGTTCGCTCGGCGATATGGGCATGGACGTGATCGGGATGCCCTCGGCGTCCTCGATCGCCGCAGCGAACACGGCCGCCGACGGGATCACGCCGGCCTCCCCGGCGCCCTTGATGCCCAGCGGGTTCAGCGGCGACGGCGTCTCGAGATGGTCGATGTCGATGCCACGCGGCACCTCGGTCACGTACGGGATGAGGAAGTCCATGAACGAGGCGTTCAGCAGCTGGCCGTGCTCGTCGTAGACCATCCGCTCGTAGAGCGCTCCGCCGACTCCCTGCGCCACTCCCCCATGGATCTGTCCCTCGACGATGCGCGGGTTGATCAGTCGCCCGCAGTCGTGCACCACGGCGTATTTGAGGATGCGGATCTCAGCCGTGTCCGGATCGGTCTCGACGATGACCGCGTGCATGCCGTTGGCGAACGTGGCGTGCGGCGGCGAGTAGTAGTCGCGCCCCTCCAGGCCCGGCTCGTCGCCCTCGGCCACCGGCGGCTTGTCCGGATCGCCCACGACGAACTGGGTGGCCGCCTTGGACGCCTCGTCGAAGGCGTACCGCAGCGGGTTGGACAGCACGGCCACCGTGCCCAGGGCGACCTCCGCGCCGGGGTTGCCCTTGACCCGCACCCGGCCGTCGACGATCTCGAGATCGCCCGGGTCGGCCTCGAGCGCGTCGGCGGCCACTCGCAGCACCTTCTCGCGGACGTTGCGGGCGGCCAGCGCGATCGCCGAGCCGCTCATGACGGCCGCCCGCGAGGCGAAGGTGCCTACCGCATAAGGGAATCGCCGCGTGTCGCCGGTGACGACCTCGACGTCGGCCAGCGGCACGCCCAGCTCGTCCGCAACGATCTGGGCGAACACGGTGGCGTGGCCCTGCCCTTGCGTAGTGAGGCCGGTCGCGACCTTGACCTTGCCCGTCGTCTCGATCAGCACGTGCCCGCCCTCGTACGGGCCGACACCGGTGCCCTCGACGTAACAGGCCAGGCCGATGCCGACGCGGCGCCCCTCGGCTCGAGCCGCCTCGCGGAACGACTCGAACGAGTCCCACCCGACCAGCTTCTTCAACTTGTCCAGCGAGGCCGGAAAATCACCCGAGTCGTAGATGAGCGGCCGGCCGTCCTGGAAGGTCAGCCCGAAGTCGTAGGGCATCTCGTCGGGCTGGATGAAGTTGGCCGCCCGCACGTCCGCCCGATCCAGCCCGAGCGAGTGGGCGATCGCGTCCAACGTGCGCTCCATGACGAACGCGGCCTGCGGGCGGCCGGCGCCCCGGTAGGGCGTGACGATCACCGTGTTCGTGTAGAGGCTGTCGAACTCGACCCGGTACGCCGCCGGCTTGTACGGGCCGAGCAGCTGGGTCGACGTCACGATCGGAATGATCACCCCGTACGGGATGTATGCGCCGTGGTCGTGCCAGAACCGCACGTCCAGGCCGAGGATCCGCCCGGAGTCGTCGAAGCCGACCTCGACGTGATGCAGCTGGGCCCGCTCGTGCGCCGCGGCAATGAAGTGCTCGCGGCGGTCCTCGGTGTACTTGACCGGATGGCCCAGCGCCCGGGCCGCCATCGGAACGAGCAGTTCCTCCGGCCACGGGTGCACGATCTTGACGCCGAAGCCGCCACCGACGTCCGGCGTGATCACCTCGACGTTGGTCAGGGCGAGGCCGAGCTTGGCCGCAACGGCCGCCCGCAGCCCGGTCGAGGTCTGGGTGGACGACCACATCCGCAGCCGGCCCGAGTCGGTGTCCCACTCGGCCAGCACACCCCGGGTCTCCATCGGGGTGGACGCAGACCGCTCGACGCTCAGGTTGAGGGTGAGCCGGTGCGGCGCGGCGGCGACCGCGGCCCGGGCGTCGCCGTACTCCTGCGTGTAGTTGGCGGCCAGATTGCCCGGCACGTCGTCGTGGACGAGGTGCTCCGCCGCGCGCGCGGCCTCGATGCCCACCACTGCCGGCAGCGGTTCGTAGCTGACGGCGATGCGCTCGGCGGCGTCCTCGGCGGCGTAGCGGTCGCGGGCGACGACCATCGCCACCGCCTCGCCGACGTGGTTCACCTCGTCGCGGGCCAGCGCGTGGACGGTGCGCCCGTGGGTCAGCGCCGGGTGCGGGATGAGCAGCGGCAGCGCTTCGGCCAGCGGGCCGGTCAGGTCGTCGTAGGTGTAGATCGCGATCAGCCCGTCGACGTCCAGGGCGTCGGTGACGTCGATGTCGACGAGACGGGCGTGGGCGTGCGGCGAGCGGACGAGTGCCGCAGCGTAGGCGTCCTGGCCCAGGTCGTCGAGATAGGCCCCCCGTCCGGTGACCAGCCGACGGTCCTCGACCCGCTTGATCGGCTCGCCGAACATCTTCGTCATGACGCCAGGGTCCCCTCGTCGACCGTGCGACTTTCGGCCGCGTCAGGCGGCCCAGAGTTGCACGATCGGGTCAGCTCCGCGGCGCGCAGCACGGCAGCGACGATGTTCTGGTAGCCAGTGCACCGGCACAGGTTGCCGGCCACCATCTCGCGGGCCTCGTCCTCGCTCGGCTGCGGGTTGTCGCGCAGCCCGGCTGTAATCGTGGTCAGGAACCCAGGCGTGCAGAAGCCGCACTGCAGCCCGTGGCAGTCCTGGAACGCCTGCTGCACCGGCGAAAGGTCGTCATCGGCGGCCAGCCCCTCGACGGTGGTGACGTGTTGCCCGTCGGCCGCGACCGCCAGCAACAGGCACGAGCGCACCGGCCGGCCGTCGAGCAGCACCGTGCAGGCCCCGCACACGCCGTGCTCGCAGCCGACGTGCGTGCCGGTCAGGCCCAGGTCGTGGCGCAGGCAGTCCGACAGCAACCGCCGGGCCGGCACCTGCACGTCGTGGGCCGCGCCGTTGACGGTCAGCCGGATCTCGTGCTCGCTCACGCGGCCACCTCCCGCTCCACCGCGTCACGAGCGGCCGCCTGAACCGCCCGCACGGTGAGCACACCCGCCAGGTGCCGCCGGTAGTCGGCCGTCGCGTGGATGTCGGCCTCGGGCTCGACGTCCACCGCGCCGCGGACGGCGTCGAGCGGGGCGTCGTAGGCCCGCCCGCGCACCGCCTCGGTCAGGTCGAGCACCAGCGGGGTCGGTGCCACCGACACGTACCCGGCCCGTACGGAGGAGATGTGGCGGTCATCGTCCAGGGTCACGACGACGCACACCCCGCAGACGGCGTAGTCGCCGTGCCGGCGGGACACCTCCTCGACGGCGCTGCCCGAACGGGCCGGCGCGGCCGGGAACGCCGCTTCGACGGCCAGCTCACCCGGGCGCAGCGCGCACTCCAGCGGGCCGGCGAAGAAGTCGGCGGCGGCCACCTCGCGGATTCCGGCCGTCGACGCCAACCGCACCGTACCGCCCAGTACGGCAAGGACGGCCGGCATCTCGGCGGCCGGGTCGGCGTGGGCCAAGCTGCCCACGGTCGTGCCCCGGTTGCGGATCGTCGGGTGGGCCACCAGCCGCAGGGCCCGGCGCAGCAGCGGCTGCACACGGGCCGCATCAGCGTCGGCCTCCACGTCGGCGTGCCGGGCGATCGCGCCGACCCGCACGGCATCGGCGTCACCGCGCACGTAGGCCAGCGACGCCAGCCGGTTGATGTCGACCAGGTGGTGCGGCGCGGCCAGTCGCATCGACAACAACGGCACCAGGCTCTGCCCGCCGGCCAGCACCTTCCCGTCGGCGCCCAGCGACGCCAGCACCGACAGGGCCTCGTCGACCGACGACGGTCGCGAGTAGTCGAACGGCGGTGGCTTCATCCGGTCATTCTCTACCGGACGGCGGGTCGTCGACGCGATACGGCGACACCTCGCCCTCAGGTGTCTCGACGTTGCCGGCCGCGATCATTGCACCGCCCTCGTAGGCCCGCCCGGCCACCTGCGGCTCCTCGCGCATGTGCGGCGGGGCCAGCCAGCGCACCCCGTGGTAGCCGACCAACGTGACGATCGTGCCCAATGCGATGCCGCCGATGGAGAAGTTGTCGGTGAATTTCAGGGTCACCCCGCCGATGCCGGTGATGATGCCGGCCGCGAGCGGCACGAGGTTCACCGGATTGGCGAAGTCCACCCGGTTCTCGACCCAGATCTTCGCGCCGAGCAAGCCGATCATGCCGTACAGCACGACTGTGATTCCGCCGAGCACGCCACCCGGCGTCTGGTCGACGATTGCCCCGAACTTGGGACAGAACCCCAGCAGGATGGCCACGACCGCCGCCACGTAATAGGCCGCTGTCGAGTAGATGCGGGTGGCGGCCATGACCCCGATGTTCTCGGCGTAGGTCGTGGTGGGCGAACCGCCGACCAGCGACGCGACCGAGGTGCCCACGCCGTCGCCGATGAACGCCCGGCCCAGGTACGGGTTGAGCTCGTCACGGGTCATCTCGCTGACCGCCTTGACGTGGCCGGCGTTCTCGGCGAGCAGCGCGATGACGCTCGGCAGGGCCAGCAGGATGAACGTCCAGTGGAAGCTCGGCAGCATCCACCCGGGGACCTCCTTGCCGTCGGCGGCCACGCTGGTGTGCGGCGGGAAGCCGATCCAGTCGGCCGAGCGCACCGGTGCCCAGTCGACGCGGTAGTGATCGGTCGCGTGGCCGACCGACGGCAGCACCGAGTTGATCTGGCCGAAGACTCGGTCGAACAGCCACGAGATCAGGTAGCCGAAGATCAGCCCGAGGAAGATCGCGATGCGCGACCAGAACCCGGGAAACAACACGGCGGCCACGATCACGAACCCCATGGTCAGCAGGGCCACCCACTGGTCCTGCGGCCAGTACGTGTTCGCGACGACCGGCGCCAGGTTGAAGCCGATCAGCATGACGACCGCGCCGGTGACCGCGGGCGGCAGCACCTTCTGCACGACCTCGCCGCCCAGGACGTGCACGATCACGCCGACCGCGACGAGAACCAGTCCGGCGACGAGGATCGCGCCCGTGACCGACTCGGAGTCACCGCCCTGCGCCCGGATCGCGGCTACGGCGGCCACGAACGACGCCGACGTCCCAAGATAGGACGGGATCTTCCCGTTGACGATCAGCAGGAAAAGGATCGTCGCGACGCCGGACATCATCACGGCCAGGTTCGGGTTGAGCCCCATGACGACCGGGAAGACGAACGTCGCGCCGAACATCGCGACCACGTGCTGCGCGCCGAGCCCGACCGTGCGCGGCCATGACAGCCGCTCGCCGGGGCGGACCACCTGCCCTGGTGGGGGTGTCTTGCCGCCGTACACGAGTCGCCAACCGAATGCGGACACGCGCGACCTCCCACCGACGAAGGATGTGCGGACGCTAGTGATCGCGCGACCGCGCCGACATGGTGCAGTGTTGACGAAAGCGCCTCGGTGGCCGTGTGACAAGCTCCGTAGACGTGACGACCCCCAACATCGAATTGCCGGTTCGTGCCGTCGCGCAGGTGTCGCTGCGCTGGGTCTACGTGCAGATGATCGACGAGACGGCCCGGCACGCCGGCCACGCCGACATCATCCGCGAGCTGATCGACGGCTCGACCGGCGACCGCTGAGCTGGTCGCTCGTGACCGGGATCCGGTAGCGAATTGCCGCGACAGCTCAGCCGACGCGGCGGGCGATTCCCGGATAGTCGACGATCAGGCCGGACTCGTCGTAACGCAGCTCGGCCACGAAGTCGAACGCCGGCGAGACATAGTCGAAGCGGCCGCGCGACCGGGCCGTGTAGGTCTGCTCCAGCCGCTGCACGCTCAGGTCGAACCGCACGTACGCGGCCGGGCACGGCACCGGCTCGCCCGGCGGGAACTCGCCCCGGTGGATGGGCAGCGTGTTGGTCACTGCCGACGACTCCAGGTCGACGTCCGCGCAACCGTCCAGCTCCGGAACCGGCACGCCGTCGACGGTCCAGTGGTCGCCGTCGAGACGGGCGAGGCGGGTCGTGCGCTTCCCGGACGGCGACCGGCCGGTGACCTCCGCCCGGATCGTGCGCCACGCCGGATCGAGCTCGATGCGGTAGCTCACCGCCCAGATCTCGCCGTCCTCGACCGCCGTGGTGTGACCCTCCAACCGGCCGGACGCGGTGAACAGCACCTCGAACCCGGACCGGGCGTCGACGTGCTGCCACGCCGCCGCGGCCGGCAGCGGGGCCAGCCGCACGTCAGATCCCGCGCATCTCGATCACCTGCAGGGCGAGCGCCACGTCCAGACGCAGCGGCGCCTCGGTCGTGAACGGCCCGACGATGCGCTCGAGCTTGCCGATGCGGTAGCGCAGCGTGTTGTAGTGGAAGTGCAGGATGCGGGCCGTCTCGGCCACGTTCAGGTTCGTGTCGAGCAGGGTCTGCAGCGTGTGCCGCAGGTCGTCCGCCTCCGGGGTGTCGCGGGCCAGCTCGCCCAGCGTCTCGGTGGCGAACGAGCGCAGCTCGCCGGCGTCGGGCACGAGCGAGAGCAGCCGGTGCACACCCAGCGAGTCGAAGTGCGACACGCTGCCCCGCCCGCGCACGCGCCGGCCGACCGTCACCGCCTTGCGGGCCTCGCTGTACGCCTCGGCGATGCGGGCCGGCTCCAGCACCGGACGGCTCACCCCGGCGCAGAACGAGCGGCGGCCCCCGCCCCGGTCGCCGGCCACGGCCGTGACCACCGGATCGACCGCCTTGACCGCGGCGTCTTTGCTGCCCTCCTCGATCGGCAGCAGTGCCACGACCTCGCTGCTGAAGCCCACCACCGGCGCCGCCCGGTCGCGGATGCGCATCACCTGTTGCCAGGCCGCGGCGAAGCGCTCCTGCGGCGAGCGCAGCGAGATCGGCGCGCGCGGGATCGGGCGTTGCGGGTCGTCCGGGTCGAGCTCGGCGACCACCACGACCATCGGCCGGTCGACGTCCCAGCCGAGCGAGGCGCAGTGCTCGACCACCGCGGGCGGGTCGCCCGCCGCCCCGAAGAGCACGTCGCGCAGGTAGTCGCCGCGGTACTTGCTCTCCACCGCGGCCACCGCCAGCTGCTTGGTGATCGCCAGGGCGGCCACCATCGCGGCCCGTTCGAGGGCCTGGACACCCGGCGCGGGCAACTCGCCGGACGGCCGGAACGCCGCGATCCGGCCGTGGTCGATGCCCCCGGCGATGATCGAGGCCAGGGCCAGCTCGCCCGGGCGCCCATCCGGCGGCGGCTGCGCGCCGAGCCGCAGCTGCTCCACCCGGAACCGCCCGGTTGGGTCGAACAGCGGCAGGGCCGCGAACACCGCGGGGTCGCCCCCCTCGGCCTGCACCCGCCCGTCGGGCGTGCAGATCAGGACGGATGCGTCGAGCAGCCGGGCCACCTCGTCGGCGATCTGGGGCAGGTCGCCGCCCTCGAGCACGATCGCGGCCAGCGCCCGGTGCAGCTCGTCGGCCCGGCTCAGGGCGCCGGACTGCCGGTCGAGCAGCTCGGTGAACACGTCGGTGATCACGTCGTCGAAGGCCACCCCGTCGGGCACGCGCAGCACGGGCAGGGCCAGACGGTCGGCCACGTGCAGAACCGCGTCGGGTAGCTGGTCGATGTAGCGGCCCAGCTTGATCGCGATCGCGGCCAGGCGCCGCTCGTCGAGGTCGGCCACCAGCCGGCACAGCGCCGCGACGTTGTCGGTCTCGCCGACCGCCGCGGTACGCGACGCGCCGACCGCCGGTCCAGGCGCTTCGGACGGCACTGCCCGGATCGGGAACCCGGTGGTCAGCAGCAGTTCGTGCGGCTTGACCCAGGGCAGGATGTCGGGCACTTCCATGACGTTCACCCGGCGCACCTCGCGGTCCAGCCCGCCGGCCCCGGCCAGCACGCGGGTGCCGCGCAGGCTGGGCAGGCGCAGCAGGGCCCGCACCGGTAGCCCGTCGTGTGCGCGCCGTGCTGGCAAATCCCGCATCCCGTCGGCCCGATCGTTGGCAACTGTGACCATCGGCAGACGGTACCTGCGATGCGTAGCGTGCGCAGCAGGCCGCGTTGTATTCGCGGTCCTTCTGGGGGAAGGGACGGCCGGAGGACCGGACATGGCGACGGTGACGACGATGTCCCCTGTCGCGCTCCGTGCCTCCGTGCCGGCCGGAATGCGCGAGGTGCTGACCGGGCCGGTGTGCACCGGCACGGTGCTGGCCCGGTTCGCGACCGCCTGGTACGTGGCCGTTCCGCAGGGTTTCGGCCTGCTCGCCGTGCTTGCGCGTTCCGCGATCCGGCTGCCGTGCGGACTGGGCGTGCCGCACGAGCGGCTCGCACTGCCCCCGGGCGAAGTGCTGGTCGGGGCCGGTGCAGTACGGGTGGGGCCGGCCGAGATCCGCGCGGGACGCGTCGTGTCGCTGCGGGTCGCCCGACGGGGCGCGCCGCGGCCCGAGCCACTTCGACGCGCGTCGGCCGCGGTGGGACGTGCCGACGTCGACGAGGGTCTGCTCGGGCGCGGCGCGGGGCTCACACCCGAAGGCGACGACGTGCTGGCCGGCTACCTGGTCGGGGCCGCGGCCTACGGGCTGCCGGCCGACGACCTGCGCGCCTTCGTCCACGCCCAGGCGTCCCGCCGCACGACCACCCTGTCGGCGGCGTTGCTGCGCCACGCGGCCGCCGGCGAGGCGATCCCGCAGGTCGCCGGCCTGCTCGACGCGCTGGGCGGGCGCTGTCCGGTCGATCGCGCGCTGGCCGCACTGCTCGCGGTCGGCCACACGTCGGGCACCGCACTGGCCCGCGGGCTGCTGGCGGCGGCCGGCGAGGCGTCGGCCAGGATGGCCGCGTGATCGACCACGTCGAGGCGCGCGCCGGCGCGTACGCCGACTCGGTCACGCTCATGCAGGTCAGCCAGCGGGTCGGCCGGGCCGACGGCGTCGCCGCCGCCCTGGTCGCGATGGCCACCGAGCTGAACCTGGACCTGGCCCGCGGAATGGGCTTCGCCGTGCCGGCCGGCGTCTCGGCCGACGCGCTGCTCGTCGCCATCCGGGCCGCCGACGAGCCCGCGCTGGCCGCCGCGATCGCGCTGACCGAGCAGGCCCTCTCCGCCCGGCCCGAGCCGTCCGGTGGGCTCGCCGAGGTTCCGGCCCGCACCGCCGGCTCCGCCGCCCGGGCAGTAGGTGGCGGGCTGGCGCTGATCTCGGTGCCCGGGCCGCACGCGTTCACCGAGGCGATGGACGCGCTGGAGGCCGGGTGTGACGTCATGGTCTTCTCCGACAACGTGCCGATCGAGCAGGAGGTCCGGCTCAAGTCGGCGGCCGCCGGGCTGGGCCGGCTGGTCATGGGACCCGACTGCGGCACCGCCGTGGTGGGCGGCATCGGGCTCGGCTTCTCGCACTCGGTGCAGCCCGGGCCGGTCGGGGTGGTGGCCGCGTCGGGCACCGGCTGCCAGCAGTTGCTGTGCCTGCTCGACGCCGCCGGGGTGGGCGTCACCGCGGCGCTGGGAGTCGGCGGGCGCGACCTGTCAGCGGCGGTCGGCGGGCGCTCGACGCTGACCGCCCTGGACGCGCTGGACGCCGACCCCGCGACCGAGCTGATCGTCGTGGTGTCCAAGCCGCCGGCCGACCACGTGGCGCGCGCCGTACGGGCGCACGCCGACACGCTGGACACCGCGGTGCAGTTCGCGTTCCTCGGTGAGACGGGCGAGACCGACCTCACCGCCGCGGCCGAGGCGGCCATCGCCGCCGTGCGCGCACCCGTGCCCACCTGGGCGTCCTGGCCGGCCCGGGCGACGCAGCCCCGGAGCGGCGCGCTGCGTGGCCTGTTCTGCGGCGGCACCCTGTGCGACGAGGCGATGCTGATCGCCACCGCCGAGCTGGGCCGGGTCCGCTCGAACATCGCGCTGCAGCCGGCCGACCGCATCGGCCCGGCCGAGCGCACATCCGAACACGTGCTGATCGACTTCGGCGACGACGAACTGACCGCCGGGCGCCCGCATCCGATCATCGACCAGTCGCTGCGCCTGGACCGGCTGGCCGCCGAGGCGGCCGATCCGGGCACGGCAGTGATCCTGCTGGATGTGGTGCTGGGTCACGGCAGCAACTCCGATCCGGCCGGCGAGCTGGCGCCGCTGATCGAGGCGGCCGACCTGCCCGTGGTCGCCAGCCTGGTCGGCACCAAGGCCGACCCGCAGGGCCTGGACGCCCAGGCCGCGACACTGCAGCAGGCCGGTGCGCACGTGTTCGCCTCCAACGCCCAGGCCGCCCGGTTCGCCTGCGACTTGGTGGTCCGATGACCGGTCTGCTCGCCGGCGACCCGCGCATCGTCAGCGCCGGCATCGACCTGCTGGCCGACGCCGCCGAGGCCCAGGCCGCCGCCGTGACCCGCGTCGACTGGCGCCCGCCGATGGAGGGCACGGCCGCCGATCTGGCCACCGTGATGGCCGACCCGCGCCGGGTCGAGGCGAACGCCGAGGCGGTGCGCCGCATGCTCGACACCCGGGCATTGCTCGTCGACGTGATGCCGGCCGGCGACGTGCTCGGGCTCGCGCGCGACGACTTCCTGCACGCCGGGCCACCCATCGAGTGGGCCCGCGCGTCCGGCCCGCTGCGCGGCGCGCTGATGGGAGCGGCCGCGTTCGAGGGGCTGGTCGAGACGCCCGACGACGCGCCGCCGGTGTTCGAAGCCGGCGCCGTCAACCTGGCCCCGTGCCATCACTTCCGGGCCGTCGGGCCGATGGCCGGCGTCATCTCGGCGTCCATGTGGCTGTTCGTGCTGGAGGACCCGGGCAGCGGGGCGCTGGCCTACTGCTCGCTCAACGAGGGCCTGGGCAAGGTACTGCGCTACGGCGCGTACTCCCCCGACGTGCTGGCCCAGCTGCGCTGGATGGCCGACGTGCTCGGGCCGATGCTGCAGGCGGCGGTGCGAGCGCACGGGCCCATCGACGTCAAGGCGATCCTGGCCCAGATGCTGCAGATGGGCGACGAGGCCCACAACCGCAACCGGGCCGGCACGCTGATGCTGCTGCGCGAGCTCATGCCGTCGCTGATCGACTCGGGCTTCAGCTCGTCCGAGGTGGCCGAGGCGGCCGCCTTCGTCGCCGGCAACGACCACTTCTTCCTCAACCTGGCCATGCCGGCGTGCAAGCTCACCCTCGACGCCGCCCGCAACATCCCGGGCTCGACCATGGTCGTGGCCATGGCCCGCAACGGCACCGACTTCGGCATCCAGGTGGCCGGCACCGGGGCGCAGTGGTTCACGGGTCCGGCGCAGGTGCCGGACGGGCTCTATCTGGGCAGTTACGGTCCCGACGACGCCAACCCCGACATCGGCGACTCGGCCATCACCGAAACAGCGGGGCTGGGCGGGTTCGCGATGGCCGCGGCGCCGGCCATCGTCCGCTTCGTCGGCGGCACCGTGGCCGACGCGCTGGCCACCACCCGGCGCATGTACGAGATCACCCTGGCCGAGCACCCGGCCTACTCCATCCCGGTGCTCGACTTCCGGGGCACGCCGTGCGGCATCGACGTGACCCGGGTGGTGCGCACCGGCATCCTGCCGCAGATCAACACCGGCATGGCCGGCAACGTCGCCGGCACCGGGCAGGTCGGCGCCGGCCTGGTGACGCCGCCGGCCGAGATCTTCCCGGCCGCGCTGGCCGCCCTGGCCGACGCAGCTCGCGCCGGCTAGCGCGGGCCGATCGCGTTGCGGGTGGCCCGCTGCACCCGGATGTATTCGACGACGTTCAGGCCCACCAGCACGGCGGCCACCAGGATCAGCGCGGCGAGCGCCGGCAGGTGCGGGGCAGCCGGCAGCAGCGCGAGCACGACGGCCGCGGCGGTCAGCCGGGTCGTCGACACGAGCTTGAACATCGCCCACCGGGTGTAGCCGTAGGTCGCCAGATAGAGCGCGACGCCGCCGAAGAGCAGCCCGGACACCCCCCAAGGCAGGTGTTCGCCCGGGCGGATGACCGACTCCTGCATGCCCACCGCCACCGAGATGACCGACCCGATCAGCATCAGGTGCCCGTACGTCATGACGTGCCGGGCGATGTGCGTCTGCACCTGCGCCGTGGTCAGCGCGTAGCGCATCGCGTCGGCGGCGAAGTGGAAGTACACCCACCAAAGCGCGCAGGCCAGCACGAACGCGGCGGCCACCGCGCACAGCACGCCGGCCGACAGGTGCCGGATCTGCGCGGCTGGTCCGCCGATGGCCACCACCGACTCGCCCAGCGCGATGATCAGGAACAGGCCGAAGCGCTCGGCCAGGTGCCCGGGGTCGAAGTGCATGCGGCGCAGCCGGTTGCGCAGCAAGGTCGGCGACGACAGGTCGATCAGCGCGGCGGCGCCCCAGATCGCCTCGCGGGCCGTGCCGTGCACGAAGCCACCGGCCAGGATGAGCGGTCCGCTGACCACCAGGCCCACCGCGATCGGGTTGATCGACCACGGCACCCGCCGGAACATCATGACGGCCAGCACGATGCGCGCGGCCATGTAGGCGCAGCCGAACAGCGCGCCCCGGTCGCCGTAGGCCTCGGGCACGGCCAGCGCCATGAACAGGCCGGTCAGCCCGACCGCGAAGATGCCGATCCGGCTGGCCGCGCCGGTCAGGTCCTGGGTGTTGGCCAGGATCGACGTACCGACCCAGGACCAGTACAGCGGCACGAACACGATCAAAGCCCGCAGCAGCCAGGCCCAGCCGTGGTGCGCGTGCAGCAGCGTCGAGATCTCGGTGACGGCGAAGACGTAAACCAGGTCGAAGAACAGCTCGGCCCAGGTGACCCGCTTCTCGGTCGGCTCGGCCGTCGTTGTCTCGGTGGTCTCGACCTCGACCTCGTCGGTGCTGCTCACGTGCACACGCTAACCAGCGCCCGCGACCGGTTTCCGTTACCCGTCTCGTCGGGTCCAGGCGGCCAGGTCGTCGGGTGTGTCGATATCGGACGGGTCGCCGGTGCCGGCCACCTCGGTGACCAGGTCGGGATGAGCCTGCATGAACGGCCGCGCGCCCTGGTCGCCCTCGGCCAGCGCGGCCACCTCGGCCCACAACGCCCGCTCGATGGCCACCGGGTGCCCACGGCGCGCGCCGTACCGGGCGATGACGAACGGCGCGTCGATGTCGAGCACGCGCCGAATCGAGTCGGCGCCGATGCCGGGCGTATCGACCAGCACGATCGCGACGCGCTCGCCCGGGGCGGCGTTCAGGGCCAGGCGCAGCGACGAGCCCATCCCTCGGTCCGGTTCCGGGTTGACCACCTCGATCGCGCCGTCGACCCGCGTGCCGGCCCGGACCACGGCCACCACCTCGGTGCAGCCGGCCGCCCGCAGCTCGCGCACGGCCCGGTCGAGCAGCCGCACGCCGGCCACGACCAGCTCGGCCTTGGGCCGGCCCAGCCGGGAACCGGATCCGGCGGCCAGCACCACGCCGGTGACCTCAGCCATGCGCCGCGCTGCCCGACGCGGTCACCAGGATCACGCCGGTGGTGATGAGCACGATGCCCGCCACGGCCACCCAGGTCAGCCGCTCGGAGAAGATCACCGTGCCGAGCATGGCGACGGCGGCCGTGCCGATCGCCGACCAGATGGCATACACGGTGGCCACCGACAGCTCGCGCAGGGCCAGGCCCATCATCGCGAACGACAGCAGGTAGCCCACCACCACGGCCAGCACGACCGGCCAGCGGAATCCGTCGGCCAGCGCCCGCAGCCACAGTGTGCCGAACACCTCCGAGCCGATGGCCAGCGCCAGGTACAGCCAGGCCATGGTCAGCGCGGTTCGAAGCGGGCCAGCGCGACGGCGGTGCTCAGGGCGGCCGCGGTCGCCTCGTAGCCCTTGTCCTCCTTCGAGCCGGGCAGGCCGGCCCGGTCGATCGCCTGCTCGTCGTTGTCGCAGGTGAGCACGCCGAACCCGATCGGCACGCCGGTGCTCACCGCGACCTGGGTCAGCCCCTCGGTGGCGGCCGAGCAGACGTACTCGAAGTGCGGCGTGCCGCCGCGGATCACCACGCCGAGCGCGACGATCGCGTCGAAGCCGGCGCGGGCCAGCCGGGCGGCGGCCACCGGCAGCTCGAACGTGCCCGGCACGCGGAGCTCGGTGACGTCGCGCACCTTCGAGTCGGCCAGCGACCGGCGGGCACCGCCGAGCAGCCCGTCCATCACCGTGGTGTGCCACAGTGCCGCGACCACGGCCACCCGAAGGTCGGCGGCACCGTCCACAGTGGACAGTGCCGGCGCGCCCTCACCGCTCATATCCCCTGCTCTTCGCGCAAGCGCTCATCGCCCCGCTGCGGGCGGCCCTGCGATGCTCGCTCGCTCATGCCGAGGGCTCCTCGAGCTGCAGGTCGTGGCCCATACGGTCGCGTTTGGTCTGCAGGTAGCGCAGGTTCTCGGGGTTGGCGTGCACCGGCAGGGGCACCCGGCCGACGATGCGCAGCCCGTAGCCCTCCAGGCCGGCCCGCTTGGCCGGGTTGTTGGTCAGCAGCCGCATCGTGCGAACGCCCAGGTCGTACAGGATCTGAGCCCCGGTGCCGTAGTCGCGGGCGTCGGCCGGCAGGCCCAGCTCGAGGTTGGCGTCGAGGGTGTCGACGCCGGCGTCCTGCAGCTGGTAGGCCTGCAGCTTGTGCAGCAGGCCGATGCCCCGGCCCTCGTGGCCGCGGATGTACAGCACGACTCCACGTCCCTCGCGGGCCACGGCGGCCAGCGCGGCGTCGAGCTGGGGGCCGCAGTCGCAACGCAGTGAGCCGAACACGTCGCCGGTGAGGCACTCGGAGTGCACCCGGACCAGCACGTCGTCGCCGTCACCGATGTCGCCGAACACGAACGCGACGTGCTCACGCTCGTCGTAGCTGGACGAGTAGCCGACCGCGGTGAACTCGCCGTAGCGCAACGGCACCCGGGCCGCGGCCTCGCGGGCGACCAGCTTGTCGAAGCGGCGGCGATACGCGATCAGGTCGGCGATGGAGATCAGCGCCAGGTCGTGCTCGTCGGCGAACACGCGCAGCTCGTCGGAGCGGGCCATGCCGGCCGGGTCCTTCTCCGACACGATCTCGCAGAGCACGCCGGCCGGATGCAGGCCGGCCAGCAGGGCCAGGTCGACGGCCGCCTCGGTGTGCCCTGGGCGGCGCAGCACGCCGCCGTCCTTCGCGCGCAGCGGCACGACGTGACCGGGCCGGGAGAAGTCCTCCGGTCCGGCGTCGGGGTTGGCCAGCAGCCGCATGGTCAGCGCCCGGTCGGAGGCCGAGATGCCGGTCGAGACGCCCTCGCGGGCGTCGACCGTGACGGTGTACGCAGTACCGCGGCGGTCCTGGTTGACCCGGAACATCGGCGGGAGGTCCAGCCGGTCGGCGTCGGACTCGGTGATCGGCACGCAGATGTAACCCGACGTGTAGCGAACCATGAACGACACCAACTCGGGCGTGGCCAGCTCGGCCGCGAAGATCAGGTCGCCCTCGTTCTCGCGGTCCTCATCGTCGACGACGATGACCGCCTTGCCCGACTTGATGTCGGCGATCGCCCGCTCGATGCTGTCCAGCCGTACGGTCATGACCGCACCAGCCGAGCGACGTACTTCGCCAGCACGTCCACCTCCAGATTGACCGGGTCACCCGGCTGCTTGGTGCCGAGGGTCGTCGCGCGCAGGGTCTCGGGGATCAGCCCCACCTCGAACCAGTCGTCGCCGACCGCGGTGACGGTGAGCGAGACGCCGTCGACGGCGATGGAGCCCTTCTCGGCCACGTACCGGGACAGCTCGGCCGGCACGCCGAACCGGACGAGTTCCCAGGCGTCGCCCGGAGTGCGGGAGATGACCACGCCGGTGCCGTCGACGTGTCCCTGGACGATGTGCCCGTCCAGGCGGCCGTCGGCCCGCACCGCGCGTTCGAGGTTCACCCGCTCGCCGGAGCGCAGCGCACCGATCACCGAGCGCTTGAGCGTCTCGGCCATGACGTCGAACGACAGCCGGGCCCCCTCGGCCCCGATGACCGTCAGGCACACCCCGTTGACCGCGATCGACGCGCCGTGCGCGACGTCGCTGGCCACGAGCGAGGCCCGCACGACCAGCACGGCCGAGTCGCCGCGGGGCTGTATCTCGACGACCTCGCCGAGTTCCTCGATGATCCCGGTGAACACTGGCGCTACTCCCCTTCTGCCCAGACCGGGCGCGCCACGATCTTCACATCGCTGCCCACTCGAGTCACGGTGTCGACGTCCAGTGTGATCGCATCGGCAATCGTGGAAATTCCCGCGTCGCCCAGGGCGGCCGGCCCGGCGCCCAGCAGTTTCGGCGCGATATAGGCGATTACCTCGTCCACACAGCGGGCCTCGACGAACGCGCCGGCCAGTGTCGGGCCGCCCTCGAGCAGCACGTGACGAACGCCACGGTCGTGCAGGGCTTTCAGGGCGAAGCGGGGCACCGCGGTGTCGAGCAGCAGCGTCTCGGCGGCGTTGTCGAGCACCTGGGCGTTCTGGTGCACGCGGTGGCGGCGGTCCAGGACGACGCGCAGCGGCTGGTGCTCGGCCAGTTCGTCGTCGGCATCGCGCACGGTCAGGTGCGGGTCGTCGGCCAGGACGGTGCCGCTGCCGACGACGATCGCGTCGACGATGGCCCGGAACGCGTGCGAGTCGGCCCGCGCCTCGGACGAGGTGATCCAGCGGGCGCTCTGGTCGGCGGCGGCCACCCGCCCGTCGAGCGTGGCGGCCAACTTCCAGGTGACGAACGGGCGCCCGGTGCGCAGCGCGTGCAGCCAGGCTCGCAGTGCCCCGATGGCTGCCGCCGGCTCGTCCACGCCGGCCACGACCTGGACCCCGGCCTCGCGCAGCCGGTCGGCGCCGCCGGCCGCGGGCGGGTTGGGGTCGTCGACGGCGTAGACCACCCGGGCGATGCCCGCCTCGATCAGTGCCTCGCTGCACGGCCCGGTGCGCCCGGTGTGCGCGCACGGCTCGAGCGTGACGACGGCGGTGCCGCCCCGCGCCTTCTCGCCGGCGGCGCGCAGGGCCATGATCTCGGCGTGCGGGCCGCCCACCGGCTGGGTCGCCCCCTCGCCGGCCAGGGCACCCTCGGCGTCGAGGATCACCGCGCCGACCGGCGGGTTCGGGCTGGTCCGCCCGCGCACGGTGTCGCCCAGCGCCCGGGCCCGCAGCATCGCGGCCCGTTCGGTCTTGCTCGCCGTGCTCGTCATGGCGTGGTCACGGCCCCGCGGTCCGGGCTCTCGCCCGCAGCGCCTGGATCGCCCGCTCCGGGTCGTCGGCGCCGTACACGGCGGTGCCGGCCACGAAGACGTCGGCGCCGGCTTGCGCGGCCTCGACGATCGTGTCCGCGTCGATGCCGCCGTCGACCTCGACGAACAGCTGCAGGTGCCCGGACTGCAGGTACTGACGGGCGCGGCGCACTTTGTCGAGCAACTCCGGGATGAACGCCTGCCCGCCGAACCCGGCCTTGATCGTCATGATCAGCAGGGTGTCGAACTCGGGCAGTAGGTCCAGGTAGGGCTCGATCGGGGTGTCGCGGTCGACGGCCAGGCCGGCCAGGCTGCCGGCGGCGCGCAGCGTGCGGGCCAGGCCGACCGCGTCAGCGGTCGCCTCGATGTGGAACGTCACGTTGTGCGCGCCCGCCTCGGCGTAGCCCGGGGCCCAGCGGTCCGGGTCCTCGATCATGAGGTGGCAGTCCAGCGGCAGGTCGGTGGCCCGGCGCAGGCTCTGCACGACGGGCAGCCCGATCGTCAGGTTCGGCACGAAGTGGGCGTCCATGACGTCGACGTGCAGCCAGTCGGCGCCCTTCACCGCGTCGGCTTCGTCGGCCAGCCGGGCGAAATCGGCGGCCAGGATGCTGGGCGCGATCAGCGGCTCGCGGGATTCGTGCGACGTCACGTTCGAAGTTTAGTTCGACGCTGAGCGATCGCTGTGGCCGGTCAGCCGGACAACAGCGCGCAGAACATCGCGTCCGTGCCGTGCCGATGTGGCCACAGCTGCACGGCCGGGCCGTCGCCCAACCGGGCCACGCCGGGAAACGCCGGGCGGGCGTCGAGCAGATCCGTCCCGACCGCGCCGGCAACGACGTCGCGGGTCTCGGCCAGGTGCGGCGAGCAGGTGACATAGGCGACGACGCCGCCCGGCCGGACCAGCCGCCGGGCCGTCGCCAGCAGCTCGTCCTGCAGCTTGGCCAGCGGCGCGACGTCGGCCGGCCCGCGCCGCCAGCGGGCCTCTGGGCGCCGGCGCAGCGCGCCCAGCCCGGTGCACGGTGCGTCGAGCAGCACCCGGTCGTAGCCGCCCTCGGTGATCGACCGCGCGTCGCCCACCCGCACGTCGACGTCCCACGCCGAGGTGGCCCGGCGGACCAGCTCGGCGCGGTGCGGGTGCAGCTCGTTGGCCACCACGTGCGCGCCCCGCTGGGCGGCCAGGGCGGCGAGCAGTGCGGTCTTGCCGCCCGGCCCGGCGCACAGGTCCAGCCAGCGCTCGTCGCGGCCGTCCAGGTGCGCGTTGGCCAGCGCGAGCGCGCACAGCTGGCTGCCCTCGTCCTGCACGGCTGCCCGCCGCTGGGCGATCGCGGCCAGCGCGGCCGGGTCGCCGCCGTCCAGGCGCACGGCGTAGGGCGACCAGGGCCCCGGCGTGCCGCCCGACTCGTCCACCAGGGCGTCGCGCTCGATCCGGCCCGGCCAGGCGACCAGGTGGGTCTGCGGGCGGGTGTCGTCGGCGGCCAGGGCGGCTTGCGTCTCGGCCAGGTCGCCACCCAGCGCGTCGGCGAACGCCGCGGCGATCCACTCCGGGTGAGCCGTGCGCACGGCCAGCCGCCGCAACGTGCCCGCGTCCTCGGTGAGCCGGGCACACCACTGGTCCCAGGACGCCGCGCTCACCCGGCGCAGCACGGCGTTGACGAACCCGGCCGCGCGCCCGTTGCCGGTGGCCCGGGCCAGATCGACCGTGGTGGCCACGGCGGCGTGCGACGGGATGCGGGTGCGCAGCGCCTGGTAGGCGCCCAGCCGCAGCAGGTCCAGCACCGGAGCGTCCACTCCGGACAGTGGGCGGTCGACGCAGGCGGCCACGATCTCGTCGAGGGTGCCCTGTGCGCGCAACGTGCCGTAGCCGAGCTCGGTGGCCAGCGCCGCGTCGCGCGCGGACAGGCCACGCTCGCCCAGCAGAGCCGGCAGCAGCAGGTTGGCGTAAGCCTGCTGGTCGGCCACGCCGCGCAGCAGGTCGAAGGCGGCCCGTCGCGCCCGATCCTCCGGCGGCTTAGGCAAAGCGCTCGTCGGCTCCCGGGCGCGCACCGCGGGCCCAGTCGGCAGCCGCGGCCGGTCGCTTGCCCGGCGCCTGCACCTCGCCCAACTGCACCGGCCGGGTGGCCGTCCCGGCCAGCACGGCGTGCTTCGTCACCCGCAGCTCGCCCGGCGCCAGTGCGTCGCCTTCGAAGGGACGGACCGGGCCGAGCTTGATCCGCTGGTCGCGGAACTGCGTCCAGGCGCCCGGGGCCGGCGTGCAGGCCCGCACGACTCGGTCGACGTGCTGGGCCGGCGTGTTCCAGTCGACGCGGGCGTCGTCGACGGTGATCTTGGCCGCCACCGACACCCCGTCGGCCAGTTGCGGATGGGCGATGACGCTGCCGTCGGCGATGCCGTCCATGGTGGCGAGCAGCAGGTCGGCGCCGCTGTCGGCCAGCCGCCCCAGCAGGTCGCCGGCCGTGTCGCTCGGGCGGATCTGCTCGGTGACGACGCCGTATACCGGGCCGGTGTCCAGGCCGGTCTCGATCTGGAACGTCGACGCGCCGGTGATCTCGTCGCCGTGCAGGATCGCGTGCTGCACGGGGGCGGCGCCCCGCCAGGCCGGCAGCAGCGAGAAGTGCAAATTCACCCAGCCGTGCTGTGGAATGGCCAGCGCTGCGGCCGGGATCAGCGCTCCGTACGCGACGACCGGGCAGCAGTCCGGGGCCAGCTCGACCAGCCGCTCGAGGAAGTCGGGATCGCTCGGCCGGCGCGGCGTCAGCACCGCGACGCCGGCCTCGGCGGCGACCTGCTCCACCGGCGAGGCCACCTCGTGGCGGCCGCGTCCCGCCCGGGCGTGGGGGCGGGTCACGACGGCGGCCACCTCGTGCCGCTCCGACGCGAGCAGGGCCCGCAGCGAGGGGACGGCCGTGTCCGGCGTGCCGGCGAAGACCAGCCGCATCAGAGGGCGCGGCCGAGCATCGGGTGCGGGCTGACCTTGACCGGCGGCGGGGTGAGGCCGGACCACTCGGCCTCGCGGATCGCCTTCATCGCCGCCTTCTTCGTCTCGGCGTCGAGTCGATCGACGAACAGCACTCCGTCGAGATGGTCGGTTTCGTGCTGGATGCAGCGGGCCAGCAACTCGGTGCCCTCGACGGTGACCGGGTCGCCGTACTCGTTCTGCCCGTGCGCCACCACGTGCTGCCGGCGCCGGCACTCGAACTTCAGCCCCGGAATGGACAGGCACCCCTCCTCGCCGTCCTGGTCCTCGTCGGACGGGAAGTGCAACACCGGGTTGATCAGGTGCCCGGCCTGCTCGTCGTCGACGTGGTAGGTGAACACCCGCAGGCCCACGCCGATCTGCGGCGCGGCCAGCCCCACCCCCGGCGCGTCCAGCATCGTCTCGGTCAGATCCGCGACGAGCGTGCGCAGCTCCTTGTCGAAGTCGATCACCGGGTCGGCCGGCGTGCGCAGCACCGGATCGCCGAACAATCGAATTGTCTGAACGGTCACGAGCCGAGTTTACGGATCGGCCACCCGGGGGTTGCACCAATTCGTTAGCATGCCTAACGAAGGAAGGTGCTCTCGTGTCCCACTCGGCCGCCCACGATCGTCGCGTCGCCCTCACCGTCACCACGGTCGGCATGTTGGCCGCCACGCTGAACATGTCGATCCTGCTGATCTCGCTGCCGGCGATCTTCGACGGCCTGGGCCTGGATCCGCTCGCTCCGGCCAACATCTCCTACCTGTTGTGGATGTTGATGGGCTACCTGCTCGTCACCGCCGTGCTGGTCGTGACGTTCGGGCGGCTGGGCGACCAGTACGGCCGGGCCAAGCTGTTCAACCTGGGATTCCTGATCTTCACCCTCGCCTCGGTGGCCTGTGCGCTCGTGCCCAACGGCGGCTCGGCCGGCGCCCTCGAACTGATCGCGCTGCGCATCGTGCAGGGTGTGGGCGGCGCCATGCTGACCGCCAACTCGACGGCGATCATCACCGACGCGTTCCCGCCCGACCGGCGCGGCTTCGCCCTCGGCGTCAACCAGGTCGCCGCCCTGGCCGGGTCGTTCGCCGGCCTGGTGATCGGCGGCGTGCTGTCCGAATGGCACTGGCGGGCGGTGTTCTGGGTCAGCGTCCCGGTGGGCGTGTGGGGCACCTGGGTCGGTTACCGGACACTGCACGACAAGCCCCGCGACCGCTCCCGAAAGGTCGCCATCGACTGGTGGGGCAACCTCACGTTCGGCATCGGCCTGATCGCCATCCTGGTCGCGATCACCTACGGCCTGCAGCCCTACGGCGGGCACACCATGGGCTGGACCGCCCCGCGGGTGCTCACCGGCCTCATCGGCGGAGCCGTTCTGCTCTTCGCGTTCTGCGTGATCGAGACGCGGGTCGAGAACCCGATGATCAACCTGCGGCTGTTCCGGATCCGGGCCTTCGCCGCCGGCCAGACGGTGAACCTGCTCGCCGCGATGTCGCGCGGTGGCCTGCAGTTCATGCTGATCATCTGGCTGCAGGGCATCTGGCTGCCACTGCACGGGTACGACTTCAAGGACACCCCGCTGTGGGCCGGCATCTACATGCTGCCGCTGACGATCGGGTTCCTCGTCGCGGGTCCGGCGTCGGGCGCGGTGTCCGACCGATTCGGCGCCCGGGCGTTCGCCACCGGCGGCTTGCTGCTGACGGCGGCGACGTTCGTCGGGCTCATCCTCATACCGGCCAACTTCCACTACACCGAGTTCGCGCTGCTGCTCGCCCTCAACGGCGTCGGCATGGGCCTGATGGCCGCACCCAACTCGGCGGCGATCATGAACGCGGTGCCGGCCTCGCAACGCGGCGCCGCGTCGGGCGTGCGGGCCACCGGCATGAACGCCGGCATGGTGCTGTCGATGGGCGGCTTCTTCTCCCTGATGGCCATCGGGCTGGCCAGCCGGCTGCCGAACGCCATGTCGTCGGGCCTGATCAAGGCCGGAGTAACGCCCGATGCCGCGCACCAGATCGCGCACACTCCCCCGGTCGGCACGCTGTTCGCGGCGTTCCTCGGCGACAACCCGATCCAGCAGCTGATGAAGCAGGTCGACCCGCAGCAGCTCAAGCCCGGCTCGGGCGTCGACGTCGGCACGCTGACCGGCAAGACGTTCTTCCCGCAGCTGATCTCCGACGCGTTCAAGCACGGCCTGGTCATCGCGTTCGTGGTGTCGACGATCATGCTGCTGATCGCGGCCGGCGCCTCGCTGATGCGCGGCAAGCGGTACGTGCACGTGGACGAGCCCGAGACCGTCGGCGAGGCGGTCGCGCGCGAGAGCGCGGCACTCGACGGTGTCCCCGGCGCCGACGTCGCCTACGAGGATGCGGTCACCCGGCTCGACACGTCGGCCAGGAGCACGTCGAGCAGCCCGACCAGTGCCTGACGCTGGTCGGCGCTCAGCCCACGGACGAGCTCCGCCTCACGGCCCAGCACCCGGTCGACGGTCCGCTCGATCAGCGCGTGGCCCTCGTCGGTCAGGCGCACCAGCACCGCGCGCCGGTCGCCGGCCGACCGGCCCACCAGGCCGCGGCGCTCGGCCCGGGCCACGCGCTGGGAGATCGCTCCGGCGGTGACCAGGGTGCGCGCGCCGAGTTCGCGGGTCGACAGCTCGTAGGGCGGGCCGCTGCGCCGCAGCACGCTGAGCAGGTCGAGCGTCGCGGGGTCGACGCCGGCCTCGGCCAGCACCCGGCGCCGGTCGTCGGCGAACAGCTTGGCCAGCCGCCACAACGGCGTCACGACCTCGATCGAGTCCACCGGTGTGCCGGGGCGTTCGCGTCGCCAGGCGGCTGCGATCTCGGCCGCGGGGTAGCGCGCAACCTGCTCCAACGGATACGAATCCACTTGGCCCCTCCGGTACGTTTAGACCTAAACGATACGCGTGAGGAGCGCTCCATGAGTCGACACGTTCTGGTCACCGGAGCCAGCGGCGGCATCGGCCTGGCCGTCGCCGAGCGATTCGCCCGGGCCGGCGACGAGGTCGTCGTCACCGCCCGCCGCCCCGAGCCGCTGGCCGCGGCCGCCGACAAGATCGGCGCCCGGGCCCTGCCCGCCGACCTGACCGACCCGGAACAGGTCGCCGCCCTGGTCGATCGGCTGCCCGAGCACCTCGACGTCCTGGTCAACAACGCCGGCGGCAACCGGGCCTTCGACCGGGCCGAACCGGCCGACCTGTCCGAGCTGGCCGAGCTCTGGCGCACCAACCTCGAGGCCAACCTGATCAGCGCCGTGCTCGTCACCGAGGCGGTACGCGCCCGGCTGCGCGCCGGCGGCTCGGTGATCCACCTCGGCTCGATCGGGGCCGAGCGGGGCGCCGGGTCGTACGGGGCGGCCAAGGCGGCGCTGGCGTCCTGGAGCGTCGGACTGTCCGCCGAGCTCGGCCCGCGCGGAGTCACGTCGAACGTGATCTCGCCGGGCTACATCGAGCAGACCGAGTTCTTCCGGGACCGGATGACCGATGCCCGCCGAGCGGCGCTCGTCGCGGCGACCCACGACGGCCGGCCCGGCACGGCCGACGACATCGCCGCCACCGCCTACTTCCTCGCCTCGGCCGGCGCCCGGCACGTCACCGGCCAGCTGCTCAACGTGAACGGCGGAGCATTCACCACTCGTTAAGCCCGCGGAGATCTGCTCGTAATACACGAGACTGGGCAAGTGCCACCACTTGTTGGCAGAGTAGGGCCAATGATCACGATCAGCTCATCCCTGCGGCGCATCGCGCTCGTCGTCCTCGACATGGCAGGCACGACCGTCGCAGACGCTGGTCTGACCGAGATCGCCTTCACCTCCGCACTGCGCGCACTCGACGTGAAGTCCGGCAGCGCGACGCTTCGGCAGATGCTCGGCGAGGTCCGCCAGACGATGGGCGAGCCGGTGATCTCGGTACTGCTGCGCCTGTTCGACGGCGACGAGAGCCGCGCCCAGGCCGGGCTGAAGTCCTTCGACGCCCGCTACGCCGAATTCGCCGACGCCGGGCAGATCGTGGCCATGCCCGGGGCGGCGTACGCGATCCAGACGCTGCGCGAGTCGGGCATCAAGGTCGCGTTGTCGACCGGGTTCTCCCAGTCGACACGCGAGTGCATCGTCGCGGCGCTCGGCTGGCAGGACATTGCCGATGCCGAGATCGGCTCGGACTGGTTCGCCGAGCCGGCGGCCAACCCGGTGCGGGCCGCGGCCGAGGCCACCGGCGTCGGCGATCCACGGCTGATCGCGACGGTCGGCGACACCGCGTTCGACATAGCGTGCGGCCGGGACGCCGGCGCATCGTTCGTCGCCGGCGTGCTGACCGGAGCGCACGACGCCCCGACCCTGCAGCACGCGGGCGCCACCCATCTACTGCCCGGCGCGATGTCGCTGCCCGAGTTCATCACCGCCGCCTGACGCCCGTCAGAACAGCTCCTGCGGGTCGAGCACGATCTTGACCGGATCGGCCGACTTGCGGGCCGACCGGGACGCGGCCGCCGCCTTGAGCGCGCTCGCCAGCTGGGCCCCCTGGCCGCGCGGCACCCGGATCAGCACCCGTTCCTGATCGTCGCCGAGCAGCACCGGCCCGATGACCTCGTGCGGCTGCGGCAGGGCAGCCGCCGCGAGTGTCTCGGCGACTGCCACCGGCGGCCCGCTGACCGACGCCATGCGCACAGCCGGCGGGAAGCCCAGCTCGTGCCGGTCGGCCAGCTCGCGGGCGGCGCTGCCCCGGGCGTCCCACCGGACCAGCGCCTGCACCTCCGGCACGGCGGCATCGGCGGCCACGACGACCTGCCCGTCCCGAGCCACCAGCGCGGCCGCGTTGAACCAGCGCCGCAGCGCTTCCTCGCCGGCGCGCAGGTCCGCCCGCCCGAGCAGCGCCCAGCCGTCGAGCAGCAGCGCGGCCCCGTATCCCCCGGCGACGGTCGGCTCGGCGCCCGGCGTGGCCACCACCACGGCCGCGGTGGCCGCAACGTCGGACAGGACGCCGTCGCCGCTCGACGTCCGGATCGGCACGTCGGGGAACGCCCGGCCCAGCTCCTCGGCGGTGCGTGCCGACCCGACGACGACAGCTCGCAGCCGTCGTTCCCCGCAGGCCGGGCAGACCCAGTTGCCGGCCGGCCGCCCGCACCAGCGGCAGGTCGCGATGGCGTGTCCGGACGAGGCGGCCAGCGGCCCCCCGCAATGGGCGCACCGGGCCGGGGTGCGGTCACGCGCGCAGGCCAGCGACGGGACGTACCCGCGCCGGGGCACCTGCACCAGCACCGGGCGGCCCCGGGCCAGTGCCTCGCGGGCGGTGCGCAGGGCCAGGCTGGGTAGCCGGGCGGCCCGGGCGGCCGGGTCGCGAAGCTGTTCGTAGTCGTCGCCGACGGCGCTGCTACGCGGCGACGCGTGTCGGATCACGTCGCGGTCGGCCACGATCTCGTGTGCCCACCCGGCCTCGACGAGCAGCTGTGCCTCGGCCGTCCGCGCGAACCCCCCGACGAGCAGGGCCGCCCCGGTCAGCGACGAGCGCAGGGCCAGCACGTCGCGGGCCTGCGGGTAGGGCGCGCGCGGCTCGGCGTACAGGTCGTCGCCGTCGTCCCAGATGGCCAGCAGGCCGACGTCGGCCACGGGCGCGTACCCGGCGACCCGGGTGCCGACCACCGCCCGGACGGCACCGCGCCGCACGGCCAGCCAGCGCCGGTACCGCTCGGCCGGGCCGAGGTCGGACGACAGGGCCACGTGCCGGCCCGGGCCGAGCACGTCGAGCAGGGCGGCGTCGAGCCGGGCCAGGTCGCGCAGGTCGGGCACGACCGCCACAGCGCTCCGCCCGGCGGCCAGCGCGGCCCGCATCGCCTCGGCGTAGCGGCGCGGCCAGTCCTCGCCGGGCAGCGCCGACCAGACGGCGCGGGCCGGCCGCCCGGCCGCCACCGCGGACAGGAACGCCGACCCGGCCCGGTACCGGCTCCAGCCGGCGCCGTCGGGCGGACCGGTCGGCGGCTGGACCGGCACGGACGACGACTCGGCGCCGGCGTGCCGGGCCGGTACGCCCAGTCGCACCACGTCGACGAAGCTGCCGCCGTACCGATCGGCCACCGCCCGGAACAACCGGGTGGTCTCGGCGGTCAGCACCGGCTCGTCGCCGACCGCCCGCTCGAGGAACGCCAGCCGTCCCTCGTGGTCGCTGGCGTCGAGCCGTTCCAGGACGAAGCCGTCGACCAGCCGCCCGGCGAAGCGCACCCGCACCCGCGACCCCGGCCCGACCGAGTCGCCGAGCGGCTCGGGCACCAGGTAGTCGAACGGCCGGTCCAGGTGCGGCAGGGGCACGTCGACCATGAGCCGGGCCACCGGCGCGGTGGGTGCCGGCACCCGCCCGGTGCGGCGGGGTCGGGTCGACGTCACGGCCCAGTCCTACCAGCCGGCCGCGACGGTTTCGCCTCGCCGGGCCGCTGAGTCCGGCGAGGCAACCGCTATGCGCTCAGGCGTTGGCGAGTTTGGCCAGCTGCTCGGCCTTGTCGGTGCGCTCCCAGGTGAAGTCGGGCAGCTCGCGGCCGAAGTGGCCGTAGGCGGCGGTCTGGGCGTAGATGGGGCGTTTGAGGTCCAGGTCGCGGATGATCGCGGCCGGGCGCAGGTCGAAGGTCTCGCTGATCGCGGCGGAGATCTTGGCCGGGTCGACGGTCTCGGTGCCGAACGTCTCGATGAACAGACCCACCGGCTCGGCCTTGCCGATCGCGTAGGCGACCTGCACCTCGACCTTGGTGGCCAGCTGGGCGGCCACGACGTTCTTGGCCACCCAGCGCATCGCGTACGCGGCGGAACGGTCGACCTTGGACGGGTCCTTGCCCGAGAACGCACCGCCGCCGTGGCGGGCGTAACCGCCGTAGGTGTCGACGATGATCTTGCGACCGGTGAGCCCGGCGTCGCCCATCGGACCGCCGATCTCGAACCGCCCGGTCGGGTTGACCAGCAGCCGGTACCCCTCGGTGTCGATGGCCAGGTTGGCGATCTCCGGAGTGATCACGTGCTCGGCCACATCGGGCTTGAGCAGCGTGTCCAGATCGATGTCGGCCGCGTGCTGGCTGGACACCACCACCGTGTCCAGCCGGGCCGGCCGCCCGTCGACGTACTCGATGGTCACCTGGGTCTTGCCGTCGGGACGCAGGTAGGGCACCGTGCCGTCCTTGCGCACCGCCGACAGCCGCTGGGCCAGCCGGTGGGCCAGAGCGATCGGCAACGGCATCAGCTCCGGCGTCTCGTCGCAGGCGAAGCCGAACATCAGTCCCTGATCGCCGGCGCCCTGGCGGTCCAGCGGGTCCTCCACGCTCTCGCCGGTGCGCGCCTCGTAGGCGGTGTCCACGCCCTGGGCGATGTCCGGCGACTGCGCGCCGATCGCGATGTTCACACCACACGAAGCCCCGTCGAAGCCCTTGCGCGACGAGTCGTAGCCGATCTCCAGAATGCGCTCCCGCACGATCGTCGGGATGTCGGCGTACGCCTCGGTGGTCACCTCACCGGCCACGTGCACCTGGCCCGTGGTGATCAGCGTCTCGACGGCGACCCGGCTGGACGGGTCCTGCGCGATCAGCGCGTCGAGGATCGAATCACTGATCTGGTCGGCGATCTTGTCCGGGTGGCCTTCAGTGACGGACTCGGACGTGAACAGGCGGCGGCTCACAGATTCTCCGGGATTGTGATTAGGAAAAGGTCTGGAGGAGTCTACCGGCTGGGTAGAGATGGCTAATGTCCGAGCGAGTTCCCGGCGGCCACCGCGTCCCAGACGGCGGCGGCCAGCGCGGCCTTCGGGCCGAGCGGCACCGGCACCTCCCGCCCGTCCGCGCCGAGGATGACGGCCGCGTTGTCGGGCGTCCCGAACGCCTTCCCGCCACCCACGGCGTTGACCACGAGCAGGTCGACGCCCTTGCGGGCCAGCTTGGCCCGGCCGTGGGCCAGCACGTCACCGCTGTCGTCGCCGGTCTCGGCGGCGAAGCCCACCAGGATCTGGCCGGGACGCCGGGCTGCGACGAGTTCGGTGAGAATGTCCGGGTTCTTGGTGAGCGTGATCGGCGGCGGTTCGGCGTCGGACTTCTTGATCTTGTAGGCCGCCTCGGCGGCCGGCCGGAAGTCGGCGATGGCCGCCGCCATGACGACCACGTCGGCGTCGGCGGCCGCCTTGTGCACGGCCTCGCGCATCTCGGCCGTCGTGACCACCCGCACCACGGCGGCACCGGCCGGATCCGGCAGGTCGGTGTTGGCCGCGACCAGGGTGACCTGGCCCGCGCCCCGCGCGGCCGCCACGCTGGCCAGCGCGTAACCCTGTAGACCGGACGAGGCGTTGCCGAGGAAGCGCACCGGATCGAGCGGCTCACGGGTGCCGCCCGCGCTGACCACCACGCGCCGGCCGACCAGGTCGGGCGGCAGCGCGTCGGGCCGGCGCAGCAGCAGCTCGCACAGCTGGGCGATCTCGGCCGGCTCGGCCAGTCGGCCCTTGCCGGTATCGGCGCCGGTCAGCCGCCCGATCGCCGGCTCGAGCACCACGACCCCGCGCCGGCGCAGCGTCGCCACGTTCTCGGCGGCGGCGGGGTGTTCCCACATCTCGGTGTGCATGGCCGGGGCGAACAGCACCGGACAGCGCGCGGTCAGCAGCGTGTTGGTGAGCAGGTCGTCGGCCAGGCCGTGGGCGGCGCGAGCGAGCAGGTCGGCGGTGGCCGGAGCCACGACGACCAGCTCGGCGTCTCGGCCCAGTTGCACGTGGGGTACCGCTTCGGCGTCGGTCCAGACGTCCGACGCGACCGGGTGGTGGGACAGGGCGGCCCAGGTGGGGGCCCCGACGAAGCGCAGCGCGGACTCGGTCGGCACGACCGTGACGTCGTGCCCGGACTCGGTGAGCTTGCGCAGCAGATCAGCCGCCTTGTAGGCGGCGATTCCCCCGCCGACGCCGAGGACGATGCGGCTCACGATCACCAGCTAACCACGGCGGGGGCGACAAATGCCGCCGGTGCTACTCGGCCGGCTTGAACTCGATCAGGTCGGTGTTGATCTCGCGCAGCGCGATGGACAGCGGCTTCTCCTGCGGCGCGGTCTCGACCAGCGGGCCGACGTACTCGAGCAGGCCCTCGCCGAGCTGGCTGTAGTAGGCGTTGATCTGCCGGGCCCGCTTCGCCGCGATGATGACGAGGGTGTACTTCGACTGGGTGCGCTCGAGCAGCTCGTCGATCGGCGGATTGGTAATGCCCTCGGGTGCGGTTTCGGGTGCGGACACGTCTCAGCTCTCTTGGTCGACTGGATCTTGTTTCGGGCAGACAGCCTCGATCAATGTTACCAACTCGGCCGCTGCCCGCCCGACATCGTCGTTGACGATGACCTCGTCGAACTCGTCCTCGGCCGACATCTCGACGCGCGCGCGGTTAAGCCGGGCGTCGATGACCTCACGCGACTCGGTGCCGCGCCCGGTCAGCCGGCGTTCCAGCTCCGCCCACGACGGCGGGGCGAGGAACACCAGTTGTGCGTCCGGCATCGCCGCGCGCACCTGCCGGGCCCCGTGCAGCTCGATCTCCAACAGGGTGGGAATCCCCGCGGCGAGGTGGTCGAGCACGGGTTGGCGCGGCGTGCCGTAGATGTTGCCGAAGTGCTCGTCGTACTCGAGCAACTCGTCCCGCTCGATCATGCCGGCGAACGCGGCCCGGTCGACGAACCAGTACTGCACACCGTCGCGCTCCCCGGGCCGCGGGGCCCGGGTGGTGCACGACACCGACACCCACACGTGCGGGTGCAGCTCGCGGACCGCGGCGACCACGGTGCCCTTCCCGACGCCGGACGGGCCAGACAGCACGGTCAGTCGGCTCGTCACCCTCGACACCAGCAAAATCTATCGCGCACCGCGCGGGCGCGTCGCGGCGGCGGCTCAGCGCCGCTTGTGCCTGATCAGGCCCATGAAGAGCACGTCGACGTACTCGCCGTTGCGCCAGACGTGGGCCCGCTGGCGCCCCTCCTCGACGAAGCCGACCGCCTCGTAGGCCCGGATGGCCCGCGGGTTGTCGTCGAGCACGGACAGCCAGATCTTGCGCAGGTTGCGCAGCCGGAAGCCGTAGTCGACCAGTAGCCGTACCGCCTCCCGCCCGTACCCGCGGCTCCAGTAGTCGCGCTCGCCGATGCCGATGCCCAGCTCGGCGGTCTGCGACACGGCGTCGAGGCTGCCCAGGCTGCAGCTGCCGATCAGGCGCCCGTCGGCCTCGATCCCGAACACCAGGTCGCCCCGCTCGGTCGCCGCGTCCCAGAACTTGGCCACCGCGGCGCGCGAGCGCGGGCGGGGCGGGCCGTTGCCGGCCAGCAACTCGACCTCCACGTCGTTGATGAACGCGGCCAGGCGTTCGTAGTCGTCTGCCTCTATCGGACGAAGCGTGACAAGGTCCCCTTTGAGCACGGGCTCACCCTAGCGACGGCGGCCGCGGGGTGACGCGGCACACACTGGTCACGTCGGGGCAAGGACGCCCTCGCTAGGGTTTGCGAGTCGTCAGGCTCGCCGGATCTCGGCGGACACCTTTGCGCAGGCGAGGAGGTCGGACCATGGCAGCCGTGCAGGTCGGCGTGGTGAAGGAGACGGCGCCGGGCGAACGCCGCGTAGCGCTGACTCCCGACGCGGTGCCCCGGCTGCGCGACGCCGGCGTCGACGTGCTGATCGAGGCGGGCGCCGGTACCTCCGCCTGGTTCCCGGACGAGGACTACGCCCAGGCCGGCGCGACCGTCGTCGACCCGGATGCCCTGTACAGCCGGGCCGACATCGTCCTCGGCGTCGGGCAGCCACCTCCGGACCGGCTGCGCGACGGGCAGACCGTGATCGGGATGCTCGCCCCGCTGCTCAACCCCACGGTCATGGCCGACCTGGCCGGGCGGGGCATCACCGCGATCAGCCTGGACGGCCTGCCCCGCACGCTGACCCGCGCCCAGGGCATGGACGCGCTGACGTCGCAGACGAACATCGCCGGCTACAAGGCGGTCCTTCTCGCGGCCGACACCTTCGAGCGGTTCTTCCCGCTGCTGATCACGGCGGCCGGCACGTCCAAGCCGGCCGCCGTTCTCGTCCTGGGCGCCGGCGTGGCCGGGCTGCAGGCGATCGGCACGGCCCGCCGGCTGGGCGCGGTGGTCCGAGCCTACGACGTGCGCCCGCAGTCCAAGGGCGAGGTCGAGTCGCTGGGCGGGCAGTTCATCGAGCTGACCTCCGTCGAGGCCGGCGCCGGCGAAGGCGGCTACGCCCGGGCGCTGAGCCCCGAGGAGCAAGCGGCCCAGGCGGCTGAGCTGGCCGAGCACATCGCCAAGCACGACGTGGTGATCACGACCGCGCAGGTGCCCGGCCGCCGCCCGCCGCTGATGGTCACCGCGGACACGATCAAGAGCATGCGGGCCGGCTCGGTGATCGTCGACATGGCGGCCAGCGACCTCGGCGGCAACGTCGAGATCTCCCAGCCCGGCGAGACGATCGTCACGACCAACGGTGTGACCGTGATCGGAGCGGCCAACCTGCCGGCCCAGATGCCGACCAGTGCCTCGAACGCGTACGCCCGCAACATCAGCGCGCTGCTGCTGCACCTGCTGAACGAGGGCCGGCTGGCGATCGACCTGGACGACGAGATCCAGCGCGGCGTCGTCATCACCCACGACGGTTCGGTCGTCCAGCCGGCGACCGCTGCACTCTTGGAGGGTCGCGCATGACGGGGAGCTTCGTCGGCGACATCACGATCTTCGTGCTGGCCCTGCTGGTCGGCTTCGAGGTCATCAGCAAGGTGCCGGCCACCCTGCACACGCCGCTTATGTCGGGCGCCAACTCGATCCACGGTGTGGTGCTGGTCGGCGTGATCGTGCTGTCCAGCTACGTCGGCGGTGTCGCGGGCTATGTGCTGACGTTCATCGCCGCCGCGTTCGGCGCGGCCAATGTCGTCGGCGGGTACGCGGTCACCGACCGGATGCTCGAGATGTTCAAGAAGCGTCCCGTCCCGGCGGCCAAGGAGGAGCAGAAGTGACCGGCTTCGAGCAGGGCGTCCGGTTCTTCTCGCTGTTCGGCGCCGTCTGCTTCGTACTAGGGCTGCACCTGATGAACTCGCCCGCCACGGCCCGGCGCGGCAACCAGGTCTCCGCGTTCGGCATGTTCGTCGCGGTCGTCGCGACCATCGTCGACGTCGCCCACGGCGGCACCATGAACTCGACGCGCTGGCTCGTGCTCATCCTCGGGTCACTGGTCGGGGCCGCCGTCGGGCTGTACTCCGCCCGCCAGATCGCCATGACTGCGATGCCGCAGCTGGTGAGCCTGTTCAACGCGGTGGGCGGCGGCGCGGCGGCGCTGATCGCGATCGCCGACTACAACCTGGACCCGCACCTGCCGGCCGGCACCGCCACGGCCACCATCCTCGACACAGTCATCGGCTGCGCGACCTTCTCGGGCTCGCTGCTCGCGGCGGCCAAGCTGCAGGGCTACCTCAGCCAGCCGGTGACCTTCGCCGGATCACGTTATGCGTCGACGGCTGCGCTCGCCCTCGCGGCGGCCGGCGGCGGCTGGGTGATCGCCGGGGCGCACAGCGTCGGGATACTGGTCGGCGTCGCCCTCGCGGCGCTTGCGTTCGGCATCCTCATGGTGCTGCCGATCGGCGGCGCCGACATGCCGGTCGTCATCTCGCTGCTCAACGCCTTCACCGGCACCGCGGTGGCTATGGCCGGCTTCGTGCTGGGCAATCCGATCCTGGTGGTCGCCGGCGCGCTCGTGGGCGCCTCGGGCTCCATCCTCACCAAGCTGATGGCCGACGCCATGAACCGCTCGATCTTCAACATCATCGCCGGCGGCTTCGGCACCGGCGGATCGGCACCCGTCGAGGCCGGCCCGGGTGGTGGCACCGTGCGCTCCACCGCCGCCGACGACGTCGCCCTGCAGTTGGCCTACGCGCAGAAGGTGATCGTCGTCCCGGGCTACGGCCTGGCCGCCGCGCAGGCCCAGCACGAGTTGCGCGAGCTGGCCGCCCTCCTCGAGGAACGCGGCGTGGACGTGTCCTACGCGATTCATCCGGTCGCGGGGCGGATGCCCGGGCACATGAACGTGCTGCTCGCCGAGGCGAACGTGCCCTACGACCAGCTCAAGGAGATGGACGAGGTCAACCCCGAGTTCGACCGAACCGACGTCGCCCTGGTCGTGGGCGCCAACGACGTGACGAACCCGGCCGCGCGCCGCCCGGGCAACGCGGTGTCGGGCATGCCTATCCTCGACGTCGACCACGCCAAGTCGATCATCGTGATCAAGCGCTCGATGGCCTCGGGCTACGCCGGCATCGACAACGACCTGTACACCGACCCGAAGACGAGCATGTTCTTCAGTGACGCCAAGAAGGGTCTGGCCACCCTGGTGGCGGCGACCAAGACACTGGTCGGGTGAGCATGCAGTTCCGACGCCTGGGCAACTCCGGGCTGGTCGTCTCGGTCGTCGGGCTGGGCACGAACAACCTCGGCATGCGGCTGGACTTCGAGCGCAGCCGCGAGGTGGTGCACGCCGCGCTCGACGGGGGCATCACCCTGTTCGACACGGCCGACTCGTACGGGACGTCCGAGCAGCGGCTGGGCGAGTTGCTCGCCGGGCGGCGCGACGACGTCGTCATCGCGACGAAGTTCGGCAGCGACGTGCGCCGCCGCGGCCTGGACAACGGCGAGGACTGGGGCGCTCGCGCGTCGCGGCGCTACGTCCGGCGAGCGGTCGAGTCCTCGCTGCAGCGACTGCGCACCGACTGGATCGACCTCTACCAGCTGCATCGCCCCGATCCGCTCACCCCGATCGACGAGACCCTCTCCGTCCTGACCGACCTGGTCCGCGAGGGCAAGGTGCGCTATCTGGGCAGCTCCAACTTCGCCGCCTGGCAGGTGGCCGACGCCGAGTGGACGGCCCGCACGCGCGGCCTCGAGCGGTTCGTCAGCGCCCAGAACGAGTACAGCTGGCTACACCGCGAGGCCGAGTCCGACCTGGTGCCGGCGCTCGAGCAGTACGGCATCGGGCTGCTGCCGTACTTCCCGCTCGCGAACGGGCTGCTCACCGGCAAGTACCGCCGCGGGCAGGCGGCGCCGGCCGGCAGCCGGCTGGAGAACCGCCCCGCCGACCGGAGCGACGCCGCGTTCGACGTGGTCGAGGGCCTGGAGTCCTTCGCGGCCGGGCGGGCCGTGTCGCTGCTCGACGTGGCGATCGGCGGGCTGGCGGCCAAGCCCTCCGTGGCCAGCGTGATCGCCGGCGCAACGTCCCGCGCGCAGGTGATGGCCAACGTGGCGGCCGGCGACTGGCGGCCCTCGGTCGACGACCTGGCCGAGCTGGACAAGCTCACGTCGCAAACGCCGCGCTGATCTCCTCACGCGACGCCCCGCCGTCGAGCAGCAGGCGCAGCCGCACGCGGGCCTTGTACGGGTCGAGCAGCCCGGCGCCGATCAGGCCGCGGCGGGCCAGGTCGGTCTCCGACCCGACGTAGCCGTAGGTGCGCCGCAGCACGGGGCCGGCGTTGGTGCGCGAGGCGAGCACCACCGGCACGCGCGCCGCCAGGTCACCCAGCACCGGGGCGAGCGTCTCCGGCACGTGGCCCACTCCGAAGGCGGCCACCACCAGCCCGTCGACCCGATCGTGCAGGCCGGCCAGCAGCTCGCCGCCGTCGTCCAGGGTGACCGTCACGACGGGGACCCGGGCCGTTACGCGATCCGGGCGGGGCACCGTCGAGCGGCCGGGCAGGGCGAGCACGCGCAGGGGCTCGCCCTCGACCAGGTGCCCGAGCGGACCGGCGTTCGGCGAGGCGAACGTGGCCGGGCTGGTGCTGTGCGTCTTGCGGACGTAACGGGCGGCGTGCACCTCGTCGTTCAGGACGACGACGCACCCTGCGCCGCGGAATCCCGAGCTGGCAGCCACCTGCACCGCGGCGAGCAGGTTGGCCGGGCCGTCCGGGCCGGCCAGCGTCGGATTGCGCATGGCGCCGGTCATGACCACCGGGGTGTCGGCCGTCCAGAGCAGATCCACCAGGTAGGAGGTCTCCTCGATGGTGTCGGTGCCCTGCACGACCACCACGCCGTCCGCGGCACAGCGTTCGGCCTCGGCAACCAGTTCGAGGATGTCGTCGAAGCGCAGGCAAGCGCTGGGGATCCGGCGGAAGTCGCGCACGTCGAGGTTCAGTCCCAGGTCAGCCAGCTGGGGTACCGCGGCCAGCAGCTCGGCCCCGCCGAGGCGGCTGACCACTCCCCCTTCGTGGCCGGCCATGCTGATCGTCCCGCCCAGGAAGAAAACCGCGATCGAGGTCACCGGGCGACCCTCTCACGCCGTCGCTGCCGCCCTCTGCCCGATGGCGGTGAACGCCGGCATGAACATGGTCGGGCGCGGCTCGGCCCGGTCCAGCCGGGCGTAGGCGGCGTCCCAGCGGGCCAGGTCGTCGACGGTGGCGAAGCCGGCGGTGAGCAGCGCCTCGCGGGCCGCCCAGGCCGGGCCGCGCATCCCGGGCGGGACGGGCGTGATCGCGTAGCGGCCGCTGAACTCGATGACGTCCAGGCCGGCGCGGGCCAGCCGCTCGCCCAGTCGTAGGCCGGCGCGCATGTCGTTGCCCAGGCTGGTGTGGAAGCCGGCGTAGCGATCAAAGAGGTCGACGACGTCGGCGTCCTCAGGCAGGAACCGGCCCGCGGTGACGTCGACGTCGACCAGGTACAGGCATCCGCCGGGGCGCAGCAGCGTGGCCAGGTGCCCGACGATCGTGTCCTCGGCGCCGCCGTTGTGGGCCAGCACATGCCGGAGCATGACCACGTCGAACGATCCGGGCGGCAACCCGGTCCGGTCGGCCCGGCCCTGGCGCACCGTGACCTGACGCAGCCCGTGCGCGGCGATCAGCCCGCCGGCTGTCGCCACTGCCTGCGGGTCGGCGTCCAGCGCGGTGACCTGGCCCGCCGGCCCGACCGCTTCGGCCCAGGCCGACAGCAGCGCGCCGGGCCCGCAGCCGACATCGGCGACGCGCGCTCCCGCAACCAGGCCGGCCCGTTGCCACAGGTCGGCCTCGCTCGCCCGGGCGTGGTCGGCCATCAGCCGATACCGGGCGACCTCGTCGTCGCTGAGCGTGAGCAGGTATCCGTTGCCAGCCACGTCCATTCGGAGCGCGCCTCCCGGCCGCCTGATACGTCAGAACTGTTCACGGTAACGGCGCGCCGCCTCGCGCAGGGCGCCGACATCCGGTCCGGCGCGCAGCACGTCGCGCGACACGCTCGGGAGCACGCCGGGTGCGGGCCCGAACAGCCGGCGCACGTCGGCGGCGGTACCGCCCTGGGCCCCGACGCCGGGCGCGAGGATCGGGCCGTTCAGCGCGGACAGGTCGGCGCCCACGTCGTCCAGCGTGGCCCCGACGACCAGGCCCAGCGACCCCAGCGGCGAGGCTCCGGCGTTGCGCGCGGCCACCTCGTCGACCACCGCCTGGGCCACGGCCCGGCCGTCGCCGCCGAGCGCCCGCTGCACCTGCGCGCCCTCGGGGTTGGACGTCAGGGCCAGGACGAACGCCCCGGTGCCGTGCTTCTCGGCGGCGTCGAAGGCCGGCTGCAGCGCGCCGACGCCCAGGTAGGGCGTGATCGTGATGGCGTCGACGGCCAACGGCGAGGACGGGTCCAGGTAGGCGTCGGCGTAGGCGCTCATCGTCGAGCCGATGTCGCCCCGCTTGACGTCGAGGAGGACGAGGGCGCCGGCCGCGCGGGCCTCGTGCACCGCCCGTTCGAGCGCGGCGATGCCGGCCGACCCGAACCGCTCGAAGAACGCCGACTGCGGCTTGACCACCGCCGTCTCGCCGGCGAACGCCTCGACGCAGCTCAGCGCGAACCGCTCGACGCCGGCCGCCGAGTCGGGTAGGCCCCACGCGGCGAGCAGGCCGGCGTGCGGGTCGATGCCGATGCACAGCGGGCCCCGCTCACGGATCGCGCCGTCCAGGCGCGCCCCGAACGTCGTCATGCCGGCTCCTTCACCGGTTCGGCCACGGACTTGTGCGCGACGCCCACCGCGTCGGCCACCGCGGCGAAGCCCCGCTCGTCCAAGGCCTGGTCGAGTTCGGCCAGCACCCGGGCCGGGGCCGTCGGATCGCCGAAGACGGCGGTGCCGACCGACACGGCCGAGGCGCCGGCCGCGATGAACTGCAGCGCGTCCAGCCCGGTGCGGATGCCGCCCATGCCGAGAATGGGCAGGTGCGGCAGGACCTGGTGCACCTGCCACACGCAACGCACCGCGACCGGGCGGATGGCCGGGCCGGACAGCCCGCCGGTCACGCCGCCCAGCACCGGTGCCATCGTGTCGGTGTCGATGGCCAGCCCGAGCAGCGTGTTGATCAGCGACAGCCCGTCAGCGCCGGCCTCGGCGCAGGCCCGGGCGATCACGGTGATGTCGGTGACGTCGGGCGAGAGCTTGGCGAACACCGGCACCTTGGGATCGGCGGCCCGGCGCACCGCACCGATCACCCGCCCGGACGCGGCCGGGTCGCAGGCGAACACCTGGCCGCGGCTCTCCACGTTCGGGCATGAGATGTTGACCTCGATCATCGACACCGCGGGGTTGTCGTACAGGCGCCGGGCCAGCGCGACGTACTCGTCGGTGTGCCCGCCGGCGATCGACACGACGACGCGCGCCCCGTGCTCGGCCAGCCAGGGCAGATCCTTCTCCAGGAAGGCGTCGATGCCCGGGCCTTGCAGGCCGATCGAGTTGAGCATGCCACTGGGCGTCTCGGCCATGCGCGGGGTGGGCCGGCCGGAGCGGGGCCGCATCATGATCGACTTCGTCACGACGGCGCCGATCGTGGCCACGTCGAAGAACTGGTGCAGCTCCTGCCCGGACGCCGCGCAACCCGAGGCGGTCAGCACCGGGTTGGGCAGCGTGAGCGAGCCGAGCCTGCTCGTCAGATCGGCCATCAGAGCCCCCTCGCTGGGATGGGCGTTCCCATGCTTACGCAGGACCTCGCCATCAGGCCCCCATCGCGTCGGCGCCGACCAGGTCCGGCGGCAGCGAGCCCACGTCGTCCCAGCGCACCCGCGACGCGTCGAACACGGGCCCGTCGACGCAGGAGCGCACGAACCGCGATTGGCCGTCGTCGTCGACCACCGGCAGCACGCAGGTCATGCAGACGCCGACGCCGCAGGCCATCGACTCCTCGACGGCGACCTGGGCCGACACGGAGTGCGCCCGGGCCACGTCGCCGACCGCGCGCAGCATCGCCATCGGCCCGCAGGCGTAGACGACGTGCGCCTTGGTGCGCTGGATGGCCGCGGGCAGCACGTCGGTGACCCGGCCGTGCGTGCCGGCCGAGCCGTCGTCGGTGGTGACCGTGACCGCGCCGACCACCCGCTTGGCCGCCAGCTCGCCGAACAGCCGGGACGCGGTCGCCGCGCCGACGACGAACTCGACGTCCGACCCCGTCTCGATCAGCTGCTGGGCCAGCGGGATGAGCGGTGCGGTGCCGTACCCGCCGCCCACCAGCACGGCCGGCACGGTGCGCTTGGGCAGCTGGAACGGGCGGCCCAGCGGGCCGACCAGATCGAGGCGCTCACCGGCCCGGCGGCGCACCAGCCACTGGGTGCCCGGTCCGTGCTCGGCCACCACGAACTGGATGGTGCCGGCGAAGTCGCCCGTGGGGGTTGCGCCGTAGAGGGCGAACGCCCGGCGCAGGAGCATCGACGTGTTGTCGCCGCCGACGGCCACCGCCACGAACTGCCCGGGCGTGAACGACGCGGCCACGCCCGGCGCCACCACCGTGAACTGGTAGTACTCGCCGATGTGCTGCACGGCGAAGATCTCGCCGACCTCCTGCACCGGGGGCATCAGCGATCACCCCGCCAGGTGGCGAGCTGGGCGTGCAGGTCCTGCAGCGAGCGCACCCGGACCTCGCCGCGCGACAGCTCCTCGATGCCCTGCACGGCCGCCGCGGCGGCTTGCACCGTGGTCAGGCACGGGATGCCGGCCGTGACCGCTGCCGTGCGGATCTCGTATCCGTCGATGCGCGGCCCCGAGTTGCCCCACGGGGTGTTCAGCACCAAATCCACCTCTCCGGCCAGGATCTTCTCGACGATATTGCCGGGCCCGTCGGAGAACTTGCCGACCAGCTCGGCGTCCACGCCGTTGCGGCGCAGCACCTGGGCCGTGCCGGACGTGGCGATGATTCGGAAGCCCAGGTCGGACAACCGCTTCACCGGGAAGATCGCCGCCCGCTTGTCCCGGTTGGCGACGGACACGAACACCGTGCCCTTGGCCGGCAGCGACCCGTAGACGGCCGCCTGCGACTTCGCGAACGCGGTGCCGAACACCGCGTCGAAGCCCATCACCTCACCGGTCGACTTCATCTCCGGGCCGAGCAGCGAATCGACGTGCGCGCCGTCCGGGCTGCGGAACCGGTGGAACGGCAGCACCGCCTCCTTGACCGCGATGGGCGCGTCGTCGGGCAGGTCGCCGCCGTCGTGGCGGTGCGGCAGCAGGCCCTCGTCGCGCAGCTGCGCGATGGTGGCCCCCACGGCGATGCGCGCCGCGGCCTTGGCCAGCTGCACCGCGGTCGCCTTCGACACGAACGGTACGGTGCGGCTGGCCCGCGGGTTGGCCTCGAGGACGTACAGCACGTCGCCGGCCAGCGCGTACTGGACGTTGAGCAGTCCCCGCACGCCCACCCCCTGCGCGATGGCCAGCGTCGAGGCGCGGACGGCGGCGATGTCGCGTGCCCCCAGGGTGATCGGCGGCAGCGCGCAGGCCGAGTCGCCGGAGTGGATGCCGGCCTCCTCGATGTGCTCCATCACGCCGCCGACGTAGAGCTCCTCGCCGTCGTACAGGGCGTCGACGTCGATCTCGATCGCGTCGTCGAGGAACCGGTCGACCAGCACCGGGTGGTCGGGCGTGATCTCGGTGGCCCGCTCGATGTAGGACGCCAGCGACTGCTCGTCGTAGACGATCTCCATGCCCCGGCCGCCCAGCACGTAGGACGGGCGGACCAGCACCGGGTAGCCGATCTCGTCGGCCACCGCCTTGGCCTCGGCGAAGCTCGTCGCGGTACCGAACCGGGGCGCCGGCAGGCCGGCCTCGCGCAGCACCCGCCCGAACGCGCCCCGGTGCTCGGCCAGGTCGATCGCCTCGGGCTGGGTGCCGAGCACCGGCACGCCCGCGTCCTTGAGCCGCTGGGCCAGCCCGAGCGGCGTCTGCCCGCCGAGCGTGCAGATCACCCCGGCGACGGTGCCCGACTGCTGCTCGGCGTGCACCACCTCGAGCACGTCCTCGAACGTCAGCGGCTCGAAGTACAGCCGGTCCGAGGTGTCGTAGTCGGTGGAGACCGTCTCGGGGTTGCAGTTGACCATGACGGTCTCGTAGCCGGCCGCCCGCACGGCCATGACGGCGTGCACGCAGGAGTAGTCGAACTCGATGCCCTGCCCGATGCGGTTGGGCCCGCTGCCCAGGATGATCACCTTCGGCCGGTCCGGCTGCGGCGCGACCTCGGTCTCCTCGTCGTAGGACGAGTAGTGGTACGGCGTGCGCGCGGCGAACTCGGCCGCGCAGGTGTCGACCGTCTTGTACACCGGGCGGATGCCGGCCCGCAGGCGCAGCAGCCGCACCCCGTCCTCACCGGCCAGCTCCGGGCGCAGCGCGGCCAGCTGCCGGTCGGACAGGCCGTGCCGCTTGGCCTTGCGCAGCAGGCCCGGCGTCAGCACCGGTGCGTCGACCAGCTCCGCCCGCAGCTCGACGATCTGGGCGATCTGGTCGACGAACCAGGGATCGATGCCGGACAGCTCCGCGACGTCGTCGACCGAGAACCCGCGCCGCAACGCCTGCTCGACCCGGTACAGCCGCCCGTCGGTCGGCGTGGCCACCGCGGCGCGCAGCTCGTCGTCAGCCACGTGCGGATCGGGGCGGGTCCAGAAACCGGCGTCCTTGGTCTCCATCGAGCGCAGCGCCTTGCCGAGCGCCTCGGTGAAGTTGCGCCCGATCGACATGGCCTCGCCGACGCTCTTCATGTGGGTGGTCAGCACCGGGTCGGCGGCCGGGAACTTCTCGAACGCGAACCGCGGCACCTTGACCACGACGTAGTCCAGCGCCGGCTCGAACGCGGCCGGCGTCTCGCGGGTGATGTCGTTGGGGATCTCGTCCAGGGTGTATCCCACGGCCAGCTTGGCCGCGATCTTGGCGATCGGGAACCCGGTGGCCTTGGACGCCAGCGCGCTGCTTCGCGACACCCGCGGGTTCATCTCGATGACGATCAGCCGTCCGTCCTGGGGGTTGACCGCGAACTGGATGTTGCAGCCGCCCGTGTCGACGCCCACCGCGCGCAGCACGGCGATGCCGACGTCGCGCATGTGCTGGTACTCGCGGTCGGTGAGGGTCATCGCCGGCGCCACGGTGATCGAGTCGCCGGTGTGCACGCCCATCGGGTCGACGTTCTCGATCGAGCAGACGACCACGACGTTGTCGTGCCTGTCGCGCATCAGCTCGAGCTCGAACTCCTTCCAGCCGAGCACTGACTCCTCGACCAGGACCTCGTGCACCGGGCTGGCGGCCAGGCCGCGGGCGACCATCGTCCGGACCTCGTCGGCGCTCGCGGCGAGCCCCGAGCCCAGGCCGCCCATGGTGAAGCTCGGCCGGATGACGACGCGGTTGTCGACCGTGGCGGCGAACTCGATCGCCTCGTCCAGGGTGTGGCACACCTTCGAGTCGGGGACGTCGGCGCCCACCGACCGGACGATCTCCTTGAACCGCTGCCGGTCCTCACCCCGCTGGATGGCCTCGATGTCGGCGCCGATCAGCTCGACGCCGTAGCGCTCGAGCACGCCGTTCTCGTGCAGTGCGACGGCCAGGTTCAGCGCGGTCTGCCCGCCCAGCGTGGGCAGCAGCGCGTCGGGCCGCTCGGCGGCGATCACCTTCTCGACGAACTCGGGAGTGAGCGGCTCGACGTAGGTTGCGTCGGCGAACTCCGGGTCGGTCATGATCGTCGCCGGGTTGGAGTTGACCAGGCTGACCCGGAACCCCTCGGCCCGCAACACCCGGCAGGCCTGGGTGCCCGAGTAGTCGAACTCGCAGGCCTGACCGATCACGATCGGGCCCGACCCGATGACCAGGATGTGGCTGATGTCGGTGCGGCGCGGCATCAGCCCTCCAGCAATTCGACGAACCGGTCGAACAGGTACGCGGCGTCGTGCGGCCCGGCGGCCGCCTCGGGGTGGTACTGCACGCTGAACGCCCTGGTCTCTCGGGCGGTCAGCCCTTCGACCACGTCGTCGTTGAGGCACACGTGGCTGACCTCGACGCTGCCGAACTCCGTCTCGACGGGCCGATCCAGCGGGGCGTCGACGGCGAAGCCGTGGTTGTGCGCGGTGATTTCGACCTTGCCGGTCCGGCGGTCCTGAACCGGCTGGTTGATGCCGCGGTGACCGTAGCCCAGCTTGTAGGTGCCGAACCCGAACGCCCGGCCCAGCACCTGATTGCCGAAGCAGATGCCGAAGACCGGAACTTCGGCCCGCAGCAGTCCCTGCACGGTGGCCACGGCGTCGTCGGCCGTGGCCGGGTCGCCCGGCCCGTTGGCCAGGAACACCGCGTCGGCGCCGGTGCTCCGCACATCGTCCACCGTGGAGGTCGAGGGCAGCACGTGCGTGGTGATGCCGCGCTCGGCCATCCGGTGCGGGGTCATCGTCTTGATGCCGTAGTCGAGCGCGGCCACCGTGAACCGGTGTTCGCCCAGCGCCGGCACGGTGTAGGGATCGGTGGTGGACACCTCGGCCGACAGGTCGGCGCCCACCATCGGCGGCGACTCCAGCACCCGTTGGCGCAGATCGTCGTGCGACGACTCGGTGCTGATGCCGCAGCGCATGGCCCCGCGCTCACGCAGGTGCCGGGTGAGCGCGCGGGTGTCGATGCCGCTGATGCCGACGACGCCCTGAGCGCGCAGCTCGTCGTCGAGGCTGCGCCGAGAACGCCAGGACGACGCGCGCCGGGCCGGGTCGCGCACCACGTACCCGGCTACCCAGATGCGCCGCGACTCGGGGTCTTCGTCGTTGACGCCGGTGTTGCCGATGTGCGGGGCGGTCTGCACCACGACCTGGCGGTGGTAGGACGGGTCGGTCAGCGTCTCCTGGTAGCCCGTCATGCCGGTGGCGAAGACGGCCTCGCCGAACGTCTCGCCCCGGGCGCCGTACGCGTCGCCGGTGAACGCCCGCCCGTCCTCGAGCACGAGGATGGCGCCGCTCACGCAGACACCCCCACCCGGTTTTGGTCACCGGGCCGGCTATTCGCGACCTGACGACCAAAACCGGTGGGCACGGCGCCGTCGCGACCCGTCAGCCGTCCGCGCAGCACGGTGGCGCGCACCCGGCCGGGCAGGGTGCGCCCGGCGAACGGGGTGTTGCGCGACTTGGATGCCAGCGCCGCCGGGTCGACCGTCCACCGCGCGCCCGGATCGACCAGCACCAGGTTGGCCGGCTCGCCCACGTCCAGCGGGCGGCCGTGCCCGGCCAGCCGGCCGATCTGCGCCGGCACCTCGCTCATCCGGGCGGCCACGTCGTGCCAGGACAGCCGCCCGGGCAGCACCATCGTCTCGATCACCACCGAGAGCGCCGTCTGCAGGCCGAGCATCCCGGGCCGGGCCGCGCCCCACTCCGACTCCTTGTCCTCGGCGGCGTGCGGCGCATGGTCGGTGGCCACGCAGTCGATCGTGCCGTCGGCCAGCCCCGCGCGCAGCGCCTCGACGTCAGCGGCCGTGCGCAGCGGCGGGTTGACCTTGAACACCGGGTCGTACGACTCGGCCAGGTCGTCGGTCAGCACCAGGTGGTGCGGCGTGACCTCGGCGGTGACCTGCCACCCCTTGTTCTTGGCCCAGCGGATGATCTCGACCGAGCCGGCCGTCGACACGTGGCACACGTGCAGCCGCGACCCGACGTGACCGGCCAGCAGCGCGTCGCGGGCGATGATCGCCTCCTCGGCGGCGGCCGGCCAGCCGGTCAGGCCCAGCCGGGCCGACACGACGCCTTCGTTCAGCTGGGCGCCGGCGGTCAGCCGCGGCTCCTCGGCGTGCTGGGCGATCACCCCGTCGAAGGCCCGCACGTACTCCAGGGCGCGGCGCATCAGGGCCGGATCGGCTACGCACGAGCCGTCGTCGCTGAAGACCCGGACGCCGGCCGCCGAGTCGGCCATCGCGCCGAGCTCGGCCAGCTGGGTACCGGCCCGCCCGACCGTGACCGCGCCGATCGGCGCGACGTCGACCAGCCCGGTCTCGCGGCCCAGCCGCCACACCTGTTCAACGACGCCGGCCGTGTCGGCGGCCGGCTCGGTGTTGGGCATGGCGAACACCGCGGTGTAGCCGCCCAGGGCCGCGGCGGCCGAGCCGCTCTCGACGGTCTCGGCGTCCTCGCGGCCCGGTTCGCGAAGGTGGGTGTGCAGGTCGACCAACCCGGGCAGCAGCACCGCGCCCTCGCCGTCGACCACCTCGTCACCGGTCAGATCCGGGCCGATCGCCGCGATCACCCCGTTGTCGACGAGAACGTCGACCGGCTCCTCGCCGTAGGGCCGGACGTTGCCCAGCAGCAGGCTCATGCGTCCGCTCCGCCGAGCAACAGGTACAGCACCGCCATGCGCACACTCACTCCGTTGGTCACCTGCTCGACGATCGTCGAGCGCTTCGGGTCGTCGGCCACCTCGGCGGCGATCTCCATGCCGCGGTTCATCGGACCGGGATGCATGACGATCGCGTCGTCGTCCAGCATCGCCATCCGGCGCGCGTCCAGCCCGTACCGCCGCGCGTATTCGCGGGCCGATGGGAAGAACGAGTCGGTCATCCGCTCGCGCTGCACCCGCAGCATCATCACCACGTCGCTGGCCGGCAGCACGGCGTCCAGGTCGAAGCCCGTGTCGGCCGGCCAGGCGTCGATGCCCACCGGCAGCAGCGTCGGCGGCGCGACGAGCGTGACCGACGCGCCCAGCGTGGCCAGCAGCAGCACGTTCGAGCGGGCCACCCGCGAGTGCAGCACGTCGCCCACGATGGCCACCCGCAGCCCGGCCAGGTCGCCCTCGCCGCCGCGCAGACGTCGCCGCATGGTGAACGCGTCGAGCAGCGCCTGGGTCGGGTGCTCGTGGGTGCCGTCGCCGGCGTTGATGACGCTGCCGTGCACCCATTCGGCCAGCCGGTGGGCCGCGCCGGAGTAGGAGTGGCGCACCACCACGGCGTCCGAGCCCATGGCCTCGAGGGTGAGCGCGGTGTCCTTGAGCGACTCCCCCTTCGAGACGCTCGAGCCCTTGGCCGAGAAGTTCACCACGTCGGCCGAGAGCCGCTTGGCGGCCAGTTCGAACGAGGTGCGGGTGCGGGTCGAGTCCTCGAAGAAGAGGTTGACCACCGTGCGCCCGCGCAGCGGCGGGAGCTTCTTGACCTCGCGCCCGGCCAGGGCGTGGTCGAGGCGCTCGGCGGTGTCCAGGATGTCGACGGCGGCGGCCCGGTCCAGGTCACCGGCCGACAGAAGGTGACGGTTCATCGGCTGCCCGCTTTGTCGGCGATGAGGACGGCGTCAGCACCATCTGTCTCTGCGAGCAGGACACGGACGGTTTGCTCGATCGCCGTCGGGAGGTTTTTCCCTACGTAATCCGCACGTATCGGTAACTGTCTGTGACCGCGGTCGACGAGTACGGCGAGCTGGACGGCCCGCGGGCGGCCCAGGTCGCGGATGGCGTCGAGCGCGGCCCGGATGGTGCGCCCGGAGAACAGGACGTCGTCGACCAGGATCACCACCCGGTCGGTGACACCGCCCGGCGGCTCGACCGTCTGGCCGAGCGGACGCACCCCGCGAAGGCGCAGATCGTCGCGGTAGAGCGTGGTGTCGAGCTCGCCGACCGGCAGCCTCGGGCCGTCGAAGGCCTCGACCCGCGCGGCCAGTCGCCGGGCCAGCGGCACCCCCCGGGTCGGGATGCCGAGCAGCGCGATGCCGGCCACTCCGGGCCCGAGTTTGGCGGTGCGTTCGATTAGTTGGTGGGCCATCCGGTCGACGATGCGACCGACGTCCTGCGCGTCAAGTACGGAAGTGGTCCCGTCGTCCGGGACGAGCGCAGCGTGGGGCAAGCCTGACCTCCTTGTCCGCCTCACGGGACGGTCCTTTAAAGGAAGTGGATCTGATGCAGTCTAACCGGCCCGTTCGGGCAAACCATTGTTGACTCGCCGGTCACTCTCGGTTACCGTCGCGGTGACCCTTTCCGCCAAGCCGCCATGAACGAGGATGTTCTCACCGTGACCGGGGATAACGCATCAGACGAAGAACTGCCTAACCGCGAGTACGCGAAGGCGCTCGGCGCCCGCCTGCGCGCGATCCGTGCTCAGCAGCACTTGTCACTGCACGGAGTCGAGCGCAAGTCGGGCGGACGGTGGAAGGCCGTCGTCGTCGGCTCCTACGAGCGCGGCGACCGAGCCGTCTCCGTACAGCGCCTGGCTGAGCTGGCCGAGTTCTACGGCGTACCGGTCGGCGAGCTACTGCCCAAGGAGCACCCGCAGGTCGCCTCCGGCCCTGGCCTGTCGAAGATCGTGCTGAACCTCGAGCGGCTGCAGACCATCCCGACCGACGAGGCCGGCCCGCTCGTGCGCTTCGCGGCAGCCATCCAGCGCCAGCGCGGCGACTACGGCAACAAGGTGCTCTCGATCCGTAACGAGGACCTGCGCTCGCTCGCGATCATCTACGACACGTCGGTCGAGGGGCTTACCGAGAAGCTGGTGCGCTGGCAGGTGCTCGCGCCCGACTCACTCATCCTCGACGGCGAGCCGTAAACCCGGGCTCCAGGCCTGATCAGGCGCTGACGGCCGGCCGGTCGCGCAGCACCCGGGCCAGCACGCCATTCACGAATCGGGGCGACTCGTCGGTCGACAGCGACTTGGCCAGCTCGACCGCCTCGTCGATCGCCACCGCGTCGGGGACGTCCGGGCGCCAGAGCAACTCGAACATGCCCACCCGCAGCACGGCCCGGTCGACGCCGGGCATGCGCTCGATCGTCCACCCCTCGGCGTACTCGCTCAGCAGCTGGTCGATGCGCTCGCGGTGCGCGGCCACTCCCTCGACCAACTCGACGGCGTACTCCTGCACCGGCGGCTCACCCAGGGCGACCCGCTCGGCCAGGGTGGCCAACGCGTCGGCCCCGCGCAGATCGGCCTCGTAGAGCAGGTCGACCGCGCGCTTGCGGGCCTTGCTACGAGCTGACACGGCCGAGGTAGCGTCCGTCGCGGGTGTCGACCTTGACCTTCTCGCCGGTGCTGACGAACAGGGGCACCTGGATCTCGGCGCCGGTCTCCAGGGTGGCCGGCTTGGTGCCGCCGGTGGCCCGGTCGCCCTGCACGCCCGGGTCGGTGTGCGAGATGACCAGCTCGACGCTGGTCGGCAGCTCGATGTAGAGCGGGGTGCCGTCGTGCACGGCAACCATCGCCTCGGCGTTGTCGAGCAGGTAGTTGGCGTTGTCGCCGACCGTCTCGGCCGGCACGTGTACCTGGTCGTAGGTCTCGGCGTCCATGAAGACGAAGTCCGAGCCCTCCTTGTAAAGGTAGGTCATGCCGCGCTTGTCGACATTGGCGGTGTCGACCTTGGTGCCGGCGTTGAACGTCTTGTCGACGACCTTGCCGGACAGCACGTTCTTCAGCGTGGTGCGTACGAACGCGCCGCCCTTGCCCGGCTTGACGTGCTGGAACTCGACGACGGTCCACAGCTGGCCGTCGAGATTGAGCACCAGGCCGTTCTTCAGGTCGTTCGTGGTCGCCACGATGCGTCCGTCTCCTCAGGTCTTTGGGGTGCCACCCGTCAGGTCGGTGGCGGACCGGCCAGCCAGTCTACCGACCCTGCGGGCACCGGCTCGGCCCCGGGCGTGCGACCCTAAGGCCCGATCGTACGGAGTGATCAAGCGGGGGAAGGGGCGGGCCCGGGTGGATCTGCTGGTGGGGCGTTACCGCCGCGAGCGGTCGCTCGGCCGAGGCGCCATGGGCGAGGTGTGGCTGGCCGAGGACACCCGGCTGCTCCGGCCGGTGGCGATCAAGCAGCTGCGCACCGACCCGGACGCCAACCTGGGCCAGTGGGGCGAGCGGATGCGCCGCGAGGCCCGGCTGGCCGCCCAGCTCAACCACCCCAACGCGGTCGCGATCTACGACCTGGTCATTGCCGACGACCAGCCCTACGTCGTCATGGAGTACGTGCCGGGCGACTCGCTGGCCCACCGGATTCGGCAGGCCGGCCGGCTGAGCCCGGCGCAGGCCGGCCGCTGGATCGGGCAGGTGGCCGCCGCACTCGAGGCGGCGCACGCCCGCGGCATCGTGCATCGCGACGTCAAGCCGGCCAACATCCTGATCACCCCGGAGGACGCGGCCAAGCTGGCCGACTTCGGGATCGCCCGGTCGGTGCAGGACGTCTCGCAGACCCAGACCGGGGTCACGGTCGGCACGCCGGCGTTCCTGCCCCCCGAGGTGGCCCGCGGCGGCGACCCGTTGCCGGCCAGCGACATCTGGTCGCTCGGGGCCACCCTGTTCGCCGCCGTCGAGGGCCGGCCGCCGTTCGGGTCCGGTCTGGACAACCCGCTGGCCCTGCTGAACCGGATCACGTCCGAGCCGGTGCCGACGCCGCAGTCGGCCGGACCGCTGGCGCCGATCCTCGAGGCGATGTTGCGGCATGACCCGGCCCGGCGCCCGACGGCGGCGCAGGTGCGTGCGGCGCTGGCGTACGAGAGCCCGGCGCCGGGTGAGCGCACCGGCCCCGTGGCCGCCGACGACGTCGAGCAGACCCAGGCGCGCCCGTGCCCGACCCCGGTGCCGGCCGCGCCGCCGTTGCCGCCACCGTCCGTCCCGCAGTACAGGCCCGGGCCGCCGCCCGCGTACGGGCCGCCCGCACCGGGCTACGGGTTCGGCGATCAGCAACCGCCGCGGCGCCGCTCCCCCAGGTGGCTGGTGGCTGCCGTCGTCGTCGCGGTGCTCGTGGTGGCCGGCGGCATCGTTGCCGCGGTCGCGCTGACGTCGTCCACGTCGAAGGCGCACAAGGGCACCCCGTCGTCGCCGGCGCCGTCCACGTCGAGCAGCCCCGACTTCCCGTCCACAACGGCCGATCCGACGACGAGCGCCCCGGCCACGCGCTCGACCACGCCGAAGCCGGCGCCGCCGAAGAAGCCGGCCGACGTGCCCAGGCTGCCGTCGTCGGGGCAACCGGTGCCGACCAATGCGACGCCGCCCGCGCCGCCGGCCAACCAGGGGGTCCGTCCCTACACGTCACCGGACCCGACGCCGATCACTGCCGGCCAGATCGTCGAGTGGCAACCGCCCGAGCTCAACGGCGACAACGCGGCCGCGATCAAGTCGATCACCCAGTTCCTGGTGGACATCAACCGCCAGAACCTGCAGGCGGCCTGGAACCGAAGCAGCGAGGTGCGCCACGGCCCGACCCCGGACGCGCGGTTCACCACCGGGTACCGCACCAGCCGGCACTACCAGGTGGCGTTCGGAACGCCGCGCCGGCTCGATCCGGACCTGATCGCGGTCCCGGCCCGGTTCGTGTCCCGGCAGGACCCGGCGGCGCAGGGCAGTCCGTCCGGGGTCACCGGCTGCACGTACTGGCCGCAGTACGTCTTCCTGGTCGCGAACATCGGCGGCCGCTGGCTGGACGACGTGGCCGGCGACTACACCAGCCGGACGTCGGTGACGCCGCTCAAGCGGGCCGACACGGTCCGCGGGGGGCAGCAGCTGCTGCCGCTGCAGCAGCGCGTCGCCTGCTGAGCGGCCTACTTGCGCTCGGTCACGTGCAGGCGGATGACGCCCTCCACCACGACCGTGCCGTCGCGGCGCACGGCCTGCACGCGTACCGGCACCTCGCCGGGTTCGGCCCAGTCGTCAGGATCCGTGTCGGCGATCGCGGTGACGGTGGACGTGGCCTTGGCCAGGTAGCGCAGCTCCATGCCCTTGGGGATCCAGCGCAGGTGGGCCGGGATGGTGGCCTCGGCCAGCGCACCCATCGCGAGTTCCAGGCCGTTGGCCACGGCGATGACGTGCAGGGTGCCGATGTGGTTGTGGGTGCCCCACCACTTGCGCACCTTGACCTCGGCGTGGTCGGGCCGCACGGCGAGGATCGTCGGCTGGATGCTCAGGAAGTACGGCGCCTTCAGGGCGAACGCCAGCGAGAGGACGCCGCGCCCGAGCGGCAGTCGCGACGCCCGTTGATAGGCGGCCAACACCCTATTCGGCATCGGCGCCCAGCTTGGACGACAGCCACGACAGCGCGAGCACGTAGCCCTCGACGCCCAGCCCGACGATGACGCCGGTGGCCACCCCGGAGATGTAGGAGTGGTGGCGGAACTCCTCGCGCCTGTGCACGTTCGTGATGTGCACCTCGACGAGCGGCGCGGTCAGTGCGGCGCACGCGTCGCGCAGGGCCACCGACGTGTGCGTCCAGGCGCCGGCGTTGAGCACCACCGGGTTGGCGCTGTCAGCCGCCTCGTGCAGCCAGCCGAGCATCTCGCCCTCGTGGTCGGTCTGGCGCACCTCGACCTCTAGGCCCAGCTCGGCCCCGCCCTTGACGCACAGGGCGGCCAGCTCGGCGTGGGTCGTGTCGCCGTAGACCGTGGGCTCGCGGCTGCCCAGGCGGCCCAGGTTGGGACCGTTCAGCACCAGCACCTTGGTCATGCGCTCACCTCCGCGTAGGCGGCGGCCAGCGCCGCCGGGTCGGGATCGTCGATTACGACAGCCCGGCCAATTCCTTCCAGCACGACGAACCGCAGCCGGTTGCCGCGGGCCTTCTTGTCCACCCGCATCGTCTCGAGCAGGGCCGGGAACGCGTCCGGGCGGTAGGTCGTCGGCAGGCCGAGCCGGCCCAGGATGGCCCGGTGCCGGTCGGCGGTGTAGTCGTCGAGACGGCCGAGCCGCCGGCCCAGCGCGGCCGCGTACACCAGCCCGACCGCGACGGCCGACCCGTGCCGCCAGCGGTAACCCTCGGCCCGCTCGATGGCGTGGCCCAGCGTGTGGCCGTAGTTGAGGATCTCGCGCAGGCCCTTCTCGGTCAGGTCCTCACCGACCACGTGGGCCTTGACCCGGATGGACCGCTCGACCAGCTCGCGCTCGGCCGGGTTGCCGGCGTGCGTCGCCGCGATCGGGTCGGCCTCGATCAGGTCGAGAATGGACGGGTCGGCGATGAAGCCGCACTTGACCACCTCGGCCAGCCCGGCGACGTAGTCCAGCTGCGAGAGCGTGCCCAGAACGTTCAGGTCGCACAGCACGCCGACCGGCGGGTGGAACGCGCCGACCAGGTTCTTGCCGCGGTCGGTGTTGATGCCGGTCTTGCCGCCGATGGCCGCGTCGACCATGCCGGCCAGCGTGGTGGAGACCTGGACGACGCGCACGCCGCGCAGCCAGGCCGCGGCCACCCAGCCGGCCAGGTCGGTGGTGGCGCCGCCGCCCAGCCCGACGATGGCGTCGGACCGGGTGAAGCCGGCCTGTCCGAGCACGTCCCAGCAGAACCCGGCCACCGGCAGCGTCTTGGCCGCCTCGCCGTCCGGGACCTCGATCGCGTGCGCCGCGAAGCCGTCCCGGCCGAGCTCGGCGCGCAGCATCTGGGCCGTGGCCTTCAGCGTCGGCGGATGGATGATGCCGACCCGGGTGGCGCCGGCCAGCAACGGCGGTAGCTCGCCGAGCAGGCCGCGTCCGACCAGCACCTCGTAGGGCGCCGGCCCGGCGACCGGGATGCGAGTGATCATGCGCGGCCTGTGGGTCGAGCCAGGGCGGTGAGCGCCTCGTCGATGTCAGCCGCCACGCGCTTGGCGCTGCGCCGGTCGGTGTCGATCACGACGGTGGCGACCCCGTCGTACAGCGGTTGCCGCTCGGCGGCCAGCGCGGCCAGCCGCCCGACCGGATCACCCGCCAGCAACGGCCGGTCCTGAGCGCGGCCGACCCGGGCGGCCAGCGTCGTCTGGTCGGCGGTCAGCAGCACCACGGGAACGCCGCTGATTGCCAGTGCCGTGCGCGTCGGCTCGGCCAGGATGGCTCCCCCGCCCAGGGCGAGCACGCCGTCGAATGCGGTGAGCGCCGCCGAAATGACCTCGATCTCGGCCGCCCGGAACGCCTCCTCGCCGTCCTGGTCGAAGATCGCGCGGACGCTGCGGCCGGCCCGCTGCTCTATCAGGTCGTCGGAGTCGGCGAACGGCACGCGGAGGCGATCGGCCAGCCGCCGGCCACTCGTGGTCTTGCCGGTGCCGGGCAGGCCGACCAGTACCGCCCGGGGCGTCATTGGGCCGGTTCGGGCTCGACGGCCGGCGCCGGGGTCAGCCCCCGCTCGGTCAGCCGGGCCAAGTACGCGGTGGCGTTGCGTCGGGTCTCGGTCACCGAGTCGCCGCCGAATTTTTCCAGCGCCGCCTCGGCCAGAATCAGGGCGACCACTGCCTCGGCGACCACCCCGGCGGCCGGCACGGCACAGACGTCCGAGCGCTGGTTGATCGCCACAGCGGCCTCGCCGGTGGCGGTGTCCACTGTGGACAAAGCCCGGGGCACGGTCGAGATCGGCTTCATGGCCGCCCGCACGCGCAGCAGCTCGCCGGTGCTCATGCCGCCCTCGGTGCCGCCGGAGCGGCCGGAGACCCGGCGGATCGCCCCGGTGGCGTCAGGCACGATCTCGTCGTGGGCCTGCGAACCGCGGATGCGGGCCAGCTCGAACCCGTCGCCGACCTCTACGCCCTTGATCGCTTGGATGCCCATGAGCGCCGCGGCCAGCCGGGAGTCGAGGCGGCGGTCGCCCTGGGTGTGACTGCCCAGTCCGGGCGGCAGCCCGAACGCGACGACCTCGACGACGCCGCCGAGCGTGTCGCCGGCCTTCTTGGTGGCATCGATCTCCGCGATCATCGCCGCGCTGGTGGCCTCGTCCAGGCAGCGCACCGGCGAGGCGTCGACCTGCTCCTCGTCGCCCGGGCGCGGGATCACGCCGGCCGGCGCCGCGACCGAGCCGATCGACACCACGTGGCTGAGCACCTCGACGCCGAGCGCCTGGCGCAGAAACGCCTTGGCCACCGCGCCCAGCGCCACCCGGGCCGCCGTCTCGCGGGCGCTGGCCCGCTCCAGGATGGGCCGGGCGTCGTCGACGTCGTACTTCTGCATACCGGCCAGGTCGGCGTGGCCCGGACGCGGGCGGGTCAGCGGCACGTTGCGGGCCTGCTGGGCGAGCAGATCGGGGTCGACCGGATCGGCGGCCATCACGGTTTCCCACTTCGGCCACTCGGAGTTGCCGATGCGCACCGCGACCGGTCCGCCCATCGTGACGCCGTGCCGCACGCCCCCGGTCAGCTCCAGCTCGTCGGCCTCGAAGCTCATCCGCGCCCCGCGCCCGTAGCCGAGCCGGCGCCGGGCCAGGTCGCGGGCGACCTCGGAGGTCGTCACCTCGACACCCGACGGCAACCCGTCGAGTACGGCGACGAGGGCAGGCCCGTGCGACTCGCCCGCGGTGATCCATCGCAACACGCGTCAAGTCTGGCAGAGGCTCAGTGGACGGCGGCGACCAGCAAGGCCCCGACGATCAGCGCCGGGCCCAGGGCGATGTTGCTCTTCAGCGACGCCCGGCGGCCGGCCAGCAGAGCGAGGGCTGCCAGCGCGCCGAGCAGGAACCCGACGAACACCCCGTAGAACACGCGGGTCCAGCCCAGCCAGCCCAGGTAGACGGCGATGAGGCCGGCGAGCTTCACGTCGCCGAAGCCGAGCGAGGACGGCGACGCGAGCGTGATCGTGCCGAACAGCCCGAAGACGACCCCGCCCGCGGCCGCCGCCCGGGCGAGCGCCGACCAGTCGCCCCGCACGCCGGCCGCCACGGTGAGCAGGGCCACCGCGCAGGCTGCGGCCGGTACGACCAGCCGATCGGGCAGGCGGTGGTGCTGGACGTCGACGAGCAGCAGCGGCGTGGCCAGCCCGGCGAACGCGACGAACGCCGGGAGCGGTGCCGCCCAACCGGCGGCGTGGCCGGCCAGCGCGCCGAGCACCGCCGCGACGAGTGCCGTGACGGCCCGCTCGGCCCGTCCCGGAGTCGCGCCGCGCCACCAGGCCGTCGCGTCGCGATCGGGCACGGTGCGCGCGATGCGCGCCAGGTACGGGGAGGCCAGCAGCGTCGCGGCCCCGCCGGCGACGCCTCCGAGCAGCCAAGAGGACACGAGCGGTCAGCCTAGGCGAAATGCCGCATCTCGCACGCCGGCCGTCCACAGGCATGATGAGGACATGGCCTACGACGCCGTGGTGCTCGCCGGCGGGGCCGCCCGGCGCCTGGACGGCGTCGACAAGCCGATGCTCGAGGTGGCCGGCCGGCCGATGCTGGTCCACGTCCTGGACGCCGTCGCCGCGGCGCAGGTGCGCATCGTCGTCGGGCCCCGCCGCCCGATTGACCGGGACGTCGCCTGGTGCCGCGAGGACCCGCCCGGCGGCGGCCCGGTGGCCGGCCTCGGCGCGGCGCTGCCCCTCACCACCGCCGGCACCGTGGTCGTGCTGGCCGCTGACCTGCCCGGGATCGCCCCGGCCATCGACCCGTTGCTCGACGCCTTGCCGACCCACGGCGTCGCCCTGCTCGCACGCGACGGGCGGCGCAACCACCTGGCCGCCGCCTGGCGACGGGACACGCTGGTCAACGCGCTGGCCCGCGTTGATGATCTCCGGGGGGCCTCGATGCGCGGGCTGCTGGCGGGCGCTACGGTCGCCGAAGTTGCCGATCCGGGGTGGGGCGACGACTGCGACACCTGGGCCGACTGGGCGACGCTGCGCGATCGGAGGACATCTTGACCAATCCGCTGGACTCCTGGGTGCACGAGTTGGCCACGGCCCTCGGCGTCGACGCATCAGCCACCGACGTGTCGCTGCTGCTCGACGTCGCCCGCGACGCGGCTCGGGGCGTGGCCCGCCCGGCCGCCCCGCTCACCACGTTCCTGGTCGGCCTGGCCGCCGGGCGCGCCGGCGGCGATCCGGGCGCCGTTGCCCAGGCGGTCGCCACCACGCAGCGGCTGCTGGCCGCGCGCCCCGATCGTGACTGAGCTGCGCGGCCGAGGACGGCATCCGCGGTCGCCGCCTGGACGGCGCACTGATCGTGGGGCCTTCCGGGCAGGACGAACTGCTCGTCGCCAGCGCCGGCGGCGCCGCGGTGTCCGACGCGCTGACCCGGATCATCCAATCCGCCGAGCAGCAGCAGAAGCGAACCGTGACGGTCACCGATCTGGTGCCGGCCAATGCGGCCGACGCGCGCGGGCTGTCGTCGTTCTACCTGGCGGTCGGCTGGGTGGTGGGCGGCTACCTCGTCGCCTCGATCCTGGCGATCAGTGCCGGATCCCGCCCGACCAACCCGCGCCGGTCGGGCATCCGGCCGACCGCGCTGGGCTGTACGCCGTCGCGTCCGGCATCGGCGGGGCGATCATCGCCGGGCCGGCGCTCGGCGCGCTGACCGGGCACTTCTGGACGGGCGCCGGCTTCGGCATGCTGCTGGTGTTCGCCGTCGGGGCGTTCACCATGGCGGTGCAGGCGCTCACCGGCATCATCGGCATCGGGCCGGCCGTACTGCTGTTCGTCGTGCTGGGCAGCCCGAGCGCGGGCGGCGCCTACCGCACGTCGCTGCTGCCGCCGTTCGGGCGGGCGATCGGGCCGTTGCGCCCGCCCGGCGCGGGTACGTCCGGGCTGCGCGGCATCGTCTACTTCGACGGCGCCCAGGTCCTGCAACCAGTGCTCGTCGCGCTGGCGTACGCCGTGGTCGGTGCCGTCGTTCTGGTCGTGGCGTCCCGGCGCCGTCAGCCGACCACCTCGGCCTCGGCGTAGACGTTGAGCTGCTCGCCGCGCACCAGCCCGGCGAGCAGCAGCCCGTAGGTCCGGGCCAGGTCTACAGCCAGGCTGGACGGTGCCGACACGGCAACGATGCCGGCCACCCCGGCGGCCAGCGCCTTCTGCACGATCTCGAACGACACCCGGCCGCTGACGACCAGCAGCTGATCGGTGGCCGGGAGGGCACCGTCGAGCAGGGCGCGGCCGACGACCTTGTCCACCGCGTTGTGCCGGCCGACGTCCTCGCGTACGGCGCCCAGCTCGCCCGACCCGCTGGCCAGCGTCGCGGCGTGCAGCCCGCCGGTGCGATCGAACGCCCGCTGGCGGCGGCGCATCTCGGCGGGCAAGGCGGCCAGCCCGTCGCGCGACACCGTCCAGCCCGGCGAGCGCAGCGCCGCGGCCGGCTCGGGCAGCAACTCGATCAGGTCGGCGCTGCACACCCCGCACGAGGCCGACGTGACGAACGCCCGCGAGCGCGGCGGCGTCACACCCGGGCGCAGCGACACCCGCACGCCGTCGCCCTCGCGCGACTCGCGCATGCGGGCGATGTCGTCGGGCCGGCGCACCCCCGACTCGGCCACCAGCCAGCCGGCGGCCAGCTCCAGGTCGTGCCCGGGCGTGCGCATCAGCACGGCCAGCACCTCGTCGTCCAGCGACAGCGTCAGCGGCGCCTCGACGGCCAGGTCGTCCGGCGCCGACGACGTTCTCGCCCCGCGCAGGCGCACGATCGCCCGCCGCGTGGTCATCACCGCCATCCGTCGAGCGTACGGCGCGACGCCGCACGGCTCACGCCGCGGAGCGCTCGCCCACGGGAGGGCAGCGCCAGGCTCGAACCCTTCAGAGACGCTTCCAGCTGCTCCAGGGTGCGCGGGCCGATGATCACCGAGGTCACCGCGGGGTGGCCACCACGAAGGCCAGCGCCAGCTCGGCCAACGTGCAGCCGATCTCGTCGGCCAGGACCACCAGCTGCTCGAGGATATCCAGCTTGGCTGCGTTTACCGGCAACGAACGGTCGAAGCAGCCGCCACCCCCGTTCTTGATCAACAGAAGGTAGTAGCCGCTCCAGCGACCAACTTCCGCTGTTGATCAAGAACCGGCGTGGCGAAGCGCCGCCCGCGATGCGTGCGCATTGCGTCGCTTCGACGACACGATCGGCATGCACCTCGTCGGCCGTCGAGCTGGCCCGCGTCAGGCGCCGCAGCCGGGCACCTTCGCGCGCAGGGCGGCGCGCATCGCCTCGACCGGCGCCGGACGGCCGGTCATCAGCTCGACCTGCTCGGCGGCCTGGTGCAGCAGCATCAGCGCCCCGCTCACCACCACTCCCCCGTGCGCGGCCACGGCGGCGGCCAGCCGGGTCGGCCACGGGGCGTAGACGACGTCGAGCAACGCGTCGGCCGCCACCTGCCCGGCCAGCGAGTCGGCGGCCCCGGGCGGCAGTGTCGAAATCACCAGGTCGGCCTCCGGGCGGTGCAAGGCGCCGACCTCGACCTCGACGCCCGCCCGCGACGCCGCCTCGAGCACCTCGCCGGTACGGGCCGGGTCGCGCACCAGCACCGAGCAGCCGGTCAGGCCCAGCTCGGCCAGGGCGACCACCGCCGCCTGCGCCGTGCCGCCCGCGCCCAGCACGGCGACCGAGCCAACGGCCGAAACGCCGCACTCGCGCAAGGCGGCGACGATCCCGGCCACGTCGGTGTTGTCGGCGGCCCAGCTGCCGTCCGGGCGGTGCAGCAGGGTGTTGCCGGCGCCGACCGCCCGGGCCCGGTCCGACGCCGTGCCCGCCACCTCCACCACGGCTCGCTTGAGTGGCATGGTGCAGGCGAAACCGACCCATTCGGGACCGCGCGAGTCGAGCAGCGGACCCAGCTCGTCCACGCCCACGTCGATCGCGCTGAACATCCAGTCCAGGTCCAGGGCGCGATACGCCGCACCGTGCAGGACCGGCGACAGCGAGTGCGCAATCGGCCGCCCGAGCACGGCGGCCCGACGGCCTATGTGCAGCCCCAGTGGTTCTGGCGGCACTTGTCCACGGCGGCCTGGAAGTCGGTCGGGCTGCTCGTGAAATACAGGTGGCCCTCGGCGTCCCCGTTCACGTAGTAGAGCCAGTCGCCCTGGGTCGGGTTGATCGCGGCGGCCATCGCGGCCCGGCCGGGATTGCCGATCGGCGTCGGCGGCAGGCCCTTCTGGATCCGGGTGTTGTACGGCCCCGGCTTGTTGTAGTCGATCTTCGACGGGTCCTGACCGGCCAGTTTGGCGCCGTAGACGCTGGTGGCGTCGATGCCGAGCGGCATGTCGGCGGCCAGGCGGTTGTAGATCACCTGGGCGACCTTGGCCCGGTCGGCGTCGAACTTTGCCTCGCCCTCGATCATCGATGCGACGATCAGCGCCTGGTACGGCGTGATCTTCATCTTGTGCGCGGCGTCGGCGAAGCCCATGTCACGGTCCACGCCGGTGAACTCGCTGGTCAGTTGCTGCAGCGCGTCTTCCGGGGTGGTCCCCGGGTCCAAGCTGTAGGTCGCCGGGAACAGGAACCCCTCACCCGACTTCGGCGGGCCGGACGGGGTGTTGTACCCCTCGGGCAGCCCCAGGTTGCCGATGTCGGCTGCGGCCTTCTGCATCTGAGCGACCGGCACGTTCAGCGCCTTGGCCAGCCGCCCGAGGACGTCCTGTTCGGTCAGCCCTTCCGGAATCGTCACGTCGGTGCTCACCCGCGCCGAGGGCTGTAGCAGCAGCCCCAGCGCCTGGCTGGCCGACATGTGCTTGTGTAGCCGGTAGTACCCGGGCTGGATGGACAGCGCGTCCTTGTCGTTGTCGGCCGCGTCGGTGAACGCCCGCTTGCTGGCCACCACGCCGTTCTTCACCAGCGTGGCCGCGATCTGGCTGGAGGTGTCGTTCGGCTTCACCTGCACCAGCACGCTGCCGCTGCCGGACCCGCTCCAATCCTTCGCCGAGAGCTTGTCCTCGACCAGGGGCCGCACGACGAACCAGCCGGTCACGGCCACGATCACGATCACGAGCAACGCCAGCAAGGTCGCCATGCGGCGCCGGCGCCGGCGGCGGCGCTCCCGCTGGCGGGACCGGCGACTGCTCTCGCGCCGCGACGTACCCGATGCGTAGCGGGAGGCCGGCTCCTCCTCGACCGGCGCCTCGTCGACGTCGTCCGAGCCGAACAGCAGGCCATGCGGATCCGACGCCTCCAGCGAGTCGTTCTGCTCGAACCTCACCGGGTCGGCTCCATCTCCTGATTCACGCGCGCTCTTCCGTCGGATCGGTCTTCGATCGCTCGGCGCGGGCATCCAGCCAGTGCTGGAGTATCTCGACCGCGGCCGCCTGATCAACGACGGCCCGCCTGGCCCTCCCGCGAATTCCGCGCGATGCGAGCGTACGCTCCGCCGCCACCGTGGTCAGCCGTTCGTCGACGAGTTCGACGGGTATGGGGGAAATGACCGCCGTGAGCGCCTCGGCGTATTCGCGAGCCATGACGGCCGAAGGTCCCTCGCGCCCGGCGAGAGTCACCGGCAGGCCGACCACCACGCCCACAGCTTCGTGGTCGGCGACCAAGCGTGCAAGTGCACGCACGTCGGCGTCGCCCTTCGCGTCGCGGTCGAGCGTGACCAGTGGGCTGGCCAGCACACCGCCGGGATCGCTACGGGCGACACCCACCCGCACCGTGCCGACGTCGACGCCAAGCCACACCCCGGTCAAGGTCAGCCGCGCTCCGACACGTGTGCGCGAACGGCGGCGAACGCCTCGGACAGCTTCGCCGCGTCGCCGCCGGCGCCCTGCGCCAGATCGGCCTTGCCGCCCCCGCGCGCCCCGAGCGCCGGCGCGAACGCCTTCACGACATCGCCCGCGGCCAGCCCGGCCGACTGCCCGGCCTCGTTGACAGCCGCCACGAAGTTGACGCCCTTCTCGCCCGGCGAGGCGAGCAGCACCACCGCGGGGTCGCCGTGGGGCAACCGGCCACGCACGTCCAGGGCGAGCGAGCGCAGGTCGTTGCCGCCGACGCCGCCCGGGGCCTCGGCCGCGACCAGCCGCACCGCGCCGATCTGGCTGGCGCTCTCGGCCAGCGTGCCGGCGCTGGCCAGCACCGCGGCCGCGCGCAGCCGATCCAGCTCCTTCTCCGCGGCGCGCAGCCGGTCCAAAGTTGATGCGATGCGCTCGGGCAATTGCTCGGCCGGCGCCTTGAAGTCGCCGGCCAGCTGCTGCACCAGCAGGTGCTCGCGGGCCAGGTAGCGGAACGCGTCCAGGCCGACCAGCGCCTCGACCCGGCGCACGCCCGAGCCGATCGACGACTCGGACAGCAGCTTGACCATGCCGATGACCGAGCTGCGCGCGACGTGGGTGCCACCGCACAGCTCGCGCGAGTACTCGCCGATCTCGACGATGCGCACCCGCTCGCCGTACTTCTCGCCGAACATCGCGATGGCGCCGAGCCGCTTGGCCTCCTCCTGGTTGGTGACGAACGCGTGCACCTCGAGGTCGTGCAGCAGTACCTCGTTGATCTCGTCCTCGACGTCGGCCAGCACGCTCGGGGCGACTGCCGCCGGGTTGTGGAAGTCGAAGCGCAGCCGCCCCGGGGCGTTCAGCGAGCCGGCCTGCGCGGCCTGCTCACCGAGCGTGCGGCGCAGCGCCGCGTGCAGCAGGTGGGTGGCCGAGTGGCTGCGTGACACCGACGCCCGGCGTCCCACGTCGACCAGGGCGAGCGCGGCATCGCCCGGACGCACCTCGCCCCGCACGATCTTGACCTTGTGCGCGATGACGCCGGGCACCGGCGCCTGCACGTCGATCACCTCGAGCTCGGCCTCGTGCCCGGCCGCATTGATCGTGATGCGGCCCAGGTCAGGCTGCTGGCCACCGCCCTCGGCGTAGAACGGCGTGGCGTCGAGGACCAGCTCGACCTCGTCGCCCTCGCCGGCCGCGCGGAGAAGACCGTGCACGCCGACGATTGCGCGCACCGTCGACTCGCGCATGACCTCCTGGTACCCGGTGAACTGGCTCTCGCCGCGTTCGAGCACCGAGCGCCACACCGACGTGTCGGCCAGCCCCTGCTTCTTCGCCTTGGCGTCGTCCTTGGCCCGCTGCTGCTGCTCGCGCATCAGCCGGCGGAACCCGTCCTCGTCGACGCTGATGCCCTCGTCGGCCGCCATCTCCAGGGTGAGCTCGATCGGGAAGCCGTACGTGTCGTGCAGCTGGAACGCCTTCTCGCCGGACAGCTTCGTGCCGCCGGCCGCCCTGGTCTCGGCCACCGCGGTGTCGAGGATGGTGGTGCCGGCCCGCAGGGTGTGCCGGAACGCCTCCTCCTCGGCGTAGGCGTAGGTGGAGATGCGGCCGAACTCGCCGGCCACCTCGGGGTAGGACGGCGCCATGCAGTCGCGCGCGACGGGCAGCAGTTCGGGCAGGGCCGGGTCGTCATAGCCGAGCAGGCGCATCGCCCGGATGGCCCGGCGCAGGATGCGGCGCAGCACGTAGCCGCGGCCCTCGTTCGACGGCACGACCCCGTCGCTGATGAGCATCAGCCCGGACCGCACGTGGTCGGCCACCACGCGCAGGCGCACGTCGTCGGGATGCGACTGGCTGGCCGCGTGCCCGGACTTGGCGCCGTACTGCTTACCGGTCAGCTCGGCGGCCCGCTCGAGGATGGGCCGCGTCTCGTCGATCTCGTACAGGTTGTCGACGCCCTGCAGGATCGACGCGATGCGCTCCAGGCCCATGCCGGTGTCGATGTTCTTGTTCGGCAGGTCGCCGAGGATCTCGTAATCGCCTTTATGAGGACCGGTCGACTTGCCCCGCTCGTACTGCATGAAGACGAGGTTCCAGTACTCCATGAACCGGTCCTCGTCGACGGCCGGGCCACCCTCCGGGCCGTACTCGGGGCCGCGGTCGTAGAACAGCTCGCTGCACGGGCCGGCCGGACCCGGGATGCCCATGTCCCAGGTGTTGTCCTCCTTGCCCCGGCGGACGATGCGCTCGTGCGGGATGCCGATGACCCGGTGCCAGATGTCGACGGCCTCGTCGTCGTCGACGTACACCGTGGGCCAGATGCGGTCACCGTCCAGGCCGAAGCCGCCCTCGGCCTGCGACTTGGTCGACAGCTCCCAGGCCAGCTTGATGGCGCCTTCCTTGAAGTAGTCGCCGAAGCTGAAGTTGCCGTTCATCTGGAAGAACGTCGCGTGCCGGGTGGTCTTGCCGACCTCGTCGATGTCCGGTGTGCGGATGCACTTCTGCACGCTGGTGGCCCGCTTGTACGGAGGCGTCTGCTGACCGGTGAAGTACGGCACGAACTGGGCCATGCCGGCAACGACGAACAGCAGGTTCGGGTCGTCGAAGGGCAGCGGCAGGCTCGGGACGACGGTGTGCCCGTTCGCCTCGAAGTGGGCGAGGAACCGCCGCTTGATATCCGCGGTCTTCACGACGCGCGCTCGAAGCTGCCGTCGAGACCGGTGCCCTCACGCAGTTCGGCCTCGCGCTCCTGCATGGCGGAGCGGACCTCGGTGGCGAAGTCGCGCACCGACGCCGACAGCTCGGCCAGGCCGCCGCCGAAGCTGTGCGCGATGCCGCGCGGGGTCAGCTTCTGCGCGGCGGCGGAAAGCTTGCGGACGATCAGCGCTCCGATCGTGATGCCCATGGCCAGCCAGAACAGGCGACGCGTCATGACGGGTTACTCACTCACTACTTGGCCGCGCGACGGGCCGCGCGGTGCTTGCTCTTCGCGTCGCGCAACATCTGCGCGTCGCGCCGGTCGGTGACTGTCTTGCGCACCCCGTAACTGAACGCCGCCACCTTGATGAGCGGGCTGCCCAGCGTGCTGGACACCACCGAGGTCAGCGCCGAGACGTTCGTCGTCATCGAGTCGACGTTCTTGGCGATACCGCCCACGTGATCGAGCTGCAGGTTGACCTGGGTCATCGTGTCCTGCGCCTGATCGAGCAGCGGCGTGACACCGTCGTTCGTCTTGCGGATGGCCAGCGTCGCCTCGTCCAGGGTGCGCCCCAGTTTCAGCAGCGGGTAGGCGAGCAGCAGCACGAGCAACACGAAGGCACCGGCTGCGATGAGCGCGGCGATCGCCCCACCGGACACTGGCTGATCCTCCTCGACGAGCAATTGACGGGCCCTTGACAAACCGTGACGGGCCGGGTGCGGTACAGCGTGCGACCCTACCGGGTCAGCGATCGTCGCTCGGGCCGAGTCGGTCGGCGCCGCGGATCAACGCTCGCAGTTTGGCCAGCCGCTCGCCCAGCGCCCGCTCGGCGCCGCGCCCGGTCGGGTGGTAGTAGTCGCGGCCGACCAGCTCGTCGGGCGGGTACTGCTGGGCTACGACACCCTCGACGGTGTCCGGCGGGTAGACGTACCTCTCCGCTGAGCTGGCCGAGGCGCCTGGACCGACGGCCGGCGCGCCGCGTTCCGCGGCCCTGAGCTTGGCCGCGCCCGGGTAGTGGCCGTCCCGCAGTGGTGGCGGCACCGGCCCGGCCTGCCCGGCCTTGACGTCGGCCTGGGCCTCGCCGATCGCGCGCACCACCGCGTTGGACTTCGGGGCCAGCGCCAGGTGGATCGTGGCCTGGGCCAGGTTGATGCGCGCCTCGGGCAGCCCGATCAGCTGCACCGCCTGGGCGGCCGCCGTGGCGGCGAGCAGCGCGGTCGGGTCGGCCAGCCCGATGTCCTCGCTGGCGTGCACCACCAGCCGGCGGGCGATGAAGCGCGGGTCCTCGCCGGCCTCGATCATCCGGGCCAGGTAGTGCAGCGCGGCGTCGGCGTCCGAGCCGCGGATCGACTTGATGAACGCGCTGATGACGTCGTAGTGCTGGTCGCCGTCGCGGTCGTAGCGCACCGCCGCGGTGTCGACCGCCTTCTCCAGGGTGGCCAGGTCGATGCCTGTGCGCCCGGCCGCCTGCGCCGTGCCGGCCGCCGCCTCCAGCGCGGTGAGCGCCCGGCGGGCGTCGCCGGCCGACATCCGCAACAGGTGCGCGCGGGCGTCGTCGTCGAGCGTGACCGCTCCGCCCAGCCCGCGCTCGTCGCACAGTGCCCGGTCGACCAGAGCGTTCACGTCGTCGTCGGTCAGCGGCTGCAGGGTCAGCAGCAGGCTGCGCGACAGCAGCGGCGAGACCATCGAGAAGAACGGGTTCTCGGTGGTGGCCGCCACCAGGGTGATGGTGCGCGTCTCGACGGCGGCCAGCAGCGAGTCCTGCTGGGTTTTGGAGAAGCGGTGGATCTCGTCGATGAACAGCACCGTCTGGTTGCCCGAGTAGTTCAGCTCACGGCGGGCGTCCTCGATCACCGCGCGCACATCCTTGACGCCGGCGTTGAGCGCGGACAGCTGGGCGAAGCGCCGGTTCGTCGCGTTCGACACGATCAGGGCGAGCGTCGTCTTGCCGCTGCCGGGCGGCCCGAACAGGATCAGCGACATCGGCTGGTCGCCCTCGACGAGGCGGCGCAGCGGCGACCCGGCGCTGAGCAGGTGCTGCTGGCCGACCACCTCGTCGAGCGTGCGCGGCCGCATGCGCGCGGCGAGCGGTGCATTGGCCTCTATACGCTCGTCGGCCGGCTGGTCGAACAGGGTCACCCGCCCAGCCTAGGAGGTCGCGGTCAGGCGGCGCGCTCGTAGATCAGCAGGTGGACGCCGTCGCCGAACGTCCTCGTCTCGGCCAGGCGCAGGCGTTTCGTCGCGCTGGTGCCATCGAACAGGCGCTTCCCTGCCCCGACGATCACCGGGTAGACGAGCAGGTGCAGCGCGTCGACCAGGTCGTGCTCGATCAGCGTCTGGGCGAGCTGCGGGCTGCCGTGCACGACGATGTCCCGCTCGTACTGCTGCTTCAGCTCAGCGACCCGGTCGACCACGTCGCCGTCGATGACCGTCGTGTTGTTCCACTCCGGGTCCTTCAACGTGGACGAGACGACGTATTTCGGCATCGAGTTGAACTTGTCGGCGAACTCGCCCTCGAAGTGCGGCCAGACCTCCGCGAACCCCTCATACGTGATGCGCCCGAGCAACTGGGCGTCGGAGGCCATCGTCTCGTCGACCTTGAACTGATTGCCCTCCGGGCCGCGGGAGAACGCGTCGGCCCAACCGACGCGTTCGAACTTCTCGGTGCCGCTCGGGGCCTCCACAACGCCGTCGACCGAGACGTACTCGGTGACTACGAGCCTGCCCATGTCGTCGCTCCTTCTCCGCTCGAGATGTCGTTGCCAAGAGCCTCGCAGCGGCCGGATCGGGCGTTAAAGTCCAATCCCGTGGCCGGAATCAGGACCAATTCGCCGACCAACAAAGGGCTCGCCGGCGACCTGTTCGTCGAGCTGCGCCGCGACGGGACGACGCCGCTGCACCGCCAGATCGCGGCCTCGATCCGGGACGGGATCCGCTGCGGGCGCCTGCGCCTGGGCGCGTCCCTGCCGCCGACCCGGGTCGTGGCCGCCGACCTCGGCGTGTCCCGCGGAGTGGTCGTCGAGGCCTACCAACAACTGGTTGCCGAGGGCTACCTGACCAGCCGGACCGGTGGCTACACACAGGTCGCGGCCGGCGCGGCGCCGACCGGCACGCCGGCCCGCCCGGACCGGGGCGAGTTGCCCCGCATCGACTTCGGCTACGGGCGGGCCGACGTCGTCCACTTCCCGCGCGCCGCCTGGCTGCGCTCGATCCGCCGGGTACTGACCGAGACGCCGAACGAGCGGTTCGGCTACCTGAGCGGTCCGGGCGTGCCTGAGCTGCGTGAGGCCCTGGCCGACTACCTGAATCGGGTTCGCGGCACGGCGGCCCGGCCCGAGAACATCCTGATCTGCAACGGCTTCGCCCAGGGAATCGCGCTGCTGGTGCAGGTGCTGGCCACCCGCGGGGCGAAGCGGCTGGCCGTCGAGGACCCGTCCTCCGACGACGACGCCCGCCCGCTGGCCGCCGCGGCCGGGCTGGACGTGACTGGCATACCGGTGGGGCCCGACGGCATCGACGTGGACGCGCTCGAGCGCACCGACGCCGACGCGGTGATCCTCACGCCGTCGCATCAGTGGCCGACCGGCGGCGTGCTGCCGCCCGAGTCGCGGGCCCGCGCGCTGCATTGGGCCCGCGGGCGAGCCGCGCTGATCGTCGAGGACGACTACGACGCCGAGTACCGGTACGACCGCTCACCCATCGGCGCCATCCAGGGCCTGGCCCCGGACCAGGTCGTGTACGCGGGGACGGCCAGCAAGACGCTGGCGCCGGGCCTGCGCATCGGCTGGCTGGTCGTGCCGCCGTCGCTCGTGGACGAGCTGAGCGAGGCGAAGATCATAGCGGACCGCGGCTCCCCCGCCCTGGACCAGCTGACCTTCGCCGACTTCCTGGCCCACGGGGAGTTCGACCGGCACCTGCGCCGGATGCGCCCGGTGTACCGCCGGCGGCGAGACGTACTGCTGGCCGCGCTGGGCGACCGGTTGCCCGACCTGCGCCCGGCCGGCGTCGCCGCCGGGCTGCACCTGGTCACGTGGCTGCCGCCCGACCTGGACGAGGCGGCGGTGGTGGCCGCCGCGGCCCGGCGCGGGCTGGGCGTCTACGGCGTCACGCCGTACCGGCTCGCTCCGACCGCCGACGGCGGGCTGATCTTCGGATACTCGGCCCTGAACGAGGCGGCGATCCGCGAGGGCATCGCCGAGCTGGCCGAGGTGGTCGCCTCGCTGCGCGCGTGACCAGGCCGCGCCGCCGAGAATGGCACGGCCACCGTGGCCCGCGACAACCTAGCCTCGATCGGGTGGAGATCCTCTACTACACCGCATTCAGCTCCGATCCGGCCGGCGGCAACCCGGCCGGCGTGGTCCTCGACGCGACCGGGGCGAGCGACGCCGAGATGCAGGCCGTCGCCGCCAACGTCGGCTTCTCCGAGACCGCGTTCGTCGTCGGCGGCGCCGACCGCACGCTGGACGTGCGCTACTTCAGCCCGCTGGCCGAGGTGCCGTTCTGCGGGCACGCGACGATCGCCCTCGGCGTGGCCCACGCCGCCCGGCACAGCACCGGCCGGCTCGCCCTCACCACTCTTTCCGGCCCGGTCGAGGTGACGAGCGCGACCGGCCCGGACGGGACGACCACCGCGACCCTGGTCAGCGTCTCGCCGCGCTCGGTTCCCCTTGCTGACGACGACCGGGGCACCCTGCTCGCGGCCCTGCGCTGGGACGAGCGCGACCTCGACCCGGCGTTGCCGGCCCGCGTCGCGTACGCGGGCGCGTGGCATCCGATCATCGCCGCCTCCACCCGCGCGCGGCTGGCCGACCTGGACTACGACTTCGACGCCCTCGGCGCGCTGATGGCCGCCCGCGACTGGACGACGGTCGACCTCGTCTGGCGCGAGTCGCCGTCCGTCGTACACGCCCGTAACCCGTTCCCGCCCGGCGGCGTGGTCGAGGATCCGGCCACGGGTGCGGCGGCCGCCGCCTTCGCCGGGTACCTGCGCGAACTGGGGCTGGTCGACGTGCCGGCCACGGTGACCGTCCACCAGGGCGACGACCTGGGCCGGCCCTCGCTACTGAACGTCGGCATTCCGGCTGACGGCGGCATCGCCGTCACGGGCAGCGCGGTGCCGCTCTGACAGGTCGCCGACCTGCTCGGCGTACCAGCTGTTGGACAGGTGCTCGGCGATCTCGCGCAACGTCCAGCCCTCGCGCGGACGGTCCCACTCGTCCGGCCCGGCGGCCAGCAGCCGCAACCGCATGGTGCGGGCCAGCCGGGTCAGTCGCTGCCGGGCCTCGCCCAGGTCGATCTCGGTGAACGGGGCGAAGTCGGCGTGGGTCGTCACCTGGCTGGCGTGCCACCGGTCCGGCTCGGTCGGGACGCCGGCCAGCACCGCCTCGATCTCGGCCAGGTGGTCGAGCAGGTGATCGGCCTGGCGGCGGATCGCCTTGTGCGGCGTGTAGATCCGGTCACCGTCCTCGCTGACCCGGGGCCGGCCGTCCCAGCCGATCCAGGTGGCGGCCAACTCAAGCGTGCGGGCGGCGGCGGCCTCGACGCCGGCGCCCGGATCGTCGTCTGCAGTCATGGCTGAACGGTACGGCCGCGACTGTCCGGCGACGGCCGAACAATTCACCGCGTGCCAGGATCTGGTTATGCAGACACGGCGAATCGGCCCGGACACCGTCAGCACGATCGGGCTCGGGGCCATGCAGCTCGACAACCGGCCCGAGCGGGTCGAGCGAGCCGAGGCCACCGTGCGGGCGGCACTCGACGCCGGCATCACGCTGATCGACACCGCCATCGCCTACGGCCCGTCGACGCTCGGGGTCGACATCATGGGCGCCAACGAGCGCCTCGTCGCCTCGCTGCTCGGGCGGCTGGGCGTCAAGGGGAAGGTGCTCGTCGCCACCAAGGGCGGGCACACCCGCGACACCGACGGCAGCTGGGGCCTGGACAGCTCGGCCGCAGGGCTGCGGTCCGCGGTCGACGCCAGCCTGCAGAACCTGGGCGTCGAGCAGATTGACCTCTACCAGCACCACCGGCCCGACCCGAACGTGCCCTACGCCGAGGTCATGGGCACGCTGAAGGAGATCCACGACTCCGGCAAGGCCCGCATGATCGGCCTGTCCAACGCCGACCCCGACCAGATCCGGCTGGCCCACGAGATCCTCGGCGACGCCCTGGCCGGCGTACAGAACGAGTTCTCGCCGCGCTTCCGGTCCAGCGAGCCGGAGCTGCGGCTGTGCGACGAGCTGGGGTTGGCGTTCCTTCCCTGGTCCCCGCTCGGCGGCACCCGGCAGGCGCACGGGCTCGGCGGACAGCACACCGCGTTCGAGCAGGTGGGCGCCGAGCTCGCGGTCAGCCCGCAACGGGTGTGCCTGGCCTGGATGCTGGCCAAGTCGCCGGCGGTGATCCCGATCCCGGGGGCGAGCCGGCCCGAGTCGATCACCGACTCGGCCGCCGCGACCGACCTGGAATTGACCTCCGAGCACCTGGCCCGTCTCGACGCCGTGTGAATCAGCGCCCGGTTGAGCGGAGTCGATCTATCCCTTCGCCGTCGACAGCGGGGCACTAGTGTCCCGCGCCGGGAATTGGGCGAATAAGTCCGGTGATCCAGGTGTGCGCTCGCAAGGCGGAGGAGGAGCCGATACCGCTGTTGTATCGGCGACGACGACAACGCCGCGAGCGTGCGGCTGGGCGCCGGAATTATCGGCTGAATTCCTGGCGCGGGACACTAGTCCAGGCCGATCTTGGTGTAGCCCCGCAGCAGGTCCCGGGAGATGATCAGCCGCTGCATCTCGTCGGTGCCCTCGAAGATCCGCCACAGCCGGGCCTCGCGGTACCAGCGTTCGATGGGCAGCTCACGGGTGTAGCCCATGCCGCCGTGGATCTGCAGCACCCGGTCGACCACCCGGTTGGCCATGTTGGCGCCGAACAGCTTGGCCATCGACGAGGAGTGCCGGGGGTCGCGGCCGCTGCCAGGACAGTCGACGATCCAGGCGGCGCGCAGCACCAGCCAGCGGGCCGCCTCGAGCTCGACCTCGGAGTCGGCGATCATCCACTGGATGGCCTGGTTGGTGCCGATCGGCTTGCCGAACGTCTCGCGGGTGTTGGCCTGGTCGAGCGCCATCTGCAGCAACCGCTCGGCCGCGCCCAGCGCCCGGGCCGGGATCAGGTAGCGGCCCTTGCCGATCCACTCCATGCCGAGCTCGAAACCCTCGCCGATCTCACCCAGCACATTGCGGGCCGGTACGCGCACATCGTCGAACACCAACGACGCCGGGCCGCCCTCGCCCATCGTCGGGATGAAGTGCGAGGTCCAGCCCATGGCCCGGTCGACCAGGAACGCGGTCGAGCCGGTGCGTGCGCCCTGCTCGGGATCGGTCACTGCGATGACGATGGCGAAGTCGGCGTCGTTGCCGCCGGTGATGAACGTCTTCTCGCCGTTGATCAGCCAGTCACCGCCGTCGCGGTGGGCGCTGGTCTTGATGTTGGCCGCGTCCGACCCGGCACCCGGCTCGGTGATCGCGAAGCAGGACAGCCGCTCGCCCTCGATGGTCGGCACCAGGTACTCGGCCCGCTGCGCGTCGTTGCCGTGGAACAGGATGTTGTCGGCCTCGCCCCCGAACCGGAACGGGATGAACGTGCGGCCGAGCTCGGTCCAGATCAGCGCCTGGGTCAACGCGGGCAGGTCCATGCCGCCGTACTCGTCGGGCGTGGCCAACCCCCAGAACCCGAACGCGCGCGCCTTGAGCTGCAACTCGCGAATCTCGTCCTGGCTGATGCCGGCGTGGCCCTCGCGCTCACGGCGCAGCGCCTCGGCCTCGCGCGGGACGATCTCGTCGGTGATGAACGCCCGGGCCGTCTCACGAATGGCGCGTTGCTCGTCGGTCAGCGCGAAATCCACCATGCCGGCTCCTCGGTCGGGGATCTACCCGACAGTAGCGCGGTGAGCTGACGTTTCGGGCTCGGTCAGCGGGCCGGTGCCTTGGCCCGCAGGATCGACATGAACTCGCGCATCCAGGCCGGGTGGTCGGGCCAGGCCCGCCCGGAGACCATCACGCCGTCGACGACCGCCTCGCTGTCGACGAACTCGGCGCCGGCCGCCGCGACGTCCAGGGCGAGCGCCGGGTAGGCGGCGCTGCGCCGCCCGCGCAGCACGTCGGCCGCGGCCAGCGCGAGCGGACCGTGGCACAGGTGCGCGATCGGCTTGTCGCCCTCGGCGAAGTGCTTGAGGATGCGCTGCACGTCGGCGTCGTTGCGGATGTACTCGGGCGCGCGCCCACCCGGCACGACCACCGCGACGTAGTCGGACGGGTCGACGTCGGCGAAGGCAACGTCAGCCGGCCAGGTGTGGCCGGGCTTCTCGGTGTAGGTGTCGAAGCCGTCGACGAAGTCGTGCACGACGAACTGGAGCTTCTTCTTGCTCGGCGCCGCGATGTGCACCTCGTAGCCCTCCTCCAGCAGCCGCTGGTAGGGATACATGACCTCGAGGTCTTCGGCCGCGTCGCCGGTGAGAATCAGAACCTTGGCCATTGGAGCCTCCCTGGGGTTTCTGCCAATGACCCGATCCTCAGCCGCGTGAGCCGGCTGGTCAACGCGCGGTTTTGGTCACCGGGCCGGTTATACGGGACCTGGTGACCAAAACCGGCGGGCGCTCACTCGGGCTGGGCGTCGATGCCCGCCTCCTTGCGCTGCTCGGGCGTGATGGGCGCCGGGGCGCCGGTCAGCGGGTCGTAGCCGCCGCCCGTCTTGGGGAAGGCGATCACGTCGCGGATCGAGTCGCTGCCGGCCAGCAGGGCGCAGATGCGATCCCATCCGAATGCGATTCCGCCGTGCGGCGGGGCACCGTACTTGAACGCCTCGAGCAGGAACCCGAACTTCTCCTGGGCCTGCTCCTTGGACAGCCCCATCACGGCGAACACCCGCTCCTGCACGTCGGCGCGGTGGATACGGATCGAGCCGCCGCCGATCTCGTTGCCGTTGCAGACGATGTCGTAGGCGTAGGCCAGCGCTGAAGCCGGGTCGGTGTCGAACGTGTCCATCGACTCCGGCTTGGGCGAGGTGAACGCGTGGTGCACCGCCGTCCAGGCGCCGGATCCGACGGCGACGTCGCCGGCCGCCTCGGCCTCGCTGGACGGCTCGAACAGCGGCGCGTCGACGATCCACACGAACGACCAGGCCGCCGCGTCGATCAGGCCCAGGCGCTGGCCGATCTCCAGCCGGGCCGCGCCGAGCAGGTTGCGCGCGGACGAGGCCGGCCCCGCGGCGAAGAAGACGCAATCGCCCGGCTTCGCGCCCACGTGCTTGGCCAGGTCCTCGCGCTCGGCGTCGGACAAGTTCTTCGCGACCGGGCCGCCCAGCTCGCCCTCGTCGCCGACCAGCACGTAGGCCAGCCCGCGGTGCCCCCGCTGCTTGGCGAACTCCTGCCAGGCGTCGAGCGTGCGCCGCGGCTGCGACGCGCCGCCGGCCATCACCACGGCGCCGACGTAGGCGGCCTGGAACACCCGGAACGGCGTGTCCTTGAAGAAGTCGGTGCAGTCGACCAGTTCCAGGTCGAAGCGCAGATCCGGCTTGTCCGTGCCGTATCGGGCCATCGCGTCGGCGTAGGTCATCCGCGGGACGGGCGTCGTGATCTTGTGCCCGACCAGCCGCCACAGCGCGACCAGGATCTGCTCGGACAACGCGATGATGTCGTCCTGGTCGACGAAGCTCATCTCGATGTCGAGCTGGGTGAACTCCGGCTGCCGGTCGGCCCGGAAGTCCTCGTCGCGGTAGCAGCGGGCGATCTGGAAGTAGCGCTCCATGCCGCCGACCATCAGCAGCTGCTTGAACAGCTGCGGCGACTGCGGCAGCGCGTACCAGCTGCCCGGCCGCAACCGGGCCGGCACCAGGAAGTCGCGCGCCCCCTCCGGCGTCGAACGGGTCATCGTCGGGGTCTCGATCTCGACGAAGTTCTGCCCGTACAGCACGTCGCGAGCGGCGCGGTTCACCTGGCTGCGCAGCCGGATCGCGGCGGCCGGTTCGGGCCGCCGCAGGTCCAGATACCGGTACTTGAGCCGGGCCTCTTCGCCGACCTCGGCGTGCTCGTCGATCTGGAACGGCAACGGCGCCGCCTCGCTCAGCACGTCCAGCCGCGAGGCGACGACCTCGATCTCGCCGGTCGGGATGTTCGGGTTGACGTTGCCCTCGGTGCGCTCGCGCACCTCGCCGGTGACGGCCACGCACCACTCGTTGCGCAGGTCGTGGGCCAGCTCGTCGTCGCGCATCACGACCTGGACGGTGCCCGACGCGTCGCGCAGGTCGATGAACGCGACTCCCCCGTGGTCGCGTCGGCGGGCCACCCAGCCGGCCAGGGTGACGGTCTGGCCGGCGTTCTCGCGACGCAGCGTGCCGGCGTCGTGGGTGCGGATCACGATGTCTCCTCAATCCGGGGCTTCAAGTCGGTGGCGGGGGGCGTCCAGGTATTCGGATCGGCGGCGACCTGATCGCCGCTGCGGATGTCCTTCACCTCGCCGGAGTCGGGGAACCACACGAACGGGATGCCGCGGCGCTCGGCGAAGCGGATCTGGCGACCGTACTTGGCCGCCGTCGGCGCGACCTCGGTGGCGATACCCCGGGCCCGCAGCGCCTGTGCGATCTCATCGCACTTGTCCCGATCGGTGTCGGACGGGAGGGCCACCAGCACAGCCGAGGGCACCGACCGCGACGCGGCCAGCCGGCCCCGGGCCAGCAGCGGCACCAGCATCCGGCTGATGCCCAGCGAGATGCCCACGCCCGGGTAGGTCGTCCTGCCGTCCGACGCGAGCGAGTCGTAGCGGCCACCTGAGCAGATCGAGCCGATGCTCTCGAAGCCGGCCATCCGGGTCTCGAACACGGTGCCGGTGTAGTAGTCCAGCCCGCGGGCGATGCGCAGGTCGGCCTCGACACCGAACCGGTCGTTGACCGCCGCCGCGCAGCCGGCCACCACCGCCTCGAGCTCGGCCAGCCCGAGGTCGAGCAGCTCGTGCTCGACGCCGAGCTCGCGGACCTGCGCCACGAAGGACGTGTCCGACGTGCGGATCTCGGCCAGCGCCAGGCATTGCGCCACCTGCGCGTCGCCCAGTCCGGCGTCGTCGGCCAGCATCTTGGCGATGACGTCCGGCGGCACCTTGTCCAGCTTGTCGATCACCCGCATGACCGCCGCCGGATCGGCCGCGCCGACGCCCCGGTAGAAGCCCTCGATCAGCTTGCGGTTGTTGACCTGCAGCCGCAGCGGCGGCACCGGCAGCCGGGACAGCGCCTCGGCCATCACCCGGGCGATCTCCACGTCGTGGTGGAACGGCAACTCGTCCCGCCCGACCACGTCGATGTCGGCCTGGGTGAACTCGCGGAAGCGTCCCTCCTGCGGACGCTCGCCCCGCCACGCCTTCTGGATCTGGTAGCGCCGGAAGGGGAACTCCAGCTTGCCGGCGTTCTCCAGCACGTAGCGCGCGAACGGCACGGTCAGGTCGTAATGCAGACCCAGCGTCGAGGTGTCGTCGTCGGACGCGTGCAGCCGCCGCAGGACGTACACCTCCTTGTCGATCTCGCCCTTGCGCAGCAGCTGCTCGAGCGGCTCGGCCGCGCGTGTCTCGATCGAGGCGAACCCGTGCAGCTCGAACGTCTCGCGCACCGTCTCGATGACGTGCAGCTCGACCATCCGCTGCGCAGGCAGGAACTCGGGAAACCCGCTGAGCGGGGTTGGTTTCGCACTCACAGAAGATCCAGCAGGTAGGGGTTGGTGGCGCGTTCGCGCCCGATGGTGGTCGACGGGCCGTGTCCGGGATGGACCACCGTCTCGTCGGGCAGCGGCAGGATGACCTCGAGCAGCGACGCGGTCATGTCGGCCATCGAGCCGCCGGGCAGGTCGACCCGCCCGATCGAGCCGGCGAACAGCACGTCGCCGCTGAATAGCTGATCGTCCAAATCGAACACGACCGAGCCGCGGGTGTGGCCCGGCGCGTGCCGCACGCCGAACTTCAGCCCGCCGAGCGGCACGGCCACGCCGTCGGCCAGCTCCCGCACGTCGTCCGGCTCGGCCAGCGGGAAGCCGCCCAGCCCGAGCAGCGGCGTGCCGGACGGCAGGCCGAGCCCGGACCAGGGGTCGGCCAGCTGGCCCCGGTCGTCCGGGTGGATGTAGGCGGCGACGTCGCGGGCCTGGCACACCGGCACGACCGAGAACGTGTGGTCGATATGCCCGTGTGTGAGCAGCACCGCCACCGGGTGCAGCCGGTTCTCGGCGATCACGTCGTCGAGGCCGGACTCGACGTCGATGCCCGGATCGATCACCACGCACTGCTCGCCCGGGCCGGGGGCAACGACCCAGCAGTTCGTGGCCGTCGCGGCCGACGGGATCCCCGCGATCAGCACAGCGAGCAACTCCCGTAACTTCGGACGCGGACAGGACACACAAGCCTACCGACTGCCCGGTGATCGCTGCCGCGATTACCGGTCGGCGCGGCTTTTGGCGTATCGCGCCCGAAAACGGTGGTCTTACTGGCTAGACTGCCCTACCGACTCGCGAACCGGCTTACGAGGTGATGATGGACGCAGGCGGCGCCGCCGGCCGGGTGATCGGCGGTCGTTACGAGTGCGTCGAGCTGATCGGCCGGGGTGGCATGGGCGAAGTGTGGCGCGCTCGCGACACACTCCTGCAGCGCGACGTCGCCGTCAAGCGGCTGGCCTACGGCGACGGCGCGGGCGACGACGTCACGATCGGCCGCTCGATGCGCGAGGCGCGCCTGGCCGCTCGGCTCAACCACCCCAACGCGGTGGGCATCTACGACGTGGTCGTCGACGAGGGACTGCCCTGCCTGGTGATGGAGCTGGTCAGCGGCAAGTCGCTCAAGGAGCTGGTCGCTCAGCAGAAGGACGGCCGGCTCGACCCGGTCGCCGCGGCCCGGATCGGCCGGCAGGTCGCGGCCGCCCTGGGTGTGGCCCACCGAGCCGGCATCATTCACCGCGACGTCAAGCCGGCCAACGTGCTGATCGCGGCCGACGGCACGGCCAAGCTCACCGACTTCGGTATCGCCCGCGACGAGGGCGACGCCGGCATGACCTCCACCGGCACGTTCATCGGCACGCCGAACTTCCTGGCCCCCGAGATCGCGCTGGGCGGCAACCACAGCCCGGCCAGCGACGTCTGGGCGCTCGGCGCGATGCTCTACGCGGCCGTCGAGGGCGAGCCACCGTTCTCGGCCGGCGGTAACGCCCTGGCCATCCTCAATCGGATCGCCACCTCCGACGCGCCGGTGCCGCCGCACGGGGGTCCGCTCGCCGACGTGATCGTCGAGGCGATGCGTCGCGACCCGGCTCGGCGCCCGTCGGCGGCGACGATCGTGCAGCTGCTCGACGACGTGATCGACGGGGTCCGCGATCGCGGTGCCGCGGCCGAGCGGACGGTCGCCACCGCTCCCCCGATGCCCGCCCCGAGCGCGCCCGGCCACACGCCACCGCCGCAGCACACGCCACCGCCGCAGCACACCCCTCCGCCGCAGCACACCCCGACGCCGCCGCCTCAGCCGGGGCACACGCCGCAGCCGGCCGGCCATCCCTTCGCCCCGGTCCCGGTGCAGTCGTACACGCCGCCGCCGGTCACCGCGCCGCCTCCGGCCCAGCACTACGGCCCGCCCGGGCCGCCCGGGCCGCCGCAGCAGTACCACCAGCCCCATCCGGGCTACGGCGGCGAACCGCCCAAGCGCGGCGGCAACAAGCGGATGTGGATCATCGCCGGCTGCGCGCTGGTCGCGGTCGCCGGAATCGTCATCGGCATAGTCGTGGCCACGAGCGGCAAGCACCACGAGGCCGGCCCGACACCGGGACCGACCTCGCCCGGCCCCACCACCCCGGGTCCCACCACGCCCGAGCCGACCACGACGACCTCCACCACATCGGGCAAGTGCGACGACCCGCGCACCGACGGGCAGGGCCCGGCCATCACCTACGTGATCTTCGCCGAGCTGTTCGACGTGTCCGGGGCGCAGGCGTGCACCAAGCCCGGCAGCGTGCCCGAATCGTTCACCCGCAGCCTGAACGGCAAGGTGTTCACCCCGAAGTTCGACAGCTCGACCGACGACCAGGCGGCGACCGTCAAGACCGAGTTCACCGCCCTGGACGGCACGAAGCTGCTCGTCACCTGCACGAAGGGTGACGATGGCAAATACCTGGTGACGGGCGCCCAGAAGGAGTAACCAGCGGCCTCTGATCGCGCACCTTGCCAGGTTCCATACACTGTCGCGGACCTCGCGCCCGCCCGACCTCGAGGGAACCCGGAGGGAACGCTTCGTGCCGACCGAAAAACAGCGCCGTGACGCGGCCCGCCGCCACCTCGAGCGGCAACTGCAACGCCGCCAGGAGCGCGAGGCTGCGCGCAAGCGCTGGACCCTGATCGCCACCATCGCCGGCACCGTCGTGCTGGCCGTCGTGGTCGCGGTCGTCGTCATCGCGGTCACCAACGACGACAAGAAGCCGGCCGCCAAGAGCAGCACGTCGCCGTCGAGCACGTCGAGCACCAGCCCGAGCGCGAGTTCCAGCCCGAGTTCGACGCGGTCGCCGCTGCCCGCCCGCAAACCGGCCAAGATCGCCAACCGGGCGGCCAAGAAGACCAGCGGCCCGTGCGGCTACGCCGAGTCGGCCGACGCGCTAAAGCAGAACCCGAGCCTGTTCGACGTCGGCCTCCCCCCGGACCCCTCACCGACGCCAACCGCGACCCGCACGGCCGTGTTCGCCACCAACCTCGGCAACATCACGGTCGAGTTCGACGGCGCGGGCGCCCCGTGCAACGTGCAGAGCCTGGCCTACCTGATCGGCAAGAAGTTCTACGACAACACCGCCTGCCCGCGTTCGGTGAACCAGGGCATCTTCGTCGTGCAGTGCGGCGACCCGACGGCCAGCGGCCTCGGCGGACCCACGTACACGACCAAGGACGAGAACCTGAGCAAGGCCGACTACACCGCCGGAACGATCGCGATGGCCAACGGCGGGGCCAACACCAACGGCAGCCAGTTCTTCTTCATCACCAAGGACAGCAACCAGAACACCGCCGCCGGCACCGGCCTCGGTAAGAACTACACGGTCGTCGGCCACGTCACCAAGGGGCTGAACATCCTCCAAGAGGTGGCCCAGGCCGGCGACGACGGCTCCAACCAGGCCGGCGGCGGTCGCCCGAACAAGGATCTGATCTTCAAGACGGTTCGCCTCGAAGCAAGCAACGGTTAGGACACCAGGTGGTTACCAGCAAGCAGCGGCGTGAGCAGTCCCGGCGGCAACTCGAACGGCAGTTGCAGGCCCGCCAGCAGGCCGAGGCGGCCCGCAAACGCCGGACCCTGATCGCCACGATCGCCGGCACGGTCATCGTCGCCGTCGTCGTGGTGATCGTCGTCGTGCTCGCAACCAGCGGTAATGACAAGAAGAAGCCGGCCGCGAACAGCACCGCGCCGTCGTCACCCGCGGCCAGCGGCTCGTCATCGGCCCCGGCCTCGTCGGTCCCGGCCGCCAAGGGTCCGAGCGTGACGTTCAACGGCGTCACCGTGACGGGAGCCGCCGACCTCAAGGGCGCGCCCGGCGTCACCTCCGCCTCGGCCACCGACCCCAAGAAGCTCGAGTACAAGGATCTGGTGGTCGGCAAGGGCAAGGCGGCCACGACCAAGTCGAACGTGACCGTGCAGTACACAGGCGTGCTGTACAAGACGGGAAGCGAGTTCGACTCGTCGTGGGCGAACGGCGGTCAGCCCGCGACGTTTACGCTCGGCCCGGGCAACGTGATCGACGGCTTCACCCAGGGCATCGGCGGTGGCAGCGGTGTACCACCGATGAAGGCCGGCGGGCGGCGCGTCGTGATCATGCCGGCCTCACTGGCCTACAAGGACCAGGCCCAGGGATCGATCCCGGCCAACTCGTCGCTGGTCTTCGTCATCGACCTGAAGAGCGTCAACTAGCGGCCGGGCGCCGCCGCGTCAGTTGCCGTTGTGGATGCGGTACACGTCGTAGACCCCTTCGACGTTGCGGATGGCCCGCAGCAGGTGGCCGAGGTGCTTGGCCTCGGCCATCTCGAAGGTGAACTTGCTGACCGCCACCCGGTCGCGGTTGGTGTTGACCGCGGCCGACAGGATGCTGACGCTCTCGTCGGACAGCACCCGGCTGACGTCCGACAGCAGCCGGTGCCGGTCGAGCGCCTCGACCTGGATGGACACGACGAACGTCGACTCGGCCGACGGCGCCCACTCGACCTCGACCAGGCGGTCGGGCTGCAGCAGCAGGGACGTCGCGTTGGTGCAGGTGCGCCGGTGCACCGATACCCCGCCGCCGCGGGTCACGAAGCCGAGGATCTCGTCACCCGGCACCGGGGTGCAGCAGCGGGCCAGCTTGACCCAGACATCGCTGACGCCCTTGACCGTGACACCGGCGTCGCCCGAACGGCGGGCCCCGCTGCGCTCGGCCTGGGTGGTGGGCAGGGCCGTCTCGGCGATGTCCTCGACCGCGCCCTCGACGCCGCCGAGTTGGGTGACGAGCTTCTGCACCACGTTCTGGGCCGACACGTGGCCCTCGCCCACCGCGGCGTACAGCCCGGAGATGTCGGGCAGGTGCAGATCGCGGGCGATGGTCAGCAGCGCCTCGCCGCCGAGCAGCCGCTGCATCGGCAACGACGCCTTGCGCATCGCCCGGGAGAGGGCCGTCTTGCCGGCGTCGATGGCGTCCTCGCGCCTTTCGCGGGCGAACCACTGGCGGATCTTCGTCTTGGCCCGGGGCGACTTGACGAAACTCAGCCAGTCGCGTGACGGCCCGGCATTCTCCGCCTTGGACGTGAACACCTCGACGGTGTCGCCGTTGTCGAGCGCGCTCTCCAGCGCGACCAGCTTGCCGTTGACGCGCGCGCCGATGCACCGGTGGCCGATCTCGGTGTGCACCGCGTACGCGAAGTCGACCGGCGTGGACCCGGCCGGCAGGGCCACCACGTCGCCCTTCGGGGTGAAGACGTACACCTCGGACGAGCCGAGGTCGTAACGCAATGAGTCGAGGAATTCCTCGGGCTCCTGAGCCTCGCGCTGCCAGTCGAGCAGCTGACGCAGCCAGCCCATCTCGTCGGAAACCCCGGCCGGATCGGTGATCTCGGCGTTCTTGATCTCCTTGTACTTCCAGTGCGCCGCGATACCGTACTCTGCCGTACGGTGCATGGCGTGCGTGCGGATCTGCAGCTCGACCGGCTTACCGCCCGGACCGATCACCGTGGTGTGCAGTGACTGGTACATGTTGAACTTCGGCATCGCGATGTAGTCCTTGAACCGGCCCGGTACCGGTTGCCAGTTCGCGTGGATGATGCCGAGGGTGGCGTAGCAGTCGCGCTCGCTCTCGACGAGCACGCGGATGCCGACCAGGTCGTAGATGTCGGTGAACTCGCGGCCCCGCACGATCATCTTCTGGTAGATCGAGTAGTAGTGCTTGGGCCGGCCGGTGACGATCGCCTTGACCCCACCCTCGCGCAGGTCGCCGCTCACCCGCTCGACCACCTCGTGCAGGTACGTGTCGCGCGAGGGCGCCCGCTCGGCGACCAGCCGCACGATCTCCTCGTACCGCTTCGGATACAGCGTGGCGAAGGCCAGGTCCTCCAGCTCCCACTTGACCGTGTTCATGCCCAGCCGGTGGGCCAGCGGGGCCAGCACCTCGAGGGTCTCGCGGGCCTTGCGCTCCTGCTTGGCCGGCGGCAGGAACCGTAGCGTGCGCATGTTGTGCAGCCGGTCGGCCAGCTTGATGACCAGCACGCGCGGGTCGCGGGCCATCGCTACGACCATCTTGCGGATCGTCTCGGCCTCGGCCGCGTCGCCGAACTTGACCTTGTCCAGCTTGGTCACGCCGTCGACCAGGTGCGCGACCTCGCCGCCGAACTGGTCCTGGATCGCGTCGAGCGAAAGCCCGGTGTCCTCGACCGTGTCGTGCAGCAGGGCGGCGACCAGCGTGGTGGTGTCCATGCCCAGCTCGGCCAGGATCGTGGCGACGGCGAGCGGGTGCGTGATGTACGGGTCGCCGCTTTTGCGCAACTGGCCCCGATGGCGCTGTTCGGCCAGGTCGTAGCCGCGCTGCAGCAGCCGCGGGTCGACCTTGGGGTGCGCGCCGCGGTGGATGGCCAGCAGCGGTTCGAGCACGGGACGGACCGGCGACTGCCGGGGAGCCGTGACCAGGCGCCGGGCCAGCCGGTCGCGGACCCGGCGGCGGTGTTGCTGGCTCTGGCCGGCGTCACCGTCCGGCCCGGGCAGCGGCGCGGTCGCCAGCACCGGCGCGGTGGGATTTTCTGACGAGGACGCAGCAGAACCGGCCCGATCCGGGTCTGGCCCGGTTCGGGCCTTCGGTGGCACAGCCTCCGTCGTCAGCGAGGCCTCCTCAGCAGGATCCGCACCACCAGTCTAGGCGGCCGGCACCAGGCTAGCGCCCAGGAGGCCGCTCGCGCGCGTCAGCTGCGCAGCAGAGCCGTGATCGAGCCGTGCGCGACGCCCTCGAGCCGGGCCCGCCCGCCGAGGAAGCCCAGCTCCAGCAGCACGCCGATGCCGGCCACCTCGCCGCCGGCCTGGACGACCAGCTCGGCGGCGGCCCGCACAGTGCCGCCGGTGGCCAGCACGTCGTCGACCAGGTAGACGCGCCGCCCGTCCAAGACGTCCACCGGCACCTCGATCTCGGCCTGCCCGTACTCCAGGTCGTAGGCCCGACGGATGGTCGGCGGCGGCAACTTGCCGGCCTTGCGGACCGGGACGATGCCGCAGCCGAGGTCGCAGGCCAGCGCCGCCGCGAACAGGAACCCGCGGGCCTCGATGCCGGCGACCAGGTCGATCGAACCGAGCCGGCGGGCGTCGTCGGCCAGGGCGCCGATCGCCGCGCCGAACGCGTCGGGGTCGGCCAGCAGCGGCGAGATGTCCTTGAAGGCGATGCCCGGCTCGGGGAAGTCCGGGACGTCGCGCAGCCGCTTGGCGATCAGCGCCGCCAACTCGTCCGGTGACATCCGCTAGCGCCGCCGAGCCCGTTGCGGGCGCGCCCCGGGTTTCGGCGCCGGAGCCGGCACGCCGCTACGGCGCACCGCCGTGGCCGTCCCGCCGGTACCGGCCAGGGCGGGCTCGCCGGCCGCCGCCTGCTTGGCCGCCTCGCTGGCTCGCTTGGCCGCCACCCGCTTGGTCAGCGCCTTGTACTCGGGCTGGCGCTCGACCAGGTCGCAGACGATCGGCGTGGCCAGGAACAGCGACGAGTACGCCCCGGACGCCAGCCCGACGAACAGGATCAGCGCCAGGTCCTTGATCGTGCCCACGCCGAGGATGCCGGCACCGACGAACAGCAACCCGGCCACCGGCAGCAGGCCGATCAGCGACGTATTGATCGAGCGCATCAGGGTCTGGTTGACCGCCAGATTGGCCGCCTCGGAGAACGTCATGCGCGAGCCGGCGGTGATGTCCTTCGCGTTCTCGGCCACCTTGTCGTAGACGACCACCGTGTCGTACAGGGAGAAACCGAGGATGGTCAGCAGGCCCACCACGGTCGAGGGCGTGACCTCGAAACCGACCAGCGAGTAGACCCCGGCGGCCAGCAGCAGGTCGTGGATAAGAGCGATGAACGCCCCGACCGCCATTCGCCATTGGAACCGTATCGACAGGTAGATCGACACGACTATCAGGAAGATGATCAGTCCCTCGATCGCCTTGACCGAGATCTCATGGCCCCAGCTGGAGCTCACCGACTGCACGCTGATGACGCTCGGCGAGATGTTCAGGTCGGCGGCAACCTTCGGCGTCACCGTGGCCTGCTCGGCCGGCGTGACGTCCTTGGTCTTGACGACGATCTGCCGGCTGTCACCCGAGCCGACGACGCGCGCGGCGTCGGCCACCTCGAGACCGGCCTTGGAGAAGGCGTCCTCGGCCTGCTTGGCCGTGATCGGCGTTCCCTTGGTCAGGATGGTGAACTGACTGCCGCCCTTGAACTCGATGCCCCAGTTGAAGCCACGGAGCACGAAGCTGAGGATGCAGATGACGATGATGATCGCCGAGGCGAGGTACCAACGCCGCCGCGTGCCGATGAAGTTGAAGCGCGTCTCGCCCCGGTACAGGCGTTGAAAGACCGACATCAGCGCTTGCCCTTCTGGCTCTCGGCCGCCTCGGCCCGCATCCGGGCCCGGCGCTCGGCGGCCCGCTCGGCAGCGGTGCCGGCCTTCGGCGGGGTGCGCGGACGATCCGGCTTGGCCTTGGGCGCGTCCTTCGGCGCATCGGCCGTGGTTTCCTCGGCGGCAACCGGCTCGGCCTCGTCCGGCGGCGGAGCGTCCGGCTCGTCCTCCTCGTCGAGCACCGCAACGGCGGCCGGTTCGGCCTCGGCCTTCGCGGCGACCTTGGCCCGGCGGGTCCGTCGCGTGGCCGGCGCCGGGGCGGCCGGGGCCGGCGTGTCGGGGACGATCCCGCCCGCCCGAACGGCGTTGAGACCGGTGAACCGGCTCGAACCGAACGCCGCGCTGCGCGACAGCAGCGACACCATCGGGTGGGTGAACAGGAACACCACGACCAGGTCGAGGATCGTCGAAAGGCCCAGAGTGAACGCGAAGCCCTTCACGTCGCCTGCGGCGAAGTAGTACAGCACGGCCGCGGCGAGGAACGACACGGTGTCGGCCGACAGGATGGTGCGCCGGGCCCGCACCCACGCGCGCGGCACGGCTACGCGCATACTTCGCCCCTCGTGCACTTCGTCCTTTATTCGTTCGAAGAACACGACGAACGAGTCGGCGGTGATACCGATTGCGACGATGAAACCGGCAATGCCGGCCAGGGTCAGGGTGAACCCGATCTCGCGGCCGAGGATGACCAGGGAGCCGTACGTCAGCACGCCGGACACCATCAGCGAGGCGATGGTGACCAGGCCGAGGCCGCGGTAGTAGATCAGCGAGTAGAGCACGACGAGGATCAGGCCGATACCGCCCGCGAGCAGGCCGGCCTTGAGCTGCGCCGTGCCCAGCGTCGCCGAGACGTCGGTGTTGGTGAGCGGGGTGAAGTTCAGCGGCAGGGCGCCGTACTTGAGCTCACGGGCGAGCAGCGTCGCCGAGTCCTCGGTGAAGCTGCCCGAGATCTGGGTGGCCTGGCCGTTGATCGCGTCCTTGTTGTACGGCGACGAGACGACCGCGCCGTCAAGGGTGAACGCGACGTAGTTGGCGCACGGCGTGCCACTCGGCCCGCAGGAGGTGATCGGAGCGGAGACGTCCTGGCCGCCGGTGTTGTGCGCACCGGTGTACTTCGCCCAGGCCTTGGAGCCGCTGCTCTTCAGGTTCAGCGACACGGTCCACTCGGCGCTGCCGCCGTTACCGGAGAAGTCGGGCGGGTTGGCGGTGGCGCTGGAGATCTCGGTGCCCGGCACGATCACCGGGCCGAGCAAGAAGACGCTGGTGGCCTTGGTCGGGTCGTTGCTGTCGCAGGCGATGAATGCCTTGTTCGCCTGGGCCTCCCCGTCGGGCTGATCGGAGGAGCAGTCGAAGGTCGCCAGACGCGCCTGCAACTCCTGCTGCTGGGCCTGGGTCAGCTTGTTGAAGGCGGTGTCACTGGTCGGTACCGGGAAGCTGAGCCCCTTGAGCGGATCGGCGGTGGTCTTGGCCGGGGCTGTCGAGGTCGGGGCCGCGCCCGGGCTGGGCGTGCTGCTCGCCTTCGGCGAGGTGGGGCTCGCGCTCGGGGTGGTGGACGGCGCGTCGAGTGGGCGCGCGGCGTTGTCGCGCGGCGAGTTGCTCGACGATCCGCTCGGCGAACTGCCGGCCGGCGTGGTGGGCGCACTGGGCGTGGTCGTCGTCGAGGGCGTGGTGGTCGGGGTCGCGCCGGTCGAGGGGGTCTGCGTCGCGGCCGACGCTGAGGCCGCCGCCGTCGGCACCGGCGCCATCACCAGCGGACGGAAGTTCAGCTTGGCCGCCTCGCCGAGCTTGGCGATGTCGGCGCTGTTCTTGCCCGGGATGGAGACGGCGATCTGGTTGCCGCCCTGCACCACAACCTCGGCGTTGGCGACGCCGGAGCCGTTGACCCGGTCCTCCATGATCTGCCGGGCCTGACTCATCGCACCCTTCGACGGGGGCTTGCCGTTGTCGGTCTTGGCCTGGAAGACGACCTGCTTGCCGCCCACCAGGTCCAGGCCCAGCTTGGGCGAGTGTCGCTGGCCGGGCAGGAAGACGAGGCCGTAGATCACGGCGAGGATGGCGATCAGCGCTAGGAAGTAACGCCCGACACGCAGCGTTCCGGCAGGTGGTGCCACGGGGGTAGGTCTCCTCGACGTGTTCCGTGTTGGACTGCGGTGAACGTCAGCCCAGCGTTCTTAGCACGACGCGTGAGCGCCGTGGATCCGGCACAGTATGACCGACGTCATGATGAGGCCGGACTGGCCCCGGACATTGTGCCCGGATCGACTCACCGGGGCGGACCGTCGTCCGGCGGTTCGTCGGCCTTATCTTCCTCGGATTTGAGCGGTTCTCGGTACTGGTTCGGCAACGATTCGACGTCGCGCAGCGCCGCGATCGCCCACTTCACCTCGACGCCGGGCGCGATGGACAGCTGCACCGTGTCGTCGGGATTCAGGCCGGTCACGGTGCCGTACAGCCCGGACGTGGTCATCACCTCGGAGCCGAACGTGATCCGCTCACGCATCTTGGCCTGTTGGCTGGCCGCGCGCTCGCGGTTGCGCCGGGCGAACAGCAGCATCGCCACCAGCAGGGCGGCGAGCAGGATCAGCGGTAGTGCGTCTTTCACGGTGGATACCTCGGATATGGCGGATGGGCGCCCGCGAGTGTAGGCGCTCCGTTACTCAACGCCCGCCACACCGTGCTAGTGCCCGAGCTTCACGTGTCGAACAGGGTGGCCGCGCCGCCCTCGCGCGGGGGCGTCAGCCCGAGGTGCGCCCAGGCGGCCGGCGTGGCGACCCGGCCGCGAGGCGTGCGGACGAGCAGCCCGGCCCGGACGAGGTAGGGCTCGGCCACTTCCTCGACCGTTTCGACCTCTTCGCCGACCGCCACCGCCAGGTTGCCGACGCCGACCGGTCCCCCACCGAAGCGGCGCACGAGCGCGTCGAGCACGGCCCGGTCCAGGCGGTCCAGGCCCAGCTCGTCCACGTCGTAGACGGCCAGCGCGTCGCGGGCGATCTGCTCGGTGACCACGCCGTCGGCGCGCACCTCGGCGTAGTCGCGGACCCGGCGCAGCAACCGGTTGGCGATCCGGGGCGTGCCCCGCGAGCGTCCGGCGATCTCGGTCGCGCCGTCCGGGCGCAGGTCGACGTCGAGCAGGGCGGCCGAGCGGTGCAGGATCGTCTGCAGGTCGGCCTCGTCGTAGAAGTCCAGGTGCCCGGTGAAGCCGAAGCGATCACGCAGCGGGCCGGTGAGCAGCCCGGCCCGGGTGGTGGCCCCGACCAGGGTGAACGGGGCCAGGTCGAGCGGGATGGCGGTCGCGCCCGGGCCCTTGCCGACCACCACGTCGACCCGGAAGTCCTCCATCGCCATGTAGAGCAATTCCTCGGCCGGGCGGGCGACGCGGTGGATCTCGTCGATGAACAGCACCTCGCCCTCGCCCAAGCTGGTGAGCAGCGCGGCCAGGTCGCCGGCCCGCTCGATCGCCGGGCCGCTGGTGACCCGGATCGAGGTGTTCAGCTCGGTGGCGATGATCATGGCCAGGCTGGTCTTGCCCAGCCCGGGCGGTCCCGACAGCAGCACGTGATCCGGCGGGCGGCCCCGCCGCAGCGCGCTCTCCAGCACCAGTTCGAGCTGCTCGCGCACTTTGGGTTGGCCCGGGAACTCGGCCAGCCGTTTGGGGCGCAGGCTGGCCTCGACCTCGCGCTCGCCGACCACCGGCAGCGGCGACACGACGTCCTCGACCTCGCTCATCGGGTGCGTCCGAGCAGCTGGATGCTCTGCCGCAGCAGGGCGGACACGTCCGGGCTGTCCCCGGCGTCGGCGGCCACCACGTCGATCGCGTCGGAGGCCTCCTTGCCGCTGAAGCCCAGCCCGGCCAGGGCGTGGCGCAGCTGCTCGCGCCACGGCGCCACCGGCGTGACTCCGGACAGGTCGGCGGCCGCCGAGGGCTCGACCGAGCCGATGCGGTCGCGCAACTCGATGACGATGCGCTCGGCCCCCTTGCGGCCGATGCCGGGAACCTTCGTCAGGGCGGCCAGGTCGTCGGTGGCGATGGCCCGTCGGATCTCGTTCGGCGGGTGCACGGCCAGGATCGTCTGGGCCAGCTTCGGGCCGACGCCGTTGGCCGTCTGCAACAGCTCGAACAGCGACCGCTCGTCGTCGTCGGCGAAGCCGTACAGGGTCAGCGAGTCCTCGCGCACAACCAGGCTGGTCGCCAGCCGGGCCGGCTCGCCCACCCGCAACCGGGCCAGGGTGCCGGGCGTGCAGGACACGGCCAACCCCACTCCCCCGACCTCGACCACTGCGCCGTCCGGACCGACAGCGGCCACCTGACCGCGCACGCTGGCAATCACCGCGCCATCCTCCCAACCGCTGCGGGCGTACCCCGAGCCGCCGCCGCGACACGCATCCGGGCCTGGGCCGCCCCACGCCACAGCTGGCAGATCGCCAGAGCGAGGGCATCGGCGGCGTCGGCCGGACGGGGCGCCTCGGGCAGCTTCAGCAGCCGGCTGACCATCGCCCCGACCTGGGCCTTACCGGCGGTGCCCGATCCGGTGACCGAGGCCTTCACCTCGCTCGGCGTGTGCATCGCGACCGGGATGCCGGCCCGGGTGGCAGCCACGATGGCCAGGCCGGCCGCCTGCGCGGTGCCCATGACGGTGCGCACGTTGTGCTGGCTGAACACCCGTTCGACGGCGACCACGTCCGGGGCGAACCGCTCGATGGCGGCGGCCAGCGCGTCGGCCAGGGCCACCAGCCGGTCGCCGACCTCGGCATCGGCCGGGGTGCGCACGACCTGGACGTCGACCAGGGTCAGGGCCCGGCCGGGTGCGCCGTCGACGACGCCGATGCCGCATCGCGTCATTCCGGGGTCGACGCCGAGAACGCGCACGCGCAGCCTTCCTCTACGAACGGACGTTCGAGAGCCTAGGCGGCGCCGACCGAGCCGCAGCGCAGACACACCGTCGGCCCGTACGCTTCGCAGCGTGTGGAACGACCCGATCGCGTTTCGCCGCCGGCGCCGGTGGTCACAGCCCAGGATGCGGATCAGTCCGATATTCCTGGGGTTCGTCGCGCTCACCGCGTTCGGCGGGTGGCTGAGCTACGACGACAACCGCTCGAGCGCGCGGTTCGGGGTGTTCTGCCTCGTGGTCGGCGGCTGGGTGGTGTCACTGTGCCTGCACGAGTTCGGGCACGCCTACGCCGCCTACCGGGCCGGTGACCGCAGCGTCGAGGCGGCCGGCTACCTGACCCTGAACCCGCTCAAGTACGCCCACCCGTTCCTGTCGATCATCCTGCCGCTGATCTTCATCGCCCAGGGCGGCATCGGCCTGCCCGGTGGCGCGGTGTACCTGCACAAGCACGACTTCCGCAGCCGGGCGATGCAGAGCGTGGCGGCCGCCGCCGGCCCGTTCTCGAACATCGTCTTCGCAGTGATCCTGTTGCTGCTGGCTCGCGGGCACGACAACGGCCAGCACATCCACTTCTGGTCGGGCGTCGCGTTCCTGGGCTTCCTGCAGATCAGCGCGGCCGTGCTTAACCTGCTGCCCATCCCCGGCCTGGACGGCTACGCGATCATCGAGCCGTACCTCAACCCGCAGACCGCCCGTGGATTCGAGCCGATCAAGCCGTGGGGCATGCTCGGCGTGTTCGTGCTCTTGCAGATCGACCGGCTCAACACCTGGTTCTTCGACCTGATCGAGCGCCTGTACGACGCGACGGGCGCGCCGCGAGGCCTGTGGGCCCTGGGCTACGACCTGTTCCGGTTCTGGCGCGAGTCGCCGATCGGCTTCTGAGCGGGGGCGGCCGGGCTAGCCGACGGCCGCCATCACCTCGTCGCTGACGTCGAAGTTGGCGTAGACGTTCTGCACGTCGTCGCTGTCCTCGAGTGCGTCGATCAGCCGGAATACCTTGCGCGCGCCGTCCTCGTCCAGCGGCACCTGCACGCTGGGCACGAACGACGCCTCGGCCGACTCGTAGTCGATGCCCGCGTTCTGCAGCGCGGTGCGCACCGGCACCAGGTCGCCGGCCTCGCTGAGCACCTCGAGTTCCTCGCCGAGGTCGTTGACCTCCTCGGCGCCGGCGTCGAGCACAGCGGCCAGCACGTCGTCCTCGGTGGTCCCCTCCTTGGGCACCATCACCACGCCCTTGCGCGAGAACAGGTACGACACCGAACCGGGGTCGGCCATCGAGCCGCCGTTGCGGGTCATCGCGGTGCGCACCTCGCCCGCGGCCCGGTTGCGGTTGTCGGTCAGGCACTCGACGAGGATCGCGACCCCGTTCGGGCCGTAGCCCTCGTACATGATCGTCTGCCAGTCCGAGCCGCCGGCCTCGGCGCCCGAGCCGCGCTTGACGGCGCGGTCGATGTTGTCGATCGGGACCGAGTTCTTGCGAGCCTTCTGGATGGCGTCGTACAGGGTCGGGTTGCCGTCGGGGTCACCACCGCCGGTGCGGGCCGCGACCTCGATGTTCTTGATCAACTTCGCGAAGAGCTTGCCCCGCTTGGCGTCGATCACCGCCTTCTTGTGCTTGGTCGTGGCCCATTTCGAGTGGCCGCTCATGCCCGGTCCTTCACGATCTTGCAGTCCTCACCATGTCGCAGAAGTACGCGTGAACGCGTCCGTCGCCCATCAGCTCCGGATGGAACGACGTGGCCAGCAACTGCTGCTGGCGAACTGCCACGATCTTACCGGCGGCCGGGCCGGTGGTAACGGCGGCGAGCGGCGTGGCCGCGGGGCCGACCGATTCGACCCACGGTGCCCGGATGAAGACGGCGTGTACGGGGCCGCCTTCGAGGCCCTCGACGACGACGTCCTCCTCGAACGAATCGACCTGCCGCCCGAAGGCGTTCCGGCGCACGGTGACGTCCAGGCCGCCGAACGTCTCCTGATCGGCGGTGCCGTCGACGATGCGGTCGGCCAGCAGGATCATGCCGGCGCACGAGCCGTAGACCGGCAGCCCCTCCTTGATTCGCGCCCGGAGCGGTTCGAGCAGGTCGAAAGTGCGGGCCAGCTTGACGATGGTGGTCGACTCCCCGCCGGGCAGCACCAACCCGTCGACCGCCTCCAGCTCGGACACGCGGCGCACGGGCACGGCCGCGCAGCCGGCCGCCCGCAACGCAGCGAGGTGCTCGCGGACATCGCCCTGCAGGGCGAGCACGCCGATGGTCAGAGGCACGTCAGTGCCGGTGCGCGGTCGCGTTGGCGACCGGTTTCGCGTGCTTGGACGTCGAGGGTCGCAGCACCAGGCTGTCGAGCAACTGCGAGGTGGCGGCGGCCACGGAGTCGACGGCCTGCTGGAACGCCTCGGCGTTGGCCGCCGACGGCGCCCGCATGCCGGCGATCTTGCGCACGTACTGCAGCGCGGCCGCCTCGATGTCGTAGTCGGTGACGTTCTCGACGAACGGCGGGCGCAGCGTCTGGATGTTGCGGCACATCGTTACCAGCCCCGCTCGGCCAGCCGGTGCGGCTGCGGCACGTCCTCGACGTTGATGCCGACCATCGCCTCGCCCAGGCCGCGCGAGACCTTGGCGACGACGTCCGGGTCGTCGTGGAACGTGGTGGCCTTGACGATGGCCTCGGCGCGGCGGGCCGGGTCGCCGGACTTGAAGATGCCCGAGCCGACGAACACGCCTTCGGCCCCGAGCTGCATCATCATCGCGGCGTCGGCCGGCGTGGCGATGCCGCCCGCGGTGAACAGCACGACCGGCAGCTTGCCGGCGCGGGCCACCTCGGCGACGAGCTCGTAAGGCGCCTGCAGTTCCTTGGCGGCCACGAACAGCTCGTCCTCGCTGAGGCCGGCGATGCGCCTGATTTCAGCCCGGATCTGGCGCATGTGCGTCGTGGCGTTGGAGACGTCGCCGGTGCCGGCCTCGCCCTTGGAGCGGATCATGGCCGCGCCCTCGGTGATGCGCCGCAGCGCCTCGCCCAGGTTCGTCGCGCCGCACACGAACGGCACGGTGAACGCCCACTTGTCGATGTGGTTGGCGTAGTCGGCCGGGGTGAGCACCTCGGACTCGTCGATGTAGTCGACGCCGAGCGCCTGCAGCACCTGGGCCTCGACGAAGTGCCCGATGCGGGCCTTGGCCATGACCGGGATGGAGACGGCGCTGATGATGCCGTCGATCATGTCGGGGTCGCTCATACGCGAGACGCCGCCCTGGGCCCGGATGTCGGCCGGCACCCGCTCGAGTGCCATCACCGCCACCGCGCCGGCGTCCTCGGCGATCTTGGCCTGATCGGGCGTGACGACGTCCATGATCACGCCGCCCTTGAGCATCTCGGCCATGCCGCGCTTGACGCGGGCCGTGCCGACGGCGTGTTCGGTACTGGTCTGGGCTTCGGACATGCCGCCAATTCTAGGGTCGGCGCGGAGGCCGGCCGCCGGGCCGTTACCTCATCGATGGCCCGGCCCGGCCTACCGCTCGGGTCAGGACAGCGCGGCGCCGTTGGCCACGAGGATCACCCACGCGCCGCCCGGAGCGAGCGGAATCGGGTGGCCGCGGGCGTCCTTCAGCGACGTGCCCGAGCCGGTCGCCGCCCGTGACCAGGTGCCGTCGATGCGGCGCCCGTTGCGGAACACGGCGACCTTGCCGCGACCGACCGAGTGCGTGTACTGCGCCGGGTTGCCGGCCGTGTCGACGTCTCCGGGGTGCACCGTGACGCTGCAGTACTGGACGATCACGTTCGGGGTGGACATCGCGCGGCCGTCCGCCGCGATCTGCTGCGATCCGCCGATCAGCCGGTGGTAGCGCCGCGACGCGGGGTCCCACTTGAAGTCCACCGCCGTGCCGCCGACCACGGTCTGGACCTGCCCACCCGGGCGCGCGTGGTACCCGCTCACCTTCGTCGACCAGGTGAAGCCGATGCTCTTGGCTCGCCCCTCGTGCGCCGCCGCGCTGACCTGGGCCAGGTTCGAGGTGAGGTTGTAGGGCACCGGCCGCCCGCCGTCGCGGTTGAAGCCGACCCCACCCCGGTCGTTGATCACCGAGTGCAGCTTCGACCGGTCCAGGGTGGGCAGCGAGTCGCCGCCCCCGCCTGAGGCCACCAGCGTGATCGGCCCGTACTGGGCGAGCAGCTCGGGATCGCTGGTCCGCACACTGCGCACCGCCTCGACCACCGGGTGCTTCGTCGCGAACACCGCGACCAACCGGGTGAGCCCACCCTCGGCCTGCTCGACGTAGACGATGTCGGCCTGGTCGACGCCGCGTTGCGGGCGGCCGCTCGCCGTGTCGTCGATCTTGACCGCGACGACCGCGCCCCTGGGCACCGGCCCCTGACCGGTGAGCGGGTTGACCGCGGGCGGCTTGGGCTTGGGCTTCGGCTTGGGCTTCGGCTTCGGCTTCGGCTTGGGCTTCGGGGTCGGCGTGGCCGTGGTCGGTGGGGGCGGGGCCGGCGCGGCCTCGTGCTTGGGGCTGCCGCTCGCGGCGGCGAGCCCGCCCGCCGTCCCCCCGGCGACGACCACTACTGCGGCCACGCCCGCGGCCAGCTTCTGTCGAGCGGACAGGGCGGCCAAGCGTTCGCCGAAACTCACCGGCTGATCTCCTCCTCGGATGTCGAGCCGTCATCGGCTCGGTCGGTGGGGTCTACGTCCGGCGGATCGTAGACGGGCAACGTGTCGTCTATGTCGAAGAACTGGGGCATGTCGCGGCGCCCGGCCAGGTGCAGCAGCCGCGGCATGCGGCGGCCGCGCAGGGCGCGCGTGTCGCGGACGGCGTCGTTGTAGAAGCGCCGGGCGATCAGCACGCGGGTGCCGGCCTCGTGCAGTTCCTCGACAGCAGCCCGGGACAGGTCGGCGTGCCGGCCGGACAGCTCGACCATCGCCCGGCCGACGGCGTTCTCGGCGGTCTCCCGGTCGTCCAGCGAGGCGTTGAGCGCGTCCTCGCTCACCCGCTCCAGGTGGGCCCGCTCGTCGTCTCCCAGCGTGCCGTCCGCGGACTCGGCCACGTGCAGCAGGGCGGCGGCGCGGCGCACGAGCTGGGCGTCCAGGGCGGCCTGGGCGGCGTCGACGCGGGCGTGCAGCCGGTCCAGCCGGGTGAGGGTGAAGGTGATCCAGCTGGTCAGCAGGACGGCCACCACGACCGCGGCGATGAGCCAGCCGGCGTTCAACATGGGTGCACAGCCTAGGACGTACCCGTTCAGCCGGTACCGGCACCGGCGATGGCCAGCTCGTAGACGCGCAGCACTTCCCTGACCACGACGGGCCAGTCGAACGGTTGCACCGCCCGGGTGCCGGCGTCGACCAGCCGCCCGGCCAGCCCTCGGTCGTCGAGCACCCGGGCCAGCTGGACGGCCAGCGCCGCGGAGTCACCGATGGGGAACAGCTCCCCGGCCACTCCCCCGCCGAGCACCCGCTTGAACGCCTCGAGGTCGCTGGCCACGATCGGGGTCCGGGCCGCCATCGCCTCGAGCAGGATGATGCCGAAGCTCTCCTGGCCGGTGTTCGGTGCGCAGTACACGTCGACGCTCTTGAGCATGCGGGCCTTGTCGTGCTCGCTGACCTGGCCCATCAGGTCGATGCGGTCGCGCAGGATCCTCGGCACGCCGTCGAGGAACTCGCCGGCCTCGCCCCGCCCGGCCACCAGCAGCCGCAGCCCGGGACGCTGCCGGGCCAGCTGCTCGAGGGCGGGCACCAGCACGTCCATGCCCTTGCGCGGCTCGTCGAAGCGGCCGATGAACCCGACCGTGCCACCCTCGCGCGGATAGCCGGGCAGCGGCTGCGCGCCCGTGTAGTGCGACACGGCAACGCCGTTGGGGATCACTACGGCATCGGCGCCCAGGTGCTCGACGATCACCTTGCGGGCGGCGTCGGACACGGCGATGCGCCCGGACAGCTTCTCCAGGAACGGCTGCAGCACCGTGTCGAGCATCGACAGCCAGCGCGAGCGGGTCATGGCGGCGTGGAACGTGGCGACCAGCGGGCCGTCGTGGATCATGCAGGCCAGCAGCGACAAGCTGGGCGGGGCCGGCTCGTGCACGTGTACCACGTCGAAGGCGCCGTCGCGCAGCCAGCGCCGGACCCGGGTGGCCGACAGCAGGCCGAACTGCAGCCGGGCGACCGAGCCGTTGTACGGGATCGGGACGGCCCGCCCGGCGGTGACCACGTAGGGCGGCAGGTCCGGGGTGTCGTCGTCGCCGGGGGCGAGCACCGACACCCGATGACCCAGCTCCAGCAGCTGCTCGGCCAGGTCGCGTACGTGCGCCTGCACGCCCCCCGGGATGTCCCAGGAGTACGGGCAGACGATGCCGATACGCATTGAGTCCAGTGTCTACTACGGTCTATGGCCGTTCAGCGCGGCGGTGCGCGCGGACAGGTCAGACAGCCACAGCTTCTGCAGCATGTGCCAGTCGGCCGGGTGCTGCCTGATCTCCTTCTCGAACGCAGAGGCCAAGGCCTGGGTGCCCGACCGGACCTTTTCGGCCAGGCGCCGACCCTCCAGCTGCACCGCCTCGCCGATCCACTGGCCCCAGCCGCCGTCCGCGGTGAACCAGAGCGCGACCGGCAGCAGCGTCGCGCCGGTGGTGGCCGCGAGCAGCGCCGGACCGCCGGGCATCCGGGTGGCCTCGCCGAAGAACTCGACCTCGACGCCGTTGCGGGACAGGTCGCGGTCGGCGACCAGGCACACCGCCCGCCCGTCGCGCAGCCGGTTGGCCAGCGCCTCGGCCGGCGGGGCCGCGCCCCCGGTCAGCGGCAGCACCTCCATGCCGAGGCTCTCGCGGTAGGCGACGAACCGGTCGAACAGCGACTCGGGCTTGAGCCGCTCGGCGACGGTGGTGAACGGGTAGCCCTGGGCGACCAGCCAGATCGCGGCCACGTCCCAGTTGCCCATGTGCGGCAGGGCCAGGATGAAACCCTTGCCGGCCCGGCCCGCGGCGTGGATGTGCTCAGCCCCGGTCGTCTGGGCGTCGGCCCGGGCGACGATCGTCGGGCGGTCCATCCGAGGCAGCCGGAAGGTCTCCAGCCAATACCGGGCGTAGGAACGCAGCGCCTCGCCGACCAGTTCGTCCAGCTCGGTCTCGGTGGCCTGGGGTACGACCCGGCGCAGGTTCTTGCGCAGCTGCTGGGTGCCCTTGCCGTTGCGGCTCGACGCGATGTCGGCGACGGTCCGGAAGGCCCGGCTGGCGAACGGCGAGGGCAGCGCCTTGACCGCTCCCCACCCCGCAGCGAACCCCAGATCGACGGCGCGCGCCTGCAGGTCGGCGACTTTCACGCCGTGCCCTCCTTCTCCGCCTGCTGCTGTGCCCGGGACTGCCGCCATACCGTAGCGAGCCGCTGGGCCACGGTGATCGTCGAGGCGGCGACCAGCACCCACACCGCAATCGCCTGCACGTACGGGACGCGCAGGTGCTCGCCGGACAGCCCCGTGCCGACCAGGATGATGATCAGCCGCTCGGCCCGCTCGGCGATGCCCACCGTGGCGTTGAGGCCCACGCCCTCGGCCCGGGCCCGGATGTAGGAGGTCAGCGAGCCGAGCACCAGGCACAGCAGGCAGCCGGCCACCATCCACGGCTGGTCGTGCCGGGTGTAGAACCACGCGATCGAGGCGAACACCGCCGCGTCGACGAGGCGATCACACGTCGAGTCCAGCACGGCGCCGAACTTGGACGACGTGCCGCCGGCCCGGGCGACCGCGCCGTCGAGCACGTCGAGCATGACGAAGCCCCAGATGAGCATCGTCCCGGAGAACCACCAGCCCTGGGTGAAGAAGATCAGCGCGGCAGCGGTCGCCCCGACCGTGCCGACGACCGTGATCTGGTCCGGCGTGATGCCGGCCCGGGCCAGCCGGACGCCGAGCGGGTTGATCGTCTTCGACACCCACTCGCGGGCGTGAATGTTGAGCACGGCTGGGCTGTCCTCGCTAACGGTCGCTACGGGGCGCGCGCTCACGATAGCGGCCGACTCGTCCGATCTTGCCGATGTGCTTGTCGCACGCCCCGGATAGGTGTCGAATGCGAGAACGCCTCGTGTGCGCGCGGGCAAGAACCGGTGACAGCGAGAGGATGCTCTATGTCGACGAAGAAGACCGCGACGAAAACCGCGGTGGCCGCAATCGAGACCGCCGACCGCCCGGAGAAGATCCGCAATGTCGCGCTCGTCGGCCACTCCGCCGCCGGCAAGACCACGCTGGTCGAGTCCCTGCTCGCCGCCACGGGCACGATCGGACGGGCGGGCACGGTCGCCGACGGCACCACCGTCAGCGACGCCGACCCGGTCGAGGTGTCCCAGCAGCGCTCTGTCGTCCTCTCGGTGTGCCCGCTGCGCCACGACGACGTCGTCATCAACCTGCTCGACACGCCCGGCTATCCGGACTTCACCGGCGAACTACGCGCCGGGTTGCGGGCGGCCGACGCGGCGCTGTTCGTGGTGCCGGCCACCGACGACATCGACCCCATCACGGTGTCGATCTGGGAGGAGTGCGCCCGGCTGGGTACGCCGCGGGCCGTCCTCGTCACCAAGCTGGACGCGCCACGAGCTTCGCTCAGCTCGGCGCTGGCCGCGGCCCAGAGGGTGTTCGGCGGCGCCGACGGGCAGGCCGTGCTGCCGCTGTACCTCACCGTCGGCGGCGGACCCGAGGAGCCGCCGCACGCTCTGGTCGGCCTGCTCACCGAGACCGTCTACGACTACTCGGCCGGATACCCGCCCAAGCAGACGCCCTACTCCGACGACGTGGCCGTGGACGACGACGTCGAGTCGGCCCGGGCGGCGCTGATCGAGGCGATCATCAACAACAGCGAGGACGAGACGCTGCTGGACCGCTACCTGGGCGGCGAGCAGATCGAGACCGACGTGCTGATCGACGACCTGGAGACGGCGGTCGCGCGCGGCACGTTCTACCCCGTGCTGCCGGTGTGCGCCTCGACCGGACTGGGCCTGGCCGAGCTGCTGGAGCTGCTGACCGGTGCGTTCCCGTCGCCGACCGAGCTGGACCCGCCGGCCAGCATGGCGCTCTACGGCGCCTCGGCCGAGGTCAGCGAGTGCGCGGCCGACGGCCCCCTGCTGGGCGAGATCGTGCGGACCACGGTCGACCCCTACCTGGGCCGGCTGTCCATCGTTCGGCTGTTCTCCGGCACGCTCGTGCCCGAGACGGCGGTGCACGTGTCCGGGCACGGCGGCGAGCAGCGCGGGCACCCCGACCACGACACCGACGAGCGGGTCGGGCAGATCTTCTCCCCGCTCGGCTCGACGCTGCGGCCCATCGAGCGGGCGGTGGCCGGCGACATGTGCGCCATCGCCCGGCTGGGCACGGCCGAGACCGGGGACACCGTCTCGGCCAAGGCCACCCCGCTGCTGATCGAGCCGTGGGAGATGCCCGAGCCGCTGCTGCCGGTGGCCGTGCAGGCGGCGACGCGGGCCGACGAGGACGCGCTGGCCAAGGCGCTGGGCCGGCTGACCGCGGGCGATCCGACGGTGCGCGTCGAGCGCCAGGCCGAGACCGGCCAGCTCGTGCTGTGGTGCCTCGGCGAGGCACACGCGGACGTGGTGCTCGACCGGCTGCGGGCCACCGGCGCGCACGTCGAAACCGTGCCGTTGCGCGTTGCCGTGCGCGAGACGTTCACTGCCGAGGCCCGCGGACACGGCCGGCTGGTGAAGCAGTCGGGCGGGCACGGCCAGTACGCCGTGTGCGACGTGGTCGTGACGCCGCTGGGCCGGGGCGAGGGCGTGCAGTTCGCCGAGAAGGTCGTCGGCGGCGCCGTGCCGTCGCAGTTCATCAGCTCGGTCGAGAAGGGCGTGCGCGCCCAGTTGGACAGCGGGCTGGACAACGACCACGTGCCGGTGGTCGACGTGCGGGTCACGCTGGTCGACGGCAAGGCGCACAGCGTCGACTCCTCGGACGCGGCCTTCCAGACGGCCGGCAGCCTGGCCGTCAAGGACGCCGCGGCGGCCGGGTCGGTGTCGCTGCTCGAGCCGCTGGCCACCGTGGACATCACCGTGCCGGACACGTACGTCGGCGCGGTCATGTCCGACCTGTCGGGACGCCGCGGCCGGGTCACCGGCACCGAGCCCGACGCCAGCGCGCCCACCGGCATGGAGCGCACGATCGTCCACGCCGAGGTGCCCGACGCCGAACTGACCCGCTACGCGATCACGCTGCGCTCGCTCACCGCGGGTACCGGGCGCTTCGCCCGCGAGTTCGCCCGCTACGAGGTAGTCCCGGCCCACGTCGCCGCGAGCCTGCGCGACGCCTCGACCTAGCGACGCTGTCCCCCGGCGGATGTTCCGCTCGTCATCACATCGACCGGCATTCATCCGCACCCGAGGAGACACGATGCAGTACGCAGTCCTGATCTACGAGACGCCCGGCATGCTGGACGGCGTCGACGCCGCGCAACGCGAGCAGATCACCGCCGAGTACATGACCCTGCGCGCCGACCCGGCCTGCCTCGACGGCGCCAAGCTGGCCCCGGCCGACTCGGCCACCACCGTCCGGGTGGCCAGCGGCGACGCGCTGGTGACCGACGGGCCCTTCGCCAACACCAAGGAAGTGTTCGGCGGCTACTACATCTTCGAGGCCGACGACCTGGACGCCGCGCTGGCGTGGGCCGCGCGCATCCCGGCCGCCCGGCTCGGTGGTTCGGCCGAGGTCCGGCCGGTGGTGTTCCGCGCGCCGATCGGGGAGCCGTCCTGATCGAGGACGTCTTCCGCGAGCAGTGGGGGCGGGTGCTGGCCGTCCTGATCAGCTCCCTCGGCGACTTCGACGCGGCCGAGGAGGCGGCCCAGGAGGCGTTCGCGATCGCCGCCGAGCGCTGGCCCCGCGACGGCGTGCCGGACAACCCGACCGGCTGGCTGGTCACCACCGCCCGCCGGCGCGCGATCGACCGGCACCGCCGCGAGCGCACGCTGGCCGGCAAGCTCCCACTGCTCGACATCCCGACGGTGACCGAGGACCCGATGGACATCGACCAGAGCGCGATCCCCGACGAGCGTCTCGAGCTCGTCTTCACCTGCTGTCACCCGGCGCTGGCCGTGGAGGCGCAGGTGGCGCTGACGCTGCGCACGCTCGGCGGGCTGAGCACCGACGAGATCGCCCGCGCGTTCCTCGTCTCCGGCGACACCATGAAGCGGCGGCTGACCCGGGCCAAGACGAAGATCAAGACGAGTGGCATCGCGTTCCGGGTGCCCCCCGACCACGCGCTGCCCGACCGGCTGCGCGCCGTACTGGCCGTCGTCTACCTGATCTTCAACCAGGGTTACACCGACCGGGCCGGCCGGGCCGATCTCGCCGACGAGGCGATCCGGCTGGGCCGATTGCTCGCCCGGCTCATGCCGGACGAGACCGAGGTGCACGGCCTGCTCGCGCTGATGCTGCTGCACCACGCCCGCCGGGCCGCGCGCTTCGCCGGCGACGAGCTGGTGCTGCTCGCCGACCAGGACCGCTCGCGGTGGGACGCCGCAGCGATCGCGGACGGGCGGATCCATCTCGATCGCGGGCTGGCCTCGTCCGATCGCGGCCCGTACCTGATCCAGGCGGCGATCGCGTCGGGGCAGCTCGACGACCCGCCGGACTGGGTGCAGCTGGAGGCGCTGCACCGCGAGCTGGCCCGCGTCACCGGCTCGCCCGTCGTCGAGCTGAACCGGGCGGTGGCCCTGGCCGAGACACACGGCCCGCAGGCCGCGCTCGACCTGGTCGACGGGCTGGATCTGGACGGTTACCAGTACCTGCACTCGACGCGCGCCGAACTGCTGCGCCGGCTGGGCCGGGCGGACGAGGCCCGGGCCGCGTACCGGCGGGCCCTGGAGCTGGCCCAATCGCCGCCCGAGCGCCGCTTCCTGGAACGCCGTCTGGCCGAGCTCTAACGACGGCGGGTGCCGAACAGGCCGCGGGTGATCTCGCGGCCCAGGGCGCTGGCCGCCGAGCGGCTGAACGACTTGAACGCCGGCGACGCCAGCAGTCCGCCGAGCGCTCCCGCGGCAGCGGCCTCCTTCGCCTTGCCGTGGTGCTCCTCCTCGGGCGCATCGGCCTGCGGCGCGTCCGGCGCCGACGGCGGCGGGGCCAGCTTGGCCGCGAGCTTCTCGTAGGCCGACTCCCGGTCGACGGCCGGCCCGTAGGTGGCCTGCAGCGGCGACGACGCGACCGCCTGCTGCTGGGCCGCGGCGTCGATCTGGCCCATGAGCGAGCGAGGCGGGCGCAGCCGGGTCCAGGCCACCGGCGTCGGGGCGCCCGTCTCGGCCAGCACGGTGACGATCGCCTCGCCGGTGCCGAGCCGGGTGAGGTCCTCGGACAGGTCGTAGTCCTTCGTCTTCGGGTACGTCTTGACCGCCTTGGCCAGCGCCGCGGCGTCGTCCGGGGTGAACGCCCGCAACGCGTGCTGCACCCGGTTGCCCAGCTGGCCGAGCACGTCGTCGGGGACGTCCTGCGGGTTCTGCGTCACGAAGAAGATGCCCACCCCCTTGGACCGGATGAGCCGCACCGTCTGGGTGACCGCGTCGCGAAACGCCTTGGACGCGCCCTCGAACAGCAGGTGGGCCTCGTCGAAGAAGAAGACGAGCTTGGGCTTGTCGAGATCGCCGACCTCGGGCAGCTCGTGGAACAGGTCGGCCAGCAGCCACATCAGGAACGTGCTGAACAGCTGCGGGCGGTCCTGCAGGTCGGTCAGCTCGATCGAGCTGACGATTCCCCGACCATCCGAGGAGGTGCGCAGCAGGTCCTTGGTCTCCCACTCGGGCTCGCCGAAGAAGACGTCTCCACCCTTGTCGGACAGGCCGATCAGCTCGCGCAGGATGACGCCGGCCGTCGACGCGGACAGCCCGCCCAGCCCGGCGAGGTCGGCCTTGCCCTCGTCGCTGACCAGGTACTGGATGACCGCGCGCAGATCCTTGAGGTCGAGTAGCGGCAGCCCGGCCTGGTCGGCGTAGTGGAACACCAGCCCGAGCGAGGACTCCTGGGTGTCGTTCAGGCCGAGCACCTTCGCCAGCAGGGTCGGGCCGAAGCTGGTCATGGTGGCGCGTAGCGGCACACCGGTGCCGATGCCGCCGAGCGCCAGGAACTCGACCGGGTAGGCGGTCGGGGCCCAGTCGTCGCCGGTGTCCTTGGCCCGCTGGGTGATCTTGTCGTTGGACGTGCCGGCCTGGGCCAGACCGGACAGGTCGCCCTTCACGTCGGCGATCACCACCGGCACACCGGCGGCGGACAACTGCTCGGTCAGCACCTGCAGGGTCTTCGTCTTGCCGGTACCGGTGGCGCCGGCGATCAGCCCGTGCCGGTTCAGCGTCGACAGCGGAACCCGGATGTGGGCGTCCGGGTACGCCGACCCGTCCAGCACCACCGAGCCGAACTCGAGCGCCGGCCCCTGGAACGCGTACCCGCCGGAAATGCCTTTCGCGTCGGCGGACTTGTCTTCGGTCACGGCGATCTCCTCTGATCGAGTCGGGCAAGGATAGATTGTCACGATGCCCGTCACCAGCAACCTGTCGATCTCGGCCGACGGATTCATCGCCGGCCCCCGGCAAAGCCGCGACAACCCGCTCGGCGAGGGCGGACTGCGGCTGCACCAGTGGCATTTCGACGTTCATCCCGACGACCAGGCCGTCCTCGACGAATGGCAGAACTCGCCCGGCAGCTACATCATGGGCCGCAACATGTTCGGCCCGATCCGGGGCGAATGGGACCTGGGCTGGACCGGCTGGTGGGGCGAGGAACCGCCCTATCACGCACCGGTCTTCGTGTTGACGCACTACCCGCGCCACCCGGTGCCGATGGCCGGCGGCACCACGTTCCACTTCGTCACCGACGGAATCGAGGCAGCGCTCGAGCAGGCGCAGGCGGCGGCCGGCGGTAAGCCGGTGGAGATCGCCGGCGGGGCCGCCACGGTCAACGCCTACCTGCAGGCCGGGCTGATCGACCAGCTGTGGCTGCACGTCGCCCCGGTGGTGCTGGGCGAGGGCGAGCGGCTGTTCGAGGGCGTCTCACCCGAGCTGCCGATGACGCCGGTGCAGGTGAGCGGCTCGCCGGCCTGCACGCACGTCAAGTACCGGATCGGCTGACCCGCAGCCGCCGAAGGCGGCGCGCCGACCCGTAGGTCCGGGCGCCTGGGTCGGCTCACCCCCATACCTCGGCGGCGGTCTCGACGATCAGCCGCAGCTTGGCGATCTGCTCGTCCACGGTGAGGTCGTTGCCCTCGACGGTCGACGAGAATCCGCACTGCCCGGACAGGCACAGCTGCTCCAGGGGCACGTACTTGGCCGCCTCGTCGATGCGCCGCTTCAGCTCGTCCTTGGACTCCAGCTCGGGCCGCTTTGTCGTGACCAGGCCCAGCACCACCTGCTTGCCCGGCGGCACGAAGCGCAGCGGCGCGAACCCGCCGGAGCGGGCGTCGTCGTACTCCAGGAAGAAGCCGTCGACGTCGAGCTGGCCGAACAGGGCCTCGGCCACGAAGTCGTAGCCGCCCTCGGCCGTCCACGCCGAGCGGAAGTTCCCGCGACAGAGGTGCGTGGTGACGTGCAGACCAGCCGGTCGGTCCGCGAGGGCGGCGTTGATCTGACGGATGTAGCGCTCGTGCTGGTGCTCCGGGTCGCCGCCCTTGGCCGCCAGCTCGGCCCGCTGCACCGGGTCGTTGAGGTAGGCCAGGCTGGTGTCGTCCAGCTGCAGGTAGGTGCAGCCGAGCGCGGCGATGCCGGCCACCTGCTTGGCGTACGCCGCGGACAGGTCGGCCCAGAACTGCTCGTCGTCGGGGTACACCGCCCGGTCTATCGCCGCCGGGCCGCCGCGGTAATGGACCATGCTCGGCGACGGGATGGTCAGCTTCGGCGTCGCCGTGGTGACCGTGTCGCGCAGGAACTCGAACGCCGCGGCGAAGATCGGTTCGACCAGGCCGATCTTGCTGTCGATCCGCAGCGCGGCCGAAGTGAAGTCGAGGTTCCCGTAGGAGTTGCGGAAGTGCACCAGGATCTGCTCGTCGGTGCGGTGCACGCCCTGCAGCTGGTAGATGAAGTCCATGTGCCAGGACGTGCGGCGGAACTCGCCGTCGGTGGCGCTCTGCAGCCCGACGTCCTCCTGCATGCGCACCGCGGCCCGGATCGCGTCGTCCTCGACGGCGCGCAACTCGTCGGCCGACATTCGACCGGCGGCGTGGTCGGCGCGCGCCTGCAAGAGCTGGGGTGGGCGCAGCAGGCTGCCGACGTGATCGGCCCGGAACGGGGGCTGGCTACGACGGGTCATGAGCGATCCCTTCGGTCGGCGGATCGACGACGCCGGGCGCGGCAGCCCGCAGCCCGGTGATCGTCTCGGGGACGAGCAGTGCGAGCAGCACGACCAGCCCGGCGGTCCAGCCACCGGTGGCCGCGTGTAGCGCGCCGACGACCAGCGGGCCCAGGGCAGCGATCAGGTAGCCCACCGACTGGGCCATCGCCGACAGGGCGGCCGTCGCCGCGTGGCTGCGGGTGCGCAGCACGAGCAGGGTCAGCGCCAGCGCGAAGGCCGCGCCCTGCCCGAGGCCGAGGATCACCACCCAGAGCGGGGCGGCCGCGGTGGGCGCGACCAGGATCGCCAGCAGCCCGGCCCCGGTGAACAGAACGGCCAGCACGACGAGTACGTGCTGGCGGCGCATCCGGGTGGCCAGCGCGGGCAGCACGAGTGCGGTGGGGATCTGCACCAGCGAGCTGAGCGACACCAGCCCGCCGGCCGCGGCCGCCGAGTAGCCGTGCGACTTGTACAGCGAGGGCAGCCAGCCCAGCACCACATAGAAGCTCATCGACTGCAGGCCGAAGAAGAGCGTGACCATCCAGGCCAGCCGGTGGCGGTGCAGCCCGGCCGGCCCGTGGACCGCCTCGACCCGACCCTCGGTGCCCCGCCGCAGGAAGGGCAGCCACATCAGCAGGGCCAGCGCCGCGGCGAGCGCCCACACGCCCAGCCCGCCCCGCCAGCCGTGCCCGATCGCGTCGCCGATGGGCACGGTCAGCCCGGCCGCCGCAGCCGCCGCCCCGGTGACCGCCGTCGTGTAGAGGCCCATCATCAGGCCGGTGCGCTCGGGGAAGTCGCGCTTGATCACGACCGGCAGCAGCACGTTGGCGGCCGCGATGCCGCCGGCGGCCAGCACGGTGCCGGCGAACAGGGTGGCGGCGTCCGGGCCGATGCGCAGCACCAGCCCGACGACCAGCGCGGCGCACAGCACGGCGACCGCGGCGCGCAGCCCGACCCGGCGCGACAGCCACGGCCCGGCCGGCGCGAGCGCACCGAAGCAGAACACCGGCACGGCGGTCAGGACGGCCGCGCCCGCCGAGGACAGGTGCAGGCCGTTGCGCAGCGGGTCGAGCACCGGGCCGACGCTGGCGACGGCCGGGCGCAGGTTGGCCGCGACGGCCAGCGCGGCGACGGCGAACCCGATCCGGGACGCCGGGGCGACCGTCCGGGCGATCCGGGCCGGACGGCGGCCGGGGTGAGTGGCGGGGCGCAGCTTACTTGTCCGGCAGGTTCTGCTTGGCGAGGTCGGGCAGCTCGGTGCCGGGCGGCAACTGGGCCGGAAGATTGCCGAAGCCCTGCATTCCCGGGAAGCCGGCCGGCATCCGGGGCTGCGTCGGGCCCCGTCCCCCGCGGCCCTTCTTGCCCTTCTTGCCCTTGCTCTTGGTGTTCTTGCGGCGCATGCCGGGCAGGCCCATGGCCCCGCCCATCTGCTGCATCATCTTGCGGGCCTCGAAGAACCGGTCGACCAGCTGGTTGACGTCGCTGACCGCGACCCCCGACCCGTTGGCGATGCGCAGCCGGCGCGATCCGTTGATGATCTTGGGGTTGGCCCGCTCGCCCGGGGTCATGCCGCGGATGATGGCGGCGGTGCGGTCCAGGTCGCGGTCGTCGACCTGGCTCATCGCCTCCTTCATCTGCCCCATGCCGGGCATCATGCCGAGCAGGTTCGAGATCGGACCCATCTTGCGGATGGCCTGCAGCTGCTCGAGGAAGTCCTCGAGCGTGAACTGGTTGCCGGCGGCGAGCTTGCTCGCCATCTTCTCGGCCTCGGCCTCGTCGAACTGCTTCTGGGCCTGCTCGATCAGGGTCATGACGTCGCCCATGCCGAGGATGCGCGAGGCCATCCGGTCCGGGTGGAAGACGTCGAAGTCCTCGAGCTTCTCGCCGTTGGACGCGAACATGATCGGCTGGCCGGTCACGTAGCGCACCGACAGGGCGGCTCCACCCCGGGCGTCGCCGTCGAGCTTGGTCAGCACCACGCCGCTGAAGCCGACGCCGTCCCGGAAGGCCTCGGCGGTATTCACCGCGTCCTGGCCGACCATGGCGTCGACGACGAACAACACCTCGTCGGGCTGCACCGCGTCGCGGATGTCGGCGGCCTGCTGCATCATCTCGGCGTCGATGCCCAGCCGGCCGGCGGTGTCGACGATGACCATGTCGTGCTGGGCCCGGCGGGCGTAATCGATCGAGTCGCGGGCCACGGCGACCGGATCGCCCACCCCGTTGCCCGGCTGCGGTGCGTAGACGGCCACGCCGGCCCGCTCGGCCACCACCTGCAGCTGGGTCACCGCGTTGGGCCGCTGCAGGTCGGCGGCCACCAGCACCGGGGTGTGGCCCTGCTCGCGCAGCCAGCGGGCCAGCTTGCCGGCCAGGGTCGTCTTGCCCGAGCCCTGCAGGCCGGCCAGCATGATCACGGTCGGCGGCGTCTTGGCGAACTGCAGCCGGCGCGTCTCACCGCCCAGGATCGCGACGAGCTCCTCGTCGACGATCTTGATGACCTGCTGGGCCGGGTTGAGCGCCCTGGACACCTCCTCGCCGCGGGCCCGTTCCTTGAGCGCGTTGATGAACTGCCGGACGACCGGCAGCGCGACGTCGGCCTCGAGCAGCGCGATGCGGATCTCGCGCGCGGTGGCGTCGATGTCGGCGTCGGACAGCCGCCCCTTGCCGCGCAGGTTGGTGAAGACGGCGGACAGACGGTCGGAGAGCGTGTCGAACAAGTCGGATCCTTCGCGAGAGCGGACCCGCCCAGGGTACGTGCTCGGGCCCGGGGCATCGGACGACTCGGCAAATCACGCCCGGTGCGCGAGGAGGTACAGCCAGTCCCGGCGCAGGTGCAGCCGCTCGACGTCGACGACCGTCCAGCCGGCCTCGGCGAGCAGCTTCCGCAACGGCTCCAGCCGGTGACCGGGAGGGGCGCCCTCGGACACCCCGAGGTGCAACGCGCCGGCCGGACGGGTGACCCGGGCGAACTCGCCCAGCACCCCGGGGACGTCCGGAGGGGGCACCTGCAGCAACGCCGTCCGGCACCACACCCCGTCGAACGCACGGTCGCGCAGCGGCAGCGCCCGCATGTCGCCCTGCACCGCGCGGGACAGGCTCTGCGAACGCAGCGCCCCGAACGAGCGGTCCAGGCCGACGGCGCGCGCACCCCGCCCGCGCAGCAGCAGCGTGTCGCGCCCTGGACCGCAGCCGGCGTCGAGCACGCGCGGGCGTTCGGGCAGCCGGACCAGGAACCCGGCCATCATCCGGTCGAGCTCCGGCCACGGCGTCACAGCAGCCCGCGGCCCCCGTCGACGTAGATCACCTGGCCGGTGACGTAGCCGGACTCCTCGGCCGCGAGGAACGCGGCGACGTTGGCGACGTCGGCCGGCACCCCGCCCCGCCGCACCGGAATGGCCTGGGCGACCGACTCGCGCATCTGCTCGATCGTCGTGCCGATGCGCTCGGCCGTGGCCTTGGTCATCGCCGTCTCGATGAACCCGGGCGCGATCGCGTTGGCGGTGACGCCGAACGGGCCGAGCTCGATCGCCATCGTCTTGGTCAGGCCCTGCAGGCCGGCCTTGGCCGTGGAGTAGTTGCTCTGTCCGCGGTTGCCCAGCGCCGAGGTCGACGACATGCAGATGATGCGCCCGTACTTGGCCTCGACCATGTGCTTCTGGGCGATCTGGCTGGCCAGGAAGGCGCCGCGCAGGTGCACCTCCATGACCATGGTCCAGTCGTCGTCGCTCATCTTGAACAGCAGGTTGTCGCGCAGCACGCCGGCGTTGTTGACCAGGATGTGCAACCCGCCGAGCTTGTCCACCACCTGGTCGACGGCGGCCTGCACCTGGTCGCGCTGGGACACGTCGGCGGCGAGCGCCAACCCGCCGAACTCGGCCGCGACGGCTCCCGCGGCGTCCTCGTTCAGGTCGAGCACGGCGACCTTCGCTCCCCCGGCCGCCAGCCGGCGGGCCACCTCAGCGCCAATTCCCTGGGCGCCGCCGGTGACGAGCGCGACACGATCCTGGACACCTGGCATGACGACTTCCCCTTCAGGCGGTGGGACTGGCGTCGAACCTACCGAGGGCCGCCGACGGGCCCGTGGCGGCTCGGCAAATAGTTGTACAGTTATAACTGTTAGTTAAACGAAGGAGATAGCCGAATACGTGTGGGATCGTCGCCGCACCCTGATCTTCACGATCTGCTGTTCGAGCCTGTTCGTGGTCGGGCTCGACAACACGATCGTCAACATCGCGCTGCCGGCGATCAGCCACGACCTGCACGCGTCACCGTCCGGGTTGCAGTGGACCGTCGACGCCTACACCATCGTGCTGGCCAGCCTGCTGATGCTGGGCGGCTCGACCGCAGACCGGCTGGGCCGGCGACGAATCTTCCAGACCGGCCTGACCCTGTTCACGATCGGCTCGCTGCTGTGCGGGCTGGCGCCCGGGCTGGGCTGGCTCATCGCGTTCCGGGTCCTGCAGGCGCTCGGCGGCTCGATGCTCAACCCGGTGGCGATGTCCATCGTGACGAACACCTTCCCCGATTCGCGCGAGCGGGCCCGGGCCATCGGTTTCTGGGGGGCCGCGTTCGGCATCAGCATGGCGCTCGGACCGGTCATCGGCGGGCTGCTCGTGCCGTGGAACTGGCGGGCGATCTTCTGGATCAACGTGCCGATCGGCATCGCCGCGATGCTGCTCGCGCAGAAGTACGTGCCCGAGTCGCGCGCTCCGCGCGCCCGCCGGATCGACCCGGTCGGCCAGGGGCTGGTGATCGTCGTACTCGCCACGCTGACCTACGCGATCATCGAGGGACCCGGCACCGGCTGGACGTCGGCGCGCATCGTCACCCTGTTCGCGGTCGCGGTCACGGCGCTCGTGGCGCTGACCGGCTACGAGCGGCGCCGGGTCGAGCCGCTCGTCGAACTCGGCCTGTTCCGCAGCGCCCCGTTCACCGGCGCCACCACCATCGCCGTGCTGTGCTTCTGCGTGCAGGGCGGCCTGCTGTTCATCAACACGCTGTACCTGCAAGAGGCCCGGGGCCTGTCCACCCTGCAGGCGGGCGCGTGCACACTTCCGCTGGCGGTGGCACTGGTCGTGCTCGGGCCGCTCTCGGGCCGGCTCGTCTCGACCATCGGACCGCGCCTGCCGCTGGTGCTCAGTGGCATCAGCCTCGCGGCCGGGGGGCTGGCTCTGACCGGCCTGACCCGGCACACTCCCATCATCGGTTTGCTCGGCATCTACGTGTTGCTCGGTGTGGGTCTCGGCCTGGCCAACGCCCCGATCACCAACACCGCGGTCGCGGGGCTGCCCCGCAGCCAGGCCGGCGTCGCGGCGGCGTTCGCCTCGACCAGCCGGCAGGTCGGGCAGACCCTGGGCGTGGCGATCATCGGCGCGGCCGTGACCTCGCACGTGCGCGGGACGCTGGCCGAGGGTCTCGCAACCGCCAGCCACATCGGCTGGTGGATCACGTTCGGATGCGGTCTCGCCGTCGTCGTGGTCGGGCTGCTGACCACCGGGCCCTGGGCCCGCGATACATCGCGCCGCGCCGCCGCGCAGCTGCAGACGGCCGAGCCTGCGGCGGTGGCACGGTGAGCCGGGCCGAGCGCGCCTGGGCGGCCATGCGGGCGCTGACCGAGTCGCACGACCGCCGCCGGGCCGCCGCCGACGCGCTGGGCATGAGCTTCGCCCGGGTCAAGGCGCTGCGCCGGCTGAGCGCCGCGCCGATGACGATCCGCGAGCTGGCCGACAGCCTGGTCACCGACGCGCCGTACACGACGCTCGTGGTGGACGACCTCGAGGAGCGTGGCCTGGTGGCCCGCAGCGTCGACCCGCACGATCGGCGGCGGCGCATCGTGGCCGTGACCGCGGAGGGCAGCCGTCAGGCGGCGCTTGCCGGGGCGATCCTCGACGAACCGCCCGCTGAGCTGGCCGCCCTGCCGGCCGCCGACCTGGCTGCGCTCGAGCGCATCCTCACGACGCTCCGGCCACCATCCGCCGCACGCCGGCCAGCCACCGATCCGGGTCGGCGGCCAGCTGCGCCCAGTATCTCGCCACCTCGGGGTGGGGCAGGATCAGGAACCGCTCGGCGGAAAGGCCGCTGACCACGGAGTCGGCCACCTCCTCGGGCGTCACGATCGTCCCGGCCGCCGCCACCGCCCGCGCCGACGCGTTACCGGCGGCCAGCGGGTCCATGAGCAACGGCGTCGACACGCCCTGCGGGCACAGCACGCTGACGCCGATGCCGCGGTCGCCGTACTCGACGGCCAGCCACGCGGCCAGCCCGACGGCGGCGTGCTTGCTCGCCGAGTAGGCGGCGTCGCCCGGCGCGGTGAGCAGCCCGGCCGCCGACGCGGTGTTGAGCAGGTAGCCCCGGCCGCGGGCCAGCATGCCGGGCAGCACCGCCCGCGCCGCGTACACGTGGGCCAGGACGTGCACCTCGTAGGTCAGCCGCCAGTCTTCGTCCGGGCCGTCGATGCCGGTGCCGGTGGCGATGCCGGCGTTCGAGCAGAACAGGTCGATGCGCCCGCGGGCCTGCTCGGTGCGGGCGACCAGGTCGGCGACGGCGTCCGGGTCGGTGACGTCGACCGTCTCGGCCACGCCGCCGATCCCGGCGGCCAGCGCCCGGGCTGCCTCGGCGTTGCGGTCGCAGACGACCACGGCGGCCGCGCCGTCGGCGGCGAACCGCCGGGCCATGGCCGCGCCGATACCGCTGCCGGCGCCGGTCACCACGATCACCGCGTCCGTGACGTTCACGGGGCCAGCCTCCGCAGCAGGTCCGGGAGGTCGGCGTCCGGCGTGGGCAGCAGGGCCAGCACCGGCGTGCCGACTCCGGCCTCGGCGTACTCGCGGACGTGGTCGCGACAGGCCTCGGGCGAGCCGTGCACGACGAGCGCGTCGACCACCTCGTCGGGCACGGCGGCCGCCGCCCCGGCCCGGTCGCCGGCCGCCCAGCGCTCGTGCATCCCGCGCAGCGCCTCGCCCCGGCCGAGCCAGTCGTGGAACGCGGCGTACGCCGGCACGGTCAGGTAAGCGGCGATCAGCTTGCGGCCCAGGTTGCCCGCGTATTCGGTGTCGGCGCTCGGGCACACGAAGATGCGGGCCACCACGTCGGCGCCGGCGTTGCCGATCGCCTCGACGCAGCGGGCCACGTCACTCGCGGCCAGCCAGTTCAGGATCGCCCCGTCGGCCGCGCGCCCGGCCAGGCGCAGCATCTGCGGGCGTAGTGCGGCGAGCAGCACGGGCGGCGGCGTCGCCGGCGGGTTCTCCAGCTTGAACCGGTGGACCTCGAACGTGTCGAACGCGCCGTCGACCCGCTCGCCGGCCAGGGCCGCCCGGACGAAGCGCAGCACGTCGCGGGTGCGCCGGTACGGCTCGTCGAAGGCCAGCCCGTTCCAGTCGTGCACGATCGCCGGGCTGGACGCGCCCAGGCCCAGCACGAACCGCCCCGGAGCCAGCCCGGCCAGGGTGGCGGCCGACATGGCGATCAGCGCCGGACCGCGGGTGAAGACGGGCACGATGGCCGTACCCAGGCGCAGCGTCGGGTCCCACTGCGCAGCCAGGGCCAGCGGCGTGAACGCGTCGGCGCCGGCCACCTCGGCCGTCCACGCGTCGGTGTAGCCGAACTCGGGCAGCGCGCGCACGAGGTCGGCGTGCTCGGCCAGCGGCAGCCCGCCCAGCGGGATCGTCAGCCCGCACCCGCTCATTGCTCGCCCTCGCTTTTCCGGTGTTCGCTTCGCCGCTCGCTCGCCGGGCGCTCGCTGCGATGCTGACTCACAGGTCGGCCTCGTCGGCGTGCAAGCCGGCCAGCACCAGGTCGGCGATCTCGGTGCCGATCTGCTCGGGGCGCATCCGCCCGGCCGGCCGATACCACCGCGGCATCTCGTTGATGATCCCGAAGATCGTGAACGTGACGATCTCGGGCGAGGCCACCGAGCTGAACTGGCCGCGCTCCTGGGCCTCACGCACCAGCCGGATCATCGCGTTGTGGTACTTGCGGCGCTGGCTGCGCATCTGCATGATCCGCGCGTTGCCCAGCTGCGAGAGCTCGCGCGAGAACACGAGCGCCTCGCGGGCGCTGGCCGCGGTCGTCTCGACCAGATCCATGATGAGCAGGCGCAGCGTCTCGGCCGGTGAGCGGCGCTCGGCCAGGATCCGCTGCATCCCCTCCAGCTGCCGGTTGATCAGCTCGCCGTACACGGCGTAGAGCAACTCGTCCTTGCTGGCGAAGTGGTGGTAGAAGCCGCCCTTGGCCACCCCGGCCCGGTTGATCACCTGCGAGACACTGGTCGCGTCGTAGCCGTGGTCGGCGAACAGATCCACGGCGGCGGACAGGATGCGCCGCCGGACCTCGGTGTCGGCCGCGGTCATTTGAGCCCGGCTTCGAGTTCCTGGCGCGCGATCGAGCGCAGGTGCACCTCGTCCGGCCCGTCGGCCAGGTGCAGGGTGCGCAGCTGCGCCCACCAGTGGGCCAGCGGCACGTCGCCGGAGACTCCGGCCGCCCCGAACGTCTGCACGGCCCGATCGAGGACGTACGACGCGGCCCGGGGCGCGGCCACCTTGATCGCGGCGATCTCGGTGCGCGCACCCTTGGTGCCCACCGTGTCGATCAGCCAGGCCGTCTTGAGGACCAGCAGCCGGGCCTGGTCGATGGCCAGCCGCGACTCGGCGATCCACTCGCGGACGACGCCCTGGCGGGCCAGTGGCAGGCCGAACGAACTGCGCGACATCGCCCGGTCGCGCATCAGCTCGAGCGCCCGCTCGGCCATGCCCAGGCTGCGCATGCAGTGGTGGATGCGCCCCGGCCCGAGCCGGGCCTGAGCCATCATGAAGCCGCCGCCCTGCGGGCCCAGCCGGTTCGTCACCGGCACGCGGACCCGGTTGAACTCGATCTCGCCGTGACCGCCGTGGGGGCCGTCGTCGTAGCCGTAGACGGTGGTCGAGCGGCGCACGGTCACGCCCGGGGTGTCCAGGGGCACCAGCACCATCGAGTGCCGCCCGTGCCGGGGCGCCTCCGGGTCGCTCACGCCCATGACGATCGACAATGTGCACTCCGGGCGCAGCGCGCCGGTCGACCACCACTTGCGGCCGCTGATCACGTAGTGGTCGCCGTCGCGGTCGATGCGGGTGGCGATGTTCGTGGCGTCCGACGACGCGACGTCCGGCTCGGTCATCGAGAAGCAGGACCGGATCCGGGCGTCGAGCAGCGGGCGCAGCCACCGCTCGTGCTGGTCGTCGGTGCCGAACATCGCCAGCAGCTCCATGTTGCCGGTGTCCGGAGCCGCGCAGTTGAGCGCCTCGGGAGCGATCGCGGGCGAGCGGCCGGTGAGCTCGGCGATCGGGGCGTAGTCCAGCACGGACAGCCCGGCGCCGAACCGCCCGTCGGGCAGGAACAGGTTCCACAGCCCGCGGGCGCGCGCCTCGGCCCGCAGCTTGACCATCACCTCGGGGGTGCGGAACGGCGTGCCGGCCGCGCGCAGCTCGGCGGTCTGCTCGGCGTACAGGGACTCGGCCGGGTACACCAGCTCGTCCATGAACCGCTGCACGGCGGCCAACGTGTTGCGCGACTTGTCGCTGGGCGTGAAATCCATCAGGACGCCTCCAGGGCCTCGAGTGCGGACGAGAGGAGCATCGGGACCATCTCGCCGAACCGCTCGTATCCGGGCCCGACGGTCTTGCCCTGCAGGTGGCGGGCGGCGATGCCCTCGGCGACGACGGCCAGCTTGTAGAACCCGAAACCGACGTACCAGTCCAGCTCGCCCAGTTCGCGGCCGGATGCCGCCGCGTACCGGGCCGCCAGCTGCTCGGCCGAGCGGAAGCCGTCGGACGGGCGCATGCGCGGCATGGTCAGGTCGGACTGCTCGGCCAACCGGTGGTAGACGACCAGCAGCCCGACGTCGGTGAGCGGATCGCCGAGAGTGGCCATCTCCCAGTCGACGACGGCAGCGATGCGGGTGAGGTCAGCGGCGTAGATGGCGTTGGTCAGCCGGTAGTCGCCGTGCACGATTGCCGGCGCCGCTGACTCGGGCCGTCCGGATCGCAGTGCGTCGACCACCTTGCCCAGCTCGGGCAGCGGCCGGGTCTCCGACGCCTGCCACTGCTTGTGCCAGCGGGCCACCTGCCGGTCGAGGAAGCCGGCCGGGCGGCCGAAATCGCCCAGCCCGACCTGGTCCGGGTCGATGCGGTGCAACGCCACGAGCGTGTCGATCAGTACGTTGCCGATCTGCCCGGCCGTATCCGGGTCGAGCGCCTCCAGCGCCGGGCGCCGGTCGAACACCACACCGTCCACATAGGACATCAGGTAGAACGGCGCGCCCAGCACCTCGGCGTCCTCGCACAACGCGACGGCAGCTGCGACGGGCACGTCGGTGCCGGCCAGCGCGCTGATCACCCGGTACTCGCGGGCCATGTCGTGCGCCGTGGGCAGCACGTGTCCGAGCGGCGGCCGGCGCAGCGCCCAGGCGTGCTCGGCGTCGGTGACCCGGTAGGTCAGGTTCGACTTGCCGCCGACGATGAGCCGGCCCGACAGCTCACCGGCGCGGAGTCCGGGACGGGTCCGGTCGAGCCACGCGGCCACCCTGGCAAGATCGAGTCCCGGCGCGTCGCCCATGGCGCCACACCTTACCGACCGACCGGTCGGTCTGACAAGACGGGCGAACCCGGCGCGTCGTGCTCAGCGGCGGCCGGCCGCCATGTCCAACAGCCGGGCCAGCACGTCGCCGGTGCGCAGTCCGTCGTGTTCGTACTCGTTGGTCACCCACGCCCGGGCGTTGCCGACCGAGCTCAGCGTCTCGAGCTGCAGCGCCGAGTCGACGAACATGTCGTCGAAGTACACGGCAGCGATCAGCGGCACGTCGTTGGCGGCGAGGCGATCCGGGTCGTACAGGGGTGGCCAGTCGTCGGCCGCGGCGAGCAGGTCGGCCGCCCCGGCGAACGGGCGCAGGGCGGCGATCTCCTGGAACATCCAGGGGTACATCATTTCGCCGGTGAACAGCAGCGGCGTCGCGTCGGCGCCGAACTCGGGGTGCCGGTCCATCGCTCGGTGGGCCGCCCAGGCGGTGGGCCCGGAGCCCTGTCCGCCGTAGGTGTATTCCTGCAGCGCGAACAGCGGTGTGTCGACGAACCCGGTCGCGGCCATGACGTGGTGGCGGAACCCGTCGGGCAGCTCGTCGCCGTGCTCGACGTGCACGAGAGCCTCCTCGAGCAGCCAGTGCACCCGCTCGTACCCGTCGCTCATGCCGAACGCGTTTCCCAGCAGGCGCAGCCGCCGGGCGGTCAGCCGGTCGCCGTCGGGCAGGCGCACGTCGGTCGCGTCGAGGTGGTCGGCGATCCGGCGGACGACGGCCACGTCGTCCGGATAGCGGCGGTAGAACTCGGCGTTCTTGGCCGCGACCCGCGGATAGGTGCGGGCGTAGACGTCGTCGGCGGTGGCCCGCACGCCGGGCACCCCGCCGGCGACGAGGCAGGTGCTGAGCCCGTGCGGGGCCTGGGACAGGTAGGTCAGCGTGACGAACCCGCCGTAGCTTTGCCCGAGCGTCGCCCAACGCTGCTCGCCCAGCAGCCGGGCCCGCAGCAGCTCGGCGTCGGCGACGATGCTGTCGGCCCGGAAGTGCCGCAGGTAGGCGGCGAGCTCGGCCGGCGCGAGGTCACGCACCGCACGAGCGGACAGCGGCGTGCTGCGGCCGGTCCCGCGCTGGTCGAGCAGCAGCACCCGGTAGGTCTGCACCGCCCGGCCGAGCCATCCGTCGGCGCGGATCGGGCGCGGCGACGGGCTGCCCGGTCCGCCCTGCAAGAACACCAGCCAGGGCAGATCCTGGTCGGCGTGGTCGACGGAGGCCACCTCCCGGGCGAACACCTGGATGGTCCGTCCATTCGGGTCGGTGTGGTCGAGCGGGACATCCAGGACATGATCGGTCAACTGCAGGCCGGGGATCCGGTAGGGCTTCGAATCGGCCGTCAAAGCGGGCTCCTGTCGACGGGCGGACGGTAGGCACACTCATGCTTCACTGCCACGATGAACGCGTGCATCCAGCCGTCCTGGTAGTAGCCGGCGTGGCCGGCAGCGGCAAGACATCCGTCGGGCTGCTCGTGGCGTCCGACCTCGGCTGGCCGTTCGCCGACGGCGACAGCTTCCACACCAGCGCCAGCGTTGCCAAGATGCGCTCGGGCGCGCCGCTGACCGACGCCGACCGGCAACCCTGGCTGCGGGCCATCGCGGGCTGGATCGGCGAACGCGAGGCGGCCGGCGGCTGCGGGGTGGTCGCGTGCTCGGCGCTGAAGCGGGTCTACCGCGATCGGTTGCGCCACGGCCACCCGACGGTCCGCTTCGCGTTCCTGACCGCGCCGGCCGCCGTGCTCCACGGGCGGCTGCGCGGACGCCAGCAGCACTTCGTGCCGGCGTCGCTGCTGGCCAGCCAGTTGGCCGACCTCGAACGGCTCGGCCCGGACGAGCCGGGTGGGCTCGTCGACGCGTCGGGCCCGGCCGAGCAGACGGCCGCAGCCGTCCGGGCCCTGGTCGAGCAGCCGGCCTAACCGACGACCGCCCCGAACGCCTGCCCGACGCCGTAGGTCACCGCCGCGGCCAGCCCGCCGAGCAGCAGTTGCCGGGTGCCGGAGAACAGCCAGCCCCGCTCGGTGAACCGAGCCGTCACCGCGCCGGCCGCGAACAAGGCCACCAGGGCCAGGACCGCCGACAGCCACAGCACTCTGGCCCCGAACAGGTACGGCAACAGCGGGATCAGCGCGCCGAACGAGAACGACAGCAACGAAGAACCGGCCGCCGTGTACGGGCTGGGCAGGCCCTGCGGGTCCATGCCGAGCTCCTCGCGGACGTGGATGGTCAGCGCCTGGTCCGGGTCACGCGACAGTTGCGCGGCCACCCGCCGGGCGAGCGCCGGGTCGACGCCGCGCTCCACGTACATCTGCGCGAGCTCGGCCTGCTCGGCTGCCGAGTTGACCTTCAGCTCGTGCCGCTCGATGTCGATCTCGGCTCGCGCGGACTCGTTCTGACTCTGCACGGAGACGTACTCGCCGGCCGCCATCGAGAACGCTCCCCCGACCAGGCCGGCCAGCCCGGCCAGGCTCACCGCGTGCACGCTGACGCTCGAGCCGGCCCCGGCCACGCCGGCGATCAGCGCGAAGTTGGACACCAGGCCGTCCATCATCCCGAAGACGGTCGGGCGCAACCATCCGCCGCTGACGTCTCGGTGCTGGTGATGGATCTCCGGCGAGTCGCCCTCGGTCAACGCCGCTTCGACCCGTTCGACGTGTCCACCGGGTCGTCGGCCGCCTCCAGCTCGGACGCCGCCTCGTCTTTCTCGTCGTCCTCGGCCGCGTCCTTCGCCTCGGCCGCGTCCTTCGCCTCGCCGGGCGGCGACTCGTCCGCATCGTCGTCGACGGCATCAGCGGTCGCCTCGGCCTGGGCACGGGCCGGCGTGTACGGCGTCTCGTCGTACACACCGCGGTGGCGCAGGAACCAGATCAGCGCTCCGAGGAAGACGATGATCGAGGCCCAGTCGTTGATGCGCAGCCCGAAGAAGCGGTGCGCGAAGTCGCTGCGCATCGCCTCGATCCACGCCCTCCCGGCGGTGTAGCCCATCGCGTACAGGGCGAACGTGTTGCCGCGCCCCAGTCGCCACCTGCGTCCGGCCCACACCAGGAAGAACGCCAGCGCGAGGTCCCACAGCGACTCGTACAGGAAGGTCGGATGGTAGTAACCGCACACCATCTTGCCGACGTCGCCGAACCCGCACGGCTGGGCCCGCCCGTCGGTCACGTCGATGTCGTGGATCTGCAGCTTCCACGGCAGGTCGGTCGGCCGGCCGTAGAGCTCGTTGTTGAACCAGTTGCCCCAGCGGCCGATCGCCTGCGCCGCGGCCAGGCCCGGCGCGGCCGCGTCGGCGAATGCGGTCAACCGGATGCCCTTGCGATAGCAGCCGATCCAGGCGCCCAGGACGCCCAGGGCGACGGCCCCCCAGATGCCCAGGCCGCCATCGTAGATCTTGAGCGCGTCGACCGGGTGCTTGCCCTTGCCGAAGTACTTCTCGTAGTCGGTGACGACGTGGTAGAGCCGTCCGCCGATGATGCCGAGCACGATGGCCCAGCCGGCGACGTCCCAGATGTCGTCGGACTTGCCGCCGCGGGCCCGCCAGCGCCGCGTCGTAATGGCCAGTGCGACGAATATGCCGAGCACGATGCACAGCGCGTACGCCCGGATCGGGATAGGCCCGAGATGCCAGACCGCGCGGGTCGGGCTGGGGATCGCAGCCATCGGATGCACGCAGCAACCGTAGTCGTGCGCCCTACGCAATCGGGACCCGGCCGCTCACTAGGTTGGTTCGCATGGCAGATCTCGAGACCGCCGCCGTCGTGGTGACCGCTCACGGCGGGACCGACGTGCTGGACGTTCAGCCCCGATCCGTGCCCGCGCCGCAGGCCGGCGAGGTCCAGGTGCGCGTCGCCGCGTCGGGCGTGAACTTCGTCGACGTGTACGAGCGACAGGGCGTCTATCCACTGCCGACACCGTTCGTGCTCGGCAAGGAAGGCGCCGGCGAGGTGATCGCGGTGGGCGCCGGGGTGGCCGACCGGCTCCAGGTCGGCGACACCGTGGCGTGGGCCGACGTGCCGGCCAGCCACAGCGGCATCGTCAACGCCGACGCCGACCGGCTCGTGCGCGTTCCCGCGGGCGTTTCGGCCGAGACGGCCGCGGCCGCGATGTTGCAGGGCATGACCGCGCACTACCTGGTGACCTCGACCTACACCGTGCAGCCGGGCGACGTTGTGCTGGTACACGCGGCGGCCGGCGGGGTCGGGCAGCTGCTCGTCCAGCTCGCGACGTCACGGGGCGCCGTGGTCATCGGCACGGTGTCGACGCCGGAGAAGGCGGCGATCGCCGAGGCCGCCGGCGCCCGCGAGGTCATCCGCTACACGGCGGTCGACGATCTGGCCGCCGAGGTGCGCCGGCGCAACGGCGGCCGCGGGGTCGCGGTCGTGTACGACGGCGTCGGGCAGGCGACGTTCGAGGCCTCGCTGGCCTCGCTCGCGCCGCGGGGCCTGCTCGCCCTGTTCGGCGCGGCCAGCGGACGCGTGCCCCCGTTCGACCTGCAGCGGCTGAACCCGGCCGGCTCGCTGTTCGTCACCCGGCCCACGCTCAAGCACTACACCGCGACCCGCGACGAGCTGCTCTGGCGCGGCGGAGAAGTGCTGACTGCCGTCGGTGACAAGGCGTTACGCGTCGAAATCAGCGCGCGGTACCCGCTGAGCGAGGCGCGGGCCGCCTACGACGCCCTGGAGAGTCGTCGCACGACGGGCAAGCTGCTGCTCGTTCCGTGACAGCTGGTCAGTGATCGAGGTAATTGTCGAGGAAACGGGTTAGCGGCAACTTCATGCCGTCTCGTCCGCTCTCTCTTGCCTGTCCGAAATGCGAGGTCCAAAGTCTGCGCTGTCCCCGGCCGACGGAGCCGGGGCTCAGGACAGGGGTCGCAACATGGACATCACCCGTAAACAACGTAGACGCCTGCTGACCGGTGCCGGTGTCCTGATCAGCGCGGCCGGTCTGGTCGCCGGGGTGGTCACCTTCGCCTCGTCGGCCGGCGCGGTCGGCAGCGTCAAGGGCATGGACGTGTCCAGCTACCAGGGCAACGTCAACTGGCAGGCCGCCTACAACAACGGCGCCCGGTTCGCCTACATCAAGGCGACGGAAGGCACCGGCTACCGCAACTCGTACTTCACCCAGCAGTACAACGGGTCCTACAACGTGGGCATGATCCGCGGCGCGTACCACTTCGCCCGGCCCAACATCTCCTCCGGAGCCACCCAGGCCGACTTCTTCGTCGCGCACGGCGGCGGCTGGTCGCGCGACGGCAAGACGCTGCCCGGCGCGCTGGACATCGAGTGGAACCCGTACAGCGGCGGGACCTGCTACGGCCTGTCCCAGGCCGGCATGGTCGCCTGGATCAAGGCGTTCAGCGACGAGTACCACAGCAAGACCAGCCGCTGGCCGGTGATCTACACGGCCACCAGCTGGTGGTCGCAGTGCACCGGCAACCGTGGCGACTTCACCTCGACGAACCCGCTGTGGGTCGCCCGCTACGCCTCGGCGCCCGGCACGCTGCCCTACGCATGGGGCTTCTACACCGTGTGGCAGTACGCCGACTCGGGCACCTTCCCCGGCGACCAGGACACCTTCAACGGCGCCTACGACCGCCTGCAGGCGCTAGCCAACGGCTGACCGCTGGCGGACGCCGTCCGCGAGCTCGGACGCGAGTTCGCGGACGGTGTCCACCCCGGAGCGGTTCGGCTGGTCGAGCAGCCGGCGCACGAACGCCGACCCGACGATGACACCGTCGGCGAAGCTCGCGACCTGGGCGGCCTGCACCCCGTTCGACACCCCGAGGCCGACGCACACCGGAAAGTCCGGCGCCGCCTGGCGAACCCGCTGCACCAGCTGGTGCGCGGCGTCGCCGACCTGGTCGCGAGTGCCCGTCACGCCCATCGTGGACGCGGCGTAGACGAAGCCGCGGCAGGCGGCCACCGTCGAGGCGATGCGGGCGTCGGTGGAGGAGGGTGCGACCAGGAAGACCCGGTCCAGCCCGAGCTCGTCGGTGGCGGCCAGCCACGGGGCCGCCTCGTCCGGGATGAGATCGGGCGTGATGGCCCCCGACCCGTGCGCGGCGGCCAGGCCGGCCGCGAAGCGGTCGACGCCGTAGTGCTCGATGGGGTTCCAGTACGACATGACGACCGCGGCACCCCCGGCATCGGCCACCGCGGCCACGGCCGGCAGCGCGTCGGCCAATCCCGTACCCCGGCGTACGGCGACGTCGGCCGCGGCCTGGATGACCGGGCCGTCCATCACCGGGTCGCTGTAGGGCACCCCGACCTCGACGATGTCGGCGCCGCCCTCGACCAGGGCGCGGATCGCCTCGATCGACAGCTCGAGGTTCGGAAATCCAACGGGCAGGTAACCGATCAGGGCGGCCCGCCCGTCGGCCTTCGCCTTGGCCAGTTTGTCCGCGAGCGCCGTCATGATTGCACCAACCCGAAGTAGCGCGACGCCGTCTCGACGTCCTTGTCGCCCCGCCCGGACAGGTTGACCAGGATCACGGCATCCGGCCCGAGCTCGCGGCCGAGCTTGAGCACCCCGGCCAGCGCGTGGGCCGACTCGATCGCCGGCAGGATGCCCTCGGTGCGGCTCAGCAGCGCGAACGCGTCCATCGCTTCGGCGTCGGTGACCGGGTAGTACTCGGCCCGGCCGATGTCGTGCAGGTACGAATGCTCAGGGCCGACGCCGGGGTAGTCCAGTCCGGCCGAGATCGAGTGCGACTCGATCGTCTGCCCGTTGGCGTCCTGCAACAGGTACGAGCGGGCACCGTGCAGCACCCCGGGCGCTCCCCCGGTGATCGTCGCCGCGTGCCGGCCGGTCTCCACGCCGTCGCCGCCGGCCTCGTAGCCGACCAGCCGTACGCCGGCGTCCGGAACGAACGCGGTGAAGATGCCGATTGCGTTGGAGCCGCCGCCCACGCAGGCGGCCACCGCATCGGGCAGCCGGCCGACCCGCTCGAGTACCTGGGCGCGCGCCTCGTCGCCGATGATGCGCTGCAACTCGCGCACCATCGCCGGGAACGGGTGCGGGCCGGCCACCGTGCCGAACACGTAATTCGTCGTGGCCACGTTGGTGACCCAGTCGCGCATCGCCTCGTTGATCGCGTCCTTGAGGGTGCGCGACCCGGTGGTGACCGGCACGACCTCGGCGCCGAGGAGCCGCATCCGGGCGACGTTGAGGGCCTGCCGGTGGGTGTCCTCCTCGCCCATGTAGACCGTGCACTCCAGGCCCATCAGGGCGGCCGCAGTCGCGGTGGCCACCCCGTGCTGGCCCGCGCCGGTCTCGGCGATCACGCGCGGCTTGCCGATCCGCTTGGTAAGCAGGGCTTGGCCCAGCACGTTGTTGATCTTGTGCGAGCCGGTGTGGTTGAGGTCTTCGCGCTTGAGCAGGATGCGGGCGCCGCCGGCGTGCTCGGCGAAGCGCGGGACCTCGGTGATCGGTGAGGGCCGGCCGGTGTAGTCGGTCAGCAGCCGGGCCAGCTCGGCCGCGAACGCCGGATCGCCCTGTGCGGCGGCGAACGCCTCGGTGAGCTCGTCGAGCGCGGCGACAAGCGCCTCGGGGACGAAGCGTCCCCCGTACTGGCCGAAGTGGCCGGTCAGGTCAGGAACGACAGCAGTCATGGAATGGGCACTCCGATTCGGGCGGGATGGGCCAGGGCGAGCGTGACGGGCGCCGCGACATCCCGATCGGGTAGTTCAGGCGCACCGCATGCTGGGGCGACGCCATCGCCCGCGCAGCACGTCGGTTCCAACCATGGCCAGCACTCTACAGCCTGGGCCGGGACGCCTGCGCTCAGCCGGAGACCGGCCGCGGGCGAGGCGGCGCAACGTCGCGCCGGCCCTACCGGGACGCGCGGGGCGTCGCCGGGTGCGCGCCGGCGGTGACCAGTTCGGCGACGGCCGCCCGCGGGTCGGAGGTGCGCACCAGGCCCTCGCCGACCAGCACCGCGTCGGCCCCGGCCGCCGCGTACTCGATCAGGTCGAGCGGACCGCGCACCCCCGACTCGGCGATCTTGACGACGTCGGTGGGCAGGCCCGGGGCGATGCGCTCGAACGTCGAGCGGTCGACCTCCAGGGTGCGCAGGTTGCGGGCGTTGATGCCGATGACCTTGGCGCCGGCGTCCAGCGCCCGTGTCGCCTCGTCCTCGGTGTGCACCTCGACCAGCGCGGTCATGCCGAGCGACTCGACGCGCTCGCGCAGCCCGGTCAGCACGTTCTGCTCGAGCGCCGCGACGATCAGCAGCACGACGTCGGCGCCGTGCGCCCGGGCCTCGTGCACCTGGTACGAGCCGACCACGAAGTCCTTGCGCAGCACCGGAACCGCGACCGCAGCCCGCACGGCGTCCAGGTCGTCGAGCGATCCGCCGAACCGGCGCTGCTCGGTCAGCACGCTGATGATCGACGCCCCGCCGGCCTCGTACTCGCAGGCCAGCGCCGCCGGGTCGCCGATGTCGGCCAGCGCGCCGGCCGACGGGCTGCGGCGCTTGACCTCGGCGATGACACCCACCTCGGGAGCCAGCAGCAGGGACAGCGCGTCCTTGGGCGGACGCGCGGCGGCGGCCTGCTTCTTCAGGGCATCGAGCGACAGGACCGCCTGCCGGGCCGCGACGTCCTCGCGGACTCCGACGACGATCTCGTCGAGGACGTCTGAGCCGGTTCCCACGTCCGCGATGTTAACGAGCGACGTGACCACCGTAACGCCCGGGTCCGGTCACCGGCCGCGACCGGGACCAGACATCACGCCGAGCCACCCGGCTCACCCGTCGGGTCGTGGCCCCGGTCAAGATCGCTCCAGAGGCTGGCCGGCGACCGGGCGGGGTCGGCCGCGGAGCGCTCGGCTGCGGGCGCTTCGTACCGTCCGGACAAGGCGATCCAGCGGTGCCCCCACATGGTGATCGCCACGCCGGCGAGCAGCACGGCGACGGCGCAGACGAGCACCAGCACCGGCCACTCCACGTGAATCGTGACGCGGGGTGGCCGGTTCGGATCCAGCCCGGCGCCGGTGCGGGCGTCGGACACGAGCGAGCGGGCCCGGGCCGCCGACACGGCCTGCATCCCGGCGACGGCCGCCCAGGCCAGGCCGACCGCCGTCGCCACCAGCAGCGCGCCCACGATCCGGCGGGCGATGCCCCGCGTCGCCAGCACCGCGACCACGCCGGCCAGGGCCACGACGCCCAGCGCTGCCACCGCGGGTTCGAGCGTGCGCCCGCTGACGTCGACCACCTGATCGGCGAACGGGCGAGCGCGGGGCGCGGTGACGGTCTGCCAGGCCCGCCCCGAGGTCAGCAGCGCACCGGCCCCGGCGAGCACCACCAGGCCGAGCGCCGTCCCGAACCGGGCCCGAGCGTTCACTGCGTGTCCACCGGCCGCAGCGTCTCGGCGGTGGCGATCGCCTGCAGCACGGCCCGGGCCTTGTTGCGCGTCTCCTTGTCCTCCAGCGCCGGGACACTGTCGGCGACGATGCCGGCGCCCGCCTGCACGTACGCGACTCCGTCGCGCATGATCGCCGTCCGGAACGCGATGGCCATGTCCAGGTCACCGGCCGGGTCGAGGTAGCCCAGGGCGCCGGCGTAGATACCTCGGCGTACGGGCTCGAATTCCTCGATCAGCTCCATGGCCCGGACCTTCGGCGCGCCGCTCACGGTGCCGTGGGGGAACGCCGCCTCGAACACGTCCAGGGCGTCGAACTCGTCGGCCACGTCACCCGTCACGGTGGAGACGATGTGCCAGAGGTGGCTATATCGCTCGACGATGCCGAAATCGACCACCTTCACCGTGCCCGGCTTGCACACCCGGCCGAGATCGTTGCGGGCCAGGTCGACGAGCATGACGTGCTCGGCCTGCTCCTTCGGGTCGTTGACCAGTTCCTCGACCAGCTCCGCGTCGCGCTCGGGAGTGTCGCCGCGCTTGCGGGTACCGGCGATCGGGTGGATGGTCGCCTGTCCACTGTGGACGGTCACGAGCGCCTCGGGGCTCGACCCGACGATGTCGAAGCCGTCCAGCCGCACCATGTACATGTACGGCGACGGGTTGAGGGTGCGCAGCACGCGGTACACGTCGAACGGGTCGGCGTCGGTGCGGACCTCGAAGCGCTGCCCCAGCACGACCTGGAACACCTCGCCGGCACGGATCGCCTCGATGCCCAGTTCGACGGCGTGCTCGTACTCCCCCGGCGGGGTGCGCGACTCGGCGCCCTTGGGCGGCGCCTGCCCCAGGCTGGCCACCGTCGAAGGTGCCGGGGTGGCCAGGTCGCGCTGCATGGCGTCCAGGCGGGCCATGGTGTCGGCGTAGGCGGCGTCCAGCTCGGACTCGCTCATGCCGGCGTGCACGACCGCGTTGGCGATCAGCATCACCTTGCACTCGTGGTGGTCGAAGGCGGCCACGTCGGTGACGAGCAGCATGGTCAGCTCGGGGAAGCCCAGGTCGTCGACGGCCTTCTCCGGCAGGCGTTCCAGACGGCGCACCACGTCGTAGGACAGGTAGCCGACGAATCCCCCGGTCAACGTCGGCAGGCCGGGCATGCGCGGGCCTTTCAGCGCCCGCCAGGCGGCGCCGAGCACGTCGAGCGGGTCGCCGCGGTCGGGCAACCCTTCGGGCAGTTCGCCCGTCCAGGTAGCGGCACCGTCCACTGTGGACAGTGTGGCCATCGCGTTCACGCCGATGAACGACCACCGCGAGAACGAGCGGCCCGGCTCGGCCGACTCGAGCAGGAACGTGCCGGTTCGCCCGCCGGCCAGCTTGCGATACACGCCGACCGGCGTCTCCCCGTCGGCGAACAGGGTGCGCGTCACCGGCACGAGCCGGTGCGTCTCGGCCAGCTCGCCGAATTCGGATCGGGTGATCATCACGCCTTGACCGCCAATGCGCCCGCGTCGAAGCAGGTGCGATCGCCGGTGTGGCAGGCCATGCCCATCTGGTCGACCTTGACCAGCACGGCGTCGCCGTCGCAGTCGAGGGCGACCGATTTGACCAACTGCACGTTGCCCGACGTCTCACCCTTGACCCAGTACTGCTGCCGCGAGCGCGACCAGTACGTCGCCCGGCCGGTGGTCAGCGTCCGATGCAGGGCCTCGTCGTCCATCCAACCGACCATGAGCACCTCGTCGGTGTCGTACTGCTGGACGACGGCCGCGACCAGCCCGGCGGCGTCACGCTTGAGGCGGGCGGCAACTGTGGGATCGAGCATGTGTCGATTGTGCCTGCCCTTGCCATCGCTATCGCGGCTGGAGGACCGTTCAGGGGTTCGGCGGCGCGTCACCCGGGCCACTGTCGTCGATCGGGCCCTCGATGGGCAGCCGCAGAGTGACCGTGCTGCCGCCCTCGACCGTGCTCTGGAAGTCGACGGTGCCCTGGTGAGCGCCGACGATCGAGGCGACGATCGCCAGCCCCAGCCCGCTGCCGCCGCGGGCCCGGGTCCGCGCCTTGTCGGCCCGCCAGAACCGCTCGAACACATGCTGGGCCTGCTCGGGCATCAGGCCCGGCCCGGAGTCGATCACCCGCACCACGACGTCGGTTCCCTCGGCGTGGGCGGAGACCCGGATCGGGCCGCTGGGATCGGTGTGCACGGCGGCGTTCGTGACCAGATTGCGCAGGACCCGCAGCAGCTGGTCGTGATCGCCGACCAGATGCAGGTCGGGCGGCGCGGCAACGTCGATGCGCCGCTGCGGGAAGGCCGCGCGAGCGCCGTCCACGGCGTCTTCGATCAGCTCGCTCACCTCGACGAGCTCGCGTTGCGGCGGGGCGCCCCGATCGCTGCGGGCCAGCAGCAGCAGGTCGTCGACCAGGCGCGACATGCGGGTGCCCTCGGACTCGATGCGCTCCAGCGTGTCGGCCTGCTCCGGCTCGCCGTTGGCCCGGCGCATCCGGGCCAGCTCGGCGTACCCGCGGATGGAGGTCAGTGGCGTGCGCAGCTCATGCGAGGCGTCGGCGAGGAACTGCCGCATCCGCCGCTCGCTCTCGACGCGGGCGGCGAACTGCGCCTCGACGGTGCCCATCAGCGAGTTGAACGAGTCGGCCAGCTGTCCGACCTCGGTCTGCGGGTCGCCCTCGGGCACCCGGCGGTCCAGGCCGGCGCCGTCCGGGGACAGCTCGGCGGTGACCTCGCGCGCGGTGCGGGTGACCCGGTTCAGTGGCCGCAGGCTCAGGTGCACGCCCCACGACGTCACCGCCAGGGCGGCCGCCACCGCCAGCGCCCCGATCGCGACCTCGAGCAACACGAGCCGGTGCAGCGTGCGGTCGATCTCGCTGGTTGACAGACCGACGAGTACGCGAACCGGATACTCGTATGTCTGCCCGGTTGTCGGGTTCGTCGTTTGGGCATCGAGGCCGCCAATGGACACCAGGCGAAGGTGCGTGCCGTCTTCTGTGGTCACGCTGATGGGGCCCTTTGTACCGGGAACCAGCGACTTTCGCGTATCAGCATTCAGGTTGAGAGCAGCGATGCCGGGGCCGGTTGGCTGGTCAGCTACGACATCGCCAGAGGTGTTGATGACTTCCAGCCAAACCGTCTGCGGGTTGCGCAGCCCGAAAGGCACATGGCGCCCGAGCATGTTCGCGATTGAGTCAACGCTTGCAGTGGTGGAGAGCTGCTGGTCGAGGCGCTCGTACAGGAATGACTTCAGCGCGAGGTACGTGGCCGCCCCGGCGGCCGCCACCACGACGACGACCAGGCCGACGACGAAGGCGACCAGTCGGCTGGACAGGGAGCGGGGCACGAACCGCCAGCGGCGCGGCTTCGGCGGCGCCGGGTCAGGCTCGGCCGGTGGCGGCTCGGGCGGCGGCACCTCGAATTCCGGGGTCAGCGACTCCCCGTGCGGCTCCCAGGGCGCGTTCTGGGTCGGCGGCCCGGTCTCACTTACCTCGACGCGGTCGTTGCTCATACCGGGTCCAGAGTGACACGCCCGGCTGTGTGGTTGGTCTTAAGGCGGGTGCGCCGGGCGTCCGGGAGGTCAGACGCGCGGTGCCTTGATGACGTAGCCGGCGCCGCGGACCGTGTGGATGAGCTTCGGCTCGACGGCGTCGACCTTCTTGCGCAGGTAACCGATGTAGAGCTCGACGATGTTCGACTGGCCCTGGAAGTCGTACTTCCACACCCGATCGAGGATCTGGGCCTTGGACAGCACCACCCGCTCGTTGCGCATGAGGTAGCGCAGCAGCTCGAACTCGGTCGCGGTCAGGTGGACCTCCACGCCGCCCCGGGTGACCTCGTGGCTGTTCTCGTCCAGCTCCAGGTCGGCGACCCGCAGCACGCCTTCGCGGCCCTCCTCCGGCGCGGACCGGCGTAGCACCGCGTGCACTCGGGCCAGCAGTTCCTCGACGCTGAACGGCTTGACCACGTAGTCGTCGGCGCCGGCCCGCAAGCCGCCGATGCGGTCGCTGGCCGCGTCGCGGGCGGTTAGGAAGATGACGGGCACCTGCGACCCGGCCGCGCGCAGGTTCTGCAACACGCCCAGCCCGTCCATACCGGGCATCATGACGTCCAGTACGACCAGGTCGGGGTCGGCCTCGGCCACGGCGGCCAGCGCGGACGGCCCGTTGTCCGCAGTGAGGGTCTCGAAGCCGTCGAAACGCAGGGCGGACGACACCAGGTGCGTGACGTTCTCCTCGTCGTCGACGACCAGGACCCGGCGCTTCGCTAATGCCGGTGCGGCCATGGTCACTCACTCCCTTGAGGCGTATGAGGCTCGACTGTGCCTTCGCTAGGACCCACAGTGAGCAACGCCCCTTGGCTTTCCCTGGGGACAACCTGTGAACAGGCTATGCGCTGGGTCGGTTCGGGTCGACCAGTCCGGCCTCGATCTCGGTCGGCGGCAGGATCGCCAGCCCCTGGTCGGCCGACTCGTAGGAGGGTTCGTCGACCTTCGCCGGGCGATCGGGGGAAGCCCAGGCCCACGACGGGGGCACGCAGCCCAGCACGATCGCGAGCACGCTGCAGACGGCCAGCACGAGGGGCACTTCGGGCTGACCGGACGAGGGATCGAGCAAGAGGTTGACGCACGTGCCGAGTGTGGCCAGCTGGCCGGCCAGGAACAGCCATCGGGTACGCCGGGACAGGAACCAGCCCAAACCGAGCACGATCACCAGCAAGAAGGCCAGCGCCACCAGTCCGGCCAGCGCCTCGCCGCCCTTGGAGCCGGTGATGTCCGGCGGGTCCACGGGGAACACCGTGCCGTGCAGGATGAACAGCACCGCGTAGGTCAACAGGAACGGTGCCGGGGCCACCCCGGCCGCGATCGCGCCGATGACCGTCGGCGGCGTCTCGCGTTCCTCGTCGGCCATGCCTCTCCTTGCCTCGGCCAGTCGCAGCATAAACGACATTCGTGCCCGTCGCCGAAGCCCCAGGATCTCAGCGCACCTCGACGCCGCCGGCTCGCAAGGCGTCCTTGACCGCGCCGACCCGCAGATCGCCGAAGTGGAACACGCTGGCCGCCAGCACGGCATCGGCGCCCGCCCGCACGGCCGGCAGGAAGTGTTCGACGGCGCCGGCGCCCCCGCTGGCGATCACCGGCACATGCACGGCGGCGCGCACCTGCTCGATCAGGGGCAGATCGAACCCGTTCTTGGTGCCGTCGGCGTCCATCGAGTTGAGCAGGATCTCGCCGGCGCCGAGCTCGGCCGCCCGCGCCGCCCACGCGATCGCGTCGATGCCGGTGCCCTGCCGGCCGCCGTGCGTGGTGACCTCGAAGCCGCTGGACGTACCGGGCGCACGGCGGGCGTCGACCGACAGCACCAGCACCTGCCGGCCGAACCGCTCGGCGATCTCGTGCAGCAGCTCGGGCCGGGCGATCGCCGCCGTGTTGACGCCCACCTTGTCGGCGCCGGCCCGCAGCAGGGCGTCGACGTCGTCCACCGAGCGCACTCCCCCGCCCACGGTCAGCGGGATGAACACCTGGTCGGCCGTGCGCCGCACCACGTCGTAGGTCGTCTCGCGGCCGGCCGACGAGGCGGTGATGTCCAAGAAGGTCAGCTCGTCGGCGCCCTCGGCGTCGTAGCGGGCGGCCAGCTCGACCGGGTCGCCGGCGTCGCGCAGTCCCCGGAAGTTGACACCCTTGACGACCCGCCCGGCGTCGACGTCCAGGCAGGGAATGACCCGAACCGCGACAGTCATCCGGCTACCGCCGCCAGCGCCTCGGGCAGGGTGAACGCCCCGGCGTACAGGGCCTTGCCGACGATTGCGCCCTCGACGGTGCCCAGTCCGGCGATGGCCCGCAGGTCGTCCAGCGACGAGACGCCGCCGCTGGCCACGACATACGCCGACGTACGGGCGCAGACGTCGCGGAGCAGCTGCAGATTCGGCCCGGTGAGCGTGCCGTCGCGGTGCACGTCGGTGACGACGTAGCGGCAGCAGCCGTCGCGGTTGAGACGGTCGAGCGCGTCGTACAAGTCGCCGGCGTCCTTGGTCCAGCCCCGGGCGGCCAGCGTCGTGCCGCGCACGTCCAGGCCCACCGCGATGCGGTCACCGTGCTTGCCGATCGCATCACGCACCCAGTCTGGTGCCTCGAGCGCGGCCGTGCCGAGGTTGACCCGGGTCGCGCCGGTGGCCAGCGCGGCTCCGAGCGACGTGTCGTCGCGGATACCGCCGGAGAGCTCCACCGCGATGTCCAGCTGCCGGACGACGTCGCGCAGCAGTTCGCGGTTGTTGCCCCGGCCGAAGGCGGCGTCGAGGTCGACCAGATGCAGCCACTCGGCACCGTCGCGCTGCCAGGCCCGGGCCGCCTCCAGCGGGTCGCCGTACGAGGTCTCGGTGCCGGCCTCGCCCTGCACCAGGCGCACGGCCGCCCCGTCGGCCACGTCCACGGCCGGCAGCAGCGTCAAGCTCATCGAGATCTCCGATCCATCATCGACACGGCCAGCGCCGGCAGGCCGATCACGCACACCAGCACCACGACGATCACCGCGTTGATCGACGACGTGACGAGGTAGGTCAGCAGCACGGCCACGAGCACGAGGGTGATCAGCGCGGCCCATCTCTCCTTGTTGCGGCGAAAGCCCGCCCCGTGCTGCCACAGCCGGCCGCGCCGCCAGGCGAGAGCACGGCGGGCCTGCCGCTGCCGGCGGGCCGTCTCGCGCTCGCGGGCTGCTTCCTGCTGCTCCGCGCGCTGGGCCGCCAGCGCCTCGCGTTCGGCCCGCGCCTTCGCCCGGGCCTTGCTCACGACGGCCCGTTCACAGCGTGCGCAGCCAGTTCTCGAGCAGGGTAGCGCCGGCGTCGCCGGACTTCTCCGGGTGAAACTGCGTCGCGCTGACCAGCCCGTGCTCGACGGCAGCCACGAACTCCTCGCCGTGGTGGGACCTGGCCACTAGGCCGTCCGTCGCGTGCACCGCGTAGGAGTGCACGAAGTAGAAGCGGGTGCCGGCGGGCAGCCCGGCGAACAGGGTCGAGCCGAGCGGCGCGTCGACGACGTTCCACCCCATGTGCGGGCGGATCGGGGCCTGCAGCGGCTCGACCCGTCCGGGCAGCACGCCCAGACCCTTCGTCTCGAGGCCGTGCTCGACCCCGGCCTCGAACAGCACCTGCATCCCGACGCAGATGCCCAGCACCGGTCGCCCGGCGTTCAGCGCCGCCTCGACGACCGCGGCACCGTCCACTGTGGACAGTCCGGCCATGCACGCCGCGAACGCGCCGACGCCCGGCACGACCAGCCCGTCGAAGCCATCAGGGCGCGGCGTCACCTCGACGTCGGCGCCGACCCGTTCGAGCGCCCGCTGGGCCGAGCGCAGGTTGCCCGACCCGTAGTCGAGCACCGCCACACGTTTCACAGGACACCCTTGGTGGAGGGAATGCCTTGCACGCGCGGATCGATCTCGGCGGCGGCGCGCAGCGCGCGGGCGGCCGCCTTGTACTGGGCCTCGATGATGTGGTGCCAGTCGCGTCCACTGTGGACGATCACGTGCAGGGCGATCGCGGCGTGGTAGGTGAACGACTCGAACACGTGCCGGGTGAGCGTCGTTGCGTACGCCGGACCGATGGTGGGCGGCGCGCCGTCGGGCTCGCGGTGCACGAGGTAGGGCCGGCCGGACAGGTCGACGGCGGCCTGCACGAGGGCTTCGTCCATGGGGATCAGCGCGTCGCCGAAGCGCCGGGTGCCGGCCTTGTCGCCGGCCGCCTGTGCGAACGCCTGCCCGAGCGCGATCGCCGTGTCCTCGACGGTGTGGTGGGCGTCGATGTGCAGGTCGCCCTCGACCTGCACACGCAGGTCGAACAGTCCGTGCTTGCCGAACGAGGACAGCATGTGGTCGTAGAAGCCCACCCCGGTCGACACGTCGGTCCGGCCGGTTCCGTCCAAGGAGATCTCGACCAGGACCTTGGTTTCGGCGGTCTGCCGCTCGATGCGACCCGTCCTCATGGCAGCAGCTCCTTCAGGACCGAACGGAACGCGGCCATCTCGTCGGGCGTGCCGATCGACACGCGCAGCCAGCCGTCCGGGCCGGTCTCGCGGATCAGTACACCGCGATCGAGCAGCCCCTGCCACACGGCGTGCCGGTCCGGGAACGGGCCGAACAGCACGAAGTTGGCGTCAGAGTCGGCGGCCGACAGGCCGATACCGCGCAGCCACTCGACCAGCTCGTCGCGTCCGGCCCGCAGCCCGTCCACCCGGGCCAGCATCTCGTCGGCGTGCGCGAGCGCCACCCGGGCCGCGGCCTGGGTCACCGCCGAGAGGTGATACGGCAGCCGGACGATGCGCACCGCGTCGACGACGGCCGGCGCGGCCGCCAGGTAGCCGAGACGCCCACCGGCGAAGGCGAACGCCTTGCTCATCGTGCGGGTGACGACCAGCCGCGGGTACTGCGGCAGCAGCGACAGCGCGCTGGGCGTGCCGGCCCGGCGGAACTCGGCGTAGGCCTCGTCCACGACGACCATTCCCGGCGTCGCCTCGCAGATCGCGGCGATGACGTCGAGCGGCAGCGCCGTACCCGTCGGGTTGTTCGGCGAGGCCAGCAGCACGACGGCCGGCGCACGTTCGGCGATCAGGTCGAGCGCGTGCGCGGGGTCGAGGGTGAAGTCGTCGCGGCGGCGGCCGACCACCCAGTCGGTGTGCGTGTTGCGGGCGTACTCCGGATACATCGAGTACGTCGGCGCGAACGAGACGGCGGTGCGGCCCGGCCCGGCGAACGCCGCGAGCAGCTGCTGCATGACCTCGTTCGAGCCGTTGGCCGCCCAGACCTCGTCGGCGGTCAGGTCGTGCCCGAGGTAGGCGGCCAGGTCGGCCCGCAGGGCCAGGGCGTCGCGTTCCGGGTAGCGGTTCATCCCCCGGGCGGCGGCTGCCACGGCGGCGGCGATGTCGGCGACCACGGCCTCGGACGGCGGGTACGGGTTCTCGTTGACGTTCAGCCGCACCGCGACGTCCAGCTGCGGGGCGCCGTAGGGCAGCTCGCCGCGCAGCTCGTCCCGCAGCGGCAACTCGTCCAGGGTGACCTTCGCCGTACTCACGGCAACCGCGCGGAGACGGCCGCCCCGTGGGCCGGCAGGTCCTCGGCGTCGGCCAGGGCGAGCACGTGCGGGGCCACCTCGACCAGCGCCTCGTGCGTGTACTCGACCAGGTGCACGCCTTTGAGGAACGACTGAACGGACAGCCCGGATGCGTGCCGGGCCGTGCAGCCGGTGGGCAGCACGTGGTTCGAGCCGGCGCAGTAGTCGCCCAGCGACACCGGGGCGTGTGGCCCGACGAAGATGCAGCCGGCGTTGCGGACGCGCTCGGCGACCTGGCGGGCGGAAGCCGTGATGACCTCGAGGTGCTCGGCCGCGTAGGCGTCGACGACGGCCAGTCCCTGCTCGAGGTCGCGCACCAGTACGGTGGCCGACTGCTCGCCGGTCAGCGCGGCGGTAATGCGCTCGACGTGCTTGGTCAGCCCGACCTGCCGCTCGACCTCGGCCTCGACGGCATCGGCCAGGGCCACCGAGTCGGTGACCAGTACGGACGCGGCCAGCGGGTCGTGCTCGGCCTGGCTGATCAGGTCGGCCGCGACGTGCACCGGGTCGGCCGTCTCGTCGGCCAGCACGGCGATCTCGGTCGGACCGGCCTCGGCGTCGATGCCGATCACCCCGCGCAGCAGCCGCTTGGCCGCCGCCACATAGATGTTCCCGGGGCCGGTGACCAGATCCACGGGCTCGATGCCGAGCGACGAGTCGCCGTAGGCGAGCAGCGCGATCGACTGCGCACCCCCGACGGCGTACACCTCGTCCACTCCGAGCAGCGCGCACGCGGCCAGGATCGCCGGGTGCGGCAACCCGCCGAACTCCGGCTGCGGCGGCGAGACGACTGCGATCGATGCCACGCCGGCCACCTGGGCCGGCACCACGTTCATCACGACGCTCGACGGGTAGACGGCCAGCCCGCCCGGGACGTACAGCCCCACCCGCGACACCGGGATCCACCGCTCGGTGACCTGCCCACCCGGCACGACCTGGATGTCGACATCGGAGCGGCGCTGGGCCTCGTGCACGATGCGGGCCCGGCGGATCGACTCGGCCAGCCCGGCCCGGACGGCCGGGTCCAGCCCGTCCAGGGCCTCGCGCAGCGCCGCGGCCGGCACCCGGGGGTCGGCCACCTCGACGCCGTCGAAACGCTGCGTCGCCTCGCGGGCCGCGGCGTAACCGCGGGCCTCGACGTCGGCCACGATCGGCGTGACCGCCTCCAGCGCCGTATGCACGTCGACCCGCGCGCGCGGCAGCACGCGCCGTAGATCGGCGGGAACGGTCGTCAGATCGATGCGGCGGAGCACGGTCCGAGTCTACGGAGCGGCGTCGGGCTCCATCACGGTGAAGGTCCACTGGCCGTGCTCGTCGAGGGCCTGTGCGTCCACCTGCGGGCGGCGCAGCTGCACCAGCACGTCGAGCGGCCGCTCGCCCGGCGGGTCGGCGACGACGAACGAGTACGTGACCCCACCATCCGGGCCGGGCGCGGTCGTCGCCGGTTCCAGGGTCAGCGGTTCGTACCGATCGGCGCTGCGGGCGAAGGCCCGGATCCAGTCGGCGTCCCCCTCGGTGGCCCGGTCGAGCGTGACGTCGATGCGCGGGGTCGCCCAGTCGTCGACCGACTCGCCGGCCGTCGGCCACACGTCCACCAGCCGGGGCGGGGCAGCGGCGTCGGCCTCGGCGACACCCAGGTCGTCGCGGCGGGCGAACAGGGCGCAGGCCGCGTAGATGAACGCGGCCAGTGCCGCCTCGATGAGCAGCAGGCCGCGCGCGTGCACCCGCAGCGGCAAGGTGACAACCGTGTTCAGCGTGCCGGTGTCGTGACCGCCACTGACCAGCCGGCCGATGAAGTCGGTGAGCAGCGCGCCGAGCAGGCCGCCGGCGATCAGCGCCAGGGCGGTGGCCGGCCCCCGGGCCGAGCGGCGCATCCAGGCCGCCACCGCCACCACGATGCCCGCGGCACCGGTCAGGAGCAGGAACCGCCCGTCGGCAGCGATCAGCGACTCGCTCTCCTCGGGGATCACCGCGTTGGGCAGGTACACGAACCCCTTGGTGCGCGGGCTGATCGCCGCCCACAGCAGGCCGAGCAGCACGCCTATGACCGCGAGCGCGACCAGGATCGTGGCCGCCGGGCCGAGATCGGCTGAGGAGAACCACGCACCGCCGCGACGCGGTCGGGCCGGTTCGGCCTCAGCTGCCGGGGGTTCTCCGGGGTGGGTCACCGCTGCACTATCCGTCGACATCACTGCCAGTGTGTCAGTTGCGATGAAGAAGCCCATCAGCGAGCACCGCCAACGGCGCCCGCCAGGCCTCCGGCTCGGCGATGGGGTCGGCCGACAGCAGCACCAGCGCGGCCGGCTCGCCGACGACCAGCCGACCGCTCCGGCCGCGAATTCCCGGTGCCCGGGCCGACGCCTCGGTGGCCGCCCGCAACGCCCCGAGCCGGCCCAGCCCGGCGGCGGCCAGCCGGTCCAGCTCGCGCGGGTCGACGCCCGGAACGGTTCCGGCATTGCCCAGGTCCGTGCCGTAGCGCAGCTCGACCCCGGCGGCGTGCAGGGCGGCCGCGTTGGCCGCGGCGCCGGTCCCGTCGCCGCCGCAGAAGAAGGTCTGCAGCGTCGACACGACGGCCACCCCGGCAGCGGCCACCCGCTCGACGACATCGCCGGGCAGTAGCTCGGTGGGCGTGTGGGCCAGCTCGTCCACGCCGCCGTCGAGGGCCCGGCACACCATGTCCGCGGTCAGCGCGTGGGCGACGACGGCCCGCCCGGCGTCGTGGGCGGCGTCGACCACGGCCCGCACGACATCCGGCCCCGGTACCGGCCAGCCGTCCGGCCCCGGCTCGAGCGCGAGCTTGACGACGTCCACGCCGTCGGCGCACAGCTCGTGCACGGCGCGGCGCGCTTCGTCCGGCGACGAGACGAATTCGGCGAACCCGTCGGCGCCCCACGACTGGCTCGGGTAGCCGCCCGGCGCGGTCAGGATCGGCCCCGCGACCGCGACGACGGTGCCCGCGCTCGATCGGCGCCAGTCGCGGGCTGCGGCCAGCGGCGCGCCGAGGTCGCGCACGCCCACCAGCCCGGCCGGCAGGCATTCATCCACCGCGCCGAAGGCCAGGTGCACGTGGGCGTCGACGATGCCCGGACCGATCCAGCACCCCGGTCCGCCGAGCACGGGCAGGTCGCCGGCCTCGTCGTCCGGGCCGAGGCAGGCGACGTGGCCGGCGGCGTCGACCACCACGGTCGCGTCGAACGGTTCGGCGTCACCGCCCGGCCAGACGGTGCCCCGCAGTCGGACGCCTCGGCCGAGACCCGCTGCCACGACGTCATCATGGCGCAGGGCGCGGGCGAGCGCTCACTCGAATGGCACTCGGCGCTGCTGCTCGACGCGCGCCTTCGGGGCCAGCGCCGGGCTGTCTGTCGTCGACACCGTCGGCGCGTTCGACACGTGCGGCAGGCCCGGTCCGGCGATCGGCAGGGTGAGCCCGCTGCCGGACAGGTCGACCTTGACGGTGGCACCGGTCGGGTCAGGCGTCGTGTACTCGTTGTCGCTCTGGGTCAGGATCAGGCCCAGCACGTGACCGCTCGGCACCAGCTCGTCGTAGGTGTCCAGCGGCACCGTGATCGTGTACCAGTTGCCCGGCTCCAGCGGCGTAACGCGGGTGAGCGACTGGTAGTGCGCGGCGTCCAGCCAGCCCCGGGCGGTGATGAACGTGTCGCTGGTGACGAAGTCCTGGGCGGTGTCGATATAGCACGCGTCGTCGGCTGCGGTGGACTCGCCCCAGCACGACTGCGTCGACAGATTGTGGATGCCCTCGCCGGGCGATTCGTAGTTGACGCGGGTCTGAGTGCCGTAGTCGACCAGGCGCACGGACAGCTCGGTCGTCGGCTTGTCGACCTGCACCCGCAGGGTGACCGACGGCGAGCCGGAGATCCGCACCGGGTGGGTCAGCGGGGCGCTGAGAAACGCCAGTCGGCCGCCCTTCGCGGTGCTCGGGTCGGCCACCGCATGCGCCTCGGTCAGCGACGGGGTGTCGATGAACGTGCGGCTGCCGTCCGCCCGGCCGCCCAGGGTGCCGGTGGTGCCGTCGCCGTTGCCGAGCGCGACCCGTACCTGGTGCGCGCCGAGCGCGGGCCAGCGCGGCTGGTTCACCCACTGCCCGGACGGCTGCTCGATGGATGCCTGCGGCTCGGACATCACGCCGTTGGGCAGGCCCTGCAGCCAGTAGTCGAACCAGCGGTGCAGCTCGTCGACCCAGTCGGCCCGGCGCAGGTCGAACGGGTCGACGTGGCTGCCCTGGTGCAGCCAGATCTTGCGCGGCACGCCGCGGGCGGCCAGCTCGTTCCACCACTCGCCGAACTGGTTCGTCGTGACGTTCTGGTCGTTGATGCCGTGCACCACGAACACGCTGGCGTGCACGTGGCGGGCGTCGAGACGGTAGTCGCGGTCGGCCCAGAACGCGTTGAAGTTGCCGGTGCTGTCGTCGCTCGCGGCCTGCTCGGTGGCGTACACCGAGTCGCACACGCCGGCCGGTCGGCCGCCGACGAACTCGGCCAGGAAGTCGACGTAGCCGGGCGAGCGCAGCACGCCGCCGAAGCGGGTGTAGTCGTACCAGCTGGAGATCGCCGAGATGGGCACGATCGTCTTCAGCCCGGGCACCCCGGTGGCGGCGACGCCGTTGGCGATCGTGCCGTCCCACGACTTGCCGATCATGCCGACCTTGCCGTTGCTCCACGACGTCGCGACCGCCGGCGTGCCGTCGGCGTAGGTCGCGGGGGCCCGGCCGTTCAGCCAGTCGATCACCGCCTTGGTGCCGAGGATCTCGGCCGGCCCGCCGATATCGCCACACCCGGTCGAGCGGTTCGTACCGGCCAGGTCGACCGCGACGTAGGCGTAGCCGCGCGGCACGAAGTAGTTGTCGTAGTAGAGCGGTTCCTTCGTGATCACGCCGTTCGCGTCGTAGGTCTTGATCTCGTTCTCGTTGCCGCGCCCGCAGCAGGTGTAGTACGGCGAGGCGTCCATGATCACCGGCACCCGGACGTGCGCGGCGGCCGCCTCACGCGGGCGGACCAGGTCGACCGCGATCTTGTCGGGTTGGCCGTCGTGGTCGGAGTCGAACGGCGCCTGCACCCAGACGCTCTCGCGGACGGCGTTCGCGTAGGAGTACGTCGGCACGGTCTGCGGGCCGTGCACGTAGGGCCGGGCGGGGTTCGGTGGGCTCGCCTGGGCCGGGGCGGATATCGCCACGGCAACTCCCGTGACCATGATCGCGGCGGCGGTTGCGGCCAGGGCTCGCGGATACCACGACATGAAGGGATCACCTCGTCGAGGCTGGGGAAAACCGGCGAGTGTGAACCTATCGGGTGGTCTTGGCTCAGGCCATACCTAACCGCGTCCAGGCGGGCGCAGCCGCCGGACGATCAGGTGCAGCTCGTCCAGCCGGGCGCCCGGCACCACCCGTTCGACGTCGAACTGCCGCAACCGCTGCAACGTCTCGCCCCGCCGACGGCGCCGCGCGAGCCGCCAGGCCAGCAGCGGCACCGTCCAGCTGCGGCTGGGCACGCCGATGCGGCGCAGCTCGCCGCGGACGTCACCGCGCGTCTCGGCGACCAGCCGGCGCATCCGGTGCTCCATCGGGCCGAAGTACCCGGCTCCGGTGGCCCGGCGCAGGACCGCGCCGAGCACCGCCCGGAACAGCAGCACGCACACGGCGAAGATCCCGATCAGCACGGCCAGCCAGTGCGGGCCGAGCCACCACACCAGCGCCGCGAGCGCGACGACGACCAGCGCGAACACCATCAGGGCCTTGGTGACGTACTCGCCGATCACCCGTCCGACCAGGTACCGACCGAGCGCCCACCGGCTGCCCGGGGTGCCCTGCTCGAAGCGGCCGACGTCGTACTCGCTGTCGTATTGCGGCTCGGGCCGGTCGGGAGGTGGCGGCAACTGCGTCACGAAGGCGACGGTACTGGCTTTGCATTGTGCTTGACACCGGATGGTCGTACACGAATACTCTGCTTCGAGTAATCGAGTTGGAGGTGTGAAATGACGCGTCGCCGGGTGGGCAATCCCCTGGCGCTGGCCGTGCTCGGCTGCCTGCTCGAGCGCCCCATGCACCCCTACGAGATCTCGACGACGCTCCGCGAGCGGGGCAAGGAGCAGAGCATCAAGCTCAACTACGGCTCCCTCTACTCGGTCGTCGACTCGCTGCACAAGCACGGGCTGATCCAGGCCCAGGAGACCAGCCGCGACGGCCGTCGGCCCGAGCGCACCGTCTACGCGATCACAGAGGCCGGGCAGGCCGAGTTCGAGGACTGGCTGGCCGAGCTGCTGTCCACGCCGACGAAGGAGTTCACGTCGCTGGAGGCCGGCCTGTCGCTCATGCCCGGCCTGCCGCCGACCCAGGTGGCCACCCTGCTCGACACCCGGGCCGGTCACCTGCGCGAGGAGATCGACCGGCTCGAGGCGATGCATGCGGCCGCCCGCGCGCAGGGGCTGCACGAGCTGTTCCTGATCGAGAGCGTCTACCGGCTACGGCTGCTGTCGGCCGAGCTGGAGTTCGTGGCCGACCTGGCCCGCGACCTTCACTCCGGCTCGATGCCGGGCGTGCAGGCCTGGCAGCGCGTGCACGAACTGCGGTCGCAGGGCGTCTCGGCCGAGGAGATCTTCGCCGACCCGGTCCGCCATCTCGGGGAGGAGGGCCGCGCGCTGCTGCCACCAGACCGAGCGAACTGAGTCAAACCCCGCCCGGGTGCGGCAACACCCGGGCCGGGCCTTAACCCTCGGGCCGATCCGCACCCCTGACAGAGCACCGATCCACTCGAGCGCAGCTCCAGGGTAGGCGGTCGGCTCGCCGAAACCCGGCAAGGAGCCAACCCGCATGACCATGCAACTGCACGCCTTCGCACCACCCCACGTCGACGTCGCCCTCGATGCGCGCGACCTGGTCAAGACCTACCCGGGCGGACGGGGTAAGCCGCCCGTCCGCGCGCTGGACGGACTGTCCGTCCAGGTCGCCGCCGGCTCGGTGTTCGGGCTGCTCGGCCCGAACGGCGCC
>DATBER010000031.1:0-38011 GCA_036558905.1 Jatrophihabitantaceae bacterium | reverse complement strand
CAGCCCGGGCAGCTACATCACGGTCGCCGACAACGCGGTCGTGCCGGGCACCGGCGCGGGCGTGGCCGGCGTCGTGGGCAACGGCGCCCAGAACGGTGACCACGACCAGGTCAACACCAACACGCCCGCGTCGGTCGACGACAACGGCGTCGCGGGTTGGGGCTCGGGCGTGCAGCTGTTCCGCAACATCGACATCCCGATCGACGGGGCCGGCGTGGCCGGCGTGATCGGCAACGGTGCCCAGAACGGCAACCACAGCCAGGCCGACGCCGGGAGCAACCCGGGTTCGTACGTCGCTCTGGCCGACAACGCGATCATCCCCGGTGACGGGGCGGGCGTGGCCGGCGTGATCGGCAACGGCACCCAGAACGGGGACGTGACCCAGGCCAACTCCGAGGGCGCGGGCGCCACCGACGACGTGTACGGCTGGGGCTCGGGCATCCAGGCGTTCCGCAACATCGACATCCCGATCAGCGGAGCGGGCGTCGCGGGTGACATCGCCAACGGTGCGCAGAACCAGTGCGTGACCCAGACCGACACGCAGAACGAGACCGGCTCGACGGTCACAGTCGCCGACAACGCCAATCTCCCCGGTGACGGGGCGGGTGTGGCCGGCGTGATCGGCAACGGGTCGCAGAACGGGTACGTCACGCAGACGAACGACGGCGACCCGGGTGCGGTCGACGACGCCGGTGTGGCCGGCTGGGCCTCGGGCGTGCACGTGTTCCGCAACCTGAACATCCCGATCAGTGGGGCGGGTGTCGCGGGTGACATCGCCAACGGCGCCCAGAACGGCACGACCACCCAGGCCGACGACCAGGACGTTCCGGGCTCGCTGATCTCGGGTGCGGACAACATCAACATCCCGGGTGACGGCGCGGGCGTGGCCGGCGTCGTGGGCAACGGGTCGCAGAACGGCGACGCGACCCAGATCAACTCGGGTGCCCCGGGCGCGGCGACCACCGACGGTGCGGTGTCCGGCTTCGGCTCGGGCATCCAGGTGTTCCGCAACATCAACATCCCGATCAGCGGTGCGGGTGTCGCGGGCGACGTCGCGAACGGCGCCCAGAACGGCAACCCGGCGCAGCTCGATCAGTCGGACAACCCCGGTTCGTTCATCTCGGGTGCGGACAACATCAACATCCCGGGTGACGGCGCGGGCGTGGCCGGCGTGGTCGGCAACGGCGCGCAGAACGGCAACCCGTCGCAGGTGTACACCGGCGAGCCGGGTTACCTGGACGGCACCGGCGACCTGGGCGGCTTCGGTTCCGGGCTGCGCATCTTCCGCAACCTCAACATCCCGCTGACGGGTGCCGGGGTCGCGGGCGGCATCGGCAACGGTGGCCAGAACGGCGACCCGAGCCAGGTCGACATCCAGCGCAACGGCGGCATGTCCTTCGGGCTGGCCGACAACACGAACGTCCCGACCAACGGGGCGGGCGTGGCTCTGGTGACCGGCAACGGGTCGCAGAACTCCAACCCGACGCAGGTCGACGTCAACCCCGGCCTGGGCGGCTTCGACGCCAACCTGCTGGGCGACAACCTGAACTGGCCGATCGACGGCAGTGGCGTAGCTGGCGGCACCGGCAACGGTGCGCAGAACGGTTCGCCGAGCCTGTTCTACCTGGGTTCGGGTTCGGGCCTCGGCTTCGCGGGCAACGGCAACACGCCCATCGACGGCAACGGCCTGATCATCGGGACCGGCAACGGTGCGCAGAACGAGTCGCCGGCGCTGCTGCTGGCGCCTGGGCTGAACCCGTCGCCGTTCTCGTTCGGTCCGCTGCACCTGGTGCAGAACTGGAACCTGCCGATGATCCTCGACGGGGTCATCTTCAGCCAGGGTCTGCCCAGCCTGCCTCCGACCGGCCTGCCGGTGCTCACTCCGGCGGGTGTCGTGGTGCCGGGTGTCGGCGCGGTCGGCGCGACCGGGTTCGTTCCGGCGCCCGGCTTCAAGGTGCAGAACTTGACGGCCAACCCTGCCGCGTCCCTGAAGAGCGGTCTGAGCACGCTGCCGCAGCAGTTCCTCGGAGTGGCGACCGGACTGGCCGGCATGCTGCCGGTCGGCGGCTCGGCCGGTGGTTCGGGTGGGCTCGGTCTGCCGGGTCTGCCCGGCCTCTCGGGTGGTCTGCCCGGTCTGTCGACGCTGACGAACCTGCCGGATCTGTCGGGTGGCCTGCCGGGCCTGTCGACGCTGACGAACCTGCCGGGTCTGTCGGGTGGCCTGCCGGGCCTGTCGACGCTGACCAGCCTGCCCGGGCTGTCCGGCGGCGTGTCGGGCCTGTCCGGCCTGACCGCGATCACGCAGGTGGTCCCGGCCGGCAACATGCTGGGTGCCCTCTGATGACGTCGGGTACAAAGGTTGGCGGCCGCAAGGCCGCCAACCCCACCGGCGCCGTACGCACGAGTACGGAAAGCAATCCGGGTCGGCACCGTCAGGTGTCGAAGCGCGGTTTGGCAGTTGCCGGGGTCGGCCTGATCGGTATCGCCGGGCTGGCTCGCAAGCTGCGCCGGCGCAAGACGGAAGACGCGTGACCGAGTCACGCAAGCGTGACGGACGCCGGGGTTCCCCCACCCCGGCGGCCGTCCTCGCGCTGGTCGCTGCCGCGCTGACCGCGGTGGGCGCCAGTGCCGTCGGCCTGACCCGTCCCCAGGCAGAGCCGACGACCTCTCAGACTTCCCCGGGCGGCGCGTACGCCGCTCGGTTGGTGGACCGGCCGGTGATCCTCGGTCGCTCGGCGCCGGTCCGGATCACGATCGGCGACATCGGCGTCGACGCCGGCCTCGAGCAGCTGGGACGCAGCGCGGATGGCAGGACCATTCAGCTGCCGCGTGACTCGGCCCGGGCCGGCTGGTACGAGAACGGGGCGACTCCCGGCGAAGCGGGCCCGACGATCATCGTCGGCTACATCGCCAGTCGCCGGCAGCGCGGAGTCTTCGGTCGGCTGGCCGCGCTGAAGATCGGAGCGCACGTCGACGTCCGACGGACCGATGGAGCGCACGTCCTCTATCGGGTCGACGAGATCGCGACCTACCCGGCGCGGTTCTTCCCCGTCGCCAAGGCCTACGGACCGACCTCGACATCGACGCTACGAATCGTCACGTGCGGCGGCGCGCTGAGACCGGGGCAGCAGCTCGGCAACTCCGTCGTCTACGGCCATCAGATTTCCGTCCATCGCTGACCAGGAGAATCCTCGGTGAGTCAGTACGTCGCACACCACTCGCGGATGAACCGCAAACAGCCGGTGAGCCAGTACGCCGCCCGCCATTCCCGTGCCGCCAAGGCCGCGGCCGACCGGTACGTCGGCCGCCACTCGCTGCTGTGCGGAAAGCCGGTCGGCCGGCTGCGCGCGCGCAAGGGCGGCTGGACCCGGTTCCTCGTTCCGGTGTTGTTCCTCTTCGCGCCGCTCATGGCCCTGCTCGGCTCGACATCCAGCTCGGCCGCCGGGCCCGACCATACGTCGGCGTATGGCAGTTGGGTCGATCGCTCCGGCGCCTCGCCGACCGAGCACACCTTCGTGACGCGACAGATCGACATCCGCCGGCTTCGTCCGTAATCAATTTCAGGTCTAGTTGATATGCGCAGGGTAGGTGAGGCGACGGTCAGTTGATGATCTTCGTGGCGGCCTGGTCGCGAAGATCTCGGAAATGCGGCCCGGGCGGCGTAACTGCCTGTATCGCAGCGCCGTGTGGTCGATGTAGGGCTCGGGCAACTCCACAACAAAGATCAAGTTCCGCCTTGCTCTGCACCGTTGTCGGCGTTACGTTCCGTACGACTCCTATGACAAGGGGTGACTGTGACTGGCTCGCTGAGCACGAAGGAGCGCGGCGCCGGCGCGTCTTCTCAGTGTCTCGGCAGCCTTCCCGGCCGGCTGACGATCGTCGGCGGCTTCGTCCTTCTCGGCTGGTTCGCCTTGGCGATAGCCGGAGCCACGCACGCCGCCGCTTCTCCCGGCTCGACCGAGCCCCATCAGGTGACCACCATCAGCTCGCTGCTGCGAGGTTCACCCTCCGCATCGACCCACACCGGATCACCGGCCGATCCGGCCGCCCGAGTAGTCGGCGCGTTGCGACACCCGGCTCGGTCGACGATGCCGAGGCCGGCCATTGCTCACATCACCCCGGCTGGCCATACCAAGGCGTATGGTGCGGCCCTGGTTCCGCTGCCGGTCGACCACTCGGGCGCGTCCCGTCCGCGCAGCGACCCGAACCCGAGCCGGGCCGGCCCGGTGGCGTCGGCGGTAGACGAGACCTCGGTGCTGGACGACCTGCCCGTAGTCGACGGGCTGGCGCCGGCGATCGAGCACGTCGTCGACCCGGTGCTGAAGCCGGTCGAGGCGGCGGCCGCTCCCGTGCTGGCGCCGGCGGCCGGTTTGCTGGCCCCGGTCGACCAGGTCGTGACCCAGCTCGGTACGGCCGTTCGCCCGGCATCGTCCACTGTGGACGCTCTGCTCGCGCCGGTGACGACGCCGGTGGACACCGCCGTTGCCCAGGTCGCCCAGCCCGTCTCGAACCTGGCCACCGAGCTGGGGGCGACGGCCGGGATTTTGCGGGCGGTCAGCTCGTCCGGGCTGGCACCGCCGGTCGCCTCGCCGGGTCCGCCCGCCCCGGTCGACGGATCGCCGGTCGGGTATGGGGAGACCGGCGTTCTGCCGGCTCCGCCCGACGACTCCGCGTCGGTGTTGTGGCCGACCGGCAGCGACTCGGTTGCCGGCGATGCCGAGTCGACGTCCGGATCGATCCGGCCGACGGCGTCCGCTGCGCCCGTGTCGGCCGCGTCCTGGCAACTGGATCGGGCGCGCGTACCGGCGCCGCCCTGGCCCACCATTCCGCCGTCCGCCCCCGAGCTGCTGGCGATCGCGTCGGCGCCGGGCGGAGCGGCCGCGAGCAACTCGGGATCGGGCGGCACCGCCCTACCCGGGTTCAATACCGGCGAGAGCTGGGCGGCCCAGCAGCTGCACCGGATCGGCGTCGTTGATTCGGGTGGCTCTCGCCCGGTACGCAACAGCGCAATGAAACCGCCGGTGTGGCCCGACTGACCTATTGCTCGCGATCTGAATTTGCAGTGCCCCTACGTCACCTCGCGTCGGCGTAGGGACCCAAAGACATCGTTGAGAGAGGTCTTCCTCCATGAACGTTTGGATCAGGAGATCGCTCAAGGTCGGCCTTCTGGCCGGTGGATTCGTCTGTATCGGCGCTGGCATTGCCAGTGCCAAGGGGACATCTCCGGTTACGAACGCCGCTCCGAGTAGCGATCAAACAACAGCGCTAACGCAGCAACAGGCCGGATCGCCGGCCGCTCAGTCGCAGTACCGCGTCCAGCGGGACACGCTGAGCAACGTCGTCTACAACACGCTCGGCCTGGTGACCAACAACGTCCAGGTGGCGGCTCCGTCATCCGGACAGATGCAGCCGATGCACACCACGCCGTCGCGTCCGGACACGGTTCCGGCGATAACGACGGTCGCAGCCCGGACCACGTCCAGGGCGGCTGCGAAACCGGCGGACAAGCACGTCGTCGTCCACGTGGTTCGGCACACGGTTCCGGCTACGGCCCGCCCGGCAGCGGCCCGGCCGCATTCGGTGACTCCGACGTACGTCGTCAAGTCGGGCGGTTCCGGCTCGGCGGCTGCGTCGCAGCAGGCGATCACCGCGATCGGTGGTCTGATGCAGAACCCGTGTGGTAGCGCGGATGCGTCTCTGTTGTTCGAGACGTCGACCGCGTTCGGCGGATGCGCCGACGGTAGTTCCGCCGCAGGTGGTTCGGGTGCTGCGTCGCAGCAGGCGATCACCGCTGTTGGTGGTCTGATGCAGAACCCGTGTGGTTCGGCTGATGCCTCGTTGCTGTTCGAGACGTCGACTGACTTTGGTGGTTGTGCGACGGCACCGCAGGTGGTGCCGCACGCCATGCACGGGACGCCGGTCGGCGGTGCGTACGACAACGGCGTGGCGTCGCAGCAGGCGATCACGGCTGTTGGTGGTCTGATGCAGAACCCGTGCGGTAGCGCGGATGCGTCTCTGTTGTTCGAGACCTCGACTGCCTTCGGTGGTTGTGCGACTGGTGGTTCGGTTGCCGGTGGCGCTTCGGCCGGGTCGGGTGGTGTCGCCTCGCAGCAGGCGATCACCGCGGTTGGTGGGTTGATGCAGAACCCGTGTGGTTCGGCTGATGCCTCGTTGCTGTTTGAGACGTCGACCGCGTTTGGTGGTTGTGCTGGTGGGTCGGCTGCTGGTGGGTCGGCCTCGGCTGGTGGTTCGGGTGCTGCCTCGCAGCAGGCGATCACCGCGATCGGTGGTCTGATGCAGAACCCGTGTGGTTCGGCGGATGCGTCTCTGTTCTTCGAGACGTCCACCGACTTCGGTGGATGCGCGACGGCACCGCAGGTGGTGCCGCACGCCATGCACGGGACGCCGGTCGGCGGTGCGTACGACAACGGTGTGGCGTCGCAGCAGGCGATCACGGCTGTTGGTGGTCTGATGCAGAACCCGTGTGGTTCGGCTGATGCCTCGTTGCTGTTTGAGACGTCGACTGCCTTCGGTGGTTGTGCGACTGGTGGTTCGGTTGCCGGTGGCTCAGCGACCGCTGGTGGTTCGGGTGTCGCCTCGCAGCAGGCGATCACCGCGGTTGGTGGGTTGATGCAGAACCCGTGTGGTTCGGCTGATGCCTCGTTGCTGTTTGAGACGTCGACCGCGTTTGGTGGTTGTGCGACTGGTGGTTCGGTTGCCGGTGGCGCTTCGGCCGGGTCGGGTGGTGTCGCCTCGCAGCAGGCGATCACCGCGGTTGGTGGGTTGATGCAGAACCCGTGCGGTAGCGCGGATGCGTCTCTGTTGTTCGAGACCTCGACTGCCTTCGGTGGTTGTGCCGGTGGCGCTTCGGCCGGGTCGGGTGGTGTCGCCTCGCAGCAGGCCATCACCGCGGTTGGTGGGTTGATGCAGAACCCGTGCGGTAGCGCGGACGCGTCTCTGTTGTTCGAGACGTCCACCGACTTCGGATCCTGCGCGAACCAGCCGGTCGTGGCTGGAAGCTCTGCTCAGCAGGAGGGGGGTGCCGCCGCCACAAGCGGCGGCACCGCCTCTCAACAGGCGATCAGCGCCGTCGGTGGACTGCAGCAGAACCCCTGCGGCAGCACGGCCTGGTCACTGCTGTTCGTGACCCAGCAGGACTACCACAGCTGCACGCCGGCCGACGTCGCGTCGGGGCGGATCGCCTCGCAGCAGGCCGTGTCGCTCATCGGCGGGATGCAGCAGAACGCGTGCGGTAGCGCCGCCTGGTCCCTGCTGTTCGAGGTCAGCCAGGACTTCGGGACGTGCGGCGGTTCGGGAAGCGCGCAGCCGCCGACGGGACCGACCGGCCCGACCGCACCGACAGGCCCCACTGCGCCAACCGGCGGCCCGACCCCGCCGACGAGCCCGATGCCGCCCACCTACCCGACCCTGCCCACGCTGCCCACCCCGCCGGCCAAGTGCGCCTGCGGCGGTCAGCTGGTGGCCGGCGCACCGACGGTGAACGGTGAGCCGGCCGGATCGACGCCGGGCGCCCCGGTCGCCACCGGCGATCCGGCGAGCATCAACGTGCCGGTCACCAACGTCGGCGACGCCCCGGTCACCGGCATCGACGGCTCGACGCCGATCGGCGACATCGCCTGTGCCAGCAACGACCTGCCGCCGGGCGCCTCGACGAACTGCACCATGTCCGTGGCGGCCATCAAGGGCACCCACGCCGTGCCGGTCACCGTGTCCGGAACCGACCCGTCCGGGCGCCCACTCATCACGACCGCGCGCGTCTATTACGAAGGCGCCGGGCCGACGCCGCTCGGCAGCCGGATCACCACCGGAATGCCGACCGTCAATGGCCAAACCGCTGACACCGCCCCGGGACCGCAAGTCGATGCCGCGGACGCGACGATCACCGTGCCGGTAACCAACTCAGGTTCCACCACCGTCCGCGCGCTGTCGGCCAGCACGCTGCGCGGGACGTTCCGGTGCGGCAGCACTTCACTCACCCCCGGGCAGGCCACAGCCTGCTCGCTCACCCAGCCCGCCACCCCCGGCCCGCAGATCCTTCCCATCACCGTCACCGCCACTGACCCGAGCAACGCCCCCGTCCAGGCCACGACCACCGTGCACTACCGCGGGCCGGTCGCCAGTCGGGGGCACCTGCGGTTCGGCACCCCGACCGTCAAGATCACCCCGAGCCAGAACGCGACCCTTGCCGTCCCCGTGACCAACGACGGCACCGCCGCGGTGGCCGGCCTGACCGGCTCGTCGCCGGCCGGCGCGGTGGCCTGCAACGCCAGCACCGTGGTACCCGGCCACACCGCCACCTGCACGATGGACGTCAGCGTCGCCCGGCCGGGTGCCCAGTCCGTTCCGATCACCGTCTCCGGCACCGACCCGTCCGGCCCGGTCACCGCCAGCAGCACCCTGTTCTTCACCCTCGCCGCGCCCACCCCGGCGCTGAGCGTCGGATCGCCCAGCATCGCCGGTCAGGCCGCCGGCGCGACGCCCGGACCGACCGTGACTGCGGGGAAGCAGTTCACGGTCGCGGTACCGGTGCGTAACTCCGGCACGACGACGCTCCGGCAGGTCGCGGCGACGACGCCCGACGGCGGCCTGGCGTGCGCCGCGACAACCCTGTCGCCCGGCACCGCCACCACCTGCCAGACCGGCGCGGTGGCCGGCACCGGCCACGGCTCGATCCCGATCTCGGTAACCGCCGTCGATCCGGCCGGCCACCTGGTCAGTGGCCGGACCGTCGTGCACTTCGTGGGCACCGCCGCGGTCGGCCGGCCCGGCGTCGAATTGAGCCGGCGCAGCTCGAGCATCGGCTTCGCGCAGACGCCCACCCGTCCGATCACCGGGCAGGTCACCAAGATCCCGGGTGGCGCCCCCGACACGGGCGGCGGCTCGGCCGGCCGGAGCGGACTCAACCGGACGCTGATCGGCGGCCTGGTGCTGATCGCATTTGGGGCCATCGCCTCGGGGCTGCGGCGCGGAACGGTGGGGCGCGCATGAGGGCACACAACGGCCACCCGAGCAACGTCGCCAAGGTGGCGGTCGCGGTGCTGATCGTCGGGGCGCTGGCCGCCTTCGGGCTGAGCCTGCTGGCCGCGTCCCGGGGTCACGCCGACGCCAAGAAGTCGGCGGCGCCGACCAAGCCCAACACCACCCCACCTCGCGGCCTGGACCACTCGCCGGCCGTGCGGTTGCGCATCCCGGCGATCGGTGTCAACGGCGCCCTGCAGAGCCTGGCCCTGAACAAGAACCAGCAGACGATGCAGCTGCCCAAGCCGGCCAGCGCCGGGTGGTATGCGCAGGGCGCCGCCCCGGGCGAGGTCGGCCCGACGATCATCGTGGGCTACATCGCCGGCCCCGAGGGCCCGGGCGTGTTCGTCCGGCTCGGGGCGCTCAAGGTAGGGGCCCAGGTCGACGTGCGGCGGGCCGACGGCAAGGACGTCGTCTACCGGGTCGACGAGATCGCGTCGTACTCGGCCAAGACGTTCCCGGTCGACAAGGTCTACGCGCGCACCGCGCAGCCGACCCTGCGGCTGATCACCTGCGGTGGCGTGCTGCGGCGCGGGCAAGCGGCCGGCAACGTCGTGGTTTACGGCCACCAGCTGAGCGTCCGGGCATGAATCGCCCGCCGTGGCTGCCGCGGGTCGTGGTGGCCGCGCCCTTCGTCGGCGGGGCCGTGGCGGTGGTGCTGAGCCTGGCCGGCGGACAGCCGGACCGCCACCCACCCAGGATGGCGGACCCGCCGTCGGCGTACGCCCAGCCGGTGCTGACCCGCCCGCTGGCCCGCTCGACGAACCTGCTGTCGGCGTCGATGCCGACCCGGCTGGACATCGCCGCCATCGGGGTGCACTCGCCACTGCTGCAGCTCGGCGTCAACCCGGACGGAACGGTGCAGGTGCCGCCACTGGCCAAGGACTCGCGAGCTGGGTGGTACCGCTACTCGCCGACCCCGGGCCAGCTCGGCCCGGCCGTGATCCTCGGTCACGTCGACTCGGCGAAGTACGGTCCGGGCGTCTTCTACCGGCTGCACGACCTGCGTCCCGGCGACATCGTCGACGTCACTCGCGCCGACAGCAGCCGGGCGCGGTTCCGGGTCGCCCGGGTGGCCGAGTACCCGAAGGCCCGGTTTCCGACCGACGAGGTGTACGGCAACGTCGACCACGCGGCGCTGCGCCTGATCACCTGCGGCGGCGACTTCGACCGGTCGAGCGGCAACTACCTCGACAACGTCGTGGTATTCGCCGACCTTGTCTGAAGCCCCCTACAAATGAAGCCCCCTACAAATAGAGCCCGGTGTTGGGCTCGACCCGCTGGGCGGCCAGCGCGTGAATGTCGCGCTCGCGCAGCAGCAGGTAGTCCTCGCCGGAGATCTCCACCTCGTGACGGTCGTCCGGGTTGAACAGCACCCGGTCGCCCACCTCGACCGAGCGGACGTGGTTGCCGACGGCCAGCACCTCGGCCCAGATGAGCCGCGTCGCCACCTGGGCGGTGGCCGGGATGACGATGCCGCCGGCCGAGCGCCGCTCACCCTCCTCGCGGGGTACCCGCACGAGAATGCGGTCGTGCAGCATCTTGATCGGCAAACGGTCGGTCACGCGTCGAGCCTAACCAAAGTGGCTCAGCCCCAGCCCAGCTCGTGCAGCCGTCCCTCCTCGATGCCGAAGTGGTGGCCGATCTCGTGGACGACGGTGATCGCCACCTCGCGGGCCACCTCGGCCTCGTCCTGGCACATCGCGACGATGGGCAGGCGGTACACGGTGATCGTGTCGGGCAGGGCGAACGTGTAGTCGGACAGCCGTTCGGTCAGCGCCGTGCCGTGGTACACACCCAGCAGCGTCGGATCGATCGGGTCCTCGTCGGCCACCTGGATCACGACGTTGTCGAGCAGCTTCAGCAGTTGCGGCGGGATCGAGTCGAGGGCGTCGTCGACCAGCTCCTCGAACCGCGGCCGGGATACGTCGAGCACCTGTCCATTGTCGGTGGAACTGGGGAATGATCAGGTACAGGCTGTAGCCGACGGCGGCCACGCAGACGAGAAACGCGAGGCCGGCCAACGCGTAGCCGGTGCGGGCGTCGCGCCCGCCGGCCCGGGTCGCCTCGACCTGCGACCGGGCCAGTACGCCGACCGGCGTTGCCGCTGTCGGCACCTTGCCGGACGGCCACCCACCCGGGCGGCGATCGGCAACGTGAAGCACCAGGCCAGCGCCATCTTGCCGGCCAGTGTCCAGCGGACCTCGGCGAGCTTGCGGCCGAGCCCGGCCCCGAGGATGCCACCCGACACGACCTGCGTCGTCGACTCCGCGAAGCCCAGGCGCGACGAGGCGAGCAGCACGGCGGTGGACGACGTCTCGGCCGCGAAGCCCTGCGGCGACTCGGTGTCGGCCAGGCCCTTGCCCATCGTGCGGATGATGCGCCATCCGCTGGCGTACGTGCCGCTGCCGATGGCCAGGCCGGCGAGCAGGATCACCCACCACGGCGGTCCCGAGCCCTGGCGCAGGTGCCCGGACGTGATGAGCAGCAGGGTGATGATGCCCATCGTCTTCTGCGCGTCACCGGTGCCGTGCGCCAGCGACACCATCGAGGCCGAGATCGTCCGGCCGCCCCGGAACCCGTTGGTGATCGCGTCGCGACGACCCCGCTTGGTGATCTTGTAGGCCAGGAACGTGGCGATCAGGGCCACCACGCGGCGTCACCCTTGGCGTCGTCGACGATGCCGCCGGAGATCGTCTTGGCCACTTCCGTCGAGATGAACGCCCCGACCAGGTCGAGGACCGCCGATATCGCCACCGCGATCTTGGGCTTCAGCGCCCGGTCGCGATGGACGTGGCCATGGCGTTGGCGGTGCCGTGGTAAACGTTCGTGAAGTCGAAGCCCAAGGCGGTGATGATCACCACGAGAACCAGGACGAGATGTCCACTACGGCACCTCCGGCGGGGATTTGACCGGACGCTAACCACGCGAAGTGAACTCTCGATGAACGCGACCGGGTCAGTAACCTGAGCGGGTGATCGACCTTCGAGTGGTTCGCGAGGACCCGGATCGGGTGCGTGCTTCGCAACGCCTGCGCGGCGCCGACGAGCGGCTCGTCGACGCGCTGCTGGCCGCCGACGACAAACGCCGGGCGGCCGTCGGCCGGGCCGACAGCTTGCGCGCCGAACAGAAGACGCTCGGCCGCGATATCGCGAAGGCGTCCCCGGACGAACGGACGGCGCTGCTGACCAAGGCCAAGCACCTGGCCGACGAGGTCAAGGCGGCCGAGGCCGAGCAGCACGAGGCCGACGCCGCCCTGCGCGAGGCGCATCTGGCCATCCCCAACCTGGTCGAGGACGGCGTCCCGCCCGGCGGCGAGGACGACTTCGTCACGCTCGACGTGGTCGGCAAGCCGCCGGAGGTCGACGCCCCGCGCGATCACACCGAGATCGGCGCGCAGCTGCAGGCGATCGATACCGAGCGCGGCGCCAAGGTCAGCGGCGCCCGCTTCTACTTCCTCACCGGGATCGGCGCGCAGCTCGAACTGGCCCTGGTCAACCTGGCGATGGAGCAAGCTCAGGAGACCGGGTTCACTCCGGTCATCGCGCCGGCGTTGGTGAAGCCGGAGGCGATGGAGGGCACCGGCTACCTCGGCGCGCACGCGTCGGAGGTGTATCGGCTGGCCGACGACGAGCTGTACCTGGTCGGTACGTCCGAGGTTGCGCTGGCCGGCTATCACGCCGACGAGATTCTGTCGGATCTGCCTTTGCGCTACGCGGGTTTCTCGTCGTGCTTCCGCCGCGAGGCCGGGTCGTACGGCAAGGACACCAAGGGCATCATCCGGGTGCACTGGTTCGACAAGGTCGAGATGTTCTCCTACGTGCCGGTGCAGGATTCGCGCGACGAGCACCAGCGGCTGCTGGAGTGGGAGCGCGAGTTCATGGACAAGCTCGAACTCGCCTACCGGGTCATCGACACCGCTGCCGGCGACCTGGGCAGCAGCGCCGCCCGCAAGTACGACATCGAGGCGTGGTTCCCGTCGCAGGGCGCCTACCGCGAGCTGACGTCCACGTCGAACTGCACGACGTTCCAGGCCCGGCGGCTGAACATACGCACCCGTACGGACAGTGGTACAACCCCGGTCGCCACCCTGAACGGCACGTTGTGCGCAGTGGCGCGCACCATCGCGTGCCTGCTCGACCACCACCAGCAGCCCGACGGAACGGTTTACGTGCCCAAGGCGCTGCGCCCGTGGCTGGGTGGCCGCGAGGTGTTGACCCCCACATGACCGTGCGGCTGCTCGCCAGCGACGTCGACGGCACGCTGGTGCGCAGCGACGGGACGGTTTCCGACGCCACGCGGACGGCGCTGCGCCGGGCCACCGAGGCCGGCCTGCTGGTCGCGTTCGTCACCGGGCGCCCACAGCGCTGGCTACACCAGATCGCCGACGACACCGGGCACACCGGAGTGGCCGTCGCCGGCAACGGCGCCGTGCTGTACGACCTGAAGGCCGAGGTCGTCCTACAGGCCCACTTGCTGGAGCCGGCCCTGCTGGCCGAGCTCACCGGTCAGTTGCGCGCCGCCTTCCCCGACGTGCGGTTCGGCATCGAATACGGCATGAATTTCGCCTACGAGCCGGGGTATCGCCACGACTGGGAGATCAGCCCGAGCCACGACCACCGCGGCAACCCCATCCCGCCGCCCCGGATGGCCGACCTGTCCGAGATCATCGGTGATCCGGCCGTCAAGCTGCTGGCCAAGGACCACGCCGTCGACGCCGACTCGTTCCTGGCCAGTGCCGAGCAGGTGATCGGCCCGCGAGCCACGGTGACCACGTCGTCGCGGCACGGGCTGCTCGAGATCGCCGCGCCCGGCGTAACCAAGGCCAGCGGGCTGGCCGAGCTGGCCGCCCGGCACGGCATTGCCCCGGGCGAGGTGGTCGCAGTGGGCGACATGCCCAACGACGTCCCGATGTTGCAGTGGGTCGGCCGGGCCTACGCCGTGGCGAACGCCCACCCGTCGGTACTGGCCGTTGCGGACGAGGTGCTGCCGTCCAACGACGACGACGGCGTCGCGACCCTGATCGAGGCGGTCCTCGCCTGCTAGCCTATGTCGAACTCGACATAGGAGCGTGTGGGCATGCGCACGGTGGTCGGGGCGCTGGTCGCCGTGACGATGCTTGCCGGCTGCTCGTCAAGCGCCCACCCGAAGTCGACGCCGCCGCCGTCCACGCCGGCTACCACCCCGATCGCCAACGAGAAGCTCAACGAGCGGTGCCCCAACCAGACCGCCGGCATCAGCGCCGTCCCGTTCACGTTCACAGCCGGCGACGGCACGAAGCTGACCGGCGTGGAGCTGGGCCGGGGCGCCCGTGGGGTGGTCATGGTGCACGAGCTGGGCGGAGCCGGGCTGTGCGGCTGGCTGCCCTACGGCAAGTACCTGGCCGCGGCCGGGCTGCACGTGCTGCTCTACGACACCCGCTGCACCGGTGCGTCGGCCTGCCCGGACGGCGCGGCGGCGAGCGACATCGTCTCCGACGTGGCCGGGGCCAAGGCTGAGCTGATGCGGCACGGGGCTCGCGACGTCGCCGTGCTCGGCGCGTCGTTCGGCGGCGCGATCGCGCTGGGCTCCGCGGTGGCCGTCAAGGGCCTGCTGGCCTGCGTCGACCTGTCCGGCGACCTGTACGACAACGACCTGGGCCCTGGGCTGACCGGCACGAAGGCGGCGCCCCGAGTGGCCGTTCCGGTGCTGTACGCCGTGGCCACGGACGACGGAAACCGGCTGGCCACCGCCCGTGGCATCGTGGCGAAGATCAAGCCGTCGCTGGTGAAGCTGCAGGTGCTGTCCGGGCCGGCCCACGGCTGGGACATGTTGCAGAACGGCGAGGGCGGCCCGTTCACGCCCCTGGCCGCGCAGGTGCGCATGTTTCTCGACGCCCACCTGCGCTGACGGCTACAAGTACTGGCCGGTGCCCCGACGGTCGTCGTCGTTGCCCGGCTGGCCCAGCCCGCGCGACGGGAGGACCTGGCCGCCCGGCCCGACGATCACCGGCCCGCCCGGACCGGCCCCGGGAGCGCCCGGCAGGGCCCGGCGGCGCATCTCCTCCAGCTGAGCCCGGGCGGCCATCTGCTGCGCGAACAGCGCGGTCTGGATGCCGTGGAACAGGCCCTCCAGCCAGCCCACCAGCTGGGCTTGCGCAATCCGCAGCTCGGCCTCGGACGGCGTCTGCTCGCCGAAGGGCAGGCTGAACCGTTCGAGCTCGTCGCGCAGCTCGGGGGCCAGTCCCTCTTCGAGCTCGTGGATCGACAGATCGTGGATTTCACGCAAGCGCTGGCGGCCGGCTTCGTCCAGCGGAGCGGCCCGAACCTCCTCCAGCAACTGCTTGATCATGGTGCCGATCCGCATCACCTTCGCGGGCTGCTCGACCATGGTCGTAATCTCGTCACCGTCGTCTCCAGCGTCGGCGCGACCCTCAGCTGCGACAACAGCGTCCGCAGCGTCGTCGGGATCAGTCGAGTGCTGGGGCTGGCCGGTGTGCTGGGTGTCGTCCGTCATGCGTCCAGTCTCGCGCAAGCCGGACGACGCGTTCACCCCCGGGCACGTTGTGCCCGTGCAACGGAAGGCGAGGTCGGCGGCGCATGCAACAGCCGGGAGCATCGCTTCGTCAACCTCGATACAGGGGTTGTGACGATCGGGGAACCAATGAGCGCAGGCGGGCAGAGCAGCGGGTTCAGCGATGAATGACCTGAATGACCGGATAGTGCAATGAGCTTCGATGTCGCGCGGGTACGCGGTCTTTACCCGACGCTGGGCGGCGGAATCGCCTATCTCGACGGCAACTTCAGCGCGTTGCAGCCGGAGACCGTCATCCGCGCGATCATCACCACGCTCCGCTCGTCGCCGACCCAGCCCGGTTCGCAGTCGGCGCGGTCGCAGCGCTCGGCCGCCTCGGTCGACAACGCCCGGCGGGCGATCGGCGATCTGGTCGGCGCCTCGCCGGACTGCGTGGTGTTGGGCGCCACCGTCACAGTGCTCACCGAGCAGTTCGCCGCCCTGCTCGCCCGCGAGTGGCAACTGGGCGACGAGATCGTAATCAGCCGGCTCGACCACGACAGCAACCTGCGTCCCTGGCTGACCGCCGCCAAGACCGTGGGCGCCATCGTCCGTTGGGCCGAGGTCGACGTCGAGACCGGCGAGCTGCCCGAGTGGCAGTACGACCGCCTCATCACCCGCCGGACCCGGCTGGTGACCGTGCCGCTGGCCAACCTGGCCACCGGGGCGATCCCGAACGTGCGGCACATCGCCGAGCTGGCCCACGCCGTCGGGGCGCTGGTCGTGGTCGACGCGGGCGCCGCCCTGCCGCACATGCCCCTCGACATCGCCGAGCTGGACTGCGACCTGATCGGCGTCCCCGTCGAGGGATTCGGCGGGCCGACCGTCGGGGCCATAGTCGCCCGCGAAGGGCTGCTGTACGAGCTGGACGAGGACTCCACCGAGCCGGTGCCCGGACGCTACGAGCTGGGCCCCCTGCCGGTCGAGTTGCTCGACGGCGTGGTTGCGGCGATCGACCACCTCGCCAGCCTGGACGAGTGGGCCACCGGCTCGCGGCGGCAGCGGCTGGTGTCGTCGTTGCGGGCGGTCGGCGACTACGAGCGGCAGCTGTTCACCGTGCTCGAGCAGCGGCTGCGCGGCCTGCCGGGCGTCACCGTGCTGGGCACGCCGGCCAAGCGGGTGCCGGTCATGTCGTTCGCCGTCGACGGGCGCAAGCCGGCCGAGGTGGGCGATCATTTGAAGTCGCGCGGCATCTCGGTCTGGACCGGGCCCAGCGGCATGAACATGTTCATGAACGCGCTCGGTGTCGACGAGCTGGGCGGCTCGGTGCACGCCGGGCTGATGCCGCACACCACCCGGGCCGAGATCGAGCAGCTGGTCCGGGCCCTCGCCGAGTTCGTATGACCGACCCGCCGGGAGGGCACGACGACGAGGCGGGTGACGTCCACATCGTCGAGACCACGCCCACCGGCGAAGCGCACGGCGACGTCATCCCCGGCCGCCCGCGCCGCCCACCGACCCGCTGGAGCCTGCGCCCGTCCTGGCTGGCGGCGCTGCTCGCCGTGGCTCTGGCCGCCGGCATCGGCATCGGTTACCTCATCGGCCGGCCCGATCACCACCACGCCGCCGCGGCGCCGACCACGCCGCTGCCGGCCGGCTCGGCGCTGGCCGAGGTCCCCCAGCTGACCGCACCGGGCGACCTCTGTTACGGGGCCCTGCCCGGCCGGCGGCTGATGCTCGGCACCCGGGTGGTGAACAGCACGCCGCGGCCGCTCGTACTGACCGGGCTGCAAGGGGTGTTCCCGTTGGGCGGGTTCCAGGTCGTCGACTCGCAGGTCGGCCAGTGCGACAACAACGCGATCGAGGCGGTCGACGGGCACCGCGTCGAGCCCTCGGCCGAGGTCTGGCTGACCCTGATCGTCGACGTCACGGGCACGTCGTGCCCGGGGGCCTTGCCCGTACAGTTCGCGCTCGACTACACGGCCGACGGCACGCCGCACCGGCAGGTGCTGCCGGGCTTCTCCGACCTGTCCAGCGTTCCGTTCCCGGGCTGCCCGACCCCGTCCTGATCAGGTCGTCAGCACGACCTTGCCGATGTGCTCGCTGGCCTCGACGATGCGGTGGCCCTCGCCGGCCTGATCCAGCGGCAACCGTCGGTCGATGACCGGGTGCACGTTGCTCGACTCGATCATCGGCCACACGAACGCCCCGGTGGCGGCGACGATCTTGGTCTTCTGGTCGAGCGGACGGGCGCGCAGAGTGGCTCCGTGCAGGCTGACCCGCTTGCTCATCAACTGCCCGAGGTCGAGCTCGGCCCTGCGCCCGCCCTGCAGGCCCAGCACGACCAGCCGCCCGCCCGTCGCGAGCACGGCGAGGTTGCGGGCCAGGTAGGCGGCCCCGATGTTGTCGAGCACCACGTCGACCTGGTTGCGAGCGATCTCGACGAAATCCTGCTCGTGGTAGTTGATCGTGACGTCGGCGCCCAGCTCGCGGCAGGCGGCCAGCTTGGCGGCTGACCCGGCGGTGGCGAGAACCCGGGCGCCGTACTGGTGCGCGACCTGGATCGCCATCGTGCCCACCCCGCTGGCCCCACCGTGCACGAGCAGCGTCTCACCGGCCAGCAGCCCGCCGATGTCGATCACCATGGACCACACCGTGCACGCGACCTCGGGCAGCGCCGCACTGTCCACAGTGGACAGTCCGCGGGGGACGTGCAGCAGCTGGCCGGCCGGCGCCGTCACCCGCTCGGCGTAGCCGCCCCCGGCCAGCAACGCGCAGACCTCGTCGCCGACCTGCCAGCCAGTGACGCCCTCGCCCAATTGCGCAATCGTGCCGGCGCACTCCATGCCCAGGTAGGGCGATGTCCCCGGGGGCGGGTCGTAGTGGCCCTGGCGTTGCAGCAGGTCGGCCCGGTTGATCGCCGTGGCCGCCACGTCGATCAAAACCTCGCCGTGACCGGGTTCCGGATCGGGCACCTCGCGCACCTGCAGAACGTCCGGTCCGCCCGGTTCAGCGATCACGACTGCGCGCATGCGCATCATCTTGCCCGGGTTCGACGTGACACCCGTGCCGGGCTGGGGCACCGTATGCCACATGGCGGCCTCTGACATGGACTCAGATCACCCGGCGTCGCCCGCTCTGGACCCCACCGACGTACAAGCGGCCTACGAGCGGACCAAGACCTTCGTGACCCACACTCCGACGGTGCCCGCGCCCGGACTGAGGGCCCGGCTCGGCATCGACGTGTGGCTCAAGGCCGAGCTGATGCAGACGACCGGATCGTTCAAACTGCGCGGCGTGCTGAACACCCTGCTACAGCTGGACGGGCCCGAACGGGTGGCCGGCGTCGTGTCGATGTCGGCCGGCAACCACGCCTCGGCGTTGGCGTACGGGGCGCGCACGGCCGGCACGCACGCGACGGTCGTCATGCCGCAGTACGCCAACCCGGCCAAGGTGGCCGCCACCGCGGGCTACGGCGGCGAGGTCATCCAGACCAACCGGCCGCTGGCCGAAGTGATGTCCGAGGTACAGGCTGAGCGCAAGCTCACCCTCGTCCATCCCTTCGACGATCCGCGGATCATCGCCGGGGCCGGCGGGGTGGGCCTTGAGCTGATCGAGGACGGCCCCAAGTTCGACGTGATCGTCGTCCCGGTCGGCGGCGGCGGGCTGATCAGCGGGGTGGCCGCCGCGGCCCGGATGCTTTCGCCGCAGAGCCGCGTGGTGGGGGTCGAGCCGGCCTGGGCACCCGGCATGACTGTTGCCCTGCAGGCCGGCCAGCCGGTGCAGCTGGAGCGGGCCCAGTCGGTGGCCGACGGGCTGGCCGCGCCGTTCGCCGGGCACTACACGCTGGCCTGTGTGCAGGCGTGGGTCGACTCGGTCGTGCTGGTGGAGGAGCAGGACCTGGTCGCCGCCGTCGGGGTGATGGCCCGCGACGCCAAGCTGGCCGCCGAGGCCGCCGGTGCGGCCGGGCTGGCCGCCCTGCTCACCGGCAAGATCGACATCGAGCCAGACTCGCGGGTGGGCGTCGTCGTCAGCGGCGGCAACGTCGACCCGGCCCTGCTCGCCTCGGCGGTGACCACCCCGGCCTGAGGCACGACCTACAGTCGTGCCATGCAGATCACCGTGGGCCGGGGGCCCGTGTCGGAGCCGGATGTTGTCGCCGTGGCGCGCGGCGGGGCCGGCGTCGTCCTCGCGCCCGACGCCCTGGAAGCCATCGCCGAGTCGCGCAAGACCGTCGAGGACCTGGCCCACGACGTCGAGCCGCACTACGGCATCTCGACCGGATTCGGCGCCCTGGCCACCACGTCCATCCCGCCCGATCGGCGGGCGGCGCTGCAGCGGTCGCTGATCCGGTCGCACGCGGCCGGCTCCGGCCCTGAGGTCGAGCGCGAGGTCGTCCGGGCGATGATGCTGCTGCGCCTGTCGACGCTGGCCACCGGCCGGACGGGGGTGCGCACCGAGACGGCGGCCGCCCTGTGCCACCTGCTCGACGCCGGCATCACACCGGTGGTGCACGAGTACGGCTCGCTGGGCTGTTCCGGCGACCTGGCGCCCCTGTCGCACATCGCGCTGGCGCTGATGGGCGAGGGCCCGGTGCGCGACGCGTCCGGTGTGCTGCGCCCGGCCGCCGAGCTGGTCGCGCCGATCGAGCTGGCCGAGAAGGAGGGCCTGGCGCTCATCAACGGCACCGACGGCATGCTCGGGCAGTTGTTGCTGGCCGCCCACGACATCGACCGGCTGCTGCGCACCGCCGACATCACCGCGGCGATGAGCGTCGAGGCGATGCTCGGCACCGATCGCGTCTTCGCCGCCGACCTGCAAGCGCTGCGCCCGCAGCCCGGCCAGGCGGTGGCCGCCGCCAACATGCGGGCGCTGCTGGCCGATTCGCCGATCATCGCCTCCCACGCCGGCCCCGACTGCACCTACGTCCAGGACGCCTATTCGATGCGCTGTGCCCCGCAGGTGGCCGGCGCGGCCCGCGACACCCTGGCCCATGCGCGCACGATCGCGAGCTACGAGCTGGCGTCCGCCGTCGACAACCCGGTGGTCACCCTCGACGGCCGGGTCGAATCGAACGGCAACTTCCACGGCGCGCCGATCGCCTACGTGCTCGACTTCCTGGCCGTTCCGGTGGCCGACGTCGCGTCGATGAGCGAGCGGCGCACCGATCGGATGCTCGACGTGGCCCGCTCGCGCGGGTTGCCGCCGTTCCTGGCGTCCGACCCGGGCGTGGACTCCGGGCACATGATCGCCCAGTACACGCAGGCAGCGCTGGTGTCCGAGCTGAAGCGGCTCGCGGTGCCGGCCAGCGCCGACTCCATCCCGTCGAGCGCCATGCAGGAGGATCACGTCTCGATGGGGTGGTCGGCCGCCCGCAAGCTGCGCCGCGGCGTCGACGGGCTGACCCGGGTGCTGGCCATCGAGCTGTTGACGGCGGCCCGGGCCCTGGACCTGCGCGCGCCGCTGGCTCCCGGGCCGGCCACGGGTGCAGTGCGGGCGGCGCTGCGGTCCACAGTGGACGGTCCTGCGCCGGACCGGTTCCTGGCCCCCGAGATCGAGGCGGCCGTGTCCTTCGTGGCCTCGGGTGGCGCGGTGGCGGCGGCCGAGTCGGCGTTGCCCGAGCCGTTGCGCTAGTGCCCCGCGCCGGGAATTCAGACGATAATTCCGGCGCCCAGCTGCACGCTCGCGGCGTTGTCGTCGTCGCCGATACAACAGCGGTATCGGCTCCTCCTCCGCCTGGCGAGCGCGCACCTGGATCACCGGACTTATTCGCCCAATTTCCGGCGCGGGACACTAGAGGGTTCGCCGGACAACGGCCCGGGCGTCCGAGGGGCGGGCCACCTCGGTGAAGCCGGCGTCCAGGAAGACCGACAGCGGCCCGTGATACAGCCCGGCTGAGGATGTCTTGCGGGCGGCGGCGTCCACCGGATACCCCTCCACGATCGACGCCCCGTGCCGGCGGGCCAGGTCCACGGCGCCGTCGAGCAGAGCGGTCGCGACGCCTTGCCGGCGGTGGCCCACCCGCACCACGAAGCAGGTCACCGCCCAGACGCCGGGACCGTCGTCGGTTGCCTGCGCGACCGTCGAGCGGTCAAGGCGCGGATACGACCCGCGCGGGGCCACGGCGCACCAGCCCACCGGCTCGTCGTCGCGGAACGCGAGCACGCCGGGCGGTACCTTGGCGCGTATCTGCTCGTGCAGCGCCTCGCGCATGGCCGGAGCCGTTGCGCGGTCCCAGCCGGCCCCGGCGATCCGGAAGAACTGGCACCAGCACCGGGACGGGTCGCCGCGCGTGCCCATGACCGTGACGACGTCGGGCCAGCGATCCGGCGTAGCGTCCAGGACTGACACCATGCCGGAGAGGATGCCCCATGACTCGGACGATTCGCGCGCCCCGCGGCACGACCCTGACCGCCCGGGGTTGGCCGACCGAGGCGCCGCTGCGGATGCTGCAGAACAACCTCGACCCCGAGGTGGCCGAGCATCCCGAACAGCTCGTCGTGTACGGCGGCACCGGCAAGGCGGCCCGCGACTGGCCCTCGTTCGACGCCATCGTCCGCACGCTGCGCGACTTGCGGCTGGACGAGACGCTGCTGGTGCAGAGTGGCCGGCCGATCGGCGTGCTGCGCACCCACGAGTGGGCGCCGCGCGTGCTGATCGCCAACTCCAACCTGGTCGGCGACTGGGCCAACTGGGAGGAGTTCCGCCGCCTCGAGGCACTCGGCCTGATCATGTACGGGCAGATGACGGCCGGCTCGTGGATCTACATCGGCACGCAGGGCATCCTGCAGGGCACCTACGAGACGTTCGCCGCCGTGGCGGCCAAGCGGTTCGATGGGACCCTGGCCGGCACGATCACCCTCACCGCCGGACTGGGGGGTATGGGCGGCGCCCAGCCACTGGCCGTCACCATGAACGGCGGCGTGGCCATCTGCATCGACGTCGACCCGTCGCGCATACGCCGGCGTATCGAACACCGGTACCTGGACGTGTCCGCTGACTCGATGGACGAGGCGCTGCAGCTCGCGACGAGCGCGCGCGACGAGCGCAAGCCGCTGTCGATCGGGCTGCTCGGCAACGCAGCGTCGCTGGTGCCGCAGTTCCTGGCCCACGACGCGCCGATCGACATCGTCACCGACCAGACGTCGGCGCACGATCCGTTGAGCTACTTGCCGATCGGCGTGGAATTCGACGAGTGGCACGACTACGCGGCCCGCAAGCCCGAGGAATTCACCGGCCGGGCGCGGGCGAGCATGGCCCGGCACGTCGAGGCGATGGTGGGCTTCATGGATCGCGGTGCCGAGGTGTTCGACTACGGCAATTCGATCCGCGGCGAGGCCAAGGAGGCCGGCTACACCAGGGCGTTCGACTTCCCCGGGTTCGTGCCGGCGTACATCCGGCCGCTGTTCTGCGAGGGCAAGGGCCCGTTCCGGTGGGCGGCGTTGTCCGGCGATCCGCGCGATATCGCGCGTACGGACAAGGCAATCCTCGACCTGTTCCCGGAGAACGAGTCGCTGGCCCGCTGGATCCGGCTGGCTGGCGAGCGCGTGCACTTTCAGGGCCTGCCGGCGCGCATCTGCTGGCTGGGCTACGGCGAGCGCGATCGCGCCGGGCTGGAGTTCAACCAGCTGGTCTCGTCCGGGCAGATCAGCGCGCCGATCGTGATCGGCCGCGACCACCTGGACAGCGGATCGGTCGCCTCGCCGTACCGCGAGACCGAGTCGATGCTCGACGGCTCCGACGCGATCGCCGACTGGCCGCTGCTCAATGCCATGGTGAACGTGGCGAGCGGGGCGTCGTGGGTGTCGATCCACCACGGCGGTGGCGTCGGGATGGGCCGCTCGATCCACGCCGGCCAGGTCACCGTCGCCGACGGCACGCCGCTGGCCGCGGCCAAGGTCGAGCGGGTGCTCACCAACGACCCGGGCATGGGCGTCATCCGGCACGTCGACGCCGGCTACGACCGGGCCGCCGAGGTGGCCGCCGAGCGGGGCATCCGGATACCCATGCGCGAGGGCTAATTCCCGATCGTGCAACCCTCGGCCGCCTGACGCGGCCCCGGGTTGCACGATCGGTCAGAGCCGCTCGCGGACGGCGCGCAGCACCGGGCGGTCGGCCGGCAGCCACGGGACGTCGTCCAGCTCGGCGGCGGCCAGCCAGCGCAGCTCGTCGTGGTCCTGCAATGCGCGCGGCGTGCCCGCGGCCAGGGTCGCCGCGTAGACATGCAGCTCGAACCCGGGCGGGATGGGCGCCGTTCCGAGCAGTTCGCCGACGCTGACCGTGACGCCCAGCTCCTCCCGGCACTCGCGGATCAGCGCCGCCGGCGGCGATTCGCCCGGCTCGACCTTGCCGCCCGGGAACTCCCAGCCGCCAGCCGTGGCGGGCGGTGCCGAACGCCGAGCGGCCAGCACCCGACCGTCGCGCACGATCGCGGCCCCGACGACAATCCGCACCCTCGGACGGTATCGGGCCAGGGCGTCCCGCCCGGGAACCCGCCCCGTGATCGAAGCGTTCGTCGGGGCATTCGACTCTCACGGGGGAGGCTCGATCATGACCACCAGCATGGACACGGATACGTTCGCCGACCAGATGCTCGCCCGGGCGCTGGGCACGGCCGAGACCCTGTCGATCTATGTCGGCGACCGCCTGGGGTGGTACGGGCTGCTCGCCGCGGGGCCGTTGACGTCGCGGGAACTGGCCGAGCGGTCGGGCACGCACGAGCGCTACGCCCGCGAATGGCTGGAGCATCAGGCCGTCGCCGAGCTGCTCGAGTGTGACGACGAGAAGGACGGGCAGCAACGCCGGTACTGGCTCTCGCCGGCCGCCGCGGAGGTGCTGACCGATCCGGCCAGCCTGGCCTACCTGGCCCCACTCGCGCGCATGTTCGCGGCGGCGGCGGTGCAGCTGCCGGTGTTGCTGCAGGCCTACCGAACTGGCGGCGGGGTCGGCTGGGCCCAGTTCGGGGCCGACGCCCGCGAGTCGCAGGCCGACATGAACCGGCCCTGGTTCGAGCAGGTACTGCCGGGCGCGCTGGCCGGGGTCGGCCCGCTGCACGAGCGGCTCAGCCAGCCGGGCGCCCGGATCGCCGACATCGGCTGCGGGGCCGGGTGGTCGAGCATCGCCCTGGCCCGGGCCTATCCCGGCGCGGAGGTGGACGGCTACGACATCGACGGGGCATCGGTCGAGATGGCCCGGGCCAACGCCGAGCAGGCCGGACTGGCCGACCGGGTCCGGTTCACCCACGTCGACGCCGCCGGGCTGCCGGCCGACACGTTCGACGCGGTGTTCGCGTTCGAGTGCGTGCACGACATGCCCTACCCGGTCGACGTGCTGACCGCGGCCGGTAACGCCTTGCGCGACGGCGGATCTGTTGTCGTCATGGACGAGGCGGTCGCCCCGGAGTTTCGCGCGGACGGCGACGAGCTCGAACGGCTGATGTACGGGTTCAGCCTGTTCGTGTGCCTGCCCGACGGCATGTCCCACCCGGACAGCGCCGGCACCGGCACGGCGATGCGACCGGGCACCCTGCGCGACTACGGCGCCCGGGCCGGGCTCGGCACGTTCGAGGTGCTGCCCATCTACGACTTCGGATTCTGGCGGTTCTACCGCCTCGCGTCGTGAGACCCCCGCGCTAGGTTGCCGCCATGGACATGAGGCTCGAGCTGATTCCCGTGCCGGTCACCGACGTCGACCGGGCCAAGGCGTTCTACGTCGACCAGGTCGGGTTCAACGCCGACCACGACCACCGGGTCAACGAGTCGCTGCGGTTCGTGCAGCTGACCCCTCCCGGGTCGGCGTGCTCGATCACCATCGGCGAGGGCGTCACGGCGATGCCGCCCGGATCCCTGAAGGGCCTGCAGGTCGTGGTGGACGACGCCGAGGCCACCCGGGCCGATCTGGCCGGCCGTGGGGTCGAGGTCAGCGACGTCCAGGACTTCCCCTGGGGCCGCTTCGTCTTCTTCAAGGATCCGGACGGCAACGAGTGGTCGGTGCAGCAGATCATCCGGCCGAGCTAGGCCGGCTGGCCGGCCTTACCCGCCGAAGCCTTCGCGCACCTGGGTGAGCCGGAAGTTGTTCCCGGACGGGTCGCGGAAGCCCGAGTCGATGCCGTACGGGCGCTCTTCCGGCTTCTCGGTGAACTCGACGCCGCGGGCGGTCAGTTCCTCGTAGGAGGCCTGGCAGTCTTCGGTCGTCAGGAACACCGTGCCGGCGAAGCCCTTGCCCATCAGGTCGCGAACCTGCTCGGCAGTGGCGTCGTCCATGACCGGCTGGCCCGGGATAGCCATCAGCACGATGGCGACGTCGTTCTGGCCGGGCGGCGCGACGGTCAGCCACCGGAAGTTGCCGAGCTCGGGCACCGTCACGTCGGAGCGGACCTCGAAGCCGAGCTTCTTGGTGTAGAACTCGAGCGCAACGTCCTGGTCGTGCACCCAAAGCTGCGTGGTGGAAATCTTGGTCATGACGTCCTCCTGGTCGAAGTGATGTCATGACGCTATTCAGCCGGCGATCCGCCCGTCTTCTCGAAACGTGCGGTGTTGCGGGCGACCGTAGGCGCGCAGCACGCAGGCCGGGATCAGGGCCCGGTCGGCCGCCGGCGGGAACGCCGCCCGGTATGCCGTGGGCGGGCGTCCGAACATGCGCGTGAAGCTCGTGGTGAACGAGCCGATGCTGTCCAGGCCGACGGCGATGCAGATGTCGGCGACGGAGCGGTCGGTGGTGCGCAGCATGGACGCGGCCCGTTCCAGGCGGCGGGTCAGCACGTACACGTGTGGTGACTCGCCGAACGCCCGGCGGAACTCGCGGCTGAAGTGCGCCCGGGACAGGCCGGCGGCGCGGGCCAGATCGTCGACGGTCAGCCGCTCGAAGTAGCGTGCGTCGGCCAGGTCCTTGGCACGCACCAGGTGCCGGGTGGGCGGAACGGAGGCCACACCGCCAGTATCGCCCACCGCCCCGACCTCGGTTTTGGTCGCCAGGCCGGATATACGAGACCTGATGACCAAAACCGGGTCAGATCAGCTGGACGGCGTCGGCGATCGAGTCGAGTACCCGGCCGGGACGGTACGGGTACCGCTCGATCTCGCCCGGCTGGGTCGACCCGGTGAGCACCAGGATCGTCTCCAGGCCGGCCTCGATGCCCGCGACGATGTCGGTGTCCATGCGGTCGCCCACCATCACGGTCGTCTCCGAGTGGGCGGCGATCCGGTTCAGCGCGCTGCGGAACATCATCGGATTGGGCTTGCCGACGAAGTATGGACGTCGCCCGGTGGCCGCCGTGATCAGCGCGGCGACCGAGCCGGTGGCCGGCAGCGGCCCCTCGGCCGACGGCCCGCTGACGTCGGGGTTGGTGGCGATGAACCGGGCGCCGCCGACGATCAGCCGGATGGCCTTGGTGATCACCTCGAACGAGTAGGTGCGCGTCTCGCCCAGCACCACGAAGTCCGGATCCCGGTCGGTGAGCGTGTAGCCGGCCTCGTGCAGGGGAGTGGTCAGGCCGGCCTCGCCGATCACGTAGGCCGACCCGCCCGGCTTCTGGTCGGCCAGGAAGGTGGCGGTGGCCAGCCCCGACGTCCAGATCGCCGCCTCGGGCACGGTCAACCCCGAGCGGGCCAGCCGGGCGGCCAGGTCGCGGGGCGTGAAGATCGAGTTGTTCGTCAGGACGAGGAACCGGCGGTCGCGGTCGACCAGCCGCTTCAGGAACTCGGCCGATCCGGGCAGAGCGTGCTCCTCGCGCACCAGCACGCCGTCCATGTCGGTCAGCCAGGACTCGGCCGGCGCCCGCATGTCAGTGCGTCTTCTTGCCGGCGCGCAGGCCGTCGACCGTCTTGGCGATGCGCGCCGTCCGCGTCTCGGCCCTCTTGGCCTCCTCGACCCAGCGCACCCACTCCTTGCGGTGCGTGTAGGACAGCGCGTCGAAGATCGCCCGGGTCTTCGGATCGAGGGCCGCGGCCAGGTCGTCGGGCACGGTGACCTCGCGGCGCGCGGAGTCAAGCGCGATGTCGACGTCGACCTCGTCGCCCGCGGCCACCCCGGCGCAGCCCCGGTTCTCGGCGCTGAGCGGCACCAGGAACCGCCCGCCCATCGCCGCGACGGTCGTTCGGTATGTGTGCCCGTTGATCGTCACGCTGACCGGCGCGCGCCAGCCGGCGCCTAGGACAGCGACGACGTCGTCGGGCACCGGCAGGCCCGTCGCCGTCTTGCCGCCGAGCTCCACCGTTGTCCGAAATTTCATGCCCGCACTCTACGAGCGCGCCCAGGGTTGTGCCGTCAGGAACAATCAGCGGCATGCATCTTGCCTACTCGCCCGAGGCGAACGCGTTCCTCGCCGACGATCCGCTCGCCCTGCTGATCGGGATGCTGCTCGACCAGCAGATCCCGATGGAGAAGGCGTTCACGTCGCCCTACGAGCTGCGTTCGCGAATGGGCGGCACCCTCGACGCGGCCGCGATCGCCGGCTACGACCCGGAGGCGTTCGAGCAGCTGTTCCGCACGCCGCCCGCGCTGCACCGCTTCCCGGCCGCGATGGCCAAGCGGGTGCAGGAGCTGGGCCGCATCATCGCGTCGGACTACGGCGGTGATGCGTCGGCCGTCTGGGCAGGCGTCCAGTCGGGTGACGAGCTGGTGGCCCGGCTCTCGAAGCTGCCCGGGTTCGGGGCGCAGAAGGCCGCGATCTTCGCGGCGCTGCTGGGCAAGCAGCTGGGCGTGCAGCCGGCCGGCTGGCGCGAGGCGACGGGCACCTTCGGCGAAGACGGCGTGTACCGGTCGGTGGCCGACGTCGTCGACGACGCCTCGCTGACCAAGGTCCGCTCGTACAAGCAGCAGATGAAAGCCGCGGCCAAGGCCAAGTGACGGCCACACTGCTGGTCGACATCGGGCTGCTGGCCACCCAGGACGCCGAGCTGGGCGAGATCCGCGACGCAGCGCTGATCCTGGACGGCGACCGGATCGCCTGGGTCGGCCCGCTCGCGGCAGCCCCGGCCGCCGACGAGCGGGTCGGGCTGGGCGGCCAGACGGTCGTTCCCGGGTTCGTCGACTCGCACGCCCACCTCGTGTTCGCCGGCGACCGGGCCGAGGAGTTCGAGGCCCGCATGCGCGGGATGCCTTACGCCGCCGGGGGGATCCGGGTCACCGTGGCGGCCACCCGGGCGGCGCCGGACGTCATCCTGCGGCGCAACGTCGAGCGGCTCAGCGCCGAACTGCGCGCCGCAGGCGTCACCACGTTCGAGTGCAAGTCGGGCTACGGGCTGGACGTGGCGACCGAGCAGCGGTCGGTGCGCGTCGCCGCCGAGTTCACGCCCGAGGTCACGTTCCTGGGCGCGCACGTCGTGCCCCCCGACACCGACCGCGACGAGTACGTGGCGCTCGTCGCCGGCGCCATGCTCGACGCCTGCGCCCCGCACGCCCGCTGGGTGGACGTCTTCTGCGAGCACGGCGCCTTCGACGGCGACGAGGCGCGGACGGTCCTGCGCGCGGGGCAGGCGAAAGGGCTGGGCGCCCGGGTGCACGCCAACCAGCTCGGCGAAGGCCCGGGCGTGCAGCTGGCCGTCGAGCTGGGCGCAGCCAGCGCCGACCACTGCACGCACCTGTCCGACCAGGACGTCGACGCGCTGGCCGGCTCGTCGACCGTCGCCACGCTGCTGCCGCTGGCCGAGTTCTCCACCCGGGCGCCGGCCTATCCCGACGCGCGCCGGCTGCTCGACGCCGGGGCCACGGTCGCCCTGGCCACCGACTGCAACCCCGGCTCGGCGTACTCGACGTCGATGCCGCTGGCGATCGCGTTGGCCGTCCGCGAGATGCGGATGACGCCCGCCGAGGCGGTCCGGGCGGCCACCGCCGGCGGCGCGAGGGCCCTGCGTCGCGACGACATCGGCGTGCTGGCCCCGGGAAAGCGGGCCGACTTGGTGGTGCTCGACGCGCCGTCGTACATCCACCTGGCGTACCGTCCCGGCGTGCCCCTGATCGCCCAGGTTTGGCGGGCTGGGTCGCGCGTCATCCCGGCCTGAACAAGTGGCGTAGCCCACGACCTCGCCGTGGCGACGTGCCAATGCCACCATGGCAAATGCGAAGATGGCGGGTGGCTCTCCCATCCGTCACAACGAGGTGACACTAAATGAGCGAGACACCGACGCCGGGCGAACCGCGCCCGTCGGACGCTGTGTTCGATGTCTTCTCCCGTCGCTACCTGGCCCACGCGTCGAGCCAATTGCCGGGCCGGGCCAGCACCGCCCTCACCGCGCTGGCGCGCGACGCGCTCGTATTCGGCACCGTCCGCAAGGGCGACGAGACGCTGATCCGCATCGCCGACCTGGACGGGTCGACCACCGGCATCGACATCATCACGGCCGACGCACCCTTCCTGGTCGACTCGATGCAGGCCGAGCTGGGTCGGCTGCGCCGCCCGGCCGAGCGCATCCTGCATCCACAGATCGTCGTGAGCCGTGATCCGGACGGCACCCTGGTCGAGATCTCCGACATCGACGACAACGCCGAGGTGCCCGCCGGCGCGTCGGTCGAATCGTGGATGCACGTCGAGATCGACCTGGTCGACCCGGCCGCGATGCCGGACCTGGCCACCGCGCTGCGCCGGGTGTTCGACGACGTGCACCACGCCGTGGCCGATGCGCCCGAGATGTACGAGCTGGTGCGCGATCTGGCCGACGGCCTGGAGGCCAACCCCGGCCACTTCGACCGCGAGACGAGTGCCGAGGCGGCCGCGCTGCTGCGCTGGCTGGCCACCGGCAACTACATGGTGCTGGGCCACGCCGCCTACTCCGCCAACGACCTGGCCAGCCCGGCCCGCTCGTCCGCGCCGGCCGAGGCCAAGGGCGTGCTGCGCGGTGGCAGCGCCACCATCTCGCCGCTGGAACTGCTGCCGGCGTTTCGCAGCGGGGCGCCGCTGGTCATCTTCAAGTCACCGCTGGTGTCGCGGGTGCGCCGCTCGGCCCACTACGACTGCGTCACGGTCGTCACGCCGGCGGTCGGCAGCGAGGGCCAGACCGTCCACGTGTTCCTCGGGCTGATCACCAGCGAGGAGGGCAGCGTCCGCGCCGTGCCGGTGGTGCGCAAGCGCATCGCCGAGATCCTGCTGCGGTCCGGGGTGCGCGGCAACAGCCACGCCGGCCGACAGCTGCTGGCCGCCCTGCGCACCTTGCCGCGTGACGAGCTGCTCGAGGCGCCCACGGCCGATCTGCTGCGGCTGGCCCAGCTGGTGGTGGCCCGGGCCGAGCACGGCCAGGTCGGCGTGTTCGCACGCATCCATCTCAACCGCGACTTCGCCAGCGTGCTGGTCTACTTCGCGGCCGAGCGGTTCGGCCCCGAGACCCGCCGGCGCGTCGAGACGGTCATCAGCGCCCACTGGCCGGGCGAGATCATCGAGCGCGACGACCGCATCGTCGAGCTCGGCCTGGCCCGGATGCAGTTCCTCATCGCGCTGCGGCCGGGCACCCCGCCGCCGTCGCCGGATCGGCACAGCGTCGAGCAGGAGGTCCTGCGCGTCACCCGCCGGTGGAGCGACGACCTGGCCGATCTGCTCACCGTCGGGCACGGCGAGGAGGAGGGCGAGCGGCTGGCCCGGCGCTACGACGGGGCGTTCCCCGAGGCGTACAAGGAGGACTTCGGCGCCGCGACGGCCGTCGACGACCTCAAGCGCCTGGAGAGCCTGCCCGAAGACGACGGCCTGGGCTTCCACGTCTACACGCCGCCCTCCGACGACGCCGCCGACCGCCGGCTGAAGGTGTACCGCACCGGCACGTCGGTGTCGCTGGCCCGGGCGTTACCGATCTTCAGTCAGATGGGCATCGAGGTGCTCGACGAGCGGCCCTACGAGATCGCCCGCCCCGACGGCACCTCGCCGGCCGAGATGTCTGGACCGATGGTCGGCGCTCCGCGTGCCGCGGACGCGTTCATCTACGACTTCGGGTTGCGCCTGCCGAGCGGCGTCGAGCTGGACGCCGACCGCGCGGCCGACGTCGTCGACACGCTGCGGCTGCTGTGGCGCGAGCAGATCGAGCAGGACGGGTTCAACGGCCTGGTCATACGGGCCGGGCTGACCTGGTGGCAGGCCAACGTGCTGCGCGCGTACGCCAAGTACCTGCGCCAGGCCGGCACCACCTTTAGCCAGGGCTACATCGAGCAGGCGCTGATCGACCACCCGGTCGTGGCCCGCAAGCTGGTCGAGCTGTTCGAGTCGCGCTTCGACCCGGAGCAGGCCGGCACGGCCCAGGTGGTCGCGGGTGGCACCACGTTCCTCGAGGCGATCGAGGTCGAGATGGCCGCGGTGGAGAGCCTCGACCAGGACCGCATCCTGCGCTCGCTGCTCGGCCTGATCAACGCCACGCTGCGCACCAACGCCTACCGCACCGACGGCTCGGGCGACCGGGGCACCACGATCGCGATCAAGCTCGAGCCGCGGCGCATTCCCGAACTGCCCCAGCCGCGTCCGCGCTTCGAGATCTGGGTGTACTCGCCCCGCGTCGAGGGCGTGCACCTGCGATTCGGGCCCATTGCCCGGGGTGGCCTGCGCTGGTCGGATCGCCGCGAGGACTTCCGCACCGAGATCCTCGGGCTGGTCAAGGCGCAGATGGTCAAGAACGCGGTCATCGTGCCGGTGGGCGCCAAGGGCGGCTTCGTCGCCAAGCGGCTGCCCGACCCGTCGGTCGACCGGGACGCGTGGCTGGCTGAGGGCGTCGCCTGCTACCGCACGTTCATCTCGTGCCTGCTCGACCTGACCGACAACTACGACGCCGAGGGCAAGGTCGTGCCGCCGCCGCACACCCGGCGCTACGACGGCGACGACCCGTACCTGGTCGTGGCCGCCGACAAGGGCACCGCGACGTTCAGCGACATCGCCAACGAGATCGCCACCGACTACGGCTTCTGGCTCGGCGACGCGTTCGCGTCCGGTGGTTCGCAGGGCTACGACCACAAGGCCATGGGCATCACCGCCCGGGGCGCGTGGGAGTCGGTCAAGTACCACTTCCGCGAGCTGGGCGTGAACACCCAGAGCCAGGACTTCACCGTCGTCGGTATCGGCGACATGTCCGGCGACGTGTTCGGCAACGGCATGCTGCTGTCCGAGCACATCCGACTGGTGGCCGCCTTCGATCACCGGCACGTGTTCCTCGACCCGGTACCGGACGCCGCCACGTCCTACGCCGAACGCCGGCGTATGTTCGCGCTGCCGCGATCCACCTGGGCCGACTACGACACGTCGCTGATCTCCGACGGTGGCGGGGTCTTCCCGCGCACGCTCAAGTCGATCCCGATCACGCCGCAGGTGCGCGAGGCGCTGGGCCTGCCCGCCGACGTCACCACCATGACGCCGAACGAGTTGATCCACGCGATCCTCGTCGCCCCGGTCGACCTGCTGTGGAACGGCGGTATCGGCACCTACGTCAAGGCGTCCACCGAGTCCCACGTCGACGCCGGTGACAAGTCCAACGACGCAGTGCGCGCCGACGGTGTACAGCTTCGCTGTAAGGTCGTCGGCGAGGGCGGGAACCTGGGGTTCACCCAGCTGGGCCGTATCGAGTTCGCTCGCGGCGGCGGCCGCATCAACACCGACGCGATCGACAACTCGGCCGGCGTCGACATCTCCGACCACGAGATCAACCTGAAGATCCTGCTCGACCGGGCCGTTGCCGGCGGGCGGATGGACCGCGACGAACGCAACCGGCTGCTCGCCTCCGTGGGCGACGAGATCGCCGACCTGTGCCTGCGGGACAACTATCAGCAGAACGTGCTGCTCGCCATGACCCGCTTCATCGGCCCAGCGATGGTCACCGTGCACGCCCGGTTGCTCGAAGCGCTCGAGGCGTCCGGCCGGCTCGATCGCACGCTGGAGTTCCTGCCGACCGACCGCGAGCTGGCCCAGCGCGAGGCGGCCGGCCGGGGTATGTGCACGCCCGAGATGGCGGTCATCGCGGCTTGGGTCAAGATCACGCTCACCGAGATGATCGAGGACTCGACGCTGCCCGACGAGTCGTGGTTCCAGCGTGTCCTGTCCGAATACTTCCCGCGGGACATCGCCACGCACCCGGACCTGGACCTGCTGGGCCACCCGCTGCATCGCGAGATCATCACGACCTGCGTGGTCAACGACGTCGTGAACCGCGGCGGCACGACGTACGTCCACCGGGCCATGGAGGAGACGGGCACCGACCCGGCGCAGATCGCGCGGGCGTTCGCGATCAGTCGCGAGGTGTTCGACCTGCCGCGCCTGTGGGCCGACATCGAGGCGCTCGACAACGTCGTACCGACCTCGGCCCAGCACGCGGCGTACTCCGAGATTCGGCGGCTGCTCGACCGGGCCACCCGCTGGCTGGTCGACGTGCGGTTCCCGATCACTGATGTGGCCGGTGAGATCGAGCGGTTCGCGCCGACGGTGCGGGAACTGTCCGATCGGATCCCCGAGCTGCTGTGCGGCTACGAGCGGGAGAACCTCTACTCCGACGCCGATCGCCTGGTCGGGCTGGGCCTGCCCCGCGCCCTGTCCCTGCGCATCGGCGAGCTGCTCAGCGCGTTCTTGCTGCTGGACGTCGTGGAGATCTCGCACGCCACCGGGCACCGGGCGGCCGAGGTGGCCGAGCTGCACTTCGCCGCGTCCGACCGGTTCTCGGTCGACGAGATGCTGACCAAGATCACCGGTCTGCCGCGCGACGACCGGTGGTCGACGCTGGCCCGGGCGGCGCTGCGCCACGACCTGTACGCGGCGCTGTCGACCATCACCTCGTCGGTGCTGCGCTCGACCGACGAGAACCTGACCGCGTCCGAGCGGCTCGCCCAATGGGAGAAGGCCAACTACGAGCGAGTGGAGCGGGCGCGCGCCACGGTCAGTGAGGCGTTGGCCCGCGACACGGTCGACCTGGCCACGTTGTCGGTGGCGCTGCGCGTAATGCGCGGCCTGCCCACCTGAGCTCTCTCATCGATCGTGCCGCCCTCGGCCGCCCCACGCGGCCCACGGTTGCACGATCGGGGAGTCAGGCCGGGATGAGTGGCTCGGTCGGGGCGACGCTGCGCGCCGGCACGTGCGCCCAGACGGTGACCGTGTCCGGGCCGTGGCTCACACCCCAGAAGTCGGTGAGCGCGGCCACGATCGACAGGCCCCTCCCGTGGGTGTCGTACGGGCCGGCGTCGCGGACGACGGGCGACTGCAGGCCGCCGCCGTCGGTGACGCTGATGGTCAGGCCGCCGGCCCGCTGCTCCCAGCTGACGGCCAGGTTGCCGGCCGGCAGCGCGCGGGCGTGCCGGATCGAGTTGCCCACCAACTCGGACACGACCAGCACCGCGTCGTCGACGACGTTCGGCGCGACCCTGTCGGCGCGCAGCTCGTCGGCCAGCTCATGGCGGAGGATCGCCACGATCTCCGGCTCTGCCCGCACCCATCGCGTGCCCACTGAATCCGCCCGTCATGTCCGCGATGACCGGCCTCTTCGGCCCGGCTTGCTGGGAGTGTGCCCTATCTGCGCGGCGCTCTAACAGTTCGGCACGCAAATCACAGGCTCAGCCGTCGAGCTGGGCGAGCACCGCGGCCGGCCGGTTCGTGATCACGGCGTCGACGCCGAGGTCGAGGACGAAGCGCACGTCCGCCGACTCGTCGACCGTCCACGCGTAGACGAGGTTGCCCTTCGCGTGCGCGCGGGCCACGTAGCCGGGATCAGCGCGCAGGACGGCCAGGCCCGGCCCGGCGATGCCCACGCCGGCGGTCAGCGACCCGTCGCGCCGTCCGGGCAGCAGCCGTTCCAGCAACAGCACGGTCGGCACGGTCGGGGCCAGCAACCGCACCCGGCGCAGGGCAATCGGGGCGAAGCTCATGATCGTGACGCGGCCCTCGGTCGGTTCGACCGGACGCCGGCGAATGCTGCTCACCGGTCCCGGGCGGCCGGCCCAGCCGAACCGTGCCAGCATCTTCACCAGCTCCTTCTCGACCAGCCCGCCGTACCGGGTGGGATGTTTCGTCTCGGCGAGCAGCCGCACCGGGCGCTCGGCGTCGTGGACCAGACCCAGCAGCGTCTCGAGGGTGAGCACGCCGCCGCCCGCATCCCGGTCCGGCGCGACGCCGCTCAGGTACGGCTCATCGCCCAGCAGTTGGTCGGCGCTGCCCGGCCACTCGCCACGCTGCGCGTCGTGCCAGGACGAGAAGTCCAGCGCGCTCAGCCCGGCCAGGTCCAGTTCGCTCACCAGCCCCCGGCCGTCGGAGGTCCGGTCGACGCGCCGGTCGTGCACGCACACCAGGTGGCCGTCGCGAGTGAGCCGCACGTCGCACTCCAGCGCATCGGCGCCCGAGTCGATGGCGGCGACGTAAGCGGACAGGGTGTGCTCGGCGACGTCGAACGACGCGCCCCGATGGGCGACGACGAGAGGACGCTGCGGTCGCGTGCGCATGTCGCGCGACGCCCGACGGGTCACAGCGGCAATGCTGCCCTAAATCACTGCGGGTGGCGCGCCGGTGTCGCTGACCATCGGCCGGCGCGCCGCCGCCCAGGCGATCATGCCGCCCTCGAGGTTGGTGGCGCGGTAGCCCTGCTGGTTCAGCCAGGCGGTGACCTGGGCCGAGCGGCCGCCCACCTTGCACACCACGACCAGGTCGGTGTCGGCCTCGAGCTCGCCGGCGCGGGCCGGGATCTCGTTCATCGGCACGTGCACGGCGTCCTCGACGTGGCCGGCTGCCCACTCGTCGGGTTCCCGGACGTCCAGCAGCACGGCGCCGGTCGGGATCTGGTCGACCGATACGGTAGGGATGTCGAAGGGGCGCATACACCCAGTCTGCCAAAGGCGTTACTTGAGCAGTTTCGACAGCCGTCGGTCGGCCAGCTCGCGGCCCTCGGTCTGGCAGGTCGGGCAGTACTGGAACGACTTGTCGGCGAAGGAGACCTCGCGCACCGTGTCGCCGCAGACCGGACAGGGCAATCCGGCGCGAGCGTGCACCTTGAGGCCGGACCGTTTCTCACCCTTGAGGGTGGCCGCCTTCTGGCCGACCGAGCGGGCCACGGCGTCGGTCAGCACCTCGTCAATGGCCGAGTGCAGCCGTTCGATCTCAGCCGGGCTGAGTTTCGCCGCGAGCTTGAACGGGGACAGCTGGGCCGTGTGCAGGATCTCGTCGGAGTAGGCGTTGCCGATGCCGGCGATGACCGATTGGTCGGTGATCGCGCCCTTGATCTGGGCTCGCTGCCCGGACATCAGCTCGGCCAGTTGAGCGGTGTCGACGGCCAGCGCGTCCGGGCCGAGCCGAGCGATGCCGGGTACCTCGGCCACGTCGCGCACCAGGTACACGGCCAGTCGCTTCTGGGTTCCGGCCTCGGTCAGGTCGAACCCGGACACCGGCCCGCCGGGCATCTCCGGGGTGAGGTGTAGCCGGAACGCCAAGGGGCCCTTGCCCGGACGGGGCGGTGCCGGCGGCAGCGACTCGCGCCATTGCAGCCAGCCGGCCCGGGCCAGGTGCATGACCAGGTGCAGCCCGTCGACCTCCAGGTCGAGGAACTTGCCGTACCGGGACGCACCGGTAACGGTGGCCCCGTTCAGGGCGGTCAGCGGCGGATCGAACGTCTTGACGGCGCTGAGCGCCGCGACGTCGGCGCGCACCACGCTGCGGCCGACGGCCCGCTCGCGCAAGAACGCGGCGAGCGCCTCGACCTCGGGCAGCTCCGGCATGCGCTCAGCCTACGTGCCCGGAACGATGCCGGTCAGCTCCTCAAAATCCCACCGTATGCTGCCGCCGTGGAGGTGGGGTGGCCGTCGACGCGACGCAAGCGCGTCCTCATGGTCGGCGGCATTTGTCTGCTCGTGCTGTTAGTCACGTGGTTCACGCTTGCCTGGTTCCTCGTGGGCCACCCCCGAGTCGATCACCCCAGTCATGCCGACGCGGTCGTCATCCTGGGCTCGCCGGAGAACAACGACCGCATCGAGGCGGCCGAGAGCCTTCTCGCCGATCATGTGAGTGACCAACTCGTCATTTCCCTCAACTCGCCCCTGCAGAGGCACGCCGCGCGGACTTGTGAGCATCCACCGGCTGGGGTCACGGTCACGTGCTTCAAACCAAATCCGTCGACCACCCAGGGCGAGGCCGAGGAGGTCCGGAGGCTCGCCGCGCAGCGCGGCTGGAAATCGATCGCAGTTGTGACGTCGACGTTTCACGTCTCGCGGGCCCGCTACATCTTCAATCGCTGCTTCGACGGCAAGCTGTACATGATCGCCGCGCGCAAGGGAATCGGACTGATCACCTGGACGTATCAGTATCTCTACCAAACCGGCGCATACGTCAAAGCTGCTCTACAGTCGGGCTGTTGATCGGCCGCTCGTTGAACCGTTCTTGAGGTTCTGCGAAACGCTTGCGGGCGTCGGCAGCTTCACTTGCAGCTAACCGGGAAAGCTATGCGGCGGAGTTGCAACGTCCATGCGGGGGACGGAGCGATCCAAAGGGGGGTTGGTGGCAGGCCAAGTGCAGACCGTCGTAAGACCTGCCAGCGGAGGGGCGTCGCTCGGGTAC
>DATBER010000030.1:0-11589 GCA_036558905.1 Jatrophihabitantaceae bacterium | reverse complement strand
ATTCCGCATACTCGCCGAGATGCTCGGGCTGGACGGCTCCGATGTCGCGGCCGCTCGTCAGATCCCGCACACCCGCCCCCGCAAGCGTCGCGCCGCCTGAGGCCGTGGCGCCGAGGGCGCGCACTTCGGGCCGGGTCGCCTCCCCTCCCGTCTGACCAGATCGGCCGGCCGATATCTGGTCGGAGCCGCGACGAGCGGGAATTGCCAGACACGGCCTAATCGGGTTGCCCGTGGCCGCAACACTGGGCGGTATGCAGGTTTTGCCGGACGAGGTCCTGGCCTATTACGAGCGCGGCGATGAGGACCAGCGGCTGCGCAGCGGCGTCGAGCGCCTGGAGTACTGGCGCACTCAGGACGTGTTGCGGCGGTTGCTCCCGCCTGCGGCCCGGGTGCTCGACCTGGGCGGCGGCACCGGGGTGCACGCCGAGTGGCTGGCCGCCGACGGACACGATGTCGAGCTGATCGACCCGGTGCCGCTGCACGTCGCCCGGGCGTCGCAACTGCCCGGCGTCACGGCCCGGGCCGGCAATGCGCTGGACCTCGACGTGGCCGACGAGTCGTTCGACGTCGTTTTGCTGCTCGGGCCGCTGTACCACCTGACCGAGCCGGCCGACCGGCTCCGCGCGCTCGCCCAGGCCCGTCGGGTGGCCCGCGCCGGCGGACTGGTCGTGGTCGCGACCATTAGCCGGTTCGCACCGCTGTACGACACCCTGCGCCGAGGCCTCTATTTCGACGCCGCCATCCGGGAGCGCATCGAGATCAGCGTGGCCACCGGCGCGCACCGACCCCGCGACACCGACGCACTGTTCACCACGGCGTACTTCCACGAGCCGAGCGAGATCGTCGCCGAGGTGGATGCCGCCGGGCTGGACGTCACCGGGCAGTTCGGCGTGGAGGGTGCCGCCTGGCTGATCGGCGACATGACGTCGTGGCTGGACGATGCCGATCGGCGCGCCGACGTGCTGCGCGCGCTGCGACTGACCGAGTCGGCGCCCAGCCTGCTCGGGGTGAGCGCCCACGTGCTGACCGCCGCCCGCCGCGCCCCCTGATCCGGTTTTGGTCACCAGGCCGGTTATTCGAGACCTGGTGACCAAAACCGGTGGGGCTCAGCCGGCCAGGACGTGCGCCCCGGCGAGCAGCGCCTGGGCGGCGAGTGTCAAGGCGGTGGCCTTGCCCTGGTCGACCGGACGGCCGTGGAACGCGGCGCCCAGCAACTGGTCGGCGATCTCGTCGGCCAGCCGGTCGCGGGCGGCGTCCAGCCCCTGCAGCGCGGCCTCGATCGCGGCGTACCTCGAGTCGTCCGACGCCGAGCCGCTGGCCAGAGCCTTCGTCGAGGCGGCCAGCGTGTCCTCGGCGAACTGCCCGTCGGCGCCCATGATCTGCTTGTAGACCTGCCCGAGCTTGAGCACGGCCTGGCTGTGCGCGCGCAGGGCGGTCGGCAGCGCCGACGGGTTGGTGATCTCGACGAGCACCCGCCCGTCGCCGGGGTAGTCGTCGGAGAGGCCGGCCAGCGCGAGCAGCGTCGGGCGGGTGTCGACCTGGTCGGTCCACGTCGAGGTGTCGACGCCCCGGCGCTCGATGCCCGGACCCACGTACGCCGACCAGATGTTCTGCATGTCCGGCCAGATGCCGCCGTGGTTCCAGGCGAAGCCGCTCGAGGTGAACACACAGGGCTTGGCGCAGTTCGCCGCCCCGCTCGTCACGAACTCGTCCTCACCGGCGAACGCGGTCAGCGTCGGCGTGCGGGTGGCGTCCGAGCTGACGAAGTGCAGGATCTTCTCCTCGACCGGGTCGGCCAACTGGTAGGCCAGCTTGTCGGTCTGGCCGGTCAGCGGGTTGGTGAACGAGATGCCGCTCATGTCGCGCTCGAGCTGCCGGGCTGCCGTCGACGTGCGGGCCGGGTTGCCGGTCAGCCACAGGGCCGGCGCCGGGTCGCTGTGGATCGCGAACGGGGTGGTGTCGTTAGCCTGCGTGGCGAGCAGTCCCGGCAGGTTGACGTTCACCTCCGACCGCGTCGTGTAGGAGCAGTAGTTGCCGTTCAGCCCGGTGCAGTTCGCCGGGGTGGGCGCGCTGCCCGAGAAGTGATCGCCCTCGTCCGTGGTCACCGCGAACAGGGTGTTCGCCGGGGTGATGCCGTCGTGGGCCATCCGGGTCAGGAACTGCCCGAACGCGGTGTCGTAGTCGTGCAGCTGCTGCTCGTAGGTCTGCTGGCCCGGGCCGAGGTCGCCGGTCGCCGCCGCGGTGTGATCACCGTGCACGTCGGACACGTAGACGTTGGCCACCTGCACGCCGTGCTCGAGCAGGTTGGCAGCGTAGCCGAGCGAGACGTCCGGGGTGAGCGAGTCGAAGCCGGGGAACCCGGGGTTGCCGGCCGGGTCGGTGATCGCCTTGCCGTTGAGGTCGGCGATCGGCTCGGAGGGGCTGGTCGCCGGCTGGATGGACGAGTTGCCGAACAGCGCCTTGTAGCCGGAGTAACCACCCGGCTCGTCCGGCAGCTTGTCGTCCTGGCCGTTGCGGCACAGGCTCGACGACTGTCCACAGTGGACCGCGAAGCCCTCGAAGTCGGCCGTGGCCTTGGCTGGGTTCTGGGTGACTTCCTGCTGCTGGGGCGAGCCGACGCCGAACACGGTCGGGATGTCGATACCGATGTTCTCCAGCACGGTGTTGGCCATGCCGACTTCGCCGACGTCGCAGCCGGCCCGGGTGTAGGGCACCCACGGCGCCGGGACGTTGACGTTGCTGTCGTTCGGCACGTCGGCCCGGTCGGCGGTGTAGCGCAGGTTGTAGCCGGTGTTGGTCGAGACGCCGGCCGGGTCGAACAGCGGGGCGTTCCAGTAGGCGAACGAGACGTCGGTGTGCGTCTTGCCGTCCGGGCTGTAGTAGCTGCCGCTGTTGGACTGGGTGATCGCCGTGCGGTCCGGGTAGAGGCCGGTCTGGTTCGAGATGAAGTTGGTGGCCGTGTGTACGAGGACGTCGTGCGTGTTGGCCATGACCGTGCCGTTGTTCTTGAGGAAGTTGAGCAGGTTCGGCATTTGCTCGAGGTCACTGGGCACGTTCGGGTTGTCGCGGGTCAGGTGCACGTTGTCGAACTGGATCTCGATGACGTGCTTGATGCCGTTGTCCAGCCGGCAGTCCCGAGCGTTGCTCTGGTGGCTGGGAGTGGCGCTCGCCGATGCGCCGACGGACGCGACCAGCCCGATGCCGGTGGCTGCGACGGCCAGGATGCTTGCCCGCTTCGTCTTCATGTCGAGTCCCCGATCCGTCTCGATCTGCCACGACGCACGACTGCGCGAATCGTTCCGCTGCTCGGTTACGTCTAGCTAGACGGAATTCGGCCAGCTTGTGAACACCTGCGTCGTCAGTAGTTGACGCTGAGCTGGGAAACAGCTGTGCGAATTTCGTCCGGGATCGGAGTTGGCTGCCGAGTCGCGCGGTCAACGTACACGTGGACGAAGCGACCGACCGCTGCCGGCTCGTCGACCTCGCCGAACAGGGCCAGCCGGTAGACGATGCTGGTCCGGCCGACGTGCTCGACGGCCAGCCCGGCCCTGACCACCACCGGGAAGCGCAGTTCGGCGAAGTAGCGGCACGACGTCTCGACGACCAGGCCCACGGCCGGCAGTTCGCGGATGTCGACGCCTGACGCCTCGATCAGCCAGCCGTTCACCGCCGTGTCGAACATCGCGTAGTGGACCGCGTTGTTCACGTGCTGGTATGTGTCGTCGTCGGCCCAGCGCGTCGGGATCTGGCGCAGGACCGGGAAGTCGCTCCGGCGCAGCGCTTTCGGATCGTCCGTCACGGCCTGGACTCTGCCAGGCCGACCCGTCGCGGCGCAGGACGCGCCATAGGCTCGGAGCATGGAATATCGCCAGCTCGGCCACTCCGGATTGCGAGTCTCCGTCCTCACCCTCGGCACCATGACCTTCAGCGGCGCCGGCTCGTCCAGCATCGTCGGCACGACCGACGTCGAGGGCGCCAAACGCCAGATCGGGATGTGTCGCGACGCCGGCGTCAACCTCATCGACACCGCCGACGTGTACGCGCAAGGCGTGTCCGAACAGATCCTCGGCGAGGCGCTCGGCAAGCAGCGCGACGAGGTGCTGATCGCCACGAAGGTGCGCATGCGCATGGGCGACGGCCCGAACGATGCCGGCCTTTCCCGGCACCATGTCATCACCGGCTGCGAGGCGTCGCTTCGTCGACTGGGCACCGACTACATCGACCTCTACCAGGTGCACGAGTGGGACGGCCGGACCGCGCTCGAGGAGACGCTGGGCGCGCTCGACCACCTCGCGCAGTCGGGCAAGGTGCGGTACGTCGGCGTGTCCAACTACGCCGCCTGGCAGCTGATGAAGGCGCTCGGCATTTCGGCTCGCGACGGACTGCCCCGGTTCGCCAGCCAGCAGATCTACTACTCGCTGCAGGCCCGCGATGCGGAGTACGAGTTGGTGCCGCTGGCCCTCGACCAGGGGCTGGGCATCCTGGTGTGGAGCCCGCTGGCCGGCGGATTGCTGTCCGGCAAATACCGTCGCGACGATCCCAACCCTGAGGGCACCCGGCGCTTCGGCGGTTGGACCGAGCCGCCCGTCCACGAGGAGGACAGGCTCTACGACACGATCGACCGACTTGTCGAGATCGGTTCGGCGCACGGGGTGTCGGCCGCCCAGATCGCTCTGGCCTGGACCCTGGGCCGGCCCGGCGTCACTTCGGTGATCATCGGCGCGCGCACCGACGAGCAGCTGGCCGACAACCTGGCTGCCGCGTCGCTGGAGCTGTCCGTTGACGAGCGGGCCAGCCTCGACGAGGTGAGCGCCCTGCCGCTGCTCTATCCGTACTGGCACCAGGCGGCCACCGCATCGGACCGGCTGAGCGCCGCCGACCTCAGCCTGCTCGGCCCGCACCTCTGAGCTGCTCGGCCTGCACGTCTGGGCTGTTCGGCCTGCTCGTCTGGGCTGTTCGGCCTGCTCGTCTGGGCTGCTCGGCCGTCCGGTCAGGAGGTGGCGCTGCCTCGCCAGAGGTCGATGCCGCCCTCGACGGCGTGGCGGTCGATCTCGGCCAGCTCGTCGACCGAGAACTCGAGATTCTGCAGCGCGGCCAGGTTCTCGTCGAGCTGGCCGACGCTGCTGGCCCCGATGACCAGCGAACTGATCCGTTCGTCGCGCAGACACCAGGCCAGCGCCATCTGGGCCAGCGACTGGCCGCGACGCTTGGCGATGTCGTTGAGCGCGCCGATGTGGTTCAGGTTCTGCTCGGTCAGGAAGTCGCGCGACAGCGACGAGTTGGCAGCCATCCGCGAATCGGCCGGCACGCCGTCCAGATACTTGTTGGTGAGCATGCCCTGGGCGAGCGGCGAGAAGGCGATAGCGCCGACACCCTCGGCCTCGAGCGTGTCGAGCAGCCCGCCCTCGATCCACCGGTTGAGCAACGAGTACGACGGCTGGTGGATGAGCAGCGGGGTGCCGAGCTCGCGCAGGATGCGCGCCGCCTCGGCCGTCCGTTCGGACGAGTAGGACGAGATGCCGACGTAGAGCGCTTTGCCTTGACGCACCGCCGCGTCGAGCGCGCCCATCGTCTCTTCGAGCGGGGTGTCCGGGTCGAAGCGGTGCGAGTAGAAGACGTCGACGTAGTCGAGCCCCGTCCGGGCCAGCGACTGGTCGAGGCTGGCGAGCAGGTACTTGCGCGAGCCGAACTCGCCGTACGGGCCGGGCCACATGTCCCAGCCGGCCTTGGTCGAGATGAACAGCTCGTCGCGGTACGCCGCGAAGTCGTCGCGCAGGACGCGGCCGAAATTCGTCTCCGCGCTGCCGTACGGCGGGCCGTAGTTGTTCGCCAGGTCGAAGTGCGTGACGCCGCGATCGAACGCTCGGCGCAGGATCGCCCGCTGCGTGTCCAGCGGCCGGTTGTCGCCGAAGTTGTGCCACAGCCCCAGCGAGAGCAGTGGCAGCTGGACGCCGCTGCGCCCGCAGCGCCGGTAGGTCATGTCGTCGTAGCGGTGCTCCGCGGCAAGGTAGGTCACGGGCGATAAGCCTACGAGCCCGGTGCACGTCCCAAGCGCGGCGCCAGCCACTCGTGAGGGCGACGGGCACGTGCCCCCACGCGCGAGGTCACGCGCCCGGCGGCGTGCCGTCACATGCCGGACGAGCGGCGCCGTCGGGCCGACACCGATGGACCGTCAGGCGGTCGGCAGGACGTAATGGGCGAACCGGTCGCGCAACGTCTTCTTCGAGAACTTGCCGACACTCGTCTTGGGCACCTCGTCGATGAACGCGACGTCGTCGGGCATCTGCCACGGGCTGAACTTCGGCCGCAGAAAGTCCAGCACCTCGTCCTTCGACAGCTCCTCGCCGGGCTTGACCACGACGCACGCCAGCGGACGCTCCATCCACTTCGGGTGGGGCACGGCGATCACCGCCGCCTCGGCCACCTTCGGGTGGGCCATGATCTCGTTCTCCAGCTCGACCGTGCTGATCCACTCGCCGCCGGACTTGACCAGGTCCTTCGTCCGGTCGACGAGCCGCACGTACCCCAGCGGGGAGACGGCCGCGACGTCGCCGGTGCGCAGCCAGCCGTCGGGGGAGAACTGCTCGCCCGGCTCGTCCGTGCGGTAGTACTGCCGGGCGATCCACGGCCCCCGGCACTCCAGCTCGCCCGAGGCGTTGTCGTTCCAGGGCAGCTCGGCTCGCGTGTCCGGATCGACGATGCGCAGCTCGACCCCCGGCGCGGCCAGGCCGGCGGTCGCGCGGACCTCGGCCTTCTGGTCGTCGGTGGCGACGTCGAACTCCGAGCGCAGATACGCGACCGTGCCCAGTGGCGAGAGCTCGGTCATGCCCCAGGCCTGGTTGATCGGCACGCCGATCTTGGCTCGCCACGCCTCGGACAGCGCCCGCGGCACAGCTGAGCCGCCGCAGATGATCGTGTGCAGGTGGGACAGGTCGTGTCCGTCGAGGAACGGCACCATGGCCATCCAGATGGTCGGTACGCCCGCCGTGATCGTGACCTTCTCCGATTCGAGCAGTGCCACGATGCTCTGCGGCGCGAGGTCGGGCCCGGGCATGACCAGCGATGCCCCGGCCATGACAGCGGTGTAGGGCAGGCCCCATGCATTGGCGTGGAACATCGGCACCACCGGCAAGATCGTGTCGCGCTCGCTGATCCCGAAGACGGAAGTGGTCATCGAGGCGATCGAGTGCAGCCAGGTCGAGCGGTGGCTGTACAGCACGCCCTTGGGATGGCCGGTGGTGCCGGTCGTGTAGCACATCGCCGCGGCCTGGTTCTCGTCCTTGACCCGGTTGTTGAAGTCGACCTCGTCCGCGCTGTCGACGAGTTCCTCCCAGCGCAGGACGCGCGGGTCGTCGGGGATCTCGGACGAGGCGCCGTCGTCCATCACGACGACGTGCCGGACGGTGTCGAGGCTGGGCAGGTACTTCCAGAACAGCGCCAGCAGCGACCGGTCGACGAAGAAGACCTCGTCCTCGGCGTGGTTGGCCGTGTAGATGAACTGATCCGGCGCATAGCGCAGGTTTCCGGTGTGCAGGATCCGCCCCGTACCCGGAACCGCGAAGTACAGCTGGATGTGGCGGGCGGTGTTCCAGGCGAACGTGCCCACCCGGGTGTCCGGGCTGAGCCCGAGCGAGTCGAGGGCACCGGCCAGGCGGCGGGCGCCGGTGGCCAGCTCGGTGTAGGTCATGCGCTGCAACTCGCCGGTGGCGGTGCGAGTCGCCACCGTCTTGTTGCCGAAGTACTGCTCGCCCCGGGTGAACAGCCAGTTGATGGTCAGCGGCATGTCCTGCATGAGCCCGTACATGGCCCGAATCGTGCCCGCGTTCGGCAGTAACGGCAACGGCTGTCACGGGTAGCTCCTAGTGATCACAAAGGTGCGGGTCTGGACGCGTTCGGCGCTCAGAAAGCCGCTCAGGCCGGCCAGGTAGGCCCGCACCGACGGGTCGTTGCTGGCGTCGACGTCGGCTGCGCCTGGTACGTAGCTGGCGTCGAGGTCGTGGTTGGCACCGACGTCGCCGTGGTCGCGCCGAGTCGTCACCGTCGTGACGTTGACCCGGTCGGGGTTCACGGCGCCGTCGAGGTGCGGCACCACGTCGCACTCGTTCTCCAGCGCGAGGACGTCGACGCCGGCGGGGATGCGGCCGGCAAGCAGCCCGACCGGGGCGCCGGCCACGACGACGTGCGACACGCGGAACTCACCGCCGGCCGCCAGGTGCCGGGCGGCGTCGACCGCGACCAGGCCGCCCTCGCTGTGCCCGACCAGCAGCACGTCGTCGTCGGCTCGGACGCGGGCCCGGTGCAGCGCCTGGACGATGCCGCGCTCGTAGCTCGTCGGCTCGCCGTCGATCGCGCGCAGGTTGGTGGCCAGACTGGTGACGTTGCCGTTGTGGGCGGCGATCGACCAGTCCTTGGTGCCCGGCACGTCGACGATCGCCCGCCGCCGCCCGTCGGGACACTCGAGCAACCGCACGTCGATCTCGCCCGCCTGACCCTCATCGCGATGGGCCAGGCCGGCCATCAGGTCGCGCAGATTGCGGGGTGGCCCCGCCACGTCGGCGATCGAGTCGCTGCCCAGGTCGGCGAGTCGAGGACTGCCGTCGGCGAACGCCTGTTGCAGGAGCCACGTGCCGCCGGCGACGGAGCCAGCGCTGATCAGGTCCACACCCAGATCGGCCAGTTCCGGATCATCGGTCAGTAGCCGCTGCACGGCGTCGCCCGGATCGCCGCGGGCCAGCGCGCCGCCGCCGTCGGCGATCGCCCGTGGCGCGTGAGCCACCGCACCGAGCAGTGGCTGCAGCCGCTCGTGCAGCCGGTCGACGCCCAGGTAGGCCGCCGCCGCGGCGCGCAATCCGACGTCGACGCCCGTGCACCGGGCGGCCAGCACCGTGACGCCGGTCGGGCCGTCGAGCGCGGCCAGCAGCCGGCCGGTGAACTCGGCGGCCCCGGCCGGATCCAGCGGGGCTGCGGCCACCACCGCCGGATGGACCAGGTAACCGTGCAGCACCAGGGCAGCCTCGCCCGTGTCGCCGGCGGCGCGGCCGAACAGCCGGGCGGCGTTCGTCATGTCGTCGTAGTGCGCGTCGACCCCTCCGGCGCCGCCGCGGACCGATACCGGACGGGTCACGTCAGATCCCGAGCAGGTGCTCGACGCTGTGCAGGGCGGCGCCGGCGGCGTGCTGCACCGCTCGGACCGGCGCCTCGACGAGGCGCACCTTCCGCGCGTGCCGGCTCAGGGCGTCAGCGGCGTCGTCGATCTGGCCGGCCGCCCGCCGGAAGGACAGCGCCAGCTCGCGCACGTCACCCCGGAATGCGCTCGCCGCCGGCGAACGCCACCGCACCGTCTCGGTCGCGGCGACCAACCGCGCGGCTCGGCTGCGCAGGTCGTCGGCGTGGCCGCTGAGGTGCCGGGCGACGGTATCGAGCCCGGCCGGGTCGGGGAGGCCTGTCATGCCGGTCACGGTGCCGCCCGACCCGTCCGGGCGACAGGCGTCCGGGCGATCTGTGGATAACGCGCCTCGTTATCCACAACCGCGTGCCGATCCAACACCCGGACGACACGCCATGGTTGACTGACTCCGCCGGACGCCGTCGAGATTCTCGGCTACGGTGAGCACCGACCAGCACACCGAGAGGAGAGCGCGCAGTATGGAGTCCGCCCACGCGTCCGCTGACGCCGAAGTTGTGGCTACCGCTGCCGATCCGTCATCGGTCGACGAGCCCGGCGCCGACGGCTTGACCCGTCGCGACCGCGAGATCCTCACCTTCGAGCGCCAGTGGTGGAAGTATGCCGGCGCCAAGGAGCAGGCCGTCCGCGAGCTGTTCGACATGTCGGCCACCCGGTACTACCAGGTGCTGAACGCGTTGATCGACACGCCGGCCGCTCTGGCCGCCGACCCCCTGCTGGTGAAGCGGTTGCGTCGCCTGCGGGCCAGCCGGCAGCGGCAACGCTCGGCGCGCCGCCTCGGCATCGACGTTTGAATCGCGGCGTGGCCCCAGGGACGCGCTAACCGGCGCGGGCTATCCTGCCGCTAACCATGACCAGCCGCGCGCCCACGCCCCCCAATCGACGGCGGTTCGACCGAGTCGGCGGCAGCGTGCTCGCCGTCATCGGCGTAGTCGTGGCCGTGGTGGCCATCATCGCCCTCCAGCACCCCAACGGCCGGCAGGCCAAACCAGTCTCGTTGAAGACCTCGACGGTCACTGCCACGGCGACCCAGACGACGACGAAGACGCCACCGCCCAGCCGTCCCTCGACGCGGACCGCGCCGCCGTCCCGCACGGCGGGATCGTCGACCAGCAGCGGCCACCCGATCCCGCTCGTGGTGCTCAACAGCACGACGATCCAAGGGCTGGCCGACACGGCCAAGCAGCAGTTCGAGGCCGGGGGCTGGACGGTCACCTACACCGACAACATCACCAACGACATCCTCTCGACCTGCGCGTACTACGACCCGAGTGACCCGGCGAACGAACAGGCGGCGATGCAACTGCAGCAGCAGTTCCCGTCGATCAAGCGGATCAAGGAGAAGTTCCCCGAACTGCCGGCCGGGCCGATCGTGGTCGTGCTGACCAGCGACTACAGCTGATGCCCACCGTCCGCGAGACGACTGTGTTCGCGGATGGCCCCGGTGGCGGCAACCTGTGCCCGGTCGTCTTCGACGCCGACGGGTTGGCCGACGCGCAGTTGCAGGCGATGGCCGCCCGGTTCGGGCACGAGACGGCGTTCGCGGTGGCGCCCACCGACGGCGCCGACGTGCGGCTGCGCTACTTCGTGCCGCGCCACGAGATGGAGATGTGCGTGCACGCCACGGTCGCGGCCACGGTGCTGCTCGGACGGGACGGGCAGCTGCCGCGCAACCCGGCCGTCGTCCAGACGCCGCTCGGCGACATCGACGTGTGGTGGGACGCGGTCGCGGCGCGAGCGCTGGTTGCCCAGTTCCCGCCTCGGTTCGATCCGCCGGTTGCCGACGGGGCGGCAGTGCTCGCGGCGCTGCGCAGCCGAACAGCCGCGGGCGAGGTGCTCGCGGTCTCGACGGCCCGGCCCAAGCTGCTCGTGCCGCTGCCTGACGAGGCGGCTCTGGACGGGCTGCGGCCTGACTTCGCCACGCTGTGGGCGCTGTGCGACCGGCTCGGCGCGACGGGCCTCTACGCGTACACGCTGGCCGCCCGGGGCGCCGACGCGGCGGCCCGGCAGTTCCCGGTGCGGGCCGGCTACGACGAGGACCCGGCCACCGGCGTCGCGGCCTGCGCGCTCGGCGCCTACCTCGCGCGCGGGCGGCCCGACGGCTGGCACCGCGCCAGGATCGCCCAGGGTCGGGCGATGGGCCGGCCGTCGATCATCGAGGCCGAGGCGCTGGTGGACGCCGGCACAGTTACCGCGACAAGGGTCGGCGGCACGATGACCGAGGACGACGCCCGGCCCGGGAGAACGGACGACGCGACCGCCACGTGAACACGAGCGACGCCCAGCCGGGTAACCGACGACGCGACCGCCGGTGAGTACCCCACGAGTCCGCAGCCGCGCGAGCGACGACGACCCGAGCGGACTGCAGTGCGGTTCAGGCTCGAAACGCACACGAGCCGGTATGG
>DATBER010000029.1:0-107176 GCA_036558905.1 Jatrophihabitantaceae bacterium | reverse complement strand
TGCTTGCCCAGCACGGCCTGGCCGATGTTCGTGGTCAGCCGGCCGAACACGTCGGCGAACCAGGCCGCCTGATCCGGCGTCATGTCGTTCACGAGGTACAGATCCTTCCGATGATCATGGCCAGTTCGGGTCTGGATGGACAGTGTTGGACTTGACGCCGTCGATGGTTGCGTAGACCGCGAACGTGTTGCCGTTGTAGCAGGGCAGGTTCACGGAGCCGCCGCTGGAGATGTTGATCGTGCCGCTGTCCCACGCAGAACCGTTCTCGTAGCAGGCGAAAGAGTGGCTGCCGCTGGAGAACCCCGCCGAGATCGAGACGTGCAGGTAGTGGCACCAATGCGTCCCGCAGCCACTTTGTCCCTGGGCGCTTGGACCCGCGGACAAGCTGACGGTCTTGGGCGGTTGCACCGGCGGCGCCTTGGGCAGCGTCTGGGAGTTGGAGGCGCTTCCACTGAACTTGGTCACCCCCTCGACGGTTCGCGCGATCCGGACCTGGATGCTGTGCGTCGAATTGCAGGCGTAGCTTCCGGACTTGCTGCCGTTACTGGGTACCGAGTTCTGCGGACCCGACCAGCCGCCGTTGTCGATGTTGATCTCGTAGGAGGCGGCCCGGCCGTTGCCGCTGCCGCCGGACCAGCTGAACGTGATCGTGCCGTTCGAGTCGCCGGCCGTACCGCAGCCGCTGTGCGAGCCGCTGGCCGACGGCGCGTCGATCCCGCCGTAGGGGCTGACCTGGTTCGACGATGGCGACCAGGTGCCGCACTGGTCGGCCTCGTTGCAGCCGCGGACCTGGGCCGTGTAGTTGCTGCCGTTGGTCAGGTTGCCGATGCTCTCGGTCACCTGCTGACCGGGCGAACCGGGGGTCGGCCACGAGCCCGAGCCGCCGCTGCTGAGCAGGTACTCGACCCGGCTGAGCGACGCGCCGTGCGGCTGGGGCAGCGTGAACGTCACGTGGATAGCGCCGTCGTAGCCGTTGTTCGGCGAGGATTCGTCGCTGGCGCTGACGCTGCCGATGGTCGCCGGGGGAGCGGTGGCCACCACCTCGTTCGACTTGGGGCTGGGCGACGAGGTCAGGTTGCCGGCGTTCGTCGCGGCGACCGTGTACGTGTACTTCGAGCCGTCGTTGGCCAGCCCGGAGAACGTGGTCGACAGGCCGGTGGCCGACTGCGTGCCGGCAGCCGAGCCGTTGCGGTACTGGGTCACCGTGTAGCTGGTGATCGCTCGGCCGTTGCCGTCGGCGGCGGCCCACGAGACGGTGATCGCCTTCTCCGAGTTGTCCGTCGAGTCGGCACCGGTCGCCGACGGCGCGGCCATTACCGGCGGCTTGCCGAACGGGATGACCTGCGCCGCCGAACCCCACTGACCCGGTCCCTGAGCGTTGATGGCCCGCACCCGGATGCTGTACGTCGTGCCGTTGGTCAGCCCGCTGATCGTCGTCGACGTACCGCGCACCGAGGTGACGGACTGGCCCGACGACGGGGCCGGCGAGGTCTGCACCTGGTAACTGGTGATCGGCGAGCCGTCGACCTGGCCGACCGCCCAGGTGACCGTCGCGCTCTGGTCCTTGGCGGTCGCCGACACGCCGCCCACCGGGTCCGGCACCTGGTCCGGCTTGCCCGCCGAGGACTGTGCGCTGGGCTGGCTCCAGCCGACGACGTTGTGGGCCTTCACCGTGAACGTGTAGCTCTGGCCGTTCGTCAGCCCGCTGATCGTGCAGGGCGAGGCCGGACAGGAGTGGCTGCCGCCGTGGCTGTCGGTGGCCACCATCTGGTCGAGCGGCGCGCCGTTGGCCGCGGGGGGCGTGAACGCGAGGACAACGGTATGGCTGGTGACGGACTGGATCGACGGGCGGCCGGGCGTGCCGGGCAGGCCGAGCACCTCGACCGTCATCCGGCCCTGCACGTGCCGGTCGTCGTGGCCGGCACCGGGAACGTCGGTGACCGTCAGGTCGAACACCGCCGAGCCGTGGATGTTGCCGGTCGGCGCGGACAGCGTGATCCGAGGGCCGGCGACCGCGGCGTGGATGCCGGGGCCGCTCAGCAGCTTCGCCGTCAACACGCTGACCGATGCGCCCTGCACCGGTGACTGGACGTAGGGCCGGACGTCGACGGTCTGCGAGCCGCCGGCCTTGAGCCCGCGCACGGTGATGGCCGAAACGGTCGGCGGCGGGGCCTTGATCACCCGCACGTTGAGGGTGGCGCTGACCTCCGAGCCCGTGACGGTGATCCGGATCGTGCCGGTGGAACCGGGATGGGCCTGCGGACCGGGCGTGATCGTCACCTTCGAGTTGCCGTTCTTGGTGATCGACACGCCCGCCAGCTGCTTGGCCCACTTGGAGGTGAAGTCGACCTGCCCGATGTCGTCGGGGTTGTCGAGCCAGACGTGGCAGACCGTGGCGAGGTCGAGCTTGAGCGGCGCGCCGCCCTGCACCGCGGTGAACGTCGAGGTCGGGCAACGCAGCACCGGCTGCGGCGTGCCGATCTGCACGGGTAGCGCGATCACGGCCTTCTGCGCGCGCGGATCGGACAGGCTGGTGCCGTCGGTGACCTCGAAGACGGCCGACGCCGGACCCTGGTAGCCCTTGCGGGCGGACAGTTCCAGCGTCGCCTGGTCCTTGCTCGCGACGCCCAGGCCGTTGCCCGGCGAACCCCAGATGCGGTCGGTGGTGGTGAGCCGCACCGGCTTGTTGGCCGGGTCGACCACGTAGTCGGCCAGGTTGATCGTCTTGCTGCCGCCCGCGCTGAGCTCGATCGACGGCGCGTCCGGGCGCACGTGCGGCGCGGCCGAGCCGTTGCCGGGTACGTGCACGATGCCCACAGCGGTCGCGCCGCCTTTGTCGCGCAGTTCGTAGGCCACGACCTGGGGGAACGCCTGCACCGGGACGACCAGCTTGCGGTCGACGACGTGGGCCGCCGGCAGGAACACGTGCGAGATGGTCAGCGCGTTGACGGTGCCGTCGGGATCGTCGTCGTTGGCCAGGACGTCGACCGTGCTGCTCGTCGCGCCCGGCGTCACCTTGGCCACGTCGTCGCGGGCCACCGGCGGGATGTCGTAGTGCGGCTGCGAGTTCACCACGACCTGGGCCACCGAGCGCCCACCCGTGCCGTCGGTGATCGCGTAGGAGACGATCAGCGGCTTGCCGGTCGCGGGCGGCGCCTTCACCACGACCCGGTCGTCGGACAGACTGACCCCTTCGGGCACCGGGTCGTTCGTCGTGTTGAGCGGGGCGATCGACACGGCGTCGTCGGGCGCGGTGAGGTCGTTGCCGAGAACGGCGACATGCACAGTCGCCCCGGGCGCGGCGGTCACGTCGTCGTCGACGGCGACGGGCGGTTGCGGATCGCCGGGCGGCACCACACCTATGCGTATGGTCGCCGTGCCGGACAGCCCGAACCGGTCGCTGACCTCGTAGCTGAACGTGTCCGTACCGGACGCCAGCGGGTAGGCCTGGTAGGTGATCGTCGTGGGACCGGTGGACATGATCCGGCCCAACTGCGGGGCGCTCGCGATGCCCGTGACGGTGACCGCGTCGCCGTCGGGGTCGACGCCGGTCCACGGCACGGTGATCGTGACCTGGTCGCCGGCTACCACGGACTTGGTCAGCGGGGCGGGCGCCGGGGCCTGGTCGTGCGCCGCGTCCGTCGGCAGCGGGTTGACGGTGATGCGCGCGTGCCCGACCGAGGTGGCCCCGTCGGGGTCGGCCACCACGTAGTCGACCACCACCTGGGTGGCCGTCGCGACGCCCGGGGGAGCGGCGTAGCGCACCACGTTGCCCGACACGTAGGCCGCGCCCATACCCGAGGGTGTGGTGACGAGCTTGCCGGGCTTGAGCGACATCGGGTCGCCGTCGGGATCGATGTCGTTGTCGAGCACGGGGACGTCCACCGTGTCCCCGGCCCGCACCGTGGCCAGGTCGTCGACCGGCGTGGGCGGCGAGTCGGTCTGCGGGTTCGGCAGCTGCAGCACGCTGACCTGTCCGGCGACCGGCGGGGCCACCCCGTCGGTCACCGTGTACTGGATCAGCCGGGCGCCCGGGCTGACCGGCGCGGTGGACCAGATGCGCAGCCAATGCCCTTGGAGCACGGCGATCTGCAGGCCGGAGTTGTCGTCGACCGGGACGGCGCGCTGCACGACGAGCACGTCACCGGACGGGTCGAAGTCGTTGGCCAGCACGTCGACGGTCTGCGCCTGCTGGCCGTGCAGCACCGCGGTGTCGGGCATCGCGACCGGCGGCAGTGGGCGGGCCGAGCCGGCCACCACGTCCAGGCGGATCGTGCCGCCGGCCAGCTTGGCCGAGCCGAACGCCGCCTGGTACTTCAACGACAGCGTGCCGACGTGGTGCGGCGTGACCGTCACGGTGCCACCGGCCAGGTCGGTGACGGCCGTGGCGCCCACCGGCTGGGCCAGCGGGGCGGCCAGGGCGAGCTTCGCCGACGGGTCGGTCGGGTCGGAGCCGGGCACGTCGTTGGCCAGAGGGGTGAGCGTGACCGGCTGGTTCACCACGGCGCGGGCGACGTCGGGCTCGGCGATGGCCGGCACGGCGTCGAGCGAGTTGTGGGCCAGCACGTTGACCTTGATGCTGCCGTCGACCGGGTCGCCGATGCCGTCGGACACCTGGTAGTGGATGGTCTGCGGGCCGGACTGCCCAGGGGCGGTGAACACGATGGCACCGTCCGGGGTGGCGGCCGCCGCGCCCTGGTCGACGGTCGCCTTGGTCAGCGCGAGCGGGTCGCCGTCGAAGTCGCGCCAGTCCGACAGCACCTGCCGGGTCGACGTGCTGCCCGCCGCGACCGTCCACGTGACCGGCTTGTACCCGGTGTAGAGCGTCGGCGCTTCGTTGCTGTCGCCCTTCTGGACCCGCACCGTGACGTCGGTGGACGCCGACAACCCGTGGCCGTCGCTGACCGTGTACTTGAAGTGGACATCCGAGGCGTCGCTCTGCGGCACGACGACCTGGACCGACTGCTCGTCGGCCGCGATCGAGGCGGTCGCGCCGCCGTCGACACCCGAGACGGCGCTGATCGCCAGCTGGTAGCCGCACGGATCGGCATCGTTGTCGGTGACGTGCAGGACGGTGGCCCGGCCCGGGCGCGCGCCCAGGGTGTCCGCCTTGGGCTGCGGCGGACGATCGGCCGCACAGGGCTGCTTCTGGTGCGTCGGCTTGTTCGGCTTCTTGCTGTTCGGCTGCGGCTTGGGCGGCCGGATGGCCTGCCAGTCGTCCACCTTCTGGACTGTGCTGTCGACGATCCACACGCCACCGCTGGCCAGGTCGTTCAGCACGATCTGGCCACGGTTCACCCGAAATACAGGCTGGCTGACCTTCGCCGTCGAAGGCACCTTCTGCGCGGCGGCCGGCTGCCCGTCGCACGAGCGGGCATAGACGCCGGGCGACCCGCCCCAGGCGGCGTGCACGCAGCTGCCGAGCACCACCGGGTGGGCCGGCGTGCCCGTGCCGCTGTTGAACAGGGTCGTCGCCCGGTCGCCGCCGAGCGGTACCCGGTACAGGGCCGAGGAGTTGGCGACGTAGACGTAGTCGGCGTCGGGGCCGGGCTGCTGCGGCACGAGGTCGGTGCCGGCCGCGCCGTCGGGCAGGGTCACGGTCTTGCCCCCGGGCAGCAGTACCGCGCCGCCCTTGGCATCGAGGATGACCGGGGTGCTGCCCACGGCGGTCAGCGCCAGGGCGGCCATCTGCCGGTGGAACTGGGTGGTGGAGGGCTTGGCGAATCCGACGCTGTTCGGCCGGATCGTGACCAGGGTCTGGGTGGCCGCCGACGCGGCCAGGATGGTGCCGTCGTCGGTGACCGCGAGATCGGCCTGGGCCCCGACCTTGGCCAGCGGCTTGGCGGCCGAGTCGAGGGCCGCGATGCCCGAGACGTTGTCGTCGCTGACCCGCGCACCCCAGACCGCACCGGTGGCCGGGTCGAGCACGGCCGCGGTGTCGCCGGCCAGCTGGACGACGTCGTCCCCGGCCACGGTGGCCGCCTGCGACTCGATCGCCCGCCCGGCCTCGACGTCGACCGGATACACCTTGCCCTGGCCGCGGTCGATGGCCAGCACCGCCGAGCCGTCCTGCACCACGTCCACGGTGAACGTCGTCTGGGCGCCGCCGGGCGGAACGAACCCGGCGTCGAGCTGGCCGATCGGCTTGTTCAGCCGTCCGTAGAGACCGTCGGCGTTGTTGGTGACCCAGATACCGCCGTCGTTGAGGTCGACGTGCCGGGCGGTGTAGCCGCCGGCCCGCACCGCGTACACGACCAGCGCACCGGCTGCGAGAACGATCACGACGGCGGCGCTGATGGCGCTCCGCCGGCGCCGCAGGAGCTTGGCCATGCTCATGCGCGACGGCCCCCCGGAACGACCGGCGCGAGACGGCGGATATGCGTGCCCGGCCCAGTCACGGGCGCCATCTTCTCATTCACGAAAATCGCACGGACTCGCTGCTCTACCCGGCGCATTTCGGATCTGACCAGGATGACGCGAAGCTGCCGCTGCTGCGGTAGACCTGCACCTGCAGGCAGACCTCGTGCCCAGCCGGGGCGTTCACGAGCAGGTTCGGGCTGGTGGCGGTGCCGGTGCTGGTGCTGGTGCCCGACTCGCGCCACCGGTAGCTGTCGCCCGCCGCCGGGGCGTCGTAGGTCCACTGGAACTTGATCTTGCCGCCCGGCTGGCGGGTGCCGGTGACCTTCGGCGTGCCCGGCGCCTGGTTCTCCGGGCCGGTCGGCAGCACGACCTGGGTGTCGTCGGTCGGAGTGACGTCCTGCGCTTTGTGCTTGGCGCCGCTGCTGGTGACCGCGACGATCAGGCCGACCACCGCCCCGACCGCCACCACGCCGCCCGCGATGTACCACGGCCGGCGCGAGCGGGGACCGGCCGGCCGAGCCGGCGCCGGAGCCGGCCCGGGCTGGTGCGGGCCGTCGGCCTGCGGATAGGCGCGGGCCGGTGGGGGCTGCCAGGGCGGCAGGACCGGCGTCTGCGCGTCGATGCGGGTGGGCTGCTTGCGCCGGGTCGGGTCGTCGTCGAGCTCGCGCGGCAGCCCGCCCAGCGGCCGAGGCTCGCGGATGTCGGCCCCCTCGACGCGCACCGGCTGCTTGACCCGGGTGCCGTCCTCGTCGGCGGGCGCGTCGGCCGGACGGACCGTGGCTGCGGCTCGGCGCGGGTCGTCGGCCACCACGATCGGGGTCAGCGCCAGCCGCTGCTCCTGCTCGACCGCCTGCAGCCCACGGGCGAACGCCAGCGCGGTGGCCGGCCGGGCGTTCGGGTCCTTGGCCAGCGCGCTGTGCAGCAACCGCTCGAACGACGGCGGCACGTCGCCGCGGCCGGTGGCCGGGGCCGGGGTGGACGTGATGCGGTGCATCAGCGCGACCGCCGAGTTGTCGCCGCCGCGCAGGTCGAACGGCGACCGGCCGACCAGCAGGTGCCACAGCGTGGCCGCGATGGAGTAGACGTCGGAGCGCTCGTCGGCCCGCTCGGCGCTGAAGAGCACCTCCGGCGGCGCCCACGGGATGGAGATGCCGTCGGTCTGCCCGGACGCGGCCTCCGCCTTGGTCGCGGCGATGCCGAAGTCGGTCAGCCCGAGCGTGCCGTACTGGCCGGTGAGGATGTTGGCCGGCTTGATGTCACGGTGCAGGATGCCGATGCGGTGCGCCGCCTCGACCGCGCTGGAGATCTGGATGCCGATGCGCAGCACGTCCGGCACCGAGAACCGCTCGCCGCGCGCCCGCTGGGCCAGGTTCGGCTGCGGGTAGTACTTCATCACCAGGAACGGCCGGCCGTCGGGCGCCGTGTCGGCCCGGAACACCTGGACGATGTGCGGGTGGTCGGCCAGCTGGGCCATGGCGTTGGCCTCGGCACCGAACTGCCGCCGGGCGTGCTCGGACAGGCTCTGCGCCGCCAGCACCTTGACCGCGACCTTCATCCGCGGCATCTGCTGCTCGTACAGATAGACGTCCGAGTACCCGCCCGAGCCCAACGGGGCGATGTAGAGCAGGCCCGGAAGGTCAGGCGGCGGAGCAGGCGGACGCTTACCGGGAGAGCTCACCCCGTGACCTCGTAGCGGAACGTGACCTCGTCGGCCAGGCTCACCACCGTGCCCGGCTCGATCGGCACCGCCTCGTTCGGGCGCAGCCGCTGCGGCTCCTGCCACGGGGGCGTGACGACGGTGCCGTTCACCGAGTTGAGGTCGGTGAGCAGCACGTGCCACCCGTCCAGGCGGATCTCGACGTGCGTGCGGGAGATGTCGTGGCCCGGGCTGGGCAGCCGCACGACGTGCGGGCGCTCGGCGTCGTTCGTCTCGTCGGCCTTGGGGTTGCGGCCCATGACCACCGTGCGGTCCAGCGGCACGACGTCGCCCGTCGACAGGCGCAACACCCCCAGGGTCGGACGGGGCACGGTGATCGGCGCCTGGCCCATCAGCGGGAAGCCGCACACCCGGCACGACACGGCCATCGGCGGGCTCAGGTGCCCGTGCTGGCACTTCACCGCCTGGACCACGTTCCCCGCCGGGGCCGGCCCGTCCATCATCCCGCTGAGCGTCGCCCGGCTGACCGTCGAGTCGGGCGAGTCCGGGGCGGACGGTGCGGGCGGCGACCACGACGCCGGCTGCTGCAACGCCGGTTCCTCGGCCGGCCCCTCGCGACCGATGCCGCCGCCGCCGGACACCACTCCGGGCGGGGGGCCGACGCGGTAGGGCTGGCTGTCGTCGGACGGCGGGCCGAGCGGCTTGACGGCCGACAGCCAGGCCATCGAGTCCGGATCACGCTCCGACGCCGCCGGCGGTTGCTCGACGTCGGGTGGATCCGGCGGAGGCGGGGCCGGCGGCTCGGTCGGAGCGGCCGATGGCGGGGGCGGCGCGAACCAGGCCGGCGCGTCCGCGCCGGGTGGCGGCGGGGGAGTGGCTCCGGGCGGCGGACCGGCGGGCGCGGACGGCGCGGACGGCGGTGGTGACGGGTTGACGGGTGCCTCCGGCCCGCCCCGGCCAGCCGGCAGCGCGGGTGGTGCAGACGGAGCGGGCGGCGCCGACGGCGTGGGCGGCGGGGCCGACGAGCCCGACATCGCCGCGATCGCCGCCGCTTCGGCCGCGGCCGCGTCGAACGGCGGCGCCTCCTTGCCGTTCTTCGGCGCGGCCGGGCCCGCGCCGGCGGCCGGGGCCGGGTCGGCGGGCTTGGCCGGGGCCTTCTTGGGAGCGGCCTTCTTGGGCGAGCTGGCCGGCGCGCCGGTGACGCCGAGCCGCACGCTCGACGCGAGCGTCACGCCGGGCGACAGCGGGGACTCGCTGCCCCCGGCGGCGTCGGTGCCGGCCCGCAGCTGCACGGCGGTCGCGTGGGCCGGCAACGGGTACTCGCGCCAGCTGGACACGCCCTCGGCGCTGACCTGCTCGTCCTGGCCGCCGATGGTGATCGTGGCCGCACCGGCTCCGCGCACGACCACGGCCCGGCGCTCGCCCGAGACGCGCACCAGAGCGAAGCTGCTCACCGCCCGCAGGCCGCGCTGAAGCACGGCGTCGAGGATCTCGTCGATCTCGGCGTCGCCCCGCAGCAACGACCAGGCCTTGAGGACGATCGCATCGGTCGGGTCGATGTCGACGAGCAGCCAGCCGGCGTCGGCGCCGACGGCAACCCAGGACCCGGGTGTGTACGCAGCTTCGGACATGATCTTCAGAATCCCACTCAAAGTCCTACAAAGCCCTGCTGGCGCGGCGCGGTGTCCTCGTCAATTTCGTGTCCGAGTCCGTCGGACATGCTGCCGGCGAAGTCGATGACCACCACGGTCACGTTGTCGTGCCCGCCGGCCTCGACCGCGCGCGTCACCAGCGCGTTGGCGGCCTCCTGGGCAATGGTCTCGCGGTGCAGGATCTGCTCGATCTCGCGATCTTCGAGCTCGCGGGGCAGGCCGTCCGAGCAGATCAGGAACCGCTCACCGGCGATCGGCGGGAACACCCAGATGTCGGGCACCGGGCCCGGGTCGGTGCCCAGTGATCGGGTGACGACGTTGCGGTCGGGGTGTGTCTTGGCTTCCTCGGGCGTGATGTAGCCGGCCGAGATCAGCTCCTGGACCTCGGAGTGGTCGACGCTGACCTGGTGCAGCTCACCGTGCACGTAGTGGTAGACGCGCGAGTCGCCGACGTTGAACACCGCCCAGTGCGCCGAACCGCCGGCCCGGACGACGCCGAGCCCGGCCAGGGTGGTGCCCATGCCCTTGCGGGTGTCGTGCCGCATGCCGCTGTCGAGGATCTGGTGATTGGCCCGAGCGATGGCCTCCGCGATCTCCTCGGTGCGCAACTCGGCCTTCTCGCCCAGCGCCCGGAACTCGCCGACCGCGATCGCGCTGGCCACCTCGCCCGCGGCGTGGCCGCCCATGCCGTCGGCCACCACGAACACGCTGGGGGCCACGAAGTAGCTGTCCTCGTTGATCTCGCGGACGCGCCCCGCATCGGTGGCGGACCCCCACTGAACCGACATCATCGGCGCGTCAACCCCAGCTGGCTTCATGAATGAAATGCGGCGGTGCGCAGTCTAAACCGAGCGCCCGGAATGTGGACCTAGTCGGGCTACCGGCCAGTCGCCCCGAACCCGCTCAGCCGCCGGCGGTGGGGCCGTGCCCGCCCGGTCCGAACCCGTGGCCGCGGTCGCGGCGGCGCAGGTAGCGCTCGAACTCGCGGGCGATGGCGTCGCCGGACGTGGCGCCCATCGCGCCGCGGTCGATCTCGTCGTCGCGCTGCTCGAGGTTGCGGATGTACTCGGTTACCTCTTCGTCCTCGGCGGCCATCTCGTCGACCAGCTTCTGCCACTCGTCGGCCTGCTGCGGCAGCTCGGCCAACGGGATCGGCACGTCGAGCACCTCCTCGACGCTGTGCAGCAGCGCGAGCGTGGCCTTCGGGTTCGGCGGCTGGGAAACGTAGTGCGGCACGCCGGCCCAGAACGAGATGGCCGGGATACCGGCGGCCACGCAGGCGTCCTGCAGCACGCCGACGATGCCGGTCGGCCCCTCGTACTGCGACCGTTCCAGGCCGTACTTCTGGGCCGACGCCTGGTCGTACGAGGTGCCCGTGACCTGCGTGGCCCGGGTGTGCGGCGTGTCGGACAGCAGCGCGCCCAGCGTCACCACCACCCGGACGTCCAGGGCCCGGATGACGTCGAGGATCTCGTCGCAGAACGCCCGCCAGCGCATGTTCGGCTCGATGCCGCGCACCAGGACCAGGTCGAACGACGCTCCGGGCGGGCGGCACACCGACATGCGGGTGGTCGGCCACGAGACCCGGCGGGTGACGCCGTCGACCATGGACACGGTCGGGCGGTTCACCTGGAAGTCGTAGTACTCGTCCGGGTCGATGGCCATGAGCGGCTGGGCGTCCCAGATCAGCTCCAGATGCTCGACCGATCCGGTGGCCGCGTCGCCCGCGTCGTTCCATCCCTCGAAGGCGGCGACCAGCATGGCGTCGGTGAGCTCGGGCCAACTGTCTTCCTCGAGCTCGGCTCGGGGGCGCTCGTCGGCGAAGTCGCTCATGCGATCAGACTACGACCGGAGGGCGTCCGATTCTCGCCGTCCGGCGCAGCTGGGTGGCTGGGACGCGGTACGGACCGAAATCGGCACAGGCCTTCCGTATGCTGGATGTCTTGGCCACTCGACGATCCGAGGACGTCCCTTGCCCGACACGCCATCCCTTCGTCCGGACTGCACCGAGTCCCTGACCGAGATCTTGCGGTCGCGGATCCTGTTCCTCGACGGTGCGATGGGGACGCTGATCCAGCGGCACGGATTCGGTGAAGCCGACTTTCGGGGCGAACGCTTCGCCGACTGGCCCAGCGATCTGAAGGGCAACAACGACCTGCTGTCGCTGACCCAGCCGGAGGCGATCAGCGACATCCACCGCGCCTACCTCGACGCCGGCGCCGACATCGTCGAGACCAACACGTTCAACGCGCAGCGGATCTCACTGGCCGACTACAACATGCAGGAACTCAGCTACGAGCTGAACCGCGAGTCCGCCCGGCTGGCCCGCGCCGCCTGCGATGCCGCGACCGCGGCCACCCCCGACCGGCCCCGCTTCGTCGCGGGCGCCCTGGGCCCGACCAACCGCACCGCGTCCATCTCGCCCGACGTCAACGACCCGGGCGCCCGAAACGTCACGTATGCCGAGCTGGTCGACGCCTATCTCGAGCAGGCGAACGGCCTGGTCGACGGCGGCGCCGACCTGCTGTTCATCGAGACGATCTTCGACACCCTCAACGCCAAGGCCGCGATCTTCGCCGCCGAGACGCTGTTCGAGCAGCGCGGACGGCGCTGGCCGCTGGTCATCTCCGGAACGATCACCGACGCCTCCGGGCGCACCCTGTCCGGGCAGGTCACCGAGGCGTTCTGGCACTCGGTCCGGCACGCCCAGCCGCTGCTCGTGGGACTCAACTGCGCGCTCGGCGCCAAGGAGATGCGCCCGTACCTGGCCGAGCTGGCGCGGGTGGCCGACTGCTTCGTGTCCTGCTACCCGAACGCGGGCCTGCCCAACGCGTTCGGCGAGTACGACGAGACCCCCGAGCAGACGTCGAGCACCCTGCAGGAGTTCGCGCAGAGCGGAATGGTGAATCTCGTCGGAGGCTGTTGCGGCACCACGCCCGAGCACGTCTCGGCGCTGGCCCAGGCGGTTACCGGGCTCGCCCCGCGGATTCCCGAGGCGCGCCCGCCGGCCTGCCGACTCTCCGGCCTGGAGCCGCTGAAGATCACTCCGGACTCGCTGTTCGTCAACGTCGGCGAGCGCACCAACATCACCGGGTCGGCGCGCTTCCGCAAGCTCATCCGCGACGGCGACTACAACGCCGCGCTCGCGGTGGCCCGCCAGCAGGTCGAGAACGGCGCGCAGGTCATCGACGTCAACATGGACGAGGGCATGATCGACGGGGTCGCGGCCATGGACCGCTTCCTCAAGCTGATCGCCAGCGAGCCGGACATCAGCCGAGTCCCGATCATGATCGACTCATCGCGATTCGAGGTCATCGAGGCCGGCCTGCGGTGCGTGCAGGGCAAGCCGATCGTGAACTCGATATCGCTCAAGGAGGGCGAGGAGAAGTTCCGCCGCGAGGCCCGGCTGTGCCGCCAGTACGGCGCCGCCGTCGTCGTGATGGCCTTCGACGAGGACGGCCAGGCCGACAACCTCGCCCGCCGCACGTCGATCTGCGACCGCGCCTACCGCATCCTGGTGGACGAGCTCGGGTTCGCGCCCGAGGACATCATTTTCGACCCGAACGTCTTCGCCGTCGCGACCGGCATTGAGGAGCACGCCAACTACGGCGTCGACTTCATCGAGGCCGCGCGCTGGATCAAGCAGAACCTGCCCGGCGCGCTGGTGTCCGGCGGCGTCTCGAACGTGTCGTTCTCGTTCCGCGGCAACAATCCGGTGCGCGAGGCCATCCACGCGGTGTTCCTGTACCACGCCATCGCGGCCGGGATGGACATGGGCATCGTCAACGCGGGCGCCCTCGTCGTCTACGACCAGGTCGACGAGCGTCTGCGCGAGCGGATCGAGGACGTCGTCCTGAACCGTCGCGCCGACGCCACCGAGCGGCTGCTGGAGATCGCCGGGGAGTTCGCCGGCACCGGCGCGCAGGCCGAGGTTGCCGACGAGCAGTGGCGCTCGCTGCCGCCCGACGAGCGGATCACCCACGCGCTGGTCAAGGGCATCGACGACTACGCCGAGGCCGACACCGAGGAGCTGCGGGCGATCATCGAGGCCCGGGGCGGGCAGCCCATCGAGGTCATCGAGGGCCCGCTGATGGCCGGCATGAACGTCGTCGGCGACCTGTTCGGGGCCGGCAAGATGTTCCTGCCGCAGGTGGTGAAGTCGGCCCGGGTGATGAAGAAGGCCGTCGCCTACCTGATCCCGTTCATCGAGGCCGGCAAGTCGCCCGACGACGCCGGTCGCAGCAACGGCACGGTCGTCATGGCCACCGTGAAGGGCGATGTGCACGACATCGGCAAGAACATCGTCGGCGTCGTGCTGCAGTGCAACAACTACGACGTCATCGACCTGGGCGTGATGGTTCCGGCGCAGAAGATCCTCGACGCCGCCAAGGAGCACGACGCCGACGTCATCGGCCTGTCCGGGTTGATCACTCCGTCGCTGGACGAGATGGTCAACTTCGCCGCCGAGATGGAGCGGCAGGGCTTCGACATCCCGCTGCTCATCGGCGGGGCCACCACGTCGCGCGCGCACACCGCGGTCAAGGTCGACAAGCAGTACCACGGGCCGGTCATCTGGGTGAAGGACGCCTCGCGGTCGGTGCCGGTGGTCGCGGCCCTGCTGTCGGACGAGCAGCGCCCGTCGCTGCTGGCCGACGTCAAGAGCGACTACGACGCGCTGCGCGAGCGGCACGCGGCCCGCTCGGACGTCAAGGTGATCGTGCCGCTGGAGAAGGCGCGGGCCAACCGGACGCCGATCGACTGGTCGGGCTACCGCCCACCGCGTCCGCACCTGATCGTGCAGCAGGCGCGCGACCTGCACAGCGACGACTACCACGCCCCGTCGCAGCCGACCCAGTTCGTGAAGACCTTCCACGACTACTCGCTGGCCGAGCTGCGCGGGTACATCGACTGGCAGCCGTTCTTCAACGCCTGGGAGCTGAAGGGCAGCTACCCGGACATCCTCAACAACCCGGCTTCCGGCGAGGCGGCCCGCAAGTTGTGGGACGACGCGCAGCGCATGCTCGACTCGGTCATCGCCGAGAAGTGGCTGACCGCGTCCGGTGTCATCGGCCTGTTCCCGGCCAACGCCACCGACCGCGACGACATCGAGGTGTACACCGACGAGTCGCGGCGCGAGGTGCTGGCCGCGCTGCACCAGGTGCGGCAACAGACCGAGCATCGCCCCGGGGTGCCGCACCGGTCGCTGGCCGACTACGTCGCGCCGCTCGACACGGGACTGCGCGACTACGTCGGGGCGTTCGCGGTCACCGCCGGGCTGGGCAGCGAGGCCAAGATCGCCGAGTTCAAGGCGGCGCTGGACGACTACAGCGCGATCCTGCTCGAGTCGGTGGCCGACCGGCTGGCCGAGGCGTTCGCCGAGCGGTTGCACCAGCGGGTGCGCACCGAGTTCTGGGGCTACCAGGCCGACGAGTCGCTCGACAACCAGGCGCTGATCAAGGAGCGCTATGTCGGTATCCGGCCGGCGCCGGGCTACCCGGCCTGCCCCGAGCACACCGAGAAGAAGGCCATCTGGCAGCTGCTCGACGTGAAGGCCAACGTGGGCATCGAGCTGACCGACAGCATGGCCATGTGGCCGGGCGCATCGGTCAGCGGTCTGTACTTCTCCCACCCGCAGGCGCAGTACTTCGTCGCCGGCCGGCTCGGTCGCGATCAGGTCGCCGACTACGCCGACCGGAAGGGCTGGACGTTGGCCGAGGCCGAGAAGTGGCTCTCGCCCAACCTCGGCTACCGCACCGACGACGAATAGGACCGAGCGGCATCAGCCGGCGCGGCCGGGCGTCAGGCGCCGGTAGGCTGCCGATGACTGCATTCGTCTCGTTCGCGGGGAACCCGACTCACCAGATGCTGATCGCCCTCGATCCCGACGAAGCGTTCGCGGCCCGCTACCGCCGCTTCGTCGCTTCGGCGTTCGACCGGTACGAGCTCGACGCGCTGCCCGGCCTGCGGCCCCTGATCGTCGTACCGGCCGGCCGATGACCCGATCCCTCGCCGGCGTGCTGTTCGACATGGACGGCACCCTGCTCGACTCGGAGAAGGTCTGGGACATCGCGCTGGACGACCTGGCGCACTGGCTCGGCGGCGAGCTGTCCGAGACGGCCCGGCGCCGGATGGTGGGTTCGAGCCTGGCCCGCTCGATCGCGATCATGAACGCCGACCTGGGCGTGGACGCCGACCCGGAGAGCAGCGGCGCCTACCTGACCGAGCGCACCGCCGAGCTGTTCGCCACTTCGCTGGTGTGGAAACCGGGTGCGCACGAGCTGCTCGTGGCGGTGCACGATGCGGGGATGCCGGCCGCGCTCGTCACGTCGACGCATCGACGACTGACCGAGATCGCGCTCGACACGATCGGGCGCGAGTACTTCCGCGCGACCGTGTGCGGCGACGAGGTCGACCATCCCAAGCCGGCACCTGACCCGTACCGGCGCGCCGCCGAGCTGCTCGGCGTGGCCGCCGCCGACTGCGTCGCGATCGAGGATTCCCCGCTGGGCATCGCCTCGGCCGAGGCGGCCGGGTGCGTCCTGCTGGCCGTGCCGAGCGAGGTGCCGCTGGGGCCCGCGCCGGGGCGCACGATCGTCTCGTCGCTGGTGGGCGTCACCGTCGCCGACCTGGCCGGGCTCGTGGCGGGACGACGCTGATGCCGGGCGCGACCATCGCCGACGTGCTGCCCAGCGCCCTGGCCGTGCTGGGGGTTCCCGGCCCCGTCGACCGGCTGGGGCTGCCCGAGGTGCGGCGGATCGCGGTGCTGCTGGTCGACGGCCTGGGCCACCGGCTGCTGCCGGCCGCGGCCGAGGTCGGCCCGGTGCTCGCCGACATCACGGCCGGGCGGCTCGGCACGCTCACCGAGCTGTCCAGCTGCTTCCCGTCGACCACGCCGACCAGCCTGGTGTCCTGGGGCACCGGAGCCTGGCCGGGCGCGCACGGCATCGTCGGGTTCACCGTCAACGTGCCGGGTACCCGCCGGGTACTCACTCACATCATCTGGCGCGGCGATCCGGATCCGGCACAGTGGCAGCCGGTGCCGACCCAGTTCGAAGTGGCCGCCGCGGCGGGGCTCGAGACGACCATGGTGGCCCGTCCCGAGTTCGCCGGCAGCGGGCTGACCATCGCCGCGTACCGCGGGGCGCGCTTCGTCGGGGCGGCCGACGCCGACGCGCTGGCCGACCGGATGCTCGCCGAGCTCGGCGGCCCGACCCCGCTCGTCTGCGGCTACCACCCGAACCTGGACATGGCCTCGCACGGCTACGGCATCGACTCGCCGCAGTGGCGGGAGGAGGCGGTGGAGGTCGACCGGCTGATCGAGCGCCTGGTCGACGGCCTGCCCGCCGACTCGGCCCTGCTCGTCACCGCCGACCACGGCGCCGTCGACGTGCCGGCCGACGGGCGATTCGACTTCGACGGCGACCGGCGGCTGCGGGCCGGGGTACGGGTGGTGGCCGGCGAGGCCCGGGTGCGCTACCTACACACCCGCCCGGGCGCGCGCGACGACGTGATCGCCACCTGGCGCGACATCCTGGGCCCGGCCGCCGACGTGATCACCCGCGACGAGGCCGTCGCGGCCGGTTGGTTCGGGCCGGTCGCCGAGGCCCACCTGGCCCGTATCGGCGACGTCATCGTGGTGTGCCGCGACCATCACGTAGTGCTGGCCAGCAAGCACGAGCCGGAGAAGTCCAGCCGGCTGGTCGCCTATCACGGCTCGACGACGCCGGACGAGATGGCCATCCCGCTGATCGTCTGCACCGGCTGAGAAACAAGGCAGGTCGCGAGGCCAGTTGCTGCCTCGCGACCTGCCCGACGCTGACCTGCTACTCAGCGTCTGGGAACGCTGTCAGGATCCCGACCCCCCGGAGGGAGCACTCGGCAGCGGCGGCAGGCCTGGCAGCGGCGGCAGGCCCAACGTGGACGTCAACGTGTTCAGCAGCGACAGCACCGTGGCCTCGAGGCCGGCCAGCAACCCGGCCAGCCCGCCCAGGTCAGCCGGTGCCATCTTGGCGATCGCGTCGTCGACCGTCTTCTCGAGCTGGTCGGCGGCCGGTACTCCCGGAACCCCGGGCAGGCCCGGCAGCGACGGCAGGCCCAACGTGGACGTCAACGTGTTCAGCAGCGACAGCACCGTGGCCTCGATGCCACCCAGCAGACCGGTCAGGCCGCCCAGGTCCTGAGGGGAGATCTTGCTGTCGTGCTGCGCCTGCTTGACGCGGCTCTCGACCTGGGACAGCAGCGTGATCAACTTCTGCGGATCCGGCGCCGGCCGGCTCGCGGTCGCTGCCGCTCGTCCGGTGTCCGCCCCATCGCGATCGACCGGGAAGGACTGCGCCGCCGGGACCCCGACGACCAGGCCCGCTACCAACGTGGAAGCGGCAAGCAGGGATGTAATGCGACGGTACATGGACTGCCTCCTTGGCTGCCCCCGTGTGTCGAATTAGCCCTACGGAGCAACATCATGAGGGAAATGATCATGAGTGTCCAGAGTCATATGATCTTGGTGAGGCGCCCGGGTTAGCGCGAGAAATACAGGCCGGCTGTTGATTGCCGATCACCGCGGGAACGCTTATGCGATCGGCGTGAAGTGCTCAGAGGTCGCGCGGGTAGGGCATTGGATCAGCGAGGGCGTGCCCGGGCGTCGCGAGCCCAGCAGTCCTATCCGCGCGACCTCTCAGGTGAGGCGGGCCAGACCGGCGCGCAGCCGCTGATGCCACGCGCGACGCCGGGTCGACGCGTCACCGGGCGGCGGATCGCCCAGCGGTGAGTCCTCGCTGTCTACGTGGTAGGTGATCCGGTAGGCCAGGATCTCGGTGGCCAGCTCGAACCAGCGGGTCGGCGCGTCGGCCGGCGGGGCCAGTCCCAGGGTGTCGCGGAACCAGGCCGGGAAGAGCGCGTGCTGGGCGACGCCCGAGTCGATCACCGCGTGCAGCTTCCCGCTCAGTTCCTGCCAGGCCTGGCCCACCGCCGCGATGTCCTTGCCGTGATCACGGCGGACCACGTCGTCGGCATCGAGGCGCTCCTGGGCCACCCGCGCGGCGTTCTCGAGCCGGGGCCCTTCCTGCTCCAGGTCGGCCAGGGCCTGCCACGCGGCCGGGAACTCTTCGGCGGCGCGCACCGCGGCCGACTCGTCCGGGCCGACGATCGCCTCGCTCAGCGACATGGCCTTGGCCTGGCCGCGCTCGAGCTTGCGGCCCCACTCCCAGTGCCGGTCGACGGCCACCTTCAGTTCTTTGCGAGCCGCGTCCTCCAGCAGTTGGTCCTGGAACCGTTCGCCGCGTTCGACCCGGGCGGCGAGCTCGGCCATTGCCTCGTCGACGTCTCCGTCGAGATCGCAGATCGGCGCGTCGGCGGTGATCAGCGCGTTGGCCATCAGCCAGTCGACCTTCTGCGCGATGAGCCGGGCCGAGCGCAGCAGCTCATTGATGTCGGTGCGCAGGGTGGACAGCTCGGAGTCGAGATAGGGCAGATCCAGGCGCACCGTGTCCTGCTGTTCGCCGGACGGGGTCGGGTCATCCAAGGCGGCGCCCTCCGTCCGACTCGGCCGCGCGCTGGCGGCGGGCCCGTACGGCGGACACCACCGGAATCGCCGCGACGACGATCGCGAGCAGGCAGGCGTAACCGAGTGGGCGCCAGGACACCGCGCCGATGAGGGCGATCAGGGCCAGCACCGCGACGACCACGGCCTTGCGCAGGTCCAGGGTGTGCGACCCGGCGTCACGGGCCACCCAGGACATCATCGAAATCGCCATCAGCGCCGCCGCGACCAGCACCGGAACGCCGATCGCCAGCCGCGTCGACGCGATCGCCCCGGTCACGGCGAGGACCACCACGATCGCTCCGGCCAGCGCCACTGCGCCGGTGAGCTGCCACAGCCGCTGCCGTTCGCGGCGACGGTCCTGCTCGAGCAGATCGGCCACCTGCTGCTGCCGATAGGCCACCCGCATCGCCCGCAATCGCGACTGCGCGTCGAGCAGCTCCAGCGTCGCCGCGCCCATCGCCTTCACCGCGGCCTGGCGGACGGCCCGCCGACCGGACTCGTCGCCGTCACCCGGACCCGTGTCCCGGTGCAGCTCGGCGTGCATGCGCTGCACGCGAGCCCGCAGCTCGTCGACCTGGGCCGCGAGCGTGACGATCGCCGGAGGGGTCTCCTCCTGCCCGTCATCGGCTGCCATACGTTGCAGTGTGCGCCCGAGGCTCCACAAGTTCCTCAAGAACACCAAGTCGGGCGTGGCGCACGGCGGCGTCCGGGCCGTTCGCCGGGCCCGAGCCGGAGCACAGCCGGCTGGTCAGAGCTCGGGCTCGACGGCCGGCTTGGGCGCCTCGCGCCGGTCGCGGTCGATGCGGGTCAGCGCGTCCTCGGGGAACGGCGGGGGAGTGCCGCCGAACGCCGGGCAGCGGGCCTGATGGTCGCACCAGTCGCACAGCCGGCTGGGGTTCGGGCGGAAGTCAGCCCGCTCGGTGGCCCGGGCGATGGCCACCCAGATCGCCTTCAGCGTGCGCTCGAACCGGACCAGCTCGTCGGCCTCGGGCGAGTAGGTGAGGGTGTCGCGATCGGACAGGTAGATGAGCTTGAGCTGGCGCGGCACGACGCCGCGGGTACGCCACAGGACGAGCGCGTAGAACTTCATCTGGAACAGCGCCTTGGCCTCGAACGCCTCACGCGGGATGGTGCCCGTCTTGTAGTCGACCACGCGCACGTCGCCGGCCGGCGAGACGTCCAGGCGGTCGACGTAACCGCGCAGCCGCAACCCGTCGACCACCGTCTCGACCAACTGCTCGCGCGCGGCCGGTTCGAGCCGGGCCGGATCCTCGATGGCGAAGTAGCTCTCGACCAGGTCACGCGCCGAGTCGAGCCAGGCCGCCAGTTCCGAACCCTCGGGGTCGTCGTCGGCGAACAGCCCGGCCAGCTCGGGCGCCTCGTCGAGCAGCCCGCGCCAGGCCGGGTCGACGAGCTGCTGGGCGGCGGCCAGGGTGCGCTCGCGCGGCGGCAGGTCGAACAGCCGCTCGAGCACCGCGTGTACCACGGTGCCGCGCGCCGCCGCCTGGGACGGTGCCTCGGGCAGCCGGTCGATCGTGCGGAACCGGTACAGCAGCGGGCAGGTCTTGAAGTCCGACGCACGGGACGGGGACAGCGACCCGACCACGGCGTCGGGCAGAGTCGCCATGCTGGTCGCCACCACCGTCTCGGTCATGTCCAGACAGTAGAACCGTCTCCTGACAATTTCTGGCAGGCGCGGCCCGTCACAGCCAATGGATGCGGCTTAACGGCCAGATGATGAGGAACGCCCGGCCGATGATCGACGATTTCGGGATGGGCCCGAACACCCGGCTGTCGTTCGAGTCGCAGCGGTTGTCGCCCATCATGAAGTAGCGCCCGGCGGGCACCCGCACCGGACTGAAATCGGCTGTGCCGTGGCACACCGGGTTGACGTAGGACTCCTCCAGCGGCCGGCTGCCGATCCAGACCTTGCCGTCGTGCCCGCTCACCGTCTCGCCGGGCAGCCCGATGACCCGCTTGATCAGCACGCTCTCGGCCGCCTCGACACCCGGCGGACGGTGGAACACGACGACGTCGCCGCGGTGGACGGCGTGCAGGTGATAAGACAACTTGTCGACAAGCAGCCGGTCGTTGTTGCAGCCCGAGCAGCCGTGCAGGGTCGGTTCCATCGACTCGGACGGGATCCAGAACGGCTCGACCACGAACGCGCGCAGCCCGAGCGCCAGCAGCCCGGCGACGACGACCAGAACCAGCAACCGGATCGGGAACGCGAACTGGCGGATCGCGGAGCCGCGCCGCCTCCGCCGGTGCCGGCGCCGCTGCGGATGCGGGATCTCGCCGCGGTCGTCGGGCGGTATCGCCTCGATGATCTGTGTCTCGTCCAGCGGCGAGACGGGCCGGTACGGCGGGCCGGGCGGCACCGGCGGACCAGGCGGACCCGGCGGACCCGGCGAAGTCTCGGCCGCTCGGCGCCCGGCCGAGTCCAGTCCGCGGGCGTTGCGCGCCGCCTCGCGGCGTGCGGCGATCTGGGCCTCGATACGGCTCCGCAGATCGTCGCTGTCGCTCACGCTCCGTACGCTAACCCGGCTCACCATGAGGCGCCGTAGCATCGCTGAGGATGAGTTCGAATCGTCCGCCGATGAACGCGGCCGGCCGGCTGCTGCCGGTCGGCAGCTTCCGCGGCGTGCCGCTCTACTTCGCCCCGTCCTGGGTGCTGATTGCGACGCTCATCACCATCACCTACAACAGCATCATCTACGACCTGGTCGACGGCATCAGCCGACCGGTGTCCTACCTTTTCGCCTTCGTCTTCGCCCTGCTGCTGGCGGTCTGCGTGCTCGCGCACGAGCTCGGCCACACCGCCGTCAGCCTGGTGCTGGGCCAGCCGGTGAACCGGGTGGTCATCTTCCTGCTCGGCGGCGTCTCCGAGATCGAGGGCGAGATCCGCCGGCCGCGCGACGAGGTGCTCATCGCGCTGGCCGGACCGCTCGTCTCGCTGGCGCTGGCCGGCGCAGCCTGGGCCGGGTTCGCGGCCGCGCCGGACGCTACGGTGCTCTCCGTCCTGCTCGCCCTGCTGATGTGGAGCAACCTGGTGGTCGCCGTTTTCAACCTGCTACCTGGTCTGCCGCTCGACGGCGGGCGGGCCTTGCGAGCCGGCGTGTGGGGGGCGACCCATTCACGGCTCACCGGCACCCGGGTCGCCGCGTGGTCGGGACGGGTGCTGGCCGTCGTCGTGGCGGCCGGCTCGGTGCTGATCAACGTCGACGGCGTCAACTGGGGCCTCGGCACCGCCGTCTTCGGTCTGGCGCTCGGCGCGTTCATCTGGATCGCCGCCACCCAGGCGCTGCGCGTCGCCGAGATGCAGCAGCGGCTGCCCCGGCTGTCCATGCAGCGCCTGCTGCGCCCGGGGCTGTTCGTTCACGCCGACACGCCGGTGTCCGAGGCGATCCGGCGGGCCAGCGAGGCGCGGGCCGGGGGCCTGGTGGTCATCGACTCGGCCAACCAGCCGCAGGCGATCGTCGACGAGACCCGCATCGGCGCCGTGCCCTTCGACCGCCGGCCGTGGGTGCCCGTGTCCGACGTCGCCCGGCCGCTCGAACCCGGAATGGTGCTGGGCGTCGACCTGACCGGCGACGCCCTGCTCGCCGCGCTGCGGCACACGCCGGCCCACGAGTACCTCGTCGTCCACCCGGACGGGTCGGCCGCCGGCATCCTGTCGGCCCGGGACCTGCTCGCCGAGCTGAGCCGGCCCGCCGCATGAGCGACCTGACGTTCGCGGCCGGCGAGCGGGTACAGCTCACCGATCCCAAGGGCCGCATGCACACGGTGGTCCTCGAGTCGGGCAAGCAGTTCCACACCCACCGGGGCGCCATCGAGCACAACGCGCTGATCGGCCAGCCCGAGGGCAGCGTCGTCACCTCGACGTCGGGCACCGCCTACCTCGCGATGCGCCCGCTGCTGTCGGACTTCGTGCTGTCGATGCCCCGCGGCGCCGCGGTCGTCTACCCGAAGGACGCGGCCCAGATCGTCGGCCTCGGCGACATCCACCCGGGCGCGACCGTGCTCGAGGCGGGCGCCGGCTCCGGAGCGCTCACCTGCTCGCTGCTGCGCGCGGTGAGCTCGTCCGGCCGGGTCATCTCCTACGAGAACCGGCCCGATCACGCCGAGGTCGCGGTGCGCAACGTCGAGACCTTCTACGGCGCCCGCCCCGACAACTGGACGCTGCGGATCGCCGACGTCGCCGAGCACCGCCCGGACGAGGTGGCCGACCGGGTCGTGCTCGACATGCTCTCGCCGTGGGTGGTACTGCCGGTGCTGTCCGACGCGCTACGCCCCGGCGGCGTGCTGATCGGCTACGTCGCGACCACCACACAGCTGTCCCGGCTGGTCGAGGCGCTGCGCGAGCACGGCGGCTACACCGAGCCGACGGCCTGGGAGACGCTGATCCGGGGCTGGCACGTTGTCGGGCTCGCGGTGCGGCCCGAGCACCGGATGATCGGCCACACCGCGTTCCTCGTCACCGCCCGCCGGCTGGCGCCGGGCGTCACCGCTCCGGCCCGGCAACGCCGCCCGGCCAAGGCGACCGAGTAGCTCAGTACTCGCCGGTCCAGGCCAGCTTCCAGGTCGCGGGCCCGAGGATGCCGGTCGCCGGCAGATGGTTGAGCTGCTGGATCCGCTTGACCACGGCCAGCGTCTTCGGCCCGAACTGCCCGGTGCCCTCCAGGGACGCGCCCCGGTGGCGCATTTGCAGCTGGAACGCCTTGATCGTGGCGCTGTTGTCGCCGACCGAGTAATACTGCGGGGCGGTCCATTTCGGCGCGACGACGGCCGGCTTGGTGTACTTGCCGGTCCAGGCCAGCTTCCAGGTCGCGGGGCCGAGGATGCCGGTCGCCGGCAGATGGTTCTGCTGCTGGATCGCCTTGACCACGGACAGCGTCGTGTCGCCGAACTGGCCGGTGCCCTCCAGCGGCGCGCCGCGGTGGCGCATCTGCAGCTGCCAGGCCTTGATCGTGGCGCTCGTGTCGCCGAACGAGTAGTACTGCGGGGCGGTCCACTTCGGCGCCACGGCCGGCTTGCTCGGCTTCGGCGCGGGCTTGGCCGGCTTGGGCTTCGGCTTCGGCTTGGGTTTCGGGGCCGGCTTCGGAGCCGCCACGGTGTGCTTGTACTTGCCGTTCCAGGCCAGGTTCCACGTGTTGGGGCCGAGCAGCCCGGTGGCGGCCAGCCCGTTCTGCCGCTGCAGGTCCTTGACGACCGCCAGCGTGTTCGGGCCGAACTGGCCGGTACCGGTCAGCGGCGCGCCCCGGTGGCGCATCTGCAGCTGCCAGGTCTTGATGCCCGAGCTGGTGTCGCCGAGCGAGTAGTAGACGCCCGGCCAGGTGTGGCCGCCGGCCCCGGACGAGCCCGACGACCCGCCCGAGCCGCCGCCGGGGACCTTGATGTCGCTGATCCGCCCGGAGCCGGCGTCCTTGTCCTCGCGCAGCCCGACGATGCTCGCGCACTGCCAGGGCTGCCAGCCGCGCATCCGGTACAGGATCAGCGCGCGGGCGTCCTGCTCGGCCGGGGAGGCCTGGTACGGGTAGCCCGTGCCGCCGACGCTGCGCCAGGTGGGCAGGTCGAACTGGTACGCGCCGTAGTGGTCGTTACCGGTGTTGATCGAGTAGTTGTTGCCTGACTCGCACATCCGCAGCCGGAGCCAGTCCTGCGCGGACGGGTCGGCGGAGGCGGTCGAGGTGTGCCGCAGTTCCATCGTCGCGACGGCGCCCACGGCGGCGCAGAGGCCGAGCACCACGACCCGACGTGTGACACGGCGGCGCCGGCTGGTCGGTTGCTCAGAGGAATCGGACTCGGATCGAGACGCGCGCGGACGAGACATGAGCGGTCCTTCCATCGACCGCGCATTACCGTACGGCGAAATCCCACTGTTCACAACTGCAACAGAGAACACTCCAGTATCAGAGGTACACACACGTCGACTCGGCAGCGACACGCCGCGGATTTAGCGAAAGTGGCGGATCAGGCCTCGGGGCCGGCGACCTCGGTGCCGTCGCTCGAGCGCAGGACGTGGATGCACGAGCCCGGGCACTCCTTGGCCGAGTCGATGACGTCCAGGCGCAGCCGCTCGGGCACGTCGGCCTCGGCGCGAGTCGCCGAGAGCAGGTCACCGTCCTCGTTCTTGACGTAGGCCAGCCCGTCGATGTCGAACTCGAAGACCTCCGGCGCGTACTGCACGCACAGCCCGTCGCCGGTGCACAGGTCCTGATCGATCCAGACGCGGAGGGGCTCGCTCACGGCTCCATGATGCTCTCCTGATCGGCGCGACTGTCCACAAGTTGACGTGCGCCTTCCCACAGTGAGGGTTGATCGCGTGCATGGGTCGCTCTGCTGTGTAGGGTGGATTTTCGCGAACCACACGAGTGGAGGTGGCCCGCATGGCTCACGAGTCCGACGACACCCCTCGCTCGTCTGATTACGACAGCGACGCGTCGCGAGAGGCACGGCGGCGCACGGCATTCCTCGAGCAGGAAGTCGAGTTGCTCCGGGCGAAGGTCGCTGAGTCGCCCCGGCACATGCGCATCCTGGAAGAGCGACTGGCGGACGCGCAGGCGCGCGTGGCGAGTCTCGGCGAGCGCAACGAGCGCCTCGTCGAGACGCTGCGTGAGGCGCGCGACCAGGTCGTCGCCCTCAAGGAGGAGATCGATCGGCTGGCTCAGCCGCCGAGCGGCTACGGCGTGTTCCTCGAGGCGTTCGAGGACGGGACGGTCGACATATTCACCGGTGGCCGCAAGCTGCGGGTGGCCGTTTCTCCCGAGGTTCCGGTCGAGCAACTGCAGCACGGCCAGGAGGTCATGCTCAACGAGGCGATGAACGTCGTCGCGGCCCGCGGGCACGAGCGCACCGGCGAGATCGTCATGCTCAAGGAACTGCTCGAGGACGGTGAGCGGGCCTTGGTCATCGGGCACACCGACGAGGAGCGGGTGGTCTACCTCGCCGACATCCTGCGCGACTCGCCACTGCGCAGCGGCGACTCGCTGCTGCTCGAGCCACGGTCGGCCTACGCCTACGAGCGCATCCCGAAGAGCGAGGTCGAGGAGCTCATCCTCGAAGAGGTCCCCGACATCGACTACACCGACATCGGCGGCCTGACCAAGCAGATCGAGGCCATTCGCGACGCGGTCGAACTGCCCTTCCTGCACGCCGACCTGTTCCGCGAGCACGAACTGCGCCCGCCGAAGGGCATCCTGCTCTACGGCCCACCCGGATGCGGCAAGACGCTGATCGCCAAGGCGGTGGCCAACTCGCTGGCCAAGCAGGTGGAGCGTGTTCGCGGCAGCGACGGCTCGGCGGCCAAGTCGTACTTCCTGAACATCAAGGGCCCGGAGCTGCTGAACAAGTACGTCGGCGAGACCGAGCGGCACATCCGGCTGGTGTTCCAGCGGGCCCGTGAGAAGGCCAGCGAGGGCACGCCGGTCATCGTGTTCTTCGACGAGATGGACTCGATCTTCCGCACTCGTGGCTCCGGCGTGTCCTCCGACGTGGAGAACACGATCGTGCCGCAGCTGCTGTCCGAGATCGACGGCGTCGAAGGCCTCGAGAACGTCATCGTCATCGGCGCGTCCAACCGCGAGGACATGATCGACCCGGCGATCCTGCGACCGGGCCGGCTCGACGTCAAGATCAAGATCGAGCGGCCGGACGCCGAGGCGGCCCGCGACATCTTCTCGAAGTACATCACCACGACGCTGCCGATCCACGCCGACGACCTGGCCGAGCACAGCGGCGACCTGCAGGCCACCGTCGCGGCGATGATCCAGCGCACGACCGAGCGGATGTACTCCGAGACCGAGGAGAACCGGTTCCTGGAGGTCACCTACGCCAATGGCGACAAGGAGACGCTGTACTTCAAGGACTTCAACTCGGGCGCGATGATCCAGAACATCGTCGACCGGGCCAAGAAGATGGCGATCAAGGACGTGCTGACCACGGGCAGCCGTGGCCTGCGCGTGTCGCACCTGCTGGCGGCCTGCGTCGACGAGTTCCGCGAGAACGAGGACCTGCCCAACACCACGAACCCAGACGACTGGGCCCGGATCTCCGGCAAGAAGGGCGAGCGGATCGTCTACATCCGCACGCTCGTCTCGGGCAAGGGAGCCGACGCCGGGCGCTCCATCGACACCGTGGGCAACACCGGCCAGTACCTGTAGCGGCACCGGCCGGTGCGCCGGCTGAGAGCAACCGATGTCCTCTTAGGGCGATGTTCGGCGTTGTGGTTGGCTTCGACGAGTGCGCCGCGTCCACGCTCTTGCCCTCGTCCCGATCCTCGGTTGCGCCGTGCTGGCGGCCTGCAGCAGTCACAGCAAGCCGTCGCCGGCCCAGACCGCGGCGCAGCGCTTCCTCGACGCGCTCGGCCGCGGTGACGTCACGGCCGCGTCCGCGGCCACGTCGGACCCGAACGCGGCGGCCGACCCGATCTCGAGCAGCCTGCGGGCGATGGGCAATCCGACCGGCTCGCTGCGGGTGACCTCGGTGCACGGCGATACGGCGATGTACAGCGCGTCGTGGAAGCTCCCCGGAACGCCCACGCCGTGGACCTACCAGGGCACGCTCGCCCTGGCCCAGCACGACGACAGCTGGACAGTGACCTGGGCCCCGAACGACATCCATCCCGGGCTGCGGGCCGGTGAGCACCTGCTGGCCCGGCGGACCCAGCCGCCGCGCGCCGCGCTCGAGGACGCTGCCGGCAGGCCACTGTTCGCCGAGACGCCGGTCGTGTACGTCGGCATCGAACCGAAGCTGGTCAAGAACCTCGCGTCGCTGGCCGCGACGCTGGCCAGAACCCTGCACATCAGCGCGGCCGACATCGCGGCCAGCGTCAAGGCGGCGCCGAGCAAGGACGCGTTCGTCGACGTCATCACCCTGCGTCAGTCGGCCTACCAGAAGGTCCGGGCGATCATCCACCCGCTGCCGGGCACCGTGTTCAAGACCGGCACCGAGCTGCTGGCGCCGACCAGCCGCTTCGCCCAGCCGCTGCTCGGCCACGTCGGCCCGGCCACCGCCGACACCGTCAAGGCGTCGTCCGGCCGGATCCAGGTCGGCGACCAGGCCGGGATCGACGGCCTGCAGCAGGTGTTCGACGCGCAGCTGTCCGGCACGCCCGCCATCGCCGTGTACGCCGCCGACGCCGACGGCCGGCCGGGCCGCCGGCTCGACACGGTCGGGGCGCCGAAGCCAGGACGGCCGGTGCAGCTCACGCTGGACCGGACGGTGCAGACCGCCGCCGACAACGCGCTGCAGTCGGTGCCCCAGGCGGCGGCCATCGTGGCCCTGCAGGCGTCGACCGGGCGGATCCTGGCCGTCGCCAACTCCGCGTCCACGCCGGGCGACATCGCGCTGGCCGGCCAGTACCCGCCCGGCTCGACCTACAAGATCGTCACCGCGACGGCCGCGCTGGCCGGGCGCAAGCTGACCGCGAATACTCCCGAGGCCTGCCCGGCCACCAAGACGGTCGACGGGCGGGTGTTCGTCAACGAGGACAAGTTCAGCCTCGGTACCGTGTCCCTGCGTACCGCCTTCGCGATGTCGTGCAACACGACGTTCATGACGCTGGGAATGACCCTGCCGCCCACCGCGCTGGCCACCGCCGGACGGCAACTGGGCCTGGGCGAGGACTGGAAACTTCCAGTCGAGTCGTTCAGCGGTTCGCTGCCGACGCCGACTCAGCCCACCGAGCAGGCCGCCGAGGCGATCGGCCAGGGCAAGATCCTGGCCAGCCCGCTGGCCATGGCCGAGGTCGCCGGCACGGCCCAGACCGGCCGGCCGATCGCGCCGTCGCTGGTGGTCGGCCAGCAGGCCCAGCCCGGGCCGGCGCTGCCCGCGGCGGTGACCGCCACTCTCCACGACATGATGCGGGCAACGGTGACCAGCGGCCGAGCGACCGACCTGAACGATCTGCCCGGCCAGGTCGCCGGCAAGACGGGCACCGCCGAGTACGACAACTCGGTGCCGCCGCGCTCGCACGGCTGGTTCGCCGGCTACCGCGGCGACCTGGCCTTCGCGGTGTTCGTGTACGACGGCCAGACATCCAAGGTGGCGGTCGCGATCACGCGACGGTTCCTCGCCGCCGTGCCGTAGATGCCTTGCCCTACTGGTTACAGACGACGCACAGCTCGGCTGTACAGCCACGCTGACTACCGGCTCGCTGCTCGGGCGGCCAGGCCGGCGCGTTGGGCTCCTAGGCGGCTGATCGCTCCACGCGCCGCGCTGTTTCGGTGCGCCGAGCGAGCCGGGCCTCGAACAACCTCAGGGAGGCGTCGTGCAGCCAGTTGACGACGTCCTCGGAATGGATTTGCGTCGGTCGTGCGGACACATGTGCGGTGGATCCCGAGATGCGCGGGTTGCTCTTCACCATGCGTCCTCCCTCCGTCGTTGCCGAGCCGTCGACAACTTCTTTCCCAGTAGGACGCCTCGACTATGCGGAATGTTTCCGAATCGCTGAGCTGATACCACATCGTTAGCATCGTTCTAGGCCCCGAACTGCGGGCGTCACGGCGGAACGTCGGCCCTGGGCCGTAGCCTTGAACAATGAGCGTTCGCCGGGTCATGGGCACCGAGGTGGAGTACGGCGTCAGTCTGCCGGGCCAGCCGTCAGCCAATGCCATGCTCCTGTCCGCCCAGGTGGTGAACGCCTACGCCAGCACGCTGCCGGCCGGGCGGGCCCGCCGGGCGGCCTGGGACTTCGAGGAGGAGTCGCCGCTGCGCGACGCCCGGGGCTTCGAGCTGGGTGGCGGCGCCGGCGTGGCCCAGGAGTTCATCGAGGCCGAGGAAGACGCCGGCATGGCCAACGTCATCCTCCCCAACGGCGCCAGGCTCTACGTCGACCACGCCCACCCCGAGTACTCCACGCCGGAGGTCACCACCCCGCTGGACGCCGTCCGCTGGGACAAAGCCGGCGAACTGGTCATGGCCGAGGCGGCCCGCCGGGTCGCGGCCATGCCCGGGGTGGCCACCCCGATCAACCTCTACAAGAACAACACCGACAACAAGGGCGCCTCCTACGGCGCCCACGAGAACTACCTGATGAACCGGGCGACGCCGTTCGTGTCGATCGTGCGGCACCTCGTCCCGTTCTTCGTGTCCCGGCAGATCGTCACCGGCGCCGGGCGCGTGGGCATCGGCCAGGACGGGCGCACGGCCGGGTTCCAGATATCGCAGCGGGCCGACTTCTTCGAGGTCGAGGTGGGCCTGGAGACCACCCTCAAGCGTCCGATCATCAACACCCGCGACGAACCGCACGCCGACGCCGACCGCTACCGCCGGCTGCACGTCATCATCGGCGACGCCAACCTCTCCGAGATCTCGACCTACCTGAAGGTCGGCACCACGGCCCTGGTACTGGCGATGATCGAGGACGGCTTCCTGCCCGACGAGCTGAGCATCGCCCAGCCGGTGCGCGAACTGCACGAGATCTCGCACGACCCCGGCCTGACCCACCTGATCCGGCTGGCCGACGGGCGGACGATCACCGCGTTGCAGCTGCAGGGTGAGTACCTCGATCGGGCCCGCAAGTTCGTCGACGACCGGCTCGGCGAGGACGTCGACGAGCAGACCCGCGACGTGCTCAACCGGTGGGAATCGGTGCTTACCCGGCTCGACTCCGACCCGATGCAGCTGGCCGGCGAACTCGACTGGGTGGCCAAGCTGCGGCTGCTCAACGGCTACCGTGAGCGCGACGGGCTGGACTGGGACTCGCACCGCCTGCAGCTGGTCGATCTGCAGTACTCCGACGTCCGCGTGGACAAGGGCCTGTACCACCGTCTGGTCGCCCGCGGCGCGATGCAGACGCTGCTGCCGGAAGGGGCGGCCAAGACCGCGATGTCCACCCCGCCAGACGACACCCGCGCGTACTTCCGTGGCCAGTGCCTGCAGCGCTACGGGTCGGCCGTGGCGGCAGCGTCCTGGGACTCGGTCATCTTCGACGTCGGCCGCGAGTCGCTGGTCCGGGTACCCACCCTGGAACCGCTGCGCGGCACGAAGGCACACGTCGGTGAGCTGCTCGAGCGGTGCCCGACGGCGGCCTCGCTCATCGAGGCGCTCGTCGGACCGCGCTGACCGTCGGGAGTCGGCTGCCCGCGCGAGCCCGGGCGCTGGGCAGCACGCACGCATCTAGTGGGACATATCTTGGACACGGCCGAATTCGGCCGGAGGAAGTCGTACAGATCTCCACTTACCAGCCCTGGTTCGCAGCCACGCTGATCACTCCTTTCGCGCGAGGTTCGATGGACGGTAGCTGCGATTACCAACCCTGGTTAGCCACGGCGATCACCTCCTTGTCGCCGGATTCGGACGTTCGCGGCGAACCATCGGCGCACATCCCACGCGGTAGGGCCTGAGTGCAACTTTGCGCATACAGTTCGCTCTTTTCGGTCATGACAGCGCGACCCGCAATGAGATACGGTTTCAGTGAGTCACAGGTCGGTTCGGGGGACAAGCCTTGGCGGTAGCGAGCGCGTTCGCGGACAGGAGTCGAGTGAGCACGGCGAAGCAGTGGAGCCTGTGGCAGGCGCCGCTGCGCGTCATCGCACTGGTTCTCTGCATCGACACGCTCGCCGCAACGTACGGCATCTGGGCGCTGGCTCGGGAACACATCACCGGCACAGACCTCCTCCGATTAGGTCTGCTGGCTCTCTTGAGCGTGGCTTATCTTGAGGTCTCCAGGCAAGTTGAGCATCGGCGTCGGCTGTTTCAGGTCGACGGATCCTCGCACATGGACATGGTTGCGGTGTGGGCGTTCCCCGGCGCTCTGGTCCTCCCTCGTGGATTGGCGGCCCTGCTCGTCGTCTTCCTCTACGCGCACTTGTGGACGCGCTCGTGGAAATCCGTCGACGGCATCAGGCTGCACCGGATCACCTACACCGGTGCCGTCGCGATTCTAATCTGCGCCGCGGTCGCGACCGTAGCCGCGGGAACCGACGTCACCGGAGAGTTCGGCTCGTCGGCCGCCGTCGTGATCGCGACGTTGCTGCTGGCCGCGGTCACGTACCGCGTGGTCAACGCCGCGCTGATCTCGTCGGTCATCTTCCTCAGCCGCGGTGCGTCCAGGCCGTCGAACCTGTTCGGGTCGGTCTCGGACAACGTCGTGGAGTTCGCGACGCTCGGCCTCGGCGCGATGTCCGCGCTGGCGCTGGTGCGGGTGCCGTGGTTCGCCGTCATGATCCTGCCCGCTGTCTTCTTGTTGCAGTACCACGCGCTGCTGCGTGACCTGGTCCAGGCCGCAACGATGGACGCCAAGACCGAACTGCTCAACGCCGCGGCCTGGCGGCAACTGGCCCAGCGCGAGCTCGGCCGGGCCGCACGGCAGCAGACGCCGACCGCCGTTCTCGTCATCGACATGGACCGGTTCAAGCACATCAACGACACGCACGGCCACCTGGCCGGCGACACGGTGCTGCGCTCGGTGGCCGACGTGCTGGCCGATGAGCTGCGCGGCTATGACGCGGTGGGCCGCTTCGGCGGCGAGGAGTTCGTCGCGCTGCTGCCCGGCGCCGATGGCGAGGCGGCGCTGGCGGTCGCCGAGCGGCTGCGCCGGCGGGTCGAGGCGACCGAGGTGATCGTCGAGGGCCGCAACGCGCCGGAGCGGCAGCGGGTACACGTGACGGCCTCGGTGGGCGTGGCGGCCACGTTGAGCGCCGGAACCACCGACCTGGACTACGTCCTGCGCGCCGCCGACGACGCCCTCTACGCGGCCAAGCACGGCGGTCGCAACACGGTGCGCGTCGCGCCGGCCCGGGTCGCCGCGTAGGACACGCCCCGGCTACTGCTGGTGTCCGGAAGGACCACCCGGTATGCATGGCAGGCGACATCCACCTGAACGTCGCAACCCGACCGTCATCCCGTCGAGCTAGGGTGAATGTCGGTCCAAAGCGAGGGGAGCCGACATGCCCACTCACGAAGGCGGCCAGACCCGGCCGCAACGCCAGCCTGACGAGGTCGACGAGGTCGAGGTCGAGAGCTCGTCCGACGTCGCCGAACGCCAGGAGAAGCTCACCGAGGACGTCGACGCGCTGCTCGACGAGATCGACGACGTGCTCGAGACAAACGCCGAGGACTTCGTCCGGTCGTTCGTCCAGAAGGGCGGCCAGTAAGCCGCTGCGTCGCCGGCCCATCGGTGTCACGGCTCAGGTCCGGATCGGTAGGGTCGTCATCAGCAACCCGACCGGCAAGTGACAGGAGCGCCGTGAGCATCGACCGGTTCAGCGGCGCAGACGCCTTTCCTGGCGTGCTGCGCTACGCAATGTCGCCCGGGTCGTCGTCGTTCACCGCGTTCCTCAGTGCGACCGCGCCCGAGCTCCTGCCCAAGCCGCAGCTGGCGAGCGACATTGCGCCGCATGGCACCACGATCGTCGCCGCCGTTTACGACGGCGGCGTCGTCATGGCCGGCGACCGGCGAGCCACCATGGGCAACCTGATCGCCCAGCGCGACATCGAGAAGGTCGTCGCCGCCGACGACTACACGCTCATCGGGGCGGCCGGTACGGCCGGCATCGGCATCGAGGTGGTGCGGCTGTACCAGGTCGAGCTCGAGCACTACGAGAAGATCGAAGGCACCGAGCTGACCCTCGACGGCAAGGCCAACCGGCTGGCCACCATGCTGCGCGGCAACCTGGGCCTGGCCATGCAGGGACTGGCCGTCGTCCCGATCTTCGCCGGCTTCGACACCGCGGCGGCCGACCCCGCCACCGCCGGGAAGATCTTCAGCTTCGACGTGGCCGGCGGGTGCTACCCGGAGCGCTACTTCGACTCCGTCGGCTCGGGGTCGCCGTTCGCCAAGTCGTCGTTGAAGAAGCGCTGGCGCCCGCGCCTGTCCGCCGACGAGGTCGTGCGGGTCACGGTCGAGGCGGTCTACGACGCGGCCGACGACGACTCGGCCACCGGCGGCCCCGACCTGGTCCGGCAGATCTTCCCGGTTGTGATGCTGGCCGACGCCGAGGGCACCCGGCGCGTCCCCGACTCCGACCTGGACGTCGTCGTGCGGGCCATCGTCGACGAGCGCCGCAATCAGCCCGGCACCTGACGCCGCCACTTCCACCCGAACCCGACCCATCGACCGGAGACCACCACCATGACGATGCCGTTCTACGCGTCGCCCGAGCAGATCATGCGCGACCGTTCCGAGTACGCGCGCAAGGGCATCGCACGCGGGCGCAGCGTCGTGGTGTCCAGGTACACCGACGGCGTGCTGTTCGTCGCCGAGAACGCCAGCTCGGCCCTGCACAAGGTCAGCGAGATCTACGACCGGATCGGTTTCGCCGCGGTCGGGATGTACCACGAGTTCGAGAACCTGCGGGTGGCCGGCATCCGACTGGCCGACATGCGCGGCTACTCCTACGACCGGCGCGACGTCACCGCCCGGGCGCTGGCCAACGCCTACGCCCAGACGCTGGGGTCCATCTTCACCGAGCAGCAGAAGCCCTACGAGGTCGAGCTGTGCGTCGCCGGCGTGGGCGAGGGGTCGGACGACGACCAGATGTATCGCATCTCCTACGACGGCACGATCATCGACGAGCCCAGCTTCCTGGTCATGGGCGGGCAGGCCGACGCGTTGACCGCCGAGCTGCGCCGCACGTTCACCGAAGGCCTCGATCTGCAGAGCGCGCTCGGGGTGGCCGTTCGCGGGCTCGGTTCGGTCGGCGGCAACGGCGCGCCGCGCACCCTGCCGGCCAATCAGCTCGAGGTGGCCGTCCTCGACCGCACGCGGGGGAGCCGCAAGTTCAAGCGCATCCAGGGCGCGGCGCTCACCTCGCTGGTTCCGTCCGGGACCACCACCGGCGCCGCACCGGCCGAGCCGGCCCCGGCCGACACTCCGCCGCACGACCAGGGCGAGGCCCAGAACCAGGACGGCGGCGCCGCCGGGAACAACGGCGACACCCCGTCGTAACGCTCAGCTGGTCACGACCTCGCCGTTCGTCACCTGCACGTTGATCTTCGGCAGCGGCTCGGGCGCCGGGCCGTGAATCACCGCGCCGGTCAGCGCGTTGTACTTCGAGCCGTGGCACGGGCAATGCAACTCGTTGCCGGCCGGCTGGACGGTGCAGCCCATGTGCGTGCACTTGGCGCTGAACGCCACGGCGGAGTCCGAGGTCGGCCGAGACACGATGGCCGCCTTCCCGTCGGGCAGTTTCGCCGACACGCACTTGCCCACTTCAATGTCGGCCAGCTTCGCCAAAGGGGCATCCGCGACCGCCGACGTGTCGCCGCCGCCATTGCCGCCGGTGCCGAGCGGCGTGTCGCCCCTCGATGAACTCGAGCTGCACGCGGCCAGAGCCACGGCCCCCGCGCCCGCAGCGCCCGCCGCGAGAACACTACGGCGGGTAACGGTTGAGTCAATGCGCACTGCGCAGCCTCCACGTTGTCGAATCTTGTCGCGTATGTGCACGGCTCGGGGGCCGGGGCGGTTCAACTCTGAACCGAATGGGGTCGGGCTGCGTGTACGGACAGTGAACTGAGGAGGATTTAAATGTCCGTGCACGCACCGAGCCGGCCGTGGCTCGCACCCATAACCATCCACCGCTCCCGAGTCGTCATCGACCTGATGCGCGGCCTGGCCGCCGCGGGGGTGCTGCTGTCCGCCGAGGTGCACTTCGATCTGTGGTACGCCCAGGGATTCCGGGAGGTCGACACGATCGGCCCGCTGTTCCTGCTGAACGCGATCGGCGGGCTGGTCATCGGTCTGGTGCTCATCTGCTGGCGGCACTGGCTGCCGGCCCTGGCCGCGGCCGGGTTCGGGGCGGCGACGCTTGTCGCCTTCTACCTGTCCGTGACGATTGGGCTGTTCAACTTCAAGGAAGTCGCGTCGGGCGAACCCCAGGCCCTGGCCGAGGTCGCCGAGTACGTCGCACTCGTGTTCGGAGTCATTGCGGCATGGATGTCGTGGCAGCACTCGCGCCGGGCCTGACCGGCGGGGCACACTTCACGGTGACAGACGCGCCCAGTAACCGCGTCGCAACGTCCCGAGCCAGCAGGAGTGGTGTGCCCACCAGCGACGCCGAGCTCATGCGCGCGCTGCACGATCAGCACGCCCGAGCGTTGTGGTCCTATGCCGTGCATCTCACCGGGGGCGACCGGGCCCGAGCTGAGGACGTCGTCCAGGAGACGATGTTGCGGGCCTGGAAGCATCCGCAGGTGCTCGACCAGTCCGAGGGCTCGGCGCGCGCCTGGCTGTTCACGGTGGCCCGGCGCATCGTCATCGACGACTGGCGCACCTCGCGCAACCGACACGAGGTCGTCACCGCCGAGCCGCCCGAGCTGCAGGTGGCCGACCCGACGGCGGGCACGGCTGACGCGGCCGTCGTGACGGCGGCGTTGCGGCAGCTTTCCCTCGAGCACCGTCAGGTCATCCTGGAGTGCTATTACCGTGGATCGACGGTGGCCGAAGCGGCCCACCGGCTGGGCGTGCCCGAAGGCACGGTCAAGTCCCGCGCGCACTACGCCCTGCGCGCTCTGCGGCTGGCCCTGGACGAGTTGGGAGGTGTGCGATGAGCCAGAGCGTCGATCCGTTCGAGATGTATGACGGCGCGTACGTGCTCGGCGCCCTCTCCGATGACGACCGCCGCGCTTACGAAGCCCATCTGGCCACCTGCGACGCCTGCGCGGCGTCGGTGCGTGACCTGCAGGTCCTGCCGCAGGCGCTGGCCTCGGTCTCCCCGTCGGTGCTCGACGACGAGCCACCGCCGGCCTCGCTGCTGCCGGCCCTGGAGCGGCGGGTCCGCCGCGAGCGCAACCGCCGGCACTGGATCCTCAGCGGGCTGACCGCCGCCGCGGCCGCGTGCATCGCCGCGGTCATCCTGATCGCCACCCGACCGGACCAGCCGAGCCACCATCCGGTCGCGATGCAGGCCGTCTCGAACGCGCCGATCAAGGCGACGGCCGAGGTGCGCTCGGTCGGCTGGGGGACCCGCATCGAGGTCGAGTGCAAGTACTACGAGGCCCAGTCCGAGACCCGCTCCTACGCGGTGGTGGTCGTGCCCCGGCACGGTCAGGCCGAGAAGCTCGGCAGCTGGAACCTCCTTCCGGGCAAGACCGCCGACTACGAGACCGGCACCTCGATGCCCATCGACCAGATCGCCTCGGTGCAGATCACGTCGGTCGACGGCCAGCACGCGCTGCTGGCGCTCAACCTGTAGCGCCGGCTGCCCGGTCAAGGCGGTCGGCGGCGCCCGAGCGGACCGGCACCACGTCGTACCCGCGCAGCACTCGGGTGCCCCGGCGTACGAGCGGACCGGCGACGGCCAGGTCCGGGAACCGGTCGAACAGGGCCTCGAGGGCGATCGCGCCCTCCAGCCGGGCCAGCATCGCGCCGAGGCAGAAGTGCACGCCGGCCGAGAAGGACAGGTGCTCGCGGGCGTTGGCGCGGGTGATGTGGAAACGGTTCGGGTCGGCGAACACGGCCGGGTCGCGGTTGGCGCCACCGAGGATCACCAGTACCGGGCGGCCCTGGGCGACGACCCGGCCGGCTACCTCGACGTCGCGGGCGGCCGTGCGCAGAGTGACCTGCACGGGGGAGTCGTAGCGCAGCACCTCCTCGACGGCGTTCTCCCATCCGCTCGGGTCGGCCCGCAGGGCGGCCAGCTGGTCGGGGTGGTCGAGCAGGGTCACCACGGCGTTGGCGATCAGGTTCACCGTCGTCTCGAAGCCGGCCCCGATGAGCAGCAGCGCGGTGGTGTGCAGCTCCCGGTCGTCGAGCTGATCAGGGCCGTCGAGCGTGGCCAGCTGGCTGAGCAGGTCGCTGCCCGGGTTCCGGCGCAGGGCGGCGATGTGCTCGGCGACGACCGCGTGCGCGCGGTGCAGGGCGGCGTCGACCTCGCGGTACTGGCGCAGCGACAGGCCCGGGTCCAGCGCGACGGACGCCGAGTCCGCGAAGCGCTGCACCTCGTCGCGCACCGGCCCCGGAACGCCCAGGATCTCGGCGATCATCGCCAGCGGCAGCACCTTGGCGTAGCTGGCCACCAGGTCGAAGCGCGGCTGGTCGGCCACCCGGTCGAGCAGCTGGTCGGCCAGCTCCCGGATGCGCGGCCGCAGGCCGGCCAGGGCCCGGGCGGTGAACACCTTGGACACCGGGCGACGCAGCCGCGTATGCAGCGGCGGGTCGACGGCCAGCAGCGACGGCGGATCGACCGGCCCGGGCGACGACGTGTCGGCAATGCGCTCGTAGATCCGGGTCAGCAGCGGCCGGCCGAAATCCGGGACCACGCTGAACGCCTCGCTGCGCAGCACCTCGTTGGCGACGGCGTGCGTCGCCGTCGCGCTCATCAGCCGGCCGTCGACAAGCGGCCCCTCGTCGCGGATCCGGTCGTAGGTCGCAAACGGGTCCTCGCGGATGTGCGGATCGACCGCCGTGCCGGCGATCGGGTCGCCCCGACGCGCCGCCGCCGACAGGGCCACCCGGGGCAGCCCGTGGGCCAGGACCCAGCTCGTCAGCAGGCGGGGTCGGATCGGGCTGAGCTCGGGCGCGCCGGTCATGAACTGGACGCTACGGCGCGAACACGACGCGGACATCGTCTCGAAGTAGGAATGTCGGGTGCTACCGCGGTCGGACGCATAGGCTAGGGATGTGCACCGACGGATCTTTGGCATCGAGAACGAGTACGGCGTCACGTGCACGTTCCATGGGCAGCGGCGTCTGTCGCCCGACGAGGTCGCGCGCTACCTGTTCCGGCGCGTCGTGTCGTGGGGTCGCTCGTCGAACGTGTTCCTGCGCAACGGCGCCCGCTTGTATCTCGATGTGGGCAGCCATCCCGAGTACGCCACGCCCGAGTGCGACTCGCTGACCTCGCTGGTCGCGCACGACAAGGCGGGCGAACGCATCCTCGAAGGGCTCGTGGTCGACGCCGAGAAGCGGCTGCACGACGAGGGCATCGCCGGCGACATCTACCTGTTCAAGAACAACACCGACTCGGCCGGTAACTCCTACGGCTGCCACGAGAACTACCTGGTCGGCCGGCACGGCGAGTTCAGCCGGATGGCCGATGTGCTGATCCCGTTCCTGGTCACCCGGCAGCTGATCTGCGGGGCCGGCAAGGTGCTGCAGACCCCGCGCGGCGCGGTCTACTGCGTCAGCCAGCGGGCCGAGCACATCTGGGAGGGCGTCTCGTCCGCAACGACGCGAAGCCGCCCGATCATCAACACCCGGGACGAGCCGCACGCCGACGCCGAGCGCTACCGCCGCCTGCACGTGATCGTCGGCGACTCGAACATGAACGAGAGCACGACGATGCTCAAGGTCGGGTCGGCCGACCTGGTGCTGCGCATGCTCGAGCACGGCGTGACGTTCCGCGATCTGGCCCTGGAGAACCCGATCCGGGCCATCCGCGAGATCTCCCACGACCTGACCGGCACCCGCCAGGTCCGCCTCGCGGCCGGGCGGTCCGCGTCCGCGCTCGACATCCAGCGCGAGTACTACAGCAAGGCTGTGGACTTCGTCGAACGCACCGGCGTCGACGACTCGTCCAAGCGGGTGCTCGAACTGTGGGGCCGCACCCTCGACGCGATCGAGCAGAACGATCTGTCGAAGATCGACCGCGAGATCGACTGGGCCACCAAGTACGCGCTGATCGAGCGGTACCGGTCCAAGCACGGCCTGCCGCTCTCGTCGCCGCGGGTGGCCCAGCTCGACCTGGCCTACCACGACATCCAGCGCAGCCGTGGCCTGTACTACCTGCTGCAGCGCCGAGGCCTGGTCGACCGCGTGACGAATGACCTGACCGTGTTCGAGGCCAAGAACGTGCCGCCGCAGACCACCCGGGCCAAGCTGCGCGGCGACTTCATCCGCCGGGCCCAGGAGCGTCGCCGCGACTTCACCGTCGACTGGGTGCACCTGAAGCTGAACGACCAGGCGCAGCGCACAGTGCTGTGCAAGGACCCCTACCGCAGCGTCGACGACCGCGTCGAGAAGCTGATCAACTCGATGTAGAGCAAGCGGATCGCGCCGGAAGGATCGATCAACTGGATTCGCGTCGGCGCGGCTGCGGTCTCGCGGTTCTCACCAAGGCCGGCCAACGCGGCGGATCGACTGCGCCGCGCCCGATAACGTTGAGCGCGTGAGTGATCTGCAGTGCGCGGCGACCATCCTGGTGGTGCGCCACGGTGAGAGCGAGGGCAACGTCGGTCACCGGCTGAGTGCGGCCATGCCCGGAGAGCCGCTGACCGCCCGCGGTCTCGGTCAGGCGGCCGCCCTGGCCGAGCGGCTGCGGGGCCGGCGGATCAGCTACGTGTACGCCTCACCGCTGCTGCGGGCCCAGCAGACCGGACAGGTCATCGCCGACGCGTTCGGGGTCGGACTGGGCGCCCTCGAGGGCGTCCGCGAGTTCAGCATGGGCCGGTGCGAGGGCAGCCTGGCCGAGGAGGACTGGGCGCACATCGACCAGACGTTCCTGCGCTGGTTCGACGGCGAGCTGACGGCCGGAGTCGACGAGGGCGAGACCGGGCACGAGGTCGTGGGCCGGATGCGCGACGCCCTGGCCGAGGTGGCCGACCAGCACCGCGGCGAGACGGTGGTCGTCGTCAGCCACGGCGGCATCATGTCGTGCGCCCTGCCCCGCTGCGCCACCGATGTGCCCGACGACTTCGGCCGCGACCGCTTCGTGCCCAACTGCGGGCTGGTCGAGCTGGACGTCGACGCCGACGGCTGGGCGTTGCGGCAGTGGCCGGGCGACCCCGACCGGGCCCCGCATCCGGGCGATCTGGTCGATCTGGTCGGCCGGGCCGAGGCCGCGGTGGAGCGCGCATCCGGTGCTGCGACCGACGTGCACGGCGTGCCCTGCAGCTATTTCGCGATCGACGCGCCGTGGGCCACCCGGGCCACGCTCACCGAGCACGCCGACCTGCCGGCACCCGGCCACCTGGACGACGTGCTGGCCTGGCTGGAGGCGGCCCGGCCGGGCGTCTGGCTGCTGCGGGCGCGGGCCGAGCAGGCCGGGTCGCTGCCGCCCCGGCTGGTCCCGGCGCAGCGGCTGGGCGTGTGGATCACCGACAGGCGGCCCTGGATCACGGTGCCCGAGGGCTGCGAGATCGGCCCGGCCCACTCGGCCGAGGAGTTCCTGGAGGTGTACGGCAGCGACCAGGCGCCGCTGCTCAACGGACGGTTCGGCCGGGCCGACCACGCGTTCCTGGTGCTGCGGGTCGACGGCGCCCCGGCCGGATGTGCGCGGGTGACCCAGGCCGGCGGCACGGCCTACGTGTCGGGGATCGCCGTGCTGCCCGAGCAGCGCGGGCGCGGATTCGGCCGGCTGATCTCGGCGGCGGCCGTCGAGCACGCGGTGCGGGTGGCCGGCATTGCCTGGCTGCACTGCGAGGAGCCGCTGGGCCCGTTCTACGAGCAGCTGGGCCTGCGCCGGCTCACCACGCACATCGACTTGGCGCCCGTGCCGCCCAGTTCTTGATCAACAGCGAAATGTGGTCGTCCCGGCGACCAGGATTCGCTGTTGATCAAGCAAAGGTGCGCGGAGGGTCACAGCAGCGCGGCGGCGTGCCGGCCTGCGGCTGCGGCGGCCAGGAAGTAGGCGTGGTCCTCGTCCAGGTCGCGGCCCATCGTCGACAGGCGCAGCGGCAGCGCGCGCAGAGCGGCGTCCAGCCCGTCGACCGGCACCATGACGATGCGGTGCCGCGCGCCGAGCGGGGCCAGGTCGTCGGCCACCGTCCGGGCCAGCACGGCGTCCAGGCCGGCCGGCACGACCAGGTCGGCAGCGGCCAGGGCCACCCGCCCGAACGCGGTCAGCGCGTGATGCGAGACGCCGCGGTGCCGTTCGCGCGGGTCGGCGTCGGACAGGCGCAGCGCACCGACCGGACGGCCACCGAGTACCGCCACGGCGTTGACCACTTCGCCGGCCGCCACCCCGGAGAACCCCCACGGCGTGGACGTGCCGAGGTTGCCCGGCCCCTGGGTCACCACCGTGACGTCGGCCCGCAGGACGTGCCGGGCGGCCAGCAGCGCCGTGTGCACCGTGACCGCCTCCAGGTCACCGCCGAGCGCCTGACCGGCACTCACCGTGCCGGCGAGCAGCGGACGCAACTGGGCCACCGTGCGCGAGTACCACAGCGGCAGCGCCCCGCCGTCGGTCAGCACGTAGGCGATGCGCGCGTCCGGGCGATCGGCCCGGACCCCGGCGACGACGGCCGGCAGCGCCGAGTGCAGGTCGGCGACCACCACCGGCATGGCGTCGATCGACGTCGCGCCGGCGATAACCGCGTGGTGCGGCGAGTCCGGCTCGTCCACGCCCAGCACGGTGGCCTGGGCCGGCGTGTAGCGGGCCTTGACGAGATGTCCGGGGCCGGACGGATCGGGTGGCAGGCGATCGGGCAGGGCCACCACCAGGGCGTGGCCGCCGGTGCCCAGGCCCAGGGCGAGGGCGGTCGTGTTCAGCACGGTCCGATCACCCGGCTCGGGCGCGCCGACGAGGGCGAGGTAGGCCAGGGCCGGAACGACGCCGTCGCTCGGCACGTCCACGCCCACCTCGCGGACCCCGTCCCATTCGCGCCGGACGTCGACCACGGTTCCGCTCCGCCACCGAATCACGCGGGGAGGGTAACCGCCGTGCGAAACAGCCCTCCCATCGGCAATGATCGGGGCGTGACACGCGCGAGGACGCCGCGAGCCGCCACCCGGCGGGCGCGCCCGCGCATTAGTTTCGAGGACATGGCGGCGCGGCGGGCGGAACGACTGGTCAACCTGGTCATCTGCCTGCTGTCCACGCGCCAGTTCCTGACCGCCGAGCGCATCCGGGACGCCGTGCCGGGCTACGAACCCTCCGACGGCGATCCCCGCACCGACGAGGCGTTCAAGCGCATGTTCGAGCGCGACAAGGCCGAACTCCGCGACCTGGGCGTACCGCTGGAGACCGGGCGCAACAGCGTGTTCGACGCCGACGACGGGTATCGCATCACCCGGCGCGAGTACGAGCTGCCGGCCATCGAGTTCGACCCGTCCGAGGCCGCGGCGGTCGGCCTGGCCGCCCGGCTGTGGCAGTCGGCCGCCCTGGGCACGCCGGCCCGCAACGCGCTGATCAAGCTGCGCGCCGGCGGCACCGACGTCGAGGCGACTTCAAGCGGAGTGCTGCCGCACGTCGACGCCAGCGACCCCAGCCTGCCCACCTTCCTGGACGCCGCCCGGCACGCGCGCGCCGTCCGCTTCGACTACCTCAAGTCGGGGTCGGCCGAGCCGGAGCGCCGCGACATCGAACCGTGGGGCGTGCTGTCCTGGCGGCGACGGTGGTACGTGGTCGGCTTCGACCGCAACCGCGACGAGATGCGCAGCTTCCGGCTCTCGCGCGTGCAGGGCGACGTCACGCCCTACGGCAAGTCCGGCGCGTTCGAGCGCCCGGAGAAGATCGACCTGCTCGAGGCGGTGGCCGGCCGGCGTCCCGACGAGGACCGGGTGGCGCGCGTCCGGGTCACCGGCACGGGCGCCGCCCAGTTGCGCCGTTACGCCTCGCGCGACGACGAGGGCGTGCTGACCATCACCTTCTCCGACCTGAGCTGGCTGGCCCGCGCCGTGGCCAGCGCCGGGTCGAGCGCCCGGGCGCTGGACCCGCCCGACCTGGTCGAGGCGGTCAAGGCCCGGCTGGGTGCCGTCGCGGACGGTGCGCGATGACGGGCGAACGCGAGCGGCTGCCCCGCCTGCTGGCCCTCGTGCCGTACCTGCAGGCGCACAACGGCATCGCCATCGAGGAGGCGGCCACCGACTTCGGCATCAGCGAGGACCAGCTGCGCCGCGACCTGCAGCTGCTGTGGATGTGCGGGCTGCCCGGCCACGGTCCGGGCGACCTGATCGACCTGTCGTTCGAGGGCGACACCATCTCGGTCGTCTTCGACGCCGGCATGTCCCGGCCGCTGCGGCTCACCGCCGAGGAGGCGCTGCCCCTGGTGGTCGCACTGCGCACGCTGGCCGAGATGCCGGGCGTCACCGACCGCGACGCCGTCGAGCGGGCGCTGGCCAAGGTCGAGTCGGCCGCCAGTGGATCCGTCGAGGCCGAGACGGTGGCCGTCGAGCTCGACCGCGTCTCGCGACTGCTGCCCGTGTTGCAACAGGCCATCGACGATCGGCGGGCGCTCGCGCTGCGCTACTACACCGCCACCCGCGACGAGACGACCGAGCGCACCGTCGACCCGATGCGGCTGTTCGAGATGGACGGGCGCAGCTACCTGGAGGCGTGGTGCCGCCGGGCCGAGGGCATGCGGGTGTTCCGGGTCGACCGCATCGACCAGGCCGACGTGCTCGACGAGCCGGCCAGCCCGCCGCCCGAGGCCGAGCTGCGCGACCTGAGCGACGGAGTGTTTACCCCGGCGCCCGAGCACATGCTCGTCGTGCTGCACGTCAAGCCGGCCTACGCCTGGGTGGGCGACTACTACCCGCCCGAGACGGAGACGATCAACGCCGACGGCAGCCGGCAGCTCAGCGTCCGAGTGGCCGACCCGGCCTGGGTCCGCGCGCTGGCCCTCGGCTCGTACGGCCACGTGCACGTGCTGTCGCCCGAGTGGCTGGCCGAGTCCATCGGCGACGAGGCCCGGTCGGCGCTGGCGGCCTACTCGGCGTGACGCCACGCGTTAGGGCGCTGCGTCGCGATCGGCCCGGTGCACGATCACCCGGACCTCGTGGCCGAAGATCGACGGGCCGCCGATCAGCTCCCACGACCGGGCGATCCCGATCAGGAAGCAGGCGATGACGAGCACCGCGATCGTCCGGAAGGGGCCGGCGTCGTGGACATCATCGATCGCGCGCGTACCCGCGACGAGCTGGATCACGAAGACGATGACCAGACCGGCCAGGAACAGGGCGTCGTACAGGTAACGCCAACCCAGTCCGCGCAGGCGGATCAGCGACAGCAACGACGCGGTGACGAAGACGATCCCGACGACGGCCACCGCCAACACCGCCGGACCGACCAGATCGCCGGGCACCAGCGCGAACAGCGAGACGCTCAGCGCGTTGGTGAACGAGGTCAGCGCCGCGGCGGCACGGACCCGATGGATCTGCGTGTCGCCGGTCTCGGCCAACCGCTCCCGAGCGACCGAGATAGCCACGAACAGCAGCCCGATCAGTGCCCCGGCCACCCCGGCGGCCGCGACGAAGAAGTCGTGCAGGTTATCCGGAGTCACGCCGGCATCCTCGCAGCTGTGGCCCCGCCTACGCCCCGAACCGGGTGCGCCCGGCCGCCCGCCGCTCAGGAGGTCTCAGTAGAGTGCGGCGCGTGGCGTGGTTGGTCGGCCTTGTCTGGGGCATCGCGGTCCTCACCGGCTTTGTCGTGCTCGGCCTCTGCGCCTGGGATCTGGCCGGAAAAGTCAAGCGACTCCGCAAGGACGCGGACGGCCTACGGACTCTGCGGGACCAGCTGATCGACCTGCAGGCCCAGGTGGCGGACGCGCAGCGACGCGTGCCCACCCTGCGCAGCATCTCCGGCCGGTGACCCGATGAAGCTGCGCATACCGTTCCTGAAGCGGCGCGAGCCCAACCCCGAAGGCCGAATGTCGGTCATCGAGCACCTGCGCGAACTGCGGCGGCGGGTCATCTACGCGCTGCTGATCATCGCCGCGGGCGCGATCATCGGCTGGGTCTTCTACGACCCGATCCTGCGCTTCCTCGAGCACCCGTACTGCTCGGTTCCGGCCAGGCACCGGTTCCCGGGCACCGAGGGCGGCGGCTGCCACCTGATCTACAGCCAGGTGCTCGCCGGTTTCACCACCCGGCTGAAGGTCTCGTTCATCGCCGGCGCAGTTCTGACCGCGCCGTTCTGGCTATACCAGATCTGGGCGTTCATCACGCCGGGCCTGAAGAAGAACGAGCGCAAGTACACGCTGTGGTTCATCGCGGCGTCCACGCTGCTGTTCGCGGCCGGCGTCGCCCTGGCCTACGTAGTGCTCGCCAAAGGCCTGCGCGTGGTGCTGAGCATCGCCGGATCCGGCACCCAGGCCCTGCTGACCGTCGACAGCTACCTGTCGTTCGTGGTGCTGATGCTCGTCGTCTTCGGGGCGTCGTTCGAGTTACCGCTGGTCGTGGTCATGGCCAACCTGGCCGGGGTGCTGCCGGCCAGATGGCTGCGCAAGTCACAGCGCGTCGCGATCTTCCTGATCTTCCTGTTCGCCGCGGTGGCCACCCCGACCACCGACCCGTTCACCATGTGCGCAATGGCGCTGCCGATGGTGCTGCTGTTCGAGGGCGCGGTGCTGTTCTCGGTCGTACACGACAAGCGCAAGGCCGCCCGCAAGGCGGCGGCCAAGGCGGCCGCGCAGGACGAGGAGCTCGACACGCCCTCGCGCATCGACCCGATCCCGCGCCCACTCGACGAGCCCTGGGGCGAGACGACCTGACCACCCGGCTCAGCCTGGCTAGTTGATCATCTTGTCTGGAGCTGCCAACGTTGGCGCCCCAGCCCGGTCGCGCGCCTACTCGCGACCGGTGACCCGAACCCCGTCCTCGTCGACGTGCACGGCGACGGCGGACAGATCCGGCACCGTCACCGTTGCGTCGAGATGCGGATATGTCGTCAAAACGCCGAGTACCGGCATCCCGGCGGCCTGCCCCGAGCGAACCCCGGCCGGCGCGTCCTCGACGACCAGGCACCGGCCGGGTGCGTAGCCGAGCCGGGCGGCGGCGGCCAGGTAGGCCTCCGGGTCGGGCTTGCCGATCCGCACGTCGTCCGCGCTGACCAGCACCGCGGGCATCGGCAGCCCGGCCGCTCCGATCCGGGAAGTGGCCAGGCGGGTGTCGCCACTGGTCACGATCGCCCAGCGGTCGGGCGGCAGGCCGGCCAACGCGTCGACGGCGCCCGGCTGGGGGACGATGCCGGCCGTGTCGGCCGCTTCCGAGGCCAGCATCCACTGCGACAGTTCGTGGATCTGCTCGGGCGGCAACTGCGGGGCGACGCTCGCCAGCACCTTCTCGCCCGGGATCCCGTGGATGTAGGGCTCGAAAGCGCTGAACGGAATGTCGAGTTTGGCCGCGGTGGCCTGCCAGGCGCGCACGACGCTCGCCGTCGAGTCGACCAGGGTGCCGTCCAGGTCGAACAGCACCGCGTCGCAGTCGAAATCGATCACGTCCCTAGCCTTCCGTAGGCTGGTTGGTATGTCCGCGCCGGCTGATCGGTACGCCGCCGCTCGGCGTCGGGGAAGGTATCCCGAGTTCGACCGCTTCCGCACCGGGTATCCGTTCGAGCTCGACCAGTTCCAGGTCGACGCCTGCGAGGCGCTGGCTGCGGGCCACGGCGTGCTGGTCTGCGCGCCGACCGGGTCGGGCAAGACCGTGGTGGGCGAGTTCGCGGTGCACCAGGCGCTGGCGTCCGGGCAGAAGTGCTTCTACACGACGCCGATCAAGGCGCTGTCCAACCAGAAGTTCAACGACCTGGTCGACCGGCACGGCGCCGACGCCGTCGGACTGCTGACCGGCGACAACGCCGTCAACGCGCACGCGCCAATCGTTGTGATGACGACCGAGGTGCTGCGCAACATGCTCTACGTCGGCAGCGCGGCGCTCGAGGGCCTGGGCTACGTCGTCATGGACGAGGTGCACTACCTGGGCGACCGGTTCCGCGGTGCGGTCTGGGAAGAGGTGATCATCCACCTGCCCGAGGCGGTGCGGCTCGTCTCGCTGTCGGCCACGGTGTCCAACGCCGAGGAGTTCGGCGAGTGGCTGGTGACCGTACGCGGCGACACCCGGGTCGTGGTGCACGAGCAGCGCCCGGTGCCGCTGTGGCAGCACATGCTGGTAGGCACCCGGCTGTTCGACCTGTTCGGCGCCGACGACGCGGCCGTGAACCCGGAGCTGAAGCGCTTCATCACCGAGCGGATGCGCTACCTCGACCCCGGCGTGCGTTCCGTGCGGGGTGCGCGGGCCCCCCGAGGTTGGCGCCCCCCGCACCGCCCCGACGTGATCGCCCGCCTGGACAGCGAGGGGCTGCTGCCGCTCATCACGTTCATCTTCAGCCGGGTCGGCTGCGACGCGGGCGTGCGGCAGTGCGTGCTGTCCGGCCTGTGGCTGACCGAGCCGGACGAGCGCGACGAGATCACCGCGATCGTCGAGGAACGGACCGCGGCCATCCCGGTCGAGGACCTCGACGTGCTCGGCTACTGGGACTGGCTCGACGGGCTGCGCCGCGGTGTGGCCGCCCACCACGCCGGGCTGATCCCCGCGTTCAAGGAGACCGTCGAGGACCTGTTCGTGCGCGGCCTGGTCCGGGTCGTGTTCGCCACCGAGACGCTGGCCCTGGGCATCAACATGCCGGCCCGCACGGTGGTGCTCGAGCGGTTGTCGAAGTTCAACGGCGACACCCACGCTGACATCACGCCGGGGGAGTACACGCAGCTGACCGGGCGGGCCGGGCGGCGCGGCATCGACGTCGAGGGACATGCAGTCGTGCTGTGGAGCCCGGAGGCCGACCCCGGCCGGGTCGCCGGCCTGGCCTCCACCCGGACGTATCCGCTGCGCTCGTCGTTCCGCCCGTCCTACAACATGGCTGTAAATCTGGTCGGGCAGATGGGCCGCCCGGCCGCGCGCGAACTGCTCGAGGCGTCGTTCGCCCAGTTCCAGGCCGACCGGTCGGTCGGCGGGCTGCTCAAGCAGATCCGGCGCAACGAGGCCACCATGCGCGATCAGGCCCAGCAGATGACGTGCGACAAGGGCGACTTCGCCGAGTACGCCGCGCTGCGCCGCGAGCTCTCCGACCGCGAGGCGGCGCTGGCCCGGCAAGGGGCGCGCGCCCGGCGCGGCAACGTCGTCACCTCGCTCGAGTCCCTCAAGCCGGGCGATGTGATCCGCGTGCCGGCCGGGCGGCGGGCCGGGCTGGCCGTGGTGCTCGACCCGGGTGTGGCACCTCGTGACGACCCGCGTCCGCTGGTGCTCACCGAAGCGCGGTGGGCCGGCCGGCTGTCGCTGACCGACTTCCCGACGCCCGTCGAGTCGCTGGCCACGGTACGAGTGCCCAAGCGGTTCAACCACCGCTCGCCCCAGGACCGGCGCGACCTGGCCTCGACGCTGCGCACGTTGGACCTGCCACCGGCCAAGCGCCGCCCCCGCCGGGAGAGCTCAGCCGCCGACGACGAGCAGATCGCGGCGCTGCGCCGGGCCATCCGGTCCCACCCGTGCCACGACTGCCCGGACCGCGAGGCGCACGCCCGCTGGGCCGAGCGGCACCAGCGGCTGGAGCGCGAGACGGCCGCCCTGCGCCGGCGCATCGAGGGCCGGACGAACTCGTTGGGGCGCACGTTCGACCGGATCTGCGCCCTGCTCGACAACCGGGGCTACCTGGCCGGCGACGAGACCACGCCGGCCGGACGGCAGCTGGCCCGGATCTGGTCGGAGTCCGACCTGCTGGCGGCCGAGTGCCTGCGGGCCGGCCTGTGGGACGGGCTGGACCCGGCCGAGCTGGCCGCCGTGGTGTCCACCCTCGTCTACGAGGCCCGCCGCGACGAGCAGCTGTCCGACCGGATGCCCACCGCGGCGGTGCGCGAGGCGCTGGCCGGCACCACCCGCATCTGGGCCGAGCTGGCCGACGACGAGGCCGACCAGGGCCTGCCGCGCACCCGCGAGCCGCAGCTCGGCTTCGTCTGGGCGGCCTACCGGTGGACGCAGCGGGACAGCCTGGATCGGGTGCTGACCTCAACCGCCGAGGCCGGCGTGGAGCTCTCGGCCGGCGACTTCGTCCGCTGGTGCAAGCAGCTGCTGGATCTGCTCGAGCAGATCGCCGCGGCCCCGTCGCCGAGCGGCGTGGAGGCCCCGGTGGCCGAGCGGGCCCGGACCGCCGCGCGCACGATCCGGCGTGGGGTGGTAGCTCAGGGCATGTTCCCCTGATCGGTACGGTGACCCGGGCGCGCAGTAGCGTAGGGCCCGAAAACCGGCAAGGCGTACGCAGTGCGTTCCGGACGGAAGAGGCAGATCATGGCATCCGACAACGGCGATCAGGGAAACCAGGGCGATCAGCCGTGGCCGCAGCCACCGCAGAACTCGCAGTGGGGACCTAGCTCCGAGCACTCCAGCTCCGACCAGGGCGCCGAGCCGGCTGACGACGAGCCGGAGGAGGCGACTATCGCCCGTCCGATCGCACGCCCTCCGTCGAGCTTCGGCGAGTCCGACAACGCCCCCACCACGCAGTACAGCCTGGCTGAGCAACCGGCCGACCAGGTCTCGTCCGGCGATCCGGCCTCGGGGGAACCGGCCGACTCCGGCCCGTCCGACCTGCCGGGCGCCGACGACGACCGCACCCAGGCGTTCTCGCGATCCGACCTGCGCGCTCAGCCGCCGACCCCACCGATTCCGTCGTTCCCGCCGCCTCCGCCCGGGGGGTCCTACCAGCCTCAGCCGCCGACGCCGCCGTCGTACCCGCCGCCCACGCCGCAGCAGTCGCCGGCCCCGCCGTCTCCGCAGGGCTACCCGCAGCCCGCGCCGTATCAGCCCGAGCAGCCCTACCAACCCGACCCGTCCGCGTGGGGACAGCCGTACGCCCAGCAGCCCCACCAGCAGCAGCCCGACCAGGGCGCGTGGCCACAGCAGCAGCCCGACCAGGGCGCGTGGCCACAGCAGCAGCCGTACGGGCAGCAGCCCTACCAGCCGGAGCCGGGCTACCCGCAGCAGCCCTACGGTGCGCCGCCGCAGCAGCAGCCGTACGGGCAGTACAGCCCGTACGGACAGCAGCCGTATTCGCCGTACCCGCCCGCACCGCCGAAGAAGCGTCACGTCGGTCTGTGGATCGGCGGGGCCGTCGTTGCGGTGATCGTGATCTTGGCTGTGGTGGCCTTCGTGACCAAACCGGGCTTCCTCGGCTTCAAGAAGGTGCTCGACCACACCGCTGTCGAGAAGACGATCGAGAAGGGCGGCTACACGAACGTCAAGTGCAACAACGGCAAGAACCCGAAGGTGAAGAAGGGCGCGACGTTCACCTGCACCGCCGACGGCGGCAAGAAGGTGACCGTGACGATCACCAGTGACAGCGGCAACTACGCCTGGAGCCCGGCCAGTTGATCGGGCTCAGCCGAGTGCGCGCTTGATCGCGTTGAGCACGCGGTTGACCGAGGCGTCGATGCCGTACCGGTCGGCCAGTTCGACGAGGGCCGCGGCGTCGGCCGGCTCGGCCGGCAGTTCGTCGGCCAGTTCAGGCACCGGTGCGTCGGTGCGTCCGCGCACTACCGCCGGCACCTTGGCCAGGTAGTCGGCCGCCGCCACGATCTTGGCCACCGTCCCGGCCGGGAAGCCGGGCCGGCCGGCCTGGGCGGCGGCGACGACATCCTCGACCGGTCCGAACCGGTTCACCAGCGCGGCGGCCGTCTTCTCGCCGATGCCGGCCACGCCGGGCAGCCCGTCGCTCGGATCCCCGCGCAGCGCGGCGAGGTCGGGGTAACGCTCGGGCGGCACGCCGTACTTGGCCTGCACCTGATCCGGGCCGATCACTTCGAACCGGGCTACGCCCCGGCCGACGTAGAGCACGCGCACCCGGTGGGTGGCCAGGGCGATCAGGTCACGGTCGCTGCTGACGATCTCGCACGGGCCGTCGTCGCGGGCGGCCAGCGCGGCGATCACGTCGTCGGCCTCGAACCCCTCGGCGCCGCCGGTGGCCAGGCCCAGCGCCCGCAGCACGTCGAGCAGCACCGGGATCTGCAGCACCAGCTTGTCGGGGATCGCTTCGCTGCCGTCCGGGGCCAGGCGGTGTGCCTTGTACGACGGCATCAGCTGCACGCGGAACGCCGGCCGCCACTCGAGGTCCAGGCAGGCCACGTAGCGCATCGGGCGGCGCCGCTCGATCAGGGTGGCCGTCATGTCGAGGAAGCCCCGGACCGCGTTGATCGGCCGGCCGTCCGGGGACGTCACCGACTCCGGCACGCCGTAGAACGCGCGGAAGTACAGGTTGGCCGCATCGACGAGCATGAGGGTCACGCCGTGGACGGTAACCTGCGGGCCGTGTTGACGGTCATCGGCGAGGCCCTTATCGATCTGGTCGATTCCGGCGACCAGCACACGTTCACCGCTCACTTGTCCGGCAGCCCGCTGAACGTCGCGGTCGGGCTGGCCCGGCTGGGGCAGCCGACCGAGCTGATGGCCCGGTTCTCCACCGATACGTTCGGCCGGCGGCTGCGCGATTTCGCCGAGCGCAACGGGGTGGGCCTGTCCGCCGCAGTGGACGCGCCGCAGCCGACGACGCTGGCGTTGATCAACCTCGACGAGCAACGCAAGGCGAGCTACGACTTCTACCTCGAGGGCACCGCCAACTTCCAGTGGACCGCTGCCGAGCTGGCGATCCCGGCGGCCACCCGGATCGTGCACAGCGGCTCGCTGGCGTCGTGGACACCGCCGGGCGACGCGCGCGTCATAGAGGCGCTGGGCGCCAGCTCGGCCCTGGTGAGCTACGACCCGAACGTGCGCCCGACCCTGCTCGCCAGCCCAGAACGGGCCCGGCCGATCGTGGAGCAGACGGCGGCCGTGGCCCAGCTCGTCAAGGCCAGCGAGGACGACATCGCCTGGCTGTACCCGGGCGACGCGGCCGCGGCCGTGGCGACCCGGTGGCTGGCGCTCGGCCCGGAAGCGGTGGTGATCACCCGGGGCGAGCACGGCGCCGTCGGCTATCGGGCGGGCGCCGACCCGATAGCGCGGGCCGGCCGGCCGATCCGGCTGGTCGACACCATCGGGGCCGGCGACGCGTTCACGTCCGGGCTGCTCACCGCGCTGGCCACCGCCGGCGTGCACGACGCCGCGACGCTGGCTGTCACCGACCTCGGCCCGGCCCTCGACGAGGCGATCCTGGTCGCGGCGCTCACCTGCGAGCGGGCCGGGGCCGACCCGCCCACCGCCGCTGAAGTCGAGGCAGCGCGCTAGCCCGGCCGGACCGCTCGTCCGGGGGAAGGCCCGCTTCCCCTCCCGTCCAACCAAATCGCGGCGTCGAATCTGGTCGGAGTGGAGGGGAAGCGGAGGAACCCGGCCGGTTCAGGCGACCGCTTCGACGAGCTGGCGGGCGGCGTCCAGCCCGGCAGCCACCAGGTCGTGGCCCGGCCGGCCCAGGACCACGCCGGTGATGTCGCCGCCGCTGCGGTGGGCCCGGAACATGAAGCACCCGCCGGCCGCGTCGTCCGAGCCCGTCTTGATGCCGACGAAGCCGTCCTGGCCGAGCAGGGTGTCGGTGTTGTGGATGGTGCCGGCCACGGGCAGCTCGTATCTGGGCAGCGCGACCAGGGCAGCGAACTCGGGCAGCCGCATCGCCTGCTGGGCCAGCACGAGCTGGTCAGCCGCCGTCGAACGGGTGCCCTCGTCGAAGCCGCTCGGGTCGGTGTAGATCGTGTGCCGCATCCCCAGGGCGTGGGCCATGTGGTTCATGCGGGCGACGAACGCTGCCGGCGAGCCGTCGGCGGCCCGGGCCAGCATGGCCGCGACGTTGTTGGCCGACGGCAGCAGCAGGGCGGCCAGCGCCTGCCGCTCGGTCAGCGTCTCTCCGGCGGCCACCCGCACGATCGACTCGTCCCGCCCGGCCCGGCGCTCGGTGTCGGCCACGTCGTCGTCGGTCACGGTCAGGCCGAGCGACCCGTCGCCGCCGTCCAGCGGGTGATCGCGCAGCACCAGGTAGGCGGTCATGACCTTGGCCAGGCTGGCGATGGGCACCGGCTGCTGGCCGCTGCTCGACACGACGTCCTGCCCGGCGATCCGGTACGACGTCTGGCCCGGCCCGGGCGGTCCGTACACCCGGTGCTCGAGGCGGTTGTGCATCGCGAACCCGGCGGTCACCCCACCGGCGGCGAGCAGGGCCAGCACCACCAGCACCGGCCGCCACCGCCGGGCCGCGGGTCGTCGGTGCCGGTAGTAGGTCGTCGTCCCGAATCCTGCGTTGTTCATGATTCGGACGCTCGCAAAAGGTCGCTATCGTCGACGTTCGAGTTGCCCTTATGGCGCCCTTATGCACTGGCCGCGATGCTTGTGCGGCCCGGGTCAGGAGACAGGAGCTGGATGTGCGTGTGCTTCTCGCCGACGACGAGCAGCTGCTCGCCGACACGGTCGCCGAGGGGCTGCGCAAGCTGTCAATGGCTGTCGACGTCTGCTACGACGGCAATGCGGCGCTGGAGCGGCTCAGCGTCAACGAGTACGCGGTGGCCGTCCTGGACCGCGACATGCCGGGCCGCACCGGCGACGAGGTCTGCCAGTGGATCGTGCGCTCCGAGCTGGGCACCCGGATCCTGATCCTGACCGCGGCCGGCGGTATCCGCGACCGGGTCGACGGGTTGGGGCTGGGCGCTGACGACTATCTGACCAAGCCGTTCGCGTTCGCCGAGCTGGCCGCCCGCGTGCAGGCGCTGGGCCGGCGTCCACCCGCGGGCTTCGCCCCGGTGCTGGATGAGCACGGCGTGGTGCTCGACGTGCCGCGGCACCAGGCCTTCCGTGACGGCCATTTGCTCGACCTGACTCCCAAGGAGTTCGCCGTTCTGTCGGTGCTGATGCGCTCCAGCGGTCAGGTGGTCAGCGCCGAGACCCTGCTCGAGCAGGCCTGGGACGAGCACGCCGACCCGTTCACCAATGCGGTGCGGGTGGCCGTCATGACGCTGCGCCGCAAGCTCGGTGACCCGCCGGTGATCCACACCGTGCCCCGGGTCGGCTACCGGTTCGGCGGGTAGCGCCGTGTGGCAGAGCGCCCGCCTGCGCATCCTGGTCGCGTTCGTGGTGGCGATACCGGTGGGGTGGATCTACATGGTCTGGGCGCTGCAGACCGGCCTGAACATCTTCCGCGAGTACCGCGGCGGGTACAGCTTGTGCAGCGACAGCTACTGGCACGACTTGGGCAACAACTGCGGCCGGTCGTTCAGCGTCGGGCTGGCCTGGTTCGAGCTCGTCCTGGGCGGCCTGATCGTGCTCGGCATCGGCTGGCTGCTGTCCCGCTGGGCGCTCTTCCCGGTACGGGCGATGGCCGGCACGGTCGCCAAGCTCGGGCCGACCAGCCTGGACGTGCGGCTGCAGGCCACCGGGCCACGCGACGAGACGCGACAGCTGTCGGACGCGATCGACCAGCTGCTGGACCGCGTCGCGCTCGGTTATGAGTCCCAGCGCCGGTTCGCCGCGAACGCCTCGCACGAGCTGCGCACCCCGCTGGCCACCCAGCGCACGCTGATCGAGGTCAGCCTGGCCGACGCCCTCACCCCGGAGCAGCTGCAGCTGCTGTCCCGGCAGTTGCTGGCCACCAACGAGCGCAACGAGAAGCTGATCGAGGGCCTGCTGGTGCTGGCCGAGACCGAACGCGGGCTGGTGTCGTCGGCGCCGTTGCGGCTGGACGAGATCACCGACGACACGCTGACCACGCTGGCCCGGGCCGCCGAGGAACACGGGGTGCGCGTCGCCGCCGAGCTGGCGCCGGCCTGGGTCGTCGGCGAGCGCCCGCTGATCGAGCGGCTGGTCGGCAACCTCGTGCAGAACGCCATCAAGTACAACGTGGACGGCGGGCAGGTGCACGTCGCCGTCGCCGAACCGGGCCGGCTCGTCGTCAGCAACACCGGCCCGGTCGTCGCCCCGGACCAGGTCGGGGCGCTGTTCGAGCCCTTCCGCCGCCAGACCGGTGACCGGCTCGACCACGGCGGGGGAGTCGGCCTCGGCCTGACCATCGCCCGCTCGATCGTGGCCGCCCACCACGGGCACATCCAGGCCGTCGCCAACCCCGCCGGCGGGCTGTCCGTCGACGTCGCGCTGCCGGTGGTTCAGTAGACGCTGTGGCTCGGGTCGGTCGACCCGCGCACGACGAGCTCGGTCGGCAGCACGCGCACGCACGCCCCGGTGTCGGAGTCGGTCAGCGTGTCGAGCAGCCGCGAGGTCAGGTCCTCGGCCTGCTCGATCACCGGCTGGCGCACCGTCGACAGGTCCAGCAGCGACGCGCTGGCGTTGTCGTCGAAGCCGACCACGGCCACGTCCTGCGGCACGCGCAGCCCGGCCCGGCGGATGGCCCGGATCGCGCCGAAGGCCATCTCGTCGGACTCGGCGAACAGCGCGGTGGGACGGTCCGGGCGGTCCAGCAGGATCCGGGTGGCCAGCTCGCCGCCGTCGACCGTGAAGTAGCCGAGGATCTCCAGCCCGGGGTCGTACTCGATGCCGGCCTCGCGCAGCGCGTCCAGATAGCCGACCCGGCGGTGGTGCGGCGGCGTGAACCGCATCGGGTCGTCGGTGTCGCCGCCGATGAGGGCGATGCGCCGATGCCCGAGATCGACCAGGTGGCGCACCGCCGAACGCGCGGCCTCCTCGTCGTCGATCCGGGTCGAGTGCCAGCCCTGCCGGTCGACTCCGACCATGCCCACCGGGACCTCGAGGCTGTTCAGCGCGTCGGCCTCGTCGTCGGTCAGTACCAGACTGGCGAACACGATCGCGTCCACCCGTTTGCGCACCGGCAGCTCGTCGAAGAATCGCAGCCGGCCCTCCTCGTCGCCCAGGTTGTACAGCAGCAGGTCGAACCCGGCCCGGTGCAGCACGCCCTCGACGGCGCTCAGCACTTCGGCGAAGTACCACCGGTGCACGAACGGGACGACCACCCCGACCGTGGCGGCCCGGCCACTGGCGAGCCGGGCGGCGAACGGCGACGCGACGTAGTTCAGCTCGCGGGCCGCGGCCAGCACCCGGTCACGGGTGGCCGCGGCGACATCGGGCAGGCCGCGCAGCGAACGCGAGACGGTCGCGATCGACACGCCCGCGAGCTTGGCGACGTCCTCGATGCTCGAAGTCATGACCCCCCGCCGCCCCCGGTTGGAAATGCCGCGAACGGTAACCCATTGTGGCCCCCAGGCAAACCGCACGGCATGCTCGGGTTCGTGCGCATCCTCTTCCGCAACGCCCGGATCTACCCCTCCGGCGCCACGACGCTGGTCGTCGACGACGGCCGCATCGCCTGGGTCGGCGACGAGCCGGCCACCTCGGCCGACCGCACCGTCGACCTCGGCGGCGCCCTGGTCACGCCGGCGTTCGTCGACGCCCACGTGCACGCCACCGGCGCCGGGCTGGCCCTGTCCGGGCTGGATTTGTCCGGTACGGCCACCTTGGTCGAGGCCCTCGACCGCATCGAGCGGTACTGCCGGGCCAACCGGGGCCGCCCGGTGCTCGGCCACGGCTGGGACGACACGAACTGGCCCGAGCATCGCCGGCCGACCCTCGCCGAGCTGGACCGGGCCGCGTACGGGGGAGCGGTGTACCTGTCCCGGATCGACGTCCACTCGGCGCTCGTGTCGTCGGCGCTGCTCGCCACGACGCCCGGCATCACGGGCCTGGCCGGGTACCGCCCGGACGGCTGGCTGGCCGGCGAGGCCCAGAACGCCGCCCGGCAGGTCGCGTTCGCCAGCCTGGGCGCCGGCCAGATCCGCGACGCCCAGCGCGCCACCCGGCGGCACGCCGCGTCGCTCGGCATCGGCTGCCTGCACGAGATGGGCGGGCCCGAGACGTCCAGCGCCGACGACCTGGCCGGCCTGATCGCGCTGGCGGCCAGCGAAGCGGGCCCGGAGGTCATCCCGTACTGGGCCGAGTTGTTCGGCATCGACACCGCCCGCGAGCTGGGCGCCGTCGGGGCAGCCGGCGACCTGTACTGCGACGGCTCGATCGGCTCGCACACCGCCGGGTTCACCGCGCCCTACGCCGACGCGCCCGATACGACCGGCGAGATGATCCTGGGGGCCGACCAGATCGCCGAGCACATCCGCCGCTGCACCGAGGCCGGACTGCAGGGCGGGTTCCACGCGATCGGCGACGCCGCGGTCGACGCCGTCGTCGACGGACTGGAACGGCTGGGCCGCGGCGCCGGCACCGGGCACCGGCTCGAGCACGCCGAGATGGTCAACTCGCCCGAGCGGCTGGCCGCCACCGGGCTGACCGTGTCGATGCAGCCGGCGTTCGACTCGCTCTGGGGCGGCGAGCACGGCCTGTACGCCGAGCGGCTGGGCGTCGAGCGGGCGCTGGGCCTGAACGTGTTCGCCCCGCTGGCCGACGCCGGGGTGCCGCTCGCGTTCGGCTCGGACGTGCCGGTGACCCCGCTCGACCCGTGGGGCGCCGTCCGCGCGGCGGCCGACCACCACGCGCCCGGGGCGTCGCTCAGCGTCGCGGCGGCGTTCGCCGCGCACACCGCCGGGGGCTGGCGGGCCGCCCGCCGCGACGGCGAAGGGATGCTTGAGCCCGGGGCGGCGGCCACGTTCGCGGTCTGGGACGCCCAGCCGGGCCCGGACGGATTGCCCGATCTGTCGCCGGACGCCGACCGGCCCACCTGCACGCGCACCGTCGTCCGGGGCGAGACCGTCTTCGAACGCTAGTGTCCCGCGCCGGGAATGTACCGGCAGTCACCGCCGGATCGTGGGCTGGTTGAGACCCCGCAGATCCGCCGAACCAGGGATACTTGACGGATGCTGCCCCGCCTGCGTCCTGCCGCGCCGCCGGTCGGCACGCGCTGGGCGGCGCTCATCGCGGTCGGCGCCGGCCTGTTGTTGCTGCTCGCCTTCCCGCGGTTCGGGGTGTGGCCGCTGGCGTTCGCGAGCGTGGCCTCGTTCAGCGTGGTCGTGCACGGCCGGCGGGCGCGGCAGGCGGCGTGGCTCGGGCTGATCTACGGGGCGGCCTGTTTCGTTCCGCTGATCCACTGGACCGGCGTGTACGTCGGCGCCGTCCCGTGGCTGATCCTGGCCGCGGCCGAGGCCGGCTACTTCGCCGGACTGGGCGCCATGCTCTCGATGCTGCAACGGCTGCCCTTCGCGCCGTTCTGGATCGGCAGCGCGTGGGTGCTCGAGGAGTTCGTCCGCGACCGCTGGCCCTTCGGCGGCTTCCCGTGGGGCCGGCTGGCGTTCAGCCAGGCCGAGTCGCCGCTGCGCTGGGTGGCCGCGGTGGGCGGGGCCCCGCTGGTCACCTTCGCCGTCGCGCTCGGGGGCGGCGGACTGGCCATGCTGCTGCTCAACGCCCGCGAGCGCGCCTGGCGGCCGATCGCCTTCGGGGCGGCTGTGCTCGCCGCGGTGCCGCTGGCCGGCCTGGTGCTCGGCGCGGTGCTGCAGCCGGCGCCCGACAGGCACGGCAAGACGACCACCATCGCCGTAGTGCAGGGCAGCGTCCCGGATCGGGGCCTGGCCTTCGAGGACCGGGCCCGGCAGGTGCTCGACAACCACGTGAGCGAGACCTTGCAGCTGGCCGCCGAGATCAAGGCCGGCACGCAGCCGCAACCGAGCCTGGTCGTCTGGCCGGAGAACTCGTCCGACGTCGACCCGTACACCGACACGACCGCCGCCAACGAGATCACCAAGGCGGTGCGCGCGGTCGGCGTGCCGATCCTGGTCGGCGCGATCCTGGACGGGCCCGGCCCCAAGCACGACCGCAACGTCGGCATCCTCTGGTCGCCCACCACCGGCCCGGGCGACACGTACACCAAGCGGCACCCGGTGCCGTTCGCCGAGTACATGCCGCTGCGCAGCCTGGCCACCGCGATCAGCTCCAAGGCGAACCTGGTCGAGCGGGACATGGTCGCCGGCCACGGCAACGGGCTGCTCACCGGGGGGCCGTTCCCGATCGGCGACGTGATCTGCTTCGAGGTGGCCTACGACGAGCTGGTCCGCTCGTCGGTCGAGGCCGGCGCCCAGTTCCTGGTCATCCAGACCAACAACGCGACGTTCGGACGCACCGGCGAGACCTATCAGCAACTGGCCATGAGCCAGCTGCGCGCGGTCGAGCACGGCCGGGCCGTGGCGCAGGTGTCGACCACCGGCGTGTCGGCGCTGATCGGCCCGGACGGGCAGATCCGGCAACGCACCGGCGCGTTGTACACGCCGGGGATCCTGGTCGTCAGCATGCCGCTGCGCACGACCACTACGCTGGCCACTCGGCTGGGAGCGATTCCCGAATACGTTCTCGCGGGCATCACGGTGCTCGCGCTGGGCTGGTCGATCTGGGTCGCGCGGAGCAACCGCCGCGACGCCGAGCGCCCGGTCCACGAGAACGACACGCCCGAGACGGAGGAGATGGTGACGGCTTGACCGAGCAGCGCGATCCGGACGGTGACCAGCACGGTATCGGCCGGGTGCTCGTCATCATCCCGACGTACAACGAGCGCGACAACATCGAGTCGATCATCGGGCGAGTACTGGCGTCGGTGCCCCACGCGCACGTGTTGATCGTCGACGACGGCAGCCCCGACGGCACCGGCAAGATCGCCGACGAGATGGCGGCCAACGGCGACCACGTCCACGTCATGCACCGCACCGAGAAGGCCGGCCTGGGCGCGGCCTACATCGCCGGGTTCGGCTGGGGGCTCGAGCACGACTACGACGTCCTGGTCGAGATGGACGCCGACGGCTCGCACGCCCCCGAGCAGCTGCCCGTACTGCTCGACGCGCTGCGCTCGGCCGACCTGGTGCTCGGCTCACGCTGGGTGCCCGGCGGCACGGTCGTCAACTGGCCGAAGTCGCGCGAGCTGATCTCCCGCGGTGGCAACCTGTACACCCGCGTCGCGCTCGGCATGAAGCTGCGCGACGCCACCGGCGGCTACCGCGCGTACCGGCGGCGGGTGCTCGAGAAGGTCGACTACCGGGCCGTCGCCTCGCAGGGGTACTGCTTTCAGGTCGACCTGGCCTGGCGGGCCTCCCGGGGCGGGTTTCGGGTCGTCGAGGTACCGATCACGTTCGCCGATCGCGAGCGCGGCGAGAGCAAGATGAGCCACGCCATCGTTCGAGAAGCACTGTGGCGGGTCACCCAATGGGGTGCCCGCCACCGTGTGGAGCAGGTGCGCCGGGCGTTCCGGCGCGATTCGTCAGGCTGAGCTCAGGCCGACTTCTGGCCGCGACGTGCGCGCAGCACGTCCAGCCGCTCGGCCAGGACCTCCTCGAGGTCGGCGACCGTGCGCCGCTCCATCAGCATGTCCCAGTGCGTGCGCGGAGGCTTGACCTTCTTGGCCTCCGGCTCGGGGCCGTCGACCAGCTGAGCGGTTGTGCCGTCGAGCCGGCACTCCCAGGTCGGCGGGACCTCGGCCTCTTCGGAGAAGGGAATCGTGAACTCGTGGCCGCGGGCACACCGGTAGGCGGCCAGGTTGCGCGGCGCGGGCTCGGCGCCGTACTCGGTTTCGTAGCTGACAGCGCCCATCCGACTGCCCCGCAGGGTGCGATCTGCCATAGTGGGCACCTCCAAAGATTCATTGACTTCCGCGTAGGCAACGAACAACGCCCAGCCAAGATTCCCAAACCGGTACCCGGCGTAACCGGTTTCCGGCCCGCGGCCCCGAGCTCAGGAGTGACGTGACCCTGCCTCTCCGACGACGCGCCCGTTCCACCCATGTAGACGTACCGGACCCCGACATCGTTGCGCAGAACGGTGCGCCGTCTCAGCATCACCTCAGGCTCACGGCTTTGCTGGGGGCGGGCCGGGTCGCACTGGGCGGGGCATTCCTGGCATTCCCGGAAGCTTCGGTGCGGATGCTCGGGGTCGACAGCGCATCGGCCGGCCGGATGGCCTGGCTGGCCCGCATGGCCGCGGCCCGTGACATCGCCCTGGGGCTGGGCGTGCTGGGTACCGTGACCACGCGCCGCGGCCGGGCGGCGGCCCTGGCGTCGACCGCCCTGGTCGACGCGGTCGACGCCGCGGTGATCGCGGTGGCGGCGCACCAGCGCCGGGTCGACCGGGTGCGCGGCTACGCGATGGCGGCCGGGGCCGCGGCGGTGGCCGTAGGCGGACTGGTCACCGCGGCCGACGTGGCCCGGCGCCGCCGCTGAGAGCGCTCACACGTCGAGGGTGAGCTGATCGGCCGGCGGGCGCGTCCGGCCGAGATCCCCGTGGCGGTAGTGCGCCCGGCACAGCACCTGGTAGCGGACCCGGGCGCCCTGGTCGGTGTCGGCGACCACCACCGTGTCGCCCTCGCGCACCACCTCGCCGTCGACGACGCGGGCGTTGAGCTGCCCCGGCCGTCCGCACCAGCACAGCACCTCGACGTGCACCGGGGTGATCTCGTCGGCCAGCTCGAACAGTCGCTGCGCGCCGGGCAGCAGCCGGCTGCGGAAGTCGGTGGCCAGCCCGAAGCAGTAGACGTCGACGTGCCAGTCGTCGACCAGTTCGGCCAACTGCTCGACGTGGTGCGGCTCGAGGAATCCGGCCTCGTCCACGATCAGGTAGTCCAGCGGCCGCCCGGCCGCCCACTCGTCGCGGACCGGCCGCCGCAGGTCGGTGTCGTCGGCGATCTCGACCGCGCTGTGCGAGAGCCCGACCCGGGTGGTGATCATCGGGCCACCGGAGCGGTCGTGCCGGGTGAGCAGCAGCCCGGTCCGGCCTTGCCGGGACTGGTTGTGGTCGATCTGCAACGCCAGGGTCGACTTGCCGCAGTCCATCGGCCCGTAGAAGAACTTCAGGTGGGCCGGCATGGGTTGGGCCCGCCGGTTGCCGGCCGCGGGGACGGCGGCCAGTGCTCCGTCGTCGGTCATGTGCCGAGCAACAGGGTGCGCAGGTGCCGGGCCGGCGGGGACCCGGCGCCGAGCACGGTGTCGTGCAGCTGGCGTTCCGTCCACTGTGGATGAGCGGCCCGCAGGTCGCGGACCAGGTCGCGCACCTCGCAGTAGCCGACGTAGTACGTGCACAGCTGGGTCGCGGTCAGCTGCACCCGCCGCCACTTGCCGGCCGCCTCGCCCAGCTCCTGGAAGCCCCGCTCGGTCATCAGCGCCATGGCCGCCGCCTCGTCGAGGTCGTCGTGGTGGAAGCGGATGTCCATGATCGTGTTGATGATCGAGCGCAGCCGCATCTTCAGCTGCTGCAGGCGGATCGCCGAGGCCGCAGCCGGGGATACGTCGGCCCGGTAGTGGTGGTCGGCCATCAGCTCCTCGGTGTACACCGCCCAGCCCTCGACGAACGGCCCGCTCCACCAGACCGCACGCACGGGCGTGCTGGCCCGGTACCGGTTCGAGTGCGCGAGCTGCAGGGCGTGGCCCGGCATCGCCTCGTGCACGGCCAGGTCGTAGAGCATGTGGCTGTTGTACTCGCGGTAGAACGAGGCCTGCCGCTCGGCCGTCCAGTCGGCCGGGGTGGGCGAGACCGCGAACTCGGTGGGCAGCGCAGCCGTCTCGAGCGGGCCGGCCGGGCGGCAGTACGCGACGGATACGCCGCGGTCGATCTCGGGCATCTCGACGACCACCACCGGGTCGTCGTAGACGGTCACCAACTCCTGCTCGCGCACGAACCGGGTCGTGTCGGCCAGGGCGTCGCGGCACAGGCCGAGGATCGTCTCGTCGGTCGGCGCCTCGGCGCCCAGCCGGCCGAGCACATCGCGCACAGTGTCGACCTCGGGGTGAGCGACGCCCGCGTAGCGGCCGGCTTCGTCCACGATCAGCTGCGTCGACTCGTCCAGGTCGGCCTGGGCGCGGGCCAGCAGGTCGGCCGGCGCGAACTCGGTATCGAGGGTCAGGGCCAGCTTGGCCGCGAACTGCTGCTCGCCGATTCGCGCCGGCCGGTGAGCCGACTCGGCCCGATCGGCCAGCCAGCCCCGGTGCTCGGCGACGGCCCGGCGAGCGGCCTCGGCCGCCGGCACCACCCGGTCGCGCAGCTGCGGCGCCTCGGCCAGGGCGGCGGGCACCGCGTCGTCGAGCAGGGTCAGGGTGCCCTCGAGTTGGAGGACCGCCGTGTCCAGGTGGATGCGCGGCATCTCGCCGAGACGTTCGCGGGCGCCGGCCAGGTATTCGGGCACCGCGTCCAGGCGCTCGGCCAGCGCGATCAGCCGGTCGGGCAGCGGCGCGAAGTCGCGGGTGATCAGCGCGTGCAGGCCACCGCCCGGGTTGTGCAGCATCGGATTCCACTCGGCCTCGCGCAGCTCGTCCAGGTCGAACAGCTCGGCCCGCTGCACCGTGCGCAGCACCTCGGCGTCGACCTGCTCGGCGGTGTCGGCCACGGTGGCGGTGTCCAGGGCGGCCAGCTGCTCGCGCAGTTGCGCGGCCCGCGCGGTCGCAGCGTCCGGCGACGGATCGGGCAGCCGGCCGTCGAAGCGGTGTTCGCCGAGGTAGGTCGCGGCGACCGGATCGGCGGCCAGGTAGCTGTCGAGGGCGGAACGGGCGAGGTCACCGAACTGGCTCATGCCATGAGCTTGTCATCCGCGTCGAACTCGATGACGCAGGCCGTCGCACACGACGTCGGCGATCCGGTCGACGCGCGGCGCCGGCCCGCCGTGGTGGTCGGCCTGGCCGGACCTGATGACCCCGGACAGCAGCGCCATGAGCTCGGCGATCGTGATGTCGCGCCGGATCCCGCCGGCCCGCTGCGCCCGGGTCAGCATCTTGGCCATGTGGCCGCGCATCTCGTCGGCGATGTCGCTCAGCGACCGGTGCAGGTCGACGCCGGCGTGCGCCAGCGCGTCGATGAGGTCGCGTTTCGGCGCCGCCTCGGTGACCAGGTGGTGCACGAAGCCCAGCAGCGCCTCGGTCGGATCGTCCTGCTGCGCGCGGGCCCGGGCGTCCTCGGCCAGCCCTTGCATCCGCTCGACCATGACGGCCTCGAACAGCGCTTCCTTGGTGGGGAAGTGGCGGTAGACGGTGCCCGCCCCGACACCGGCCCGGCGGGCGATCTCGTCGAGCGCTACGCCAACTCCCTCGGCCGCGAACGCCGCCCGGGCCGCCTCGAGCACCCGCTCGCGGTTGCGCCGGGCGTCGGCGCGCAGCGGCTTTGCGCCCGGCTCGTTGACAACCGGGGCGCTGTCTCCGTATTTTCTAACCGGGGCCATCGTTCCGATTCTATCCGCCGTTTCGTCGTCAGGAGTCACCGTGAGTCGAACTGTCCGGACCGCCCGTGAGGTGGTCGACACATTGCTGCACGCGATTGTGCACGCGCCCGATCAGATCGCCGACCTGTACGCGCCGGAGGTGGTGATCGAGATGCCGTTCGGGCCGCCGCTGATTCCGGCCCGGCGCGAGACGGGTCGCGAGGACCTGCGCGCCCAGCTCAAGGAGGGTGCGACCGAACGGACCTACACGGCCGTGGAGAACGTGACGATCCACGACACGTCCGATCCGGACGTGGTGATCGCCGAGTACGCGATCCACGGTCGCCTGCTGGCTGATGGCCGCGAGTTCAGGTTGCCGTTCCTGATGATCATCACGGTCAAGGACGGGCTGATCGTCAGCTCGCGCGACTACAACAACCCCGTGGTGTCCGCCCAGGTGCTGGGCCGCGTGCCCGAACTGGTCGCGGCACTGACCTAGCTAGTGCCCCGCGGGACACTAGTGTCCCGCGCCGGGAATTGGGCGAAGAACACTAGCTGCCGTTGAGGTAGGCCAGCACGGCGAGCACCCGCCGGTTGTCGTCCTCGGACTGCGGCAGCCCGAGCCGCATGAAGATGCTGTTGGTGTGCTTGCTGACCGCCTTCTCGGTGATGAACAGCCGGCCGGCGATCGCCGCGTTGGACCGGCCCTCCGCCATCAACGACAGCACCTCGCGCTCGCGCGGGGTGAGCGCCCGCACCGGTTCGTCGTCAGCCCGTTTCGTCAGCAACTGCGAGATCACCTCGGGGTCCATCGCCGTGCCGCCCGCCGCGACCTGGCGCACCGCGTCGACGAACTGGCCGACGTTGAACACCCGGTCCTTGAGCAGGTAGCCCACCCCGCCGGTGCGGTCGGCCAGCAGCTCGCGGGCATAGAGCTGCTCGACGTACTGCGAGAGCACCAGCACGGGCAGTCCGGGGATCTGGGCCCGGGCGTCGATGACCGCGCGCAGACCCTCGTCGGTGAACGTCGGAGGCAGGCGCACGTCCACGACCGCGACGTCCGGGCGATGCGTGGTGAGCGCCCGCAACAGCGACGGCCCGTTGTCGACCGCCTCGACCACCTCGAAGTCGTTGGCCTCGAGCAGGCGGATCAGCCCGTCCCGGAGGAGGGCGAGGTCTTCGGCGAGGACGACTCGCACGGCAGCTCCATGATCACCGAGGTGGGCCCGCCGGGCGGGCTGGTCACCTTCAGACTGCCATCGAAGGCCCCGAGCCGTCGTTCAATTCCGCGCAGGCCGCTGCCCGCGCCGATCGTCGCTCCGCCGCGGCCGTCGTCCTCGACCACCATGTGCAGCACGCCGTGCGCGTGGCGCAGCGTGATCCCGACGTGGTGGGCGCCGCTGTGCTTGATCACGTTGGTCAGCGCCTCGGCCACCGCGAAGTACGCCGCCGATTCGACCGGGGCGGCCAGCCGGCCGGGCACGTCGGCCTCGACATCGATCGCCAGCGGCGTGGCGAGCGCGAGGGCCTGGACGGCGCCGACCAGTCCCCGGTCGGCCAGTACCGGGGGGTGGATGCCCCGCACCAGGCCGCGCAGTTCGGCCAGGGCCTGGCTGCTCGCCGCCTGGGCCTCGGCCAGCAGCAGGCGGGCGGTCTGCGGGTCCGTGTCCACGGCGTCGGCCGCCATGCCCAGGTTCATGCCGAGCGCGACCAGCCGGGCCTGCGCGCCGTCGTGCAGGTCGCGTTCGATGCGGCGAATCTCCGCAGCCTGGCTGTCTACCGTCTCGGCCCGCGACTCGGCCAGCTCCTGGACCCGGCTGGCCAGCAGCGCCTTCTCGCTGGGTGACAGCAGCCACTTGACCAGCAAGGCGTCCAGGTAAAGGGCGCCCTTCTTCGGCCACCACCAGAACAGCAGGCCGAGCACGCTCTCGACGATGGCCGCGATGCACAGCACCAAACCGAACGTGCCGTTGACGAACAGCCACAGCACGTCGCGCCAGCTGGCCGGGTCGCGCACGGTGGCCCACAACCGCACGAACGGGTTGCCCTTCGGCCGGGGCCGGTACGACGCCGGGATGGTGACCCCGAGCCACTTGCCGGCCCAGTGCCGGTGGAAGTCGGCGAACCGCCGCAACAGCGGGAAGCAGACCATCAGCATCGGGATGCCGACCGACACGAGCACGACGGCCACGCCGGTGAGCAGGACGCAGAACAGGACGAGGCCGAGGCAGGCGAACATCGTGAGCAGCACCGCCCACCACACGAGCTTGAGTCGCTCGCCCAACTCGTTGACCATGTCCGTCCCTGTCTCGGTCGCTTCGGTCGACGTCCATCCTGACGCACCGGGCCGCCGGGGATGGTGGTGCTAGGCCCCCTTTCGTTCGGGACCCAGGCCCAATGTGTGTGGGGGCGTCCAGCACGAGGGTTGTTCGTGAACCGCACGACAACCGCGTGGAGGACACCCCATGTACGACACCGATCCGCGACCGCGCCGGCGCGGAGCCACCGTTCGCGTGGCCCGCTGGAGCGCCACTCATCCCTGGCGGGCGATCGGGCTCTGGCTGGCGTTCGTCGCCGTCTGCTTCGCGATCGGGCAGGCGGCCGGCACCCGCAAGGCGACCAGCCTGGACCAGGCGGTCGGCCAGTCCGGCCAGGCCGCGCACTGGCTGCACGACGCGAAGATGGACGACCCGGCCAAGGAGAGCATCCTGATCTCGGCCCGGGCCGGCGCGTCCGACAACGCCACCGCCACCCAGGCGGCCACCGACGTCAGCCGACGGCTGGCCGCCCTGCCCGAGGTCGCGCACGTCGACGCCCCGCAACGTTCGCAGGGCACGCACGACGCGATCCTCGTGAACGTCACCATGCGCGGCGACCCCGACAGCGCCCAGGACCGGGTGCAGCCGCTGCAGGACGCGACCGCGGCCACCCAGCACCGCTACCCGCAGCTGCGCGTCGAAGAGGTCGGCGACGCGTCGATGCCCAAGGCGATCAACAAGGAACTGGGCAAGTCGTTCGGCAAGGCAACCAACATCAGCCTGCCGGTCACGTTGATCATCCTGCTCGTCGCGTTCGGCGCGATCATCGCGGCCGGCGTCCCGGTGCTGCTCGCCCTGTCGGCGGTATTCGCCGCGGTCGGCCTGTCGACCCTCGCGTCGCACCTGGTGCCGGATTCGGGCACCACGTCCAGCGTCATCCTGCTCATGGGTATGGCGGTCGGCGTCGACTACTCGCTGTTCTACCTCAAGCGAGAACGCGAGGAACGGGCCCGCGGGCGCGATCACGTCGACGCGATCGAGATCGCCGCGCAGACGTCGGGGCACTCGGTGGTCGTGTCCGGGCTCGCGGTCATCGTGTCGATGGCCGGCATGTTCCTGACCCACGACGTGATCTTCTCGTCCCTGGCGATCGGCTCGATCCTGGTGATCGGCGTGGCCGTGCTGGGCTCGCTGACCGTGCTGCCCGCCGTGCTGGCCAAGCTGGGCCGGCGCATCGACCGCCCGCGTGTGCCGCTGCTGTGGCGGCTGACCAACCGGGGTGGCGAGCCCCGGCTGTGGCCGGCCCTGCTCAAGCCGGCCCTGCGCCGGCCGGGTGCGACGTTCGTTGTCGCGTCGCTGGCCATGCTGGCGCTGGCGCTGCCGGCGCTGGGCATGAAGCTGGGCCAGTCGACCGAGAACGACCTGCCCAAGTCGATCGCCGAGGTGCAGACCTACGACCGGCTGGCCGCCGCCTTCCCCGGGCAGCAGGTGAGCCAGGAGATCGTCGTGCGCGCACCGGCCGCACAGGCGCCGGCCGTGTCGTCCGCGCTGGCCGGCGTCACGCACCAGCTGGCCGGCAACCAGCTGTTCGCGGTCGACGGGTCAGACCTGCCGCAGACCCGCACCTCGGCCGACCGCACGGTGCACACGCTCAGCGTCGACGTGCCGTTCGCGGTGTCGTCGCACGAAGCCCGGCAGTCGCTGGCCGAACTGCGCAACGACGTCCTACCGCCGGTGATCGGCAAGGTCCCGGGAGCGCACTTCGCGGTCACCGGGGGAGCGGCGACCAATGTCGACTACTCCCAGCACCAGAAGGAGAAACTGCCGCTGGTGATCGGCTTCGTGCTGGCGCTGACGTTCCTGATCATGGCGTTCACGTTCCGGTCGGTGGTCGTCGCGCTGATGACGATCGCGGTGAACATGCTGTCGGCGGCGGCCGCGTTCGGGGTGCTCGTACTGACGTTCCAGCACCACTGGGCCGACCAGCTGCTCGACTACCGCTCCAACGGCACGATCGTCTCGTGGATCCCGCTGTTCCTGTTCGTGGTGCTGTTCGGGTTGTCGATGGACTACCACGTGTTCGTCGTCAGCCGGATCCGCGAGGCGGTGCAGCGGGGCGAGTCGACCCGTGACGCGGTGCGACATGGCATCACCCGGTCGGCCGGCGTCGTGACGAGCGCGGCCGTGGTGATGGTGTCGGTGTTCGCGATCTTCGCCAGCCTGAACATGATCGAGTTCAAGGAGCTCGGCGTGGGCCTGGCTGCCGCGATCCTCATCGACGCCCTGGTGGTGCGGGCCGTGGTGCTGCCGTCGCTGATGGCCATGCTCGGCCGGGCCAACTGGTGGCCGTCGCGGCTGTCGCGCCGCCCACGGCTGGACGAGCCTCGGCCGGTGGAGCAACCGTCGGTCTACGTATGATTCTGTCGGCGGGGTCGCGCGATCGGCGCGGCCCCGCCCGGCTACGTCCGGCCGTATAGCGAAAACACAAGACTGGGACTTTTCGCGCGAAACGCCCGCTGAGCCGCGTGCGCCGGAACGACTTCCGTTGTTCGCGCGCTGGCCGGCCGCCCACCACCTGGGCGGCTACGGGGCGAGCCGGCCGGCCGCTGCTCGCCCGAGCGGCATTCGCACCGCGCGGCGGCCCGCGATCGACCGCGACGCCGACCGGGCCCGCGCGGGCTGGCGCGACCTGGATCCGACCGGGACGCTCGAGGCGCGCCTGAGCCGCGACGCGTCGCGGGACGCCGAGATCACGAGCCGGGCCGAGCCGCTCCATCCGCGGTGATCACGATCGACGGGCGGCGCCCGATCGACGAAATCGTGGCCGAGCGGGCCGAGCAGCTCCAACGTTATGTCAACCTGATCGCCGCCCGTGTCTGGTCCGACACCTAGGGGAGCCGGCCTGTCTACCTCCCCTTCGCTTGATCAACAGGGATTTCTGGTCACCCTGGCGACCACGATTCCCTGTTGATCAACGAAAGGGGGCACGATGCCGTTGATCAACGACCGGGGAGACTAAAGGCGAGCGGCCGGCGACATCTGCGACGCGGTCCGCGCCGGCCGCAAATGTCGACACGGCTATTTCTCGGTTCTGACCGCAGCGTGGCACCATCCTGAACGTGACCAGCAGCCCCGCTTCGGACCAGCGCCTGCGCGACCTCGCGCGGCTGCGCCGGGTCCGCGACCGGATCGACCGGGAGTACGCTCGGCCGCTGGACGTCGAGGCACTGGCCCGCGGGGCGCACATGTCGGCCGGGCACCTCAGCCGCGAGTTCAAGCTCGCCTTCGGCGAATCGCCGTACAGCTACCTGATGACCCGGCGCATCGAACGGGCGATGGCGCTCCTGCGACGCGGCGACCTGAGCGTCACCGAGGTGTGCTTCGCGGTCGGCTGCTCGTCGCTGGGCACGTTCAGCACCCGGTTCACCGAACTGGTCGGCGTGCCGCCCAGCGTCTACCGACGCCAGCAGGCGGGCGAAACGGAGGGCATGCCGGCGTGTGTCGCCAAGCAGGTGACCAGACCGGTCAGGAATCGAGAAGCACCGGCCGGAACGCCGCACGTAGCGTGACCGCCATGGACATCACCATCAGCGCGAGCTTCCTCCCGCACAACGACCCGGAGGCCACCACGGCCTTCTACCGCGACGTCCTCGGCTTCGAGGTCCGCAACGACGTCGGCTACGGCGGCATGCACTGGATCACCGTCGGGCCGACCGACCAGCCCGGGACGTCGATCGTCCTGTATCCGCCGCAGGCCACTCCCGGCGTCACCGACGACGAACAGCGCGCCATTGCGGAGATGATGGCCAAGGGCACCTACGGCAAGCTCCTGCTGGCCAGCAAGGACGTCGACGCCACCTTCGAGCGGCTGCAGGCCGTCGACGCCGAGGTCGTCCAGGAACCGACCGACCAGCCCTACGGGGTTCGCGACTGCGCTTTCCGCGACCCGTCCGGCAACGAGATCCGCATCCAGCAGAGCTGACCCGGCCGCCGATCACGGAGGCACGATGACTGACGATGACTAGGGCCAAGAAGGCGGACTCGCAACTCGCCGACAGTCACGACCTGATCCGCGTGCACGGCGCCCGCGTGAACAACCTCAAGGACGTCAGCGTCGAACTACCGAAGCGCCGGCTGACCGCGTTCACCGGAGTCTCCGGATCAGGCAAGAGCTCGCTGGTGTTCAGCACGATCGCGGCCGAGTCGCAGCGGCTGATCAACGAGACCTACAGCGCGTTTGTACAAGGGTTCATGCCGACTCTGGCCCGGCCCGAAGTCGACGTGCTCGAGGGGCTGACGACCGCGATCATCGTCGACCAGGAGCGGATGGGCGCCAACCCGCGTTCCACGGTCGGCACGGCCACCGACGCCAACGCGATGCTGCGCATCCTGTTCAGCCGGATCGGCCAGCCGCACATCGGCCCGCCCACGGCGTTCTCGTTCAACGTACCCACCCGTACGGCCAGTGGCGTGATGAAGTCGGACAAGGGTAAGGGCGAGAAGACCATCGTCCGAAACGCCGTGTACCAGGGCGGCATGTGCCCGCGCTGCGAAGGCATGGCCTCGATCAACGACTTCGACCTGTCCGCCCTGTACGACGAGGACAAGTCGCTCAACGAGGGCGCGCTGACCATCCCCGGCTACAGCATGGACGGCTGGTACGGGCGCATCTTCAAGGGCAGCGGCTTCTTCGACCCGGACAAGCCGATCAGGAAATACACCAAGAGGGAACTGCACGACCTGCTCTACAAGGAGCCCACGAAGATCAAGGTCGAGGGCATCAACCTGACCTACGAGGGCCTGATCCCCAAGATCCAGAAGTCGATGTTGTCCAAGGACGTCGACTCGCTGCAGCCGCACATCCGCGCCTTCGTCGAACGGGCGATCACGTTCACGACCTGTCCGGACTGCGACGGCACCCGGCTGAGCAAGGAAGCCCGCTCGTCGAAGATCGCGGACCGGAACATCGCCGAGCTCTGCGCGATGCAGATCAGCGACCTGGCCGAGTGGGTCCGCGATCTCGACGAACCGTCGGTCGGTCCGCTGCTGACCGGACTGCAGCACCTGCTCGACTCGTTCGCCGAGATCGGGTTGGGCTACCTCTCGCTCGAGCGGCCGACCGGCACGCTGTCGGGCGGGGAAGCCCAGCGGACGAAGATGATCCGCCACCTGGGCTCGTCGCTGACCGACGTCACCTACGTCTTCGACGAGCCGACGATCGGCCTGCATCCCCACGACATCGAGCGGATGAACGGCCTACTGCTGCAGCTGCGCGACAAGGGCAACACCGTGCTTGTCGTGGAGCACAAGCCCGAGACGATCGCGATCGCCGACCACGTCGTCGACCTCGGGCCCGGTGCCGGTACGGCCGGCGGCGAGGTCGTCTTCGAGGGCACCGTCGCGGGGCTGCGCAAGGCCGACACGATCACCGGCCGGCACCTGGACGACCGGGCGTCGCTCAAACCGCACCTGCGCTCTTCGGCCGCCGCGCTCGAGGTCCGGGACGCGTCGACGCACAACCTGCGGTCGGTCAGTGTCGACCTACCGCTGGGCGTGCTGTGCGTGATCACCGGCGTCGCCGGCTCGGGCAAGAGCTCGCTCATCCACGGCTCGGTCGACGGTCGCGACGGCGTGGTGGTGATCGACCAGGGCGCGATACGCGGGTCACGCCGGAGCAACCCGGCCACCTACACCGGGCTGCTCGACCCGATCCGCAAGGCGTTCGCCAAGGCCAACGGCGTCAAGGCGGCCCTGTTCAGCTCCAACTCCGAGGGCGCCTGCCCGACCTGCAACGGCGCCGGCGTGATCTACACCGAGCTGGGTGTCATGGCCACCGTCGAGTCCACCTGCGAAGACTGCAAGGGGAAGCGGTTCCAGGCGTCGGTGCTCGAGTACTCGCTCGGCGGCCGCAACATCGCCGACGTCCTGGCCCTGTCGGTCGCGGAGGCGACGGAGTTCCTCGGCGCCGGCGAGGCGCACACGCCGGCGGCGCACAAGATATTGGAACGACTGGCCGACGTCGGTCTAGGTTATGTCAACCTGGGTCAGCCGCTGACCACCCTGTCAGGCGGGGAACGTCAACGCCTCAAGCTCGCCGCGCAGATGAGCGAGAAGGGCGGCATCTACATCCTCGACGAACCGACCACCGGGCTGCACCTGGCCGACGTCGAGCAGTTGCTCGGCCTGCTGGACCGCCTCGTCGACTCCGGCAAGTCGGTGATCGTCATCGAGCATCACCAGGCAGTCATGGCGCACGCGGACTGGATCATCGATCTCGGCCCGGGCGCCGGACACGACGGCGGGCGGGTCGTCTTCGAAGGCACGCCGGCCGATCTGGTCGCCGCTCGAGCCACGCTCACCGGCGAGCACCTCGCGGACTACGTCCGCGCCTGAGCCCCTTCCGGCCCCGACCTCCCGTAGCGCCGATAATCGACATTATGTCAAGTCGAGGAAGACCCGGGTCCCCTTCACGCAGCGAGGCGCAGGAGTCGACTCTCGAGTTCGGCGGCCGCGCGTGGCAGGTCGACCCCGGCGCGGCGCGTGAGCTGCACGGTGCGGTTCAGCCCGGGCGCCTGCAGCCGGGTGACCCGGAATCGATCACCGGCCACCGTCTCGGGCACGATCGCCACGCCGACGCCGGCGGCGACGAAGCTCAGCACGGCGTCCATCTCCCCACCCTCGACGGCCAACGTCGGCTCGAACCCGGCCGCCCGGCAGGCCGCGGTGGTGGTCTCGCGCAGGTCGTAGCCGTCGCGGAACATCACCAGCTGCTTGCGGCGCAGCTCCGCGATCGCGATGCGGGGCCGGCGGGTGGGCGCCGGGTCATCATGGGCGGAGATGAGCACGAGCTCCTCGACGAACAGCGTCGTGGTGGCCAGCTCCTGATGCGCGCCGGCGCGCGGGTCGACGAGCAGGGCGAGGTCCAGTTCGCCGGCGACGAGACGCCTCTGCAGGTCACGGGAACCCCCTTCGGCAATGACAATCGCCACACCTGGGTGCGATCGGTGGTAGTCGGCGACGACGTCGGGCAACAGCCCGGTGCACAGGCTGGGCGTCGCGCCGAGGCGCACCCGCCCGCGTTTGAGGTCGGCCAGCTCGGCCAACGCGCGGCGGGCGTTGTCGGTCTCGGCCAGGATGCGCCGGGCGACCGGCAGCAGCTCCTCCCCGGCCGCGGTGAGCTCGATATTCCGGGGCTTGCGGGTCACCAGACGGGTGCCCAGCTCCCCCTCGAGCGCCTGGATCTGCTGCGAGAGCGTCGGCTGGGCGACGCCGACCTGCTCAGCCGCACGGGTGAAGTGCCGGGTGTCGGCCAGGGCGACGAAGTAGCCCAGCTGGTGAATCTGCACGTCGACCATGATAGGCACTAGCTATCGGAACGAGAGAAGCGATCCATTTCCACTCTGGTCGGTTCGCTCGTACCGTTGCCGGATGTGGTGATGACGAAGCCCGCGACGGCGCGCCCGACGCCGGCTGGCGCTCCCCCGGCCCGGCCGCGACGCCGGACCGGCCTTCGCGCACTGTGGCAGAGCTCGATCGGCAAGAAGTGGGTCATGGCCGTGACCGGCCTGGTCATGCTGCTGTTCCTGCTGCTGCACATGCTGGGCAATCTGAAGATCTTCTTCGGCCCGACCGAATTCGACGATTATGCAGCCTGGCTGCGCACCATCGGCGAGCCGGTACTGCACGGCGCCTGGTTCCTGTGGATCCAACGCGTCGTGCTACTGGTCGCCGTCGTGCTGCACGTGACCGCCGCGGCCCAGCTCACGCGCCGCGACCGGGCCGCCCGGCCGACCGGGTACGCACACGGCCAGCGACCGCAGGCCACCTTCGCCACGCGCACGATGCGCTACGGCGGCGTCATCCTGGCCCTGTTCATCGTGTTCCACCTGCTGGACATGACCGCGGGCGTCACCAACCCGAAGTACGCCGAGGGGCGCGTCTACGCCGACGTCTACACCGACTTCCAGCACTGGTACATCGACCTGGTCTACCTGCTGGCGATGGCGATGCTCGGCCTGCACATCAACCACGGCTTCTGGAGCGCCTCGCAGACGCTCGGCCTGAACAACCCGTCCCGCGACAAGGCCATCAAGGCCACCGGCACGTTCCTCGCCGTGATCATCTCCGTCGGTTTCATGATGGCGCCGATCGGGGTCATGACCGGGATCGTCAAGTAGGGAGACCGGCATGCTCGACTACACCGTGGGCGACCCGATCGCCGACACCAAGGCACCGCACGTGCCGATCGAACAGCGCTGGGCGCAGCGCAAGTTCGACGCCAAGCTCGTCAACCCGGCCAACCGCCGCAAGCACAAGATCATCGTGGTGGGTACCGGCCTGGCCGGTGGGTCGGCCGGCGCGACGCTGGCCGAGCAGGGCTACCGGGTGATCCAGTTCTGTTTCCAGGACTCCCCGCGCCGCGCGCACAGCGTAGCCGCCCAGGGCGGCATCAACGCGGCGAAGAACTACCGGAACGACGGCGACTCCACCTACCGCCTGTTCTACGACACGATCAAGGGCGGTGACTTCCGGTCGCGGGAGTCGAACGTCTACCGGCTGGCCGAGGTCTCGGCCAACATCATCGACCAGTGCGTGGCGCAGGGCGTCCCGTTCGCGCGCGAGTACGGCGGCCTGCTCGACACCCGCTCGTTCGGCGGCGTGCAGGTCCAGCGCACGTTCTACGCGCGGGGCCAGACGGGTCAGCAACTGCTGATGGGCGCCTACCAGGCACTGTCGCGTCAGATCGCCGCCGGCAACGTCGAGATGCATGCGCGCACCGAGATGCTCGACCTGATCGTCGTCGACGGCCGAGCCCGCGGCATCGTTGCGCGCGACCTGGTGACCGGCCGGGTCGACACGTACCTCGGCGACGCGGTCGTGCTCGCCACCGGCGGGTACGGCAACGTCTTCTACCTGTCGACCAACGCCAAGGGCTCGAACGCGACCGCGATCTGGCGCGCCCACAAGCGCGGCGCCTATCTGGCCAACCCCTGCTACACGCAGATCCACCCGACCTGCATCCCGCGCTCGGGTGACCATCAGAGCAAGCTCACGCTGATGAGCGAGTCGCTGCGCAACGACGGCCGCATCTGGGTGCCGAAGCAGGCCGGCGACACCCGTCCGCCGAACCAGATCCCCGAGGCTGAGCGCGACTACTACCTCGAACGCCTCTACCCCGCGTTCGGCAACCTGGTGCCGCGCGACATCGCCTCGCGCGCCGCGAAGAACCAGTGCGATGCCGGCAACGGGGTGGGTCCCGGCGGGCAGGGTGTGTACCTGGACTTCGCCGACGCCATCTCGCGGATGGGACGCGATGTCGTGGCGTCCCGGTACGGCAACTTGTTCGACATGTACCAGCGCATCACGGCGGAGAACCCGTACGAGGTGCCGATGCGGATCTACCCCGCCGTCCACTACACGATGGGCGGGCTGTGGGTCGATTACGACCTGCAGACGACTATCCCCGGGCTGTTCGCGATCGGCGAGGCGAACTTCTCCGATCACGGGGCCAACCGCCTGGGTGCTTCGGCGCTGATGCAGGGCCTGACCGACGGATACTTCGTGCTGCCGCCGGTGCTTACCGACTACCTCGCGACGCATACGTTCCCGCCCGTCGACCCGGCCGACCCGGCCGTCACCGAGGTCGAGCAGGATGTGCGTGACCGCATCGACACCTTGCTGTCGATCGACGGCCGCCGCACGGTCGACGCGTTCCACAAGGAGCTCGGCACGCTGCTGTGGGACCAGTGCGGCATGGCCCGCAACGAGGGCGGGCTGCGCAAGGTGCTCGAGCGGATCACCGAGCTGCGCCAAGAGTTCTGGGCCGACGTTCGGGTCACCGGCACCGGCGAGGAACTCAACCAGCAACTGGAGAAGGCCGGCCGGGTCGCGGATTTTCTCGAGTTCGCCGAGCTGATGGCGCTCGACGCGCTGGTGCGCGAGGAGTCGTGCGGTGCTCACTTCCGCGAGGAGCACCAGACCGCGAACGGAGAGGCCGAGCGCGACGACGAGCAGTACAGCCACGTGGCGGCCTGGGAGTACGGCGAGAACATCGGGCCGGTCCTCCACAAGGAGGCGCTCGAGTTCGAGTACGTCCACCTCGCCCAACGGAGCTACACATGAGGATCAACGTCCGCGTCTGGCGCCAGCCCGGTCCGGACGCGCCCGGCGAACTGGTCGACTACACGGTCGACGACGTCACGCCGGAGATGTCGTTCCTGGAGATGCTGGACATCCTCAACGAGCGTCTCGTCCTCGCCGGCGCGGAGCCGGTGGCCTTCGACCACGACTGCCGGGAGGGCATCTGCGGATCGTGCGGCATGGTCATCAACGGCCGAGCGCATGGGCCCGTGCAGACGACCACCTGCCAGCTGCACATGCGCGAGTTCGCCGACGGCGACACCGTCGAGGTCGAGCCGTGGCGCTCGGCCGCTTTCCCGGTGATCAAGGACCTCGTCGTCGACCGCTCCGCCTTCGACCGCGTCATCCAGGCCGGCGGCTACATCACCGCGCCCACCGGCGCCGCGCCCGAAGCCCACGCGACCCCCGTACCCAAGCCGGTGGCCGACCGGGCCTTCGAGAACGCCACCTGCATCGGCTGCGGCGCCTGCGTCGCGGCCTGCCCGAACGGCTCGGCGATGTTGTTCACCGCCGCCAAGGTCGCGCACCTGAACTCGCTGCCGCAGGGCCAACCCGAGCGCGAGTCGCGGGTGCTGAACATGGTCCGGACGATGGATGCCGAAGGGTTCGGCGGCTGCACGAACTCCGGTGAATGCGTCGCGGCCTGCCCGAAGGAGATCCCCTTCTTCAGCATCGTCGACCTGAACAAGGAGTACGTGCGTGCCGTACGCAAGGGCGCTCGCGACGCGCCCTAGTTGTCGGCTCCCCTGCTTACGATCAGCGCTGCGCCGCATCGAGATCAGGAGTGCGCATGGGCGTCGAGGTCATCAATCCCGAGGGGATGCCCAGCAACCCCCGCGTTCGCCCAGGGCACCGTGTCGTCCGGCCAACGGTGCTCGACGCCGCGGGCGCTACCGCGGCCGACGCATTGGTGGAGATCGAGGCGCTGGCGTTCATCTGACCGGGTGTTCAGTGTCCACTGTGGACGGCCCGCAGATCGTGCCGCCCAGGCCGGACCCCGGCGACGTACACGTGGCTGCCATCGGTAGTGGCGGCCGCTCCCCCGACGGCGTGCCCGCCGGCCCAGACCGTCCGGCCGTCGAGTGTCACCCGGACGGGCTGGCCACCGGTCGGCACGGCCAGGCGCCCGGTCGTGCCCGGCGGTGACGTGACCCGCAGGTCGAAGCGGCCGGGCGAGCTCTTCCAGCTCGCGTCGATCGCGCCGTGCGGCGTGGGCACGCGGCCCTGCGCCCAGTGCAGGTCGCCGGGGTTCGGCACGACGTCGTATGCCGAGAAGCCGGCGCCGGTCGGCACGACGCCCAGCACCTGTGTGGTCAGGATGATCGTCGGAGCGGCAGCCCAGCCGTGGGCCAGGCTGGTGAACTGCGCGATGCCGGGCTGCCCGTTCAGGTCGAGCTTCTCGGGGAACGTGCTGCCCGGGTCCTGCGTGAGCTGGTAACCCCAGAACGTCCGCATCAGGTCGAGGCCGGCCTGCTGCGACGCGCCGGTCGGGTCGTTCAGACCCAGGCGGGCGCTCGCCTCGAACCCGCTGGGCAGTGGCTCGTAGAACGGCCGGATCGACGGGTTGGGCGTGCTCGGCGCGACGGTCAGGGCGCCGAACTGGCTCCAACTGCTGCGCCGCAGATACGCCAGGGCTTGTGCGGCCCGTGCCGTGTCGGCCACTCCGGTCAGCACGGCGGTCGCGTTGGCATCCTGCGGGTACGCCGTCGGGATCTCGCGCGACAGGCGGTACGCGCCGACCTGCGGGTCCCACAGCTGGTCGTTTATCGCCTGCTTGACCGCCGCCGCCCGCGCACCGTACGCCGCCGTATCGTCGGCGTCGCCGCGGGCCTCGGCGAGCGCGGCCATCTGGTCGAGGTTCCGGGCGTACAGCGCGTTGACGTAGGTCTCGTGGCCGCAGTCGCTGTAGCCGTAGTGGCCGCACGAACCCACCGACCCGAACGCGATCAGCCCCTGCGGGTCCTGCGCGCGTACCGACTCGAGCCAGGCCATCGCCTTGGTCAGCGCCGGCCACCACTGATCCAGGTAGGCGCGGTCGCCGGTATACAGCCAATGTGCGTAATGGTTGTTGACGAACCACGTCACGTACTCGCCGTACGTGCGGATCTCGTCGCGGTTGTGTTGACCGACCAGGCTCTCGGCCGGCGTGTACCCGTCGGGCAGTTGCTGGGCGGCCAGCGACGACAGCGAGTTGTCGACGGCGGCGACGTCGGCGGTGCTCAGGTAGGTCACCGGGGCCTGGACGGCCAGGTCGCCCTGCCAGACGATGCGATCACGCTTGGCCCCGTCGAAGATCACTTCCTGGTGCGGGTCGGCGTTCGGCACCTGTGCGTCGGCGTGGTCGGCCTCCCCCGGGTTGTAGGGCCAGCTCTTGGCCGTGTCGGACAGCCACGTGTCCATCTGCACCGTGTAGGCGCCGGCGTACCAGATCTTGTTCAGCGTGTCGTCGCTCGACAGGAACCAGCCCGGGTAGGCCGCCGGATCGGTTTGCTTCGGCGCCGCGCCGAACTGCAGCGACACCGCGCCCAGGTCGACCGAGCCGGCCCCGTCGAGGAAGAACGTGGCATACCGGAACCCGCCGCGCAGCTGGCTGTCGCTCGCGGTCGGGGCGTCAAGGGACAGGAGGTGGCTGTCGGCGTCGTAGGTGTAGGCGAAGCCCGGGTAGCCGACCCATATGTTCGCGGTGTCGCAGCCCGGCGCGTACGCCGCCTCGCCGTTGTTGTCGCCCGACTGCAACGCCATGAACTGGCGCGACTCGCTCAGGCAGACGTGGAGCTGCGGAGCCGGCGACGAGTGCCCGGCGATCGCGACCTGGATCTTGCCGCCGACCTCGCGGCCGAAGTCCACGATGAGCAGCGGCGATGTCGTGCGATCACCGGTACTGACCAAGCGAACCGACTGCTGGCCGGTGACGACCGCGTCCGGATCGCCCTGCACCGAGCCCCCGCGCGGGTCGGCCGAGGCGCTGACCGGCCGGACCTGGTGGCCCCTCGGGGCCAACACGTAGGGCTGCCAGTCCCCCGGCTCCGGCACGTAGTTCGGGTCGCTCCACGGCAAGGACGCGACCGGACGATCTACGACCTCGCGGGCCGCCCGGGCCCGCGCCGAGCCCAGCCCTGCCCGCGCCGAGGCCAGGCCGGCCACGAGAGCCACCACGCCGACGATGATCACCGGACCGAATCGCCTGAGCGTCACGAGGGCATCCTCCCTGGGTCGGTGCTCTTATCGAGGTGTACCTCTCCCCCGTGCTCGAACGGCACACCAGCGGCCAGATTGACCGAATCCGGCCAGTGTGGGCCGCGGGGCGCAAACCACCTCTATTGCTATATGCCTTGACACGCATATGCGCGTTGAAGCATATTACAGGCGTGCTGGCAATGACGTGGACGGCACTGACCGATCCGAACCGACGGGCTGTGCTGGACCTGCTGCGGCGCCGGCCGCACGCCGTGGGCGAGCTGGCCCACTCACTTCGGCTCAGCCAGCCCACGACGTCCAAGCACCTGCGCGTGCTGCGCGACGCCGGCCTGGTCCAGGTCCTGCGCGAGGCGCAGCGCCGCATCTACGCGATCGACCCCGAGCCACTGGTCGAGCTCGACAAGTGGCTCGAGCCGTACCGCGTGCTGTGGAACCAGAGCCTCGACGCGCTGGGCCACCACCTCGACCAGAATGCCCCGAAGGAGAAGTGATGGATCTCGGCAGCTACCTCGAACACGACGGCCGCCCGGCGGTGCGTTTCGAACGCACCTACCCGCATCCGATCGAGCGGGTCTGGCCGGCGGTCAGCGAGCCGGATCAGCTGGCCGCGTGGTTCCCGTCGAAGGTGGCCATCGAGCCGCGGGTCGGCGGAACCGTCGAGTTCTCCGGGGATACCAACGTCGACGACACGACCGGGCTCGTTCTCGCGTACGACCCGCCGAACCGGCTGGCCTTCACCTGGGGCGGCGACGAGATCCACGTCGAGCTGAACGCGGTGGACGAGCGGCACTGCCGGCTCGTGCTGCTCAACGTGCTCGAGGATCGCTCGGCCGCGGCCCGCAACGGTGCCGGCTGGAGCCTCTGCCTGGCCGCGCTGGACGCCTCCCTGAACCAGACGACCGCGGACGACACGCCCTGGCGGGCGTACTACGACGCCTACCTGGCGAACGGTGTTCCGTCCGGCGCGCCCGTCCCCGGACAGTGAACGTCAGCCGGCCGTCCGCTGGGCCTGGATCCGGGCCACCTCTTCGGCGACGCCCTGCTCGACTCGCTCGACGGTGAGCCCGCGTCCGACCAGCTTGGCCGTCACGTCGTCGTCGGTGAACAGCAGGCCGAGCAGCATGTGCTCGGTCCCGATGTAGTTGTGGCCCAGCCGCAGTGCCGCCTTCAGCGTGCCCTGCATCGCCGTCTTGCCGGCGTCGCTGAAGCGCAGTTCGCGGAGGTCAGCCGGATCGGCGGAGGCCCGGTCGCCGGGCGCCGCCAGCTCGAACATCGAATACAGCTGCTCATCGGTGACTCCGGCGTCATGGATGATGCGCGCGGCCAGACCGCCCGGCTCGGCCACCAGGCCGACGGCGATGTGCGGCGTCTCGATCCGCTCCGCTGCGTTGCTGCCGGCGACCTGCCCGGCGACGGCCAGCACGTTGCGGGCCCGCTGAGTGAACCGGGAGTAGAGCTGTCCGGCCGGAATCGGGTCCAGGCCGTCCCAGCGCGGCACGAACCGCTTCTGGGCAGCCTGCTTCGACACGCCCATGCTGGAGCCGATCTGGCTCCACGACGCTCCGGACCGGCGCGCCTGATCGACGAAGTGGCCGATCAGCGCGTCGGTCTGCTCGTCGAGACGAGTGCCGACCGCGACAGCATCGGCCAGGTTCGCCAGGGCGTCGCCGTCGGGATGCAGTGACTTGACGTAGGTGATCAGGTTGTCGAGCGGGACGGGAAAGGAAGTCACGGCGTCAACCGTAGATTGACGCCACGACCGTCGTCAACTTCGAGTTGACGCTGTTAGCCGGGCCAGCAATTCGGGCGGGTAGTTGCTGCCGGTGATGATCGTGCCGAGCCGCCCGGCAAACGGTTGCCCCATCGCGGCGGCCACCCCGACGACGGCCGCGGGCTCGAGCACCAGCCCGACGGTGTCCCGGACCAGGCGCAGCGCGGCGCCGATCTGCTCGTCGTCGACCAGCAGCATGTCGTCGACGGTGTCGCGCATCCACTCGACGGCGGCCGGCACCGGCACACGCACCGCGATGCCGTCGGCGAAGGTGGCCACCGCGTCGCCGTCGATCGCCCGCCCGGCCCGCCAGCTGCGTTCCATCGCCGGGGCGCCGGCCGCGCACACCCCTACGACGCGCGTGCCCGCCGAGTGCGTCTTGAGCCAGGTGCCGATGCCGGTGATCAGCGCTCCGTTGCCGACCGGAACGAGCAGGGTGTCCAGCCCGAGCGGCGCCAGCTCCACCCCGATCGTGCCGGCGCCTTCGCTGATGGCCGGCTCGCGACCGTCCTCGACGAACAGCCGGTCGGCCTGCTCGGCGGCGTGCTCGACGGCCCGGGCCTTGGCCCGGTCGAAGTCGTCGCCGTCGAGCACCACCTCGGCGCCGAGCTCGCGCATCCGGGCCACCTTGACCGGGTTGGCGGTGCGGGCGCTGAACACCGTGACCGGGATGCCGCGGCGGCGGGCCGCGTAGGCGATGGCCTGCCCGAAGTTGCCGGCCGAGGCGCACACCACGTGCCGTCCGGTGTCCAGGCCACGCATGAAGTACTCGGCGCCGCGCCCCTTGAACGACCGCAACGGGTTCAATGTCTCGATCTTGAGCACGGTCTCGCGGCCGAGCGCCGCCGACAGCGCCGCGTCGACATACTGCGGGGTATGGAGGAACTCGGCCGGGATCACCCGGGACGCCTCGTCGATCTTCTCCAGGGACAGCGACTCGACCATGGGGTGAATCTTGACAGTCGATCTAGCGTGACACATAGTCACAGATAACTTCCGGCATGAGGAGCGCCGATGCGGGTCACGTCCACGGACGGCGTGCGGCTAACGGTTCACGAGTCGGGCGATCGCAGCGCCCCGACCGTGTTGTGCGTGCACGGGTACCCGGACAGCAGCACGGTGTGGGACGGCATCGCCGCCGAGCTGGCCGGGCGCTATCACGTGGTCCGCTACGACGTGCGGGGCGCCGGTGCGTCGGATCGCCCCCGGGCCCGCTCGGCCTACCGACTCGACCAGCTGGTCGACGACCTGGCCGCGGTCGTCGAGGCGGTCAGCCCCGACGCGCCGGTGCATCTGGTCGGCCACGACTGGGGCTCGGTGCAATGCTGGTCGGCGGTCGGCGACGAGCGACTGGCCGGGCGCATCGCGTCGTTCACCTCGATCTCCGGCCCCGACCTCGACCAGGCGCGCGCGTGGATGCGGTCGGGGCTGCGCCCGGGCGGGGCCAAGCTGCGTCACGTCGTCCGGCAGCTGATCGAGTCGAACTACCTCGTGCTGTTCAACCTGCCGGTGCTGCCCGAGCTCCTGTGGCGCAGCCGAGTGCTCGACCGGGCGCTGGCCGCCAGCACGCGGATCGGGCGTGGTTCGGCCCCGGCCCGGAGGTCGCCGCAGACGCTCGCGGACAAGCTCGCCGGGCTGCAGCTCTACCGGGCCAACCTCTTCGGCCGCCTCGGCCGCCCGCGCCGCCGCCGGATCGATGTGCCCGTGCAGGTCGTCGTGCCGAATGCCGACCCCTTCGTGTCGCCGGCGCTGGCCACCGGTGGGCCCGCCCCCTGGGTGCGCGACCTGCACATCCGCCGAGTCGCGGGCGGGCACTGGGTCGTCGTCACCCGGCCGGACGTCATCGCGCGCATCACGGCCGAGCTGGTCGACCACACGTCGGGCGGAGCGCCGACGCGGGCCCTCACCAAGGCGCGGGCGCCCCGCGGCGGCAAGGCGTTCACGGGCCAGCTGGCCGTGGTCACCGGCGGCGGTCGGGGCATCGGCCGCGAGACGGCGCTGGCCTTCGCCGAACGCGGCGCCGACGTCGTGGTGGCCGACCTCGACGAGAATGCGGCCGGCGACACGGTCGAGGCGGCCCGCCGGATGGGCGTCGACGCGGCGGCCTACCAGCTCGACGTCTCCGACACGGACGCGTTCGAGAGGTTCGCCAAGCAGGTGCGGGCCGACCACGACGTGCCCGACATCGTCGTGAACAACGCCGGCATCGGGATGGCCGGGCCGTTCCTGGACACCACTGTGGCCGACTGGCAGCGCATTCTCGACGTCAACCTGTGGGGCGTCATTCACGGCTCGCGGCTGTTCGGGCGGCAGCTGCTCGAACGCGGCCAGGGTGGCACGCTGGTCAACGTGGCCTCGGCCGCGGCGTACTCACCCTCGCGGACGCTACCGGCCTACGCCACGACGAAGGCCGCCGTGCTGATGCTGACCCAGTGCCTGCGGGCCGAGCTCGGGCGGGACGGCATCGGAGTGGTGGCGATCTGCCCGGGATTCGTCAACACCGACATCACCCGGACGACCCGGTTCGTCGGTGTGGACGACGCGACGCAGGAACAGTTACGCAGCCATGCTGTACAGGCGTACACCCGCCGGGGATACAGCCCGCGTCGGGTGGCCCGGCACATCGTGACCGCGGTCGAACGCAACCGCCCGGTCACCCGGATCACCCCGGAGGCCAAGGTGTTCGACGCGCTGTCGCGGTTCACCCCGGCCGCCGCCCGCGCCCTGGCCCGGGTGGATCTCAACCAGCTGTGACGGCTCAGGCCACGCCGGCGGCGCGCTCGAGCAGGTCCAGCTCGTCGTCGAGGTGGCCCAGCAGCCGCTGCAGATGGGGCACGCTGCGCCGGCAACCGGTCAGCCCGAACGCCAACTTGTCCGAGTAGCTGGTGCACGTGATGTTCAGCGCCTGGCCGTCGACCGGGATCGACAACGGGTACACGCCGTCCAGCCGGGAACCGTTGTAGTACAAGGGAGACTGCGGTCCAGGCACGTTCGAGATCACCAGGTTGAACGGCGGGCGGAACCTGTTCTGCACGCCGAGCAGCGGAGCCAGTGCGAGCGGGCTCATGCCGAGGGCGCTCAGCGCCATGATCTGCAGCGGGCTCATACCGGCCATCGCCGCCTTGCCGTCGTTCATCGAGGCGGTGATCGCGGCGAGCCGGGCGGCCGGGTCGGTCAGGTGCGTGCCCAGGTTGCACATGACGACGCCGATGGCGTTGCCGCCCTCACGGTGGCTGTCGTCGACGTGCAGCGACACGGGCACCATCGCGATGAGCGGCGAGTCGGGCAGCGCGTCCAGCCCGAGCATGTAGCTGCGCAGCGCACCCGAGCACATGGCCAGCACCACGTCGTTCACCGTGGCGTCGGCCGCCTTGCCCACCCGGCGGATCCGCTCGATCGGCCAGGACTGGGCGGCGAACCGGCGGGCGCCGGTAATCGGCACGTTGAGCATCGAGCGCGGCGCCGAGAACGACAACGGTGCCGCCTGCTCGTGGATGCCGCGGCTCACCGCATTGGCCAGCGCGCCCGGCAATCCGGCCACTTCGCCGAGCACGTTCACCGCGGAGTGCAGCGCCCGGTTCAGCACGTCGCCCTGCTCACGGGTCTCGCTCGGGTCGGCCGGCTTTTGCTCGTCGACGCCGGGTCGGTTGGCCCAGGGCGGCGGCATGTCCCGCTGGTCGGGCTCTTCGCTCAGCCCCCGCTGCAGCAGCCGCAGCGCGGACACGCCGTCGACCAGGGCGTGGTGCACCTTGAGGTACATCGCGAACCGGCCGTCGGCCAGTCCCTCGATCAGCGACGCCTCCCACAAGGGCCGGTGCCGGTCGAGCAGGTTGCTGTGCAGCTGGCCGCACAGCGCGAGCAGCTCCAACACCCGCCCGGGCCGGGGCAACGCGGTGTGGCGCACATGGTGCTCGATGTCGAACGCGTCGTCGCGCTCCCAACCCCACAGCCCCAACCCGGTCACCGACCGGCGGGCCCGCCGGCGGAACAACGGCCGGACGTCGTCGGTCGCGATCAGGCCGTCGAACGTCTGGCTCACGTCGTGCGCGTCGGCGCCCTCCGGGGGGACGAACAGCTGCAGGCCGCCGACGTGCATCGGGTGCTCGCGCGTCTCGACCATCAGGAACAGCGAATCGGCGGGTGACATCGGCAGCAGCACAGCAACCTCCCCGGCACGATCTTCGGCCCTACCCGGCCATGATGCTCGGTACGCCGGTGGCGTGGCTACTCGCCCCGCGGCGTGAACCCGACGCAGTCACGCACGGGCAGCCGCGGATACCGGACGAGTCGATCGTCCCAGGCCGCGCGTCCGCAGCGCAGGTAGGCGGTGCCGCGCCGGGTGACGTTGACCAGCGCGTGGGCGCAGCCGCCGCACCGGCCCGGTGATGCGCCGAGCCTGGCGATGTCGTCGCGGTCGACCGGCACGTGCCCATTCTCGCCGAGCTACCCCAGGGCGTCGTAGCGCATGCCCATCGCGTCACGCACCTCGTCCAGCGTCCGCTCGGCCAGTTCACTGGCCCGCCCTGCACCCCGGCGCAGAAGCGCGCTCGCGTCGGCCGGCTCGTACAGCGACCGCCGGGCCCGGATCGGGTCGAGGAACGCGTTGACGGAATCGACCACCGCCCGCTTGAGCACCGACGCCCCGCCGTCGCCTACCTCGTCGGCCAGCTCGACCGGGTCGCGCCCGGCACACAGGCCGCCGATCCGCAGCAGGTTGGCCACCTCGGGACGCCGGTCGGGCTCGAACGTGATGCGCCGTTCGGAGTCGGTGCGCGCCGCGCGGATCTTGGCGACCACGTCGTCCGCCTCGTCCCGCAGCGAGATGCCGTTGCCCAGGCTCTTGCCCATCTTGCGACCGTCCAGGCCGAGCAGCACCGGGGTCTCGCCGAGCAGCGCTTCGGGCAACGGGAACACCGGGCCGTACCGCTCGTTGAACCGCCGCGCGATCGAGCGCGTCACCTCCAGGTGCGGCAGCTGGTCCTTGCCGACCGGCACGAGATCGGCCTTGCAGAACAGGACGTCCGCGGCCTGATGCACCGGGTAGGTCATCATCAGCCCGCTGACCGACGATCGTCCGGAGAGCCGGATCTCCTCCTTGACCGTCGGGTTCCGGGACAGCTCGCCCATCCCGACGAGCGACAGGAACGGGAGCATCAGCTGGTTGAGCGCCGGCACCGCGCTGTGCACGAACACGGTGGTCGCATCCGGGTCGAGGCCGCAGGCCAGGTAGTCGAGCACGATGTCGCGCACCACCCGACCCAGATCGCCGGGATGGTCCCGGTCGGTCATGACCTGGTAGTCGGCGATCACGATCAGCAGGTCGTGCCCGGCGCGTTGCAGGGCGACCCGGTTGGCCAGCGTGCCGAAGTAGTGACCGAGGTGCAGCGAACCGGTCGGCCGGTCGCCGGTCAGCACCCGCGTCGCGGTCCGGGTGGACGTGGCCGAGAGGGAAAGAGGGGCGGTTTCGGTAAACATGGAAGCCTCCGTCGAAAGTGGAGGGCCGACCACGCCGGACATGCGAAAGGGCCGCCCGGCGAGGACGGCCCCTGGATGGGAACGCGCGAGAGGGGTCGTCCTAGTAGGACGACCGCCACAGCCCGTTACCCGAAGTCATGCGGTGAGCGTAGCAGCCGGGGCCGCTACCAGCTCGTGTATTGCGGCCGGCCCTCCGCATACCCGGAGGTGCTCTGCACGCCGACCAGGGCCCGGTCGGCGAACTCGGTGAGGTCGGCCGCGCCGGCGTAGGTGCAGGCCGAGCGCACGCCGGTAGTGATGACGTCGATCAGGTCCTCGACGCCGGGCCGGGCCGGGTCGAGGTACATGCGGCTGCTCGAGATGCCCTCCTCGAACAGCGCCTTGCGAGCCCGATCGAAGGCACCCTCGCCACTCGTTCGGTTGGCCACCGCCCGGGCCGACGCCATGCCGAAGCTTTCCTTGTACGCGCGCCCGTCCGGCGTCTCGTGCAGGTCACCCGGCGACTCGTACGTGCCCGCGAACCACGAGCCGATCATGACGGCCGAAGCGCCGGCGGCCAGGGCCAGCGCCACGTCGCGTGGATGCTTGACTCCCCCGTCGGCCCACACGTGGCGACCGAGCTCGCGAGCCGCGGCCGCACACTCGAGCACGGCCGAGAACTGCGGGCGGCCGACCCCGGTCATCATCCGGGTCGTGCACATCGCCCCGGGGCCGACGCCGACCTTGACGATGTCCGCGCCGGCCTCGACCAGGTCGCGCACCCCGTCGGCCGACACGACATTGCCGGCCACCACCGGGACCGTCGGTGATGCCGCACGCACCGCGGCCAGCGCGTCGAACATGCGCTGCTGGTGGCCGTGGGCAGTGTCGATCACCAGCACGTCGATGCCGGCGTCGAGCAGCTCGGCTGCCTTGTCCTGCACGTCGCCGTTCACGCCGATGGCCGCCGCCACCCGCAGCCGCCCGGATGCGTCGAGCGCCGGCCGGTACAACGTCGAACGCAACGCCGCGGTCTTTGTCAGCACACCGACCATTCGCCCGGACGCCTCGACAACGGGGGCCAGCCGGCGGTTGGCCGCATCGAGAAGTTCGAACGCCTTCTGCGGCGACGCGGTATCCGGCAAGGTCAGCACCGGCTCGGACATGACCCGGCGCAGCTGGGTGAACCGGTCCGCTCCCAGACAATCTGCCTCGGTCACGACGCCGACCGGCCGCTCGTCCTCGACGACGACCACGGCGCCGTGCGAGCGCTTGGGCAGCAGGGCCAGGGCGTCGCCGACCGGGCTGGTCGGCTCGAGTGTCAGCGCGGTGTCAAACACCGGATGGCGGGCTTTCACCCAGCCGACCACCTCGCGGACGACCGGCGCCGGGATGTCTTGCGGCAACACGACCAGCCCGCCGCGGCGGGCCACGGTCTCGGCCATCCGCCGGCCGGCGACCGCGGTCATGTTGGCGACGACAATCGGGATGGTGGCGCCGCTGCCGTCCACGGTGGACAGGTCGACGTCGAAGCGGGACCCGACCTCGGAGCGGGCCGGCACCATGAAGACGTCGTCGTAGGTCAGCTCGAACGGCGGGACCGGGTTTACGAAGCGCACGAGGCAATCATTCTAGTCGGTACTCGCGCCCGATTACGCTCGAACACATGACCCTGGCTGTATTCGACATCGACGGGGTCGTCGCGGATGTCAGGCATCGCCTGCATCACCTGGACAGCCGCCCCAAGGACTGGGGCGGCTTCTTCGGTGCCGCCGCCGACGACCCGCCGTTGCCCGAAGGCGTCGCGCTGGCCACCGACCTGGCCCGCTCGCACGACGTCGCCTGGCTGACCGGCCGGCCCGAATGGCTGCGCGCCGTCACGTCGCGCTGGCTGGATCAGCACGGCCTGCCGACCGGCGAGCTCTACCTGCGCGGCCACGGCGACCACCGTCCAGCCCGGCTGTACAAACTCGGGGTACTGCGCCGACTGGCCCGCCACCAGATCGCGGCGTTCGTCGACGACGACGTCGAGGTGGTCGATGCGGCCCAGCGAGCCGGCTATCCGGCCGTGCTCGCTGACTGGGTGCCTCGGGCCCCGGAGCTCCGCGAGGCCCAGGACCGGCTCGGCCGCACCTGAGCGCCGATGTCCACCCCGCCGCTGCCCGAGCCGGTCGTACCCAAGACGCCCGGCCGCAACGTCCACGTCGCGCGCTTGCGTCGCGTCTTCCTCACAATCGTGGTCGCCAGCTCGTTGTTGCTCATTCCGTGGATCACGTACCTGGCGGTCTCGTTGCCCGACCGGTTCGTCGCCGGGCAGTGGAAGGCGGCCTGGGTCGGCTTCGACATCGCGCTGCTGGTCTGCCTCACCTGGACGGCCTGGAACGCCTGGCAACGCCGGCAGATGTTGATCACCTCTGCGATGATCACCGCCACCCTGCTCGTGTGCGACGCCTGGTTCGACGTGGTGCTGGATTGGGGCACCGACGACATGTGGTGGTCGCTGGGCTCGGCCCTGCTGATCGAGCTGCCGCTGGCCGCGCTGCTGCTGCGGGTCGCGGTCCGGCTGATCCGGATGTTGCAGCGGGTTCGCTGGGCCGAGCTCGGCCATCACGACCAGGCGCCGCCGCTGTGGCGGATGTCATTTGCGGAGCTGATCGGCAGCGATCGGTTGACTGCTCTGCGTAAGAAGGATCCTGCACCCTGAGTGACAGTGACACCGCCGTGCCGGGAGGTTTTGGGGTTTATGTCTGGCGACACACCATGTCGCCGTTCTTGAATAACTGGCACAAGCCCGCGGCAGAGAGCACACTCGTGTCGAAGGTCACTGCAAGCGATTACAGGAAGAGACAATGCTCACCGACGCTCAATCAGCCCGTCCGGCGCGCGCGTGCACGCACACTCCACCGTGCCCGTCCGCTGACGCGCTCGATCGCGATGCTGCTCATGTCATCGCGGCACACCCTGAGCAGGGTTGGAGCCTCCTTTGCAACGGCGTCGTCCTCTTCGAGGACACCGGTGAGCTGCTTCCGGACGGACAGAGCATCGCGGCGCGGCGGACCGAGCTGCTCGCCGCGGCCGCGCACCGACAGGCCAGCTAGTGCCCCGCGCCGGGAATTCAGACGATAATTCCGGCGCCCAGCTGCACGCTCGCGGCGTCGTCGTCGCCGATACAACAGCGGTATCGGCTCCTCCTCCGCCTTGCGAGCGCACACCTGGATCACCGGACTTATTCGCCCAATTTCCGGCGCGGGGCACTAGTTAGCAGCCGCTGAACACCGGCCGCCTCCGCCGAGAAGCGGCAATCCGCTGCTGCCCGACGACCGGCACCACGGCTCAGGCGTACTCCTCCACCGGCGGGCACGCGCACACCAGGCGGCGATCGCCGTACGCGCCGTCGATGCGTCGGACCGGTGACCAGTACTTCGCGTTCGGGTCGACGCCCTTCGGGTAAGCCGCCTCCTCGCGCGAGTACGGGTGCTCCCACTCCCCGACCAGGCAGCGGGCAGTGTGCGGGGCGTTGCGCAACGGGTTGTCCTCGGCCGGCCACTCGCCGGCGCCGACCCGGTCGATCTCGCCCTTGATCGCGATCATGGCGTCGACGAACCGGTTGAGCTCGGTAAGGTCCTCGGACTCGGTCGGCTCCACCATCAGCGTCCCGGCCACCGGGAAGGACATGGTCGGCGCGTGGAAGCCGTAGTCGATCAGCCGCTTGGCCACGTCGTCGACCGTCACCCCCGTCTCGCGCGTGATCTGGCGCAGATCGAGGATGCACTCGTGCGCGACCAGCCCGTGCCCCCCGGTGTAGAGCACCGGGTAGTGCGGGGCCAGCCGCTTGGCCAGGTAGTTGGCCGACAGGATGGCGATGCCGGTGGCCCGGGCCAGCCCGGTCGGACCCATCATCCGCAGGTACGCCCAGGTGATCGGCAGGATCGAGGCCGAGCCCCACGGCGCCGCCGAGATCGCGCCGCTGCCCGTGTCCGGGCCGGCGCTCGGCTGCAACGGGTGATTCGGCAGGTAGGGCGCCAGGTGTGAGCGCACCGCCACCGGGCCGACGCCGGGACCACCGCCGCCGTGCGGGATGCAGAACGTCTTGTGCAGGTTCAGGTGCGAGACGTCGGCGCCGAACCTGCCCGGCCGGGCCAGCCCGACCATCGCGTTGAGGTTGGCGCCGTCGAGGTAGACCTGCCCACCGGCGTCGTGCACCAGGGCACACACCTCGGCGATGTGGTCCTCGAACACCCCGTGCGTGGACGGGTAGGTGACCATGAGCGCGGCCAACGAGTCGGCGTGCTCGGCGATCTTGGCCCGCAGGTCGTCGAGGTCGATCTCGCCCTCGTTGCCGGCCGTCCTGACGACGACGACCCGCATGCCGGCCAGCACCGCGCTCGCGGCGTTGGTGCCGTGAGCGCTGGCCGGGATCAGGCAGACGTCGCGGTGGCTGTCGCCGTTCGCCTGGTGGTACCCGGCGATGGCCAGCAGGCCGGCGAACTCGCCCTGCGCGCCGGCGTTCGGCTGCAGCGACACCGCGTCGTAACCGGTGATCTCGGCCAGCCACCCGGTCAGGTCGTCGAACAGCTGGGCGTATCCGTCGAACTGGCCGGCCGGCGCGAACGGATGCAGGTTGGCGAAGCCGGGCAGGCTGATCGGCTCCATCTCGCTGGTCGCGTTGAGCTTCATGGTGCACGAGCCGAGCGGGATCATGCCGCGGTCGAGGGCGTAGTCGCGATCGGCGAGACGGCGCAGGTAGCGCAGCATCGAGGTCTCGGACCGGTGCGCGGAAAATACAGGATGGCTGAGGAACGGCGAGGTGCGGGCGAGCGAGGCCGGCAGCGGGGTGTCGGCATCGAGCCGCTCGAGGTCGGTGTAGCTCAGCCCGAGCCCGAACGCCCGCCACACCGCGACTATGTGCCCGCGCCGGGTGACCTCGTCGCAGGCGATCGCCACGGTGTCGTCGTCGACCAGGCGCAGGTTTACACCCTCGGCCAGGGCGGCCGCGATCACCGCGTGCGCCCGGCCCGGCACGTGCGCGGTGACCGTGTCGAAGATCGGCGCGTCACCCGTCTCGACGCCGCCTTCGCGCAGCCCGCCGGCGAGGATTCCGGCCAGCCGGCGCACCCGCTGGGCGATCGCGGTCAGCCCCTCCGGGCCGTGGTAGACGGCGTACATGCCGGCGATGTTGGCCAGCAGCACCTGCGCGGTGCAGATATTGCTGGTGGCCTTCTCGCGCCGGATGTGCTGCTCGCGCGTCTGCAGGGCGAGGCGGTACGCCGGAGCGCCGTCGGTATCAACGGACACGCCCACGAGCCGTCCGGGCAGCTGACGCTCGAGCCCGGAGCGGATCGAGATGTAGCCGGCGTGCGGGCCGCCGAACCCCATCGGCACCCCGAACCGTTGCGACGTGCCGACGGCGATGTCGGCGCCGGCCTCCCCCGGCGGGACGAGCAGGGTCAGTGCCAGCAGGTCGGCCGCCACTACGGCAAGCGTCCCCCGCTCGTGCGCGGCCGCGACGATCGGGCGCAGGTCGCGCACCGCGCCGGACACGCCCGGGTACTGCACGAGCACGCCGAAGACATCGCCTTCGGGCAGCGGCTCGGCGAAGTCGTGGGTCGTCACGGTGATGCCCAGCGGCCGGGCCCGCGTCTGCACGACCGACAGCGTCTGCGGCAACACGTCCACGTCGACAACGAACGTGTCGCCCTTCTTGGCCGACCGGTGGGCCAGCGCCATCGCCTCGGCGGCAGCGGTGCCCTCGTCGAGCAGCGACGCGCCTGCGATCGGCAAGGCGGTGAGGTCCTCGATCACGGTCTGGAAGTTGAGCAGCGCCTCGAGCCGGCCCTGGCTGATCTCGGGCTGGTAGGGCGTGTACGCCGTGTACCAGGCCGGGTTCTCCAGCACGTTACGGCGGATGACCGGCGGGGTGATCGTGTCGTAATAGCCGAGCCCGATCATCGACGTGGTGACCCGGTTGCGCGAGGCCAGGTCGCGCAGCTCGGCCGCGACCTCGGCCTCGGTGGCCGCCGGGGGCAACGCGAGCGCCAGCTTTTCCCGGATGCTCGCCGGCACCGCGTCGGCCAGCAGGTCATCGAGCGAGGCGTAGCCGACCGTCTCGAGCATCCGCTGCTCGGCAGGGCCTTCGGCGACGCCGACGTGCCGGGACACGAATTCCGTGGTCCGCTCCAGGTCGTACAGGCTCGGCTGATCGGTCATCGGGTAGCGCTCCTACTCGGCAAGACGGGTGCCGCCCGCGCGGTCGACGCGTGCGCCCCGTCTGTCGGGCGAGGTAGCCCTTCAGAGTGGCCTGGTCCGCGTGGTCCGGGTGCCTGAGAGGTTCCGGGGTAGTTGCCCCTTCGGCGCTCGTCCCGGTCGTCCCGGGTGAGCTCTCCCACGCGTGCTCAACAGCCGGGATCGACGGTACCAGCCGGAGCGCCCGGTCCGGGCCAGGACGCCGGTGACGCCGGCAGCAGTGCGACGGGTGAGCGGCTACGCGCTGGCGGTGCGCTGCTGCCGCCGCCGGGACAGCTCGTCGTTCATCGGCATCCGCTCGCCGGGCGTGCCGGCGTCGGCCCGCTCGCCGGGCAGCTGGGCCAGGGACCCGACCAGCTCGCGCAGCGCGCCGCTGACCGCGATGCCGAACACGCCCTGCCCGCCCCGCAGCAGGTCGACCACCTCTTCGGACGACGTGCACTCGTACACCGTCGTGCCGTCGGACAGCAGCGTGATCCGGGCCAGGTCGTCGACCCCGCGGGCGCGCAGCGCGTTGACGGCGGTGCGGATGTTCTGCAATGAGACGCCGGTGTCGAGCAGCCGCTTGACGACCTTGAGAACGAGGATGTCCTTGAACGAGTACAGCCGCTGGCTACCCGAACCGGTGGCCGAACGGATGGACGGCTCGACCAGGGCCGTGCGGGCCCAGTAGTCCAGCTGCCGGTAGGTGATGCCGGCGGCGGCGCAGGCAGTCGGCCCGCGGTAGCCCACGTGCTCGTTCGGGGCTCCGGCCGGATCGGCGAACAGTGTCCCTTGCTGGGGCGCCTGCGGCCCGACGTCCGGTAGCGCGTCGTCGGCCATGAGGGCGCCTCCTCTGTCGATCGGCGGATCGGCGAGCGGCCGGGGTTCGGCTAGCCGCCGGGAGAACGAGTCGATGGGGTGACGGTAGGACCGTCGATGGTGGTGGTCAACGCGACGCGCCGAGCATGGTCACCCTCATCTGGAGCTTGAGGGTAGCGTGCCGTCACGCGCCGGATGCGAAGTCCTCCGGGGAGACATTGTCCAGGAACTCGCGGAACCGCTCGACCTCGTCTTCCTGCTCGTCGGGGATCTCGATGCCGGCGGCATCGAGCACGGCGTCCGATCCGAGAATCGCGACCTCGCAGCGTAGGGCCAGCGCGATCGCGTCCGACGGCCGGGCGCTGACGCTGACCCCGCCGTTGAAGCGCAGCTCCGCGTAGAAGACGTCGTCGCGCAGCTCGGTGATGTGCACCGCCTCCAGCCGCACGCCGAGCGCCTTGATCAGGTCCCGCATCAGGTCATGTGTTAGTGGCCGAACGGTCTGTACGCCCTGCTGTTGGAACGCGATCGCCGACGCCTCGACGGCGCCGATCCAGATGGGCAGATAGCGCACCCCGTCTTCTTCGCGCAGCAGAACAACCGGCTGGTTGGCCGGCAACTCGACGCGCACGCCGACGACCCGCAAGGGATGCACGACAGTTCCTCCTTGCGACTGATCAGCAGCTGGATCTGTGCTCATTCGACGCTACACGCAAAGGTTGGGCCGCGCCGTCGCAATCCGAGCCACTGGCTCAGCTCGAGCCGCCCGCCACATCACGCAGCCCGATCTGGACAAGTGCCGCATGTAACCGCACCGACAACGACGCCAGTTCGCGAACGGCCTCCTCGGCCCGGGCCTTGGCCTCGGCCCCCTTCTGCCGGGCCATCGGGCCGACGACCTGGGAGAACAGGCCGATCTCGCGCTCGGCCGCGGTGCGGAAGGCGCGCAGATGCCGCCCCTCCAACCCGTACCGGGCCAGCTCGGCGACGACCTGGCCGACGGCCAGCGCGTCGTCGTCGTAGTGGCCGCCGGCGCGAGCGCTGATCATGCCGAACTGCTCCAGCTCGTCGAGCTGCGCGGCGTTCAGGCCAGTGGCGTTGAGCAGCTCGTCGCGCGACAGCCGCAGCGTCGGCGCGACCGGCTGGAAGTGCTCGGCGGTCGGCGCGTTGTCGGCGATGGCGAGATGGGGCACGCGCGGCACCCCGCCCTGACCGGGCGGGACCAGCCCGCGGTCGATCGCGTCGAGCTGGTCCTTGATCACGCGCAGCGGCAGATAGTGGTCGCGCTGCTGGGCCAGTACGTAGCGCAATCGCGAGACGTCCGACGGGGAGAACTTGCGGTACCCCGACGGGGTGCGGTCCGGGCTGACCAGCCCCTCGGTCTCGAGGAACCGGATCTTGCTGATGGTGATGTCGGGGAAGTCGGCCCGCAGCTGGGTGAGCACCTCACCGATGGACAGCGTTGCGCGGCTACCAGCCGCGGCTGAGTTGGTCGCCGTCACAAGGCGGCTCCGCGGCTCACGCCGGCTGTCCCGCCCCGACCCCCGCTCGGACGGCGGCCGTCAGGTATACCAGCCGGAACTTCCCGATCTGCACCTCGTCGCCGCCCGCGAGCGGGGTCGCGTCAATGCGTTCACGATTGACATACGTGCCATTGAGCGAGCCCACGTCATGGACGGTATAGCCACTGCCCTCTCGACGGAACTCGGCATGCCGACGAGACACGGTGACATCGTCAAGAAAAATGTCGCTGTCCGGATGGCGCCCGGCCGTGGTCACGTCCTGGTCGAGCAGGAATCGGCTCCCGGCGTTGGGCCCGCGCTTGACTACGAGCAGTGCCGATCCGGGCGTGAGCGCGTCGACCGCGCCCTGGTGTGCTTCAGCTGAGAACTCGCCCTCCGCGTCGGGCAGCCCACCGGTCGCGGATATGACGCTGGTCGCGTCGGGTGCGTTCGCGTAGCCGGTTTCGGGCAGTGCGGCGCCGCAGTTGGAGCAGAAACGACCACCAACTGGGTTCTCGGCGCCACAAGCAGTGCAGAACACTCGGGTGCCCCTTCCTATGCGGACGATGCGAGCGATGCGCATGCCATGATCGCTGACTGGAAACGCTCACGGTCGCCGGGGGTTGAGATCAGGCGCAGCGCCAGGTTTACGCGCTGCCGGATCGGTGCCGCGAGCCTAGTTTGCGGGGGCTGCTGAGGGCAATCAGGTGACTGGTTATGAGCTGAGAGTGCCATAAGCAGCCGCGTCGAGCAGACCGTCGATCTGGGACGCGTCGGACACCTCGATCTCGACCAGCCAGCCCTCGCCGTACGGGTCGCTGTTGATGAGCTCGGGCCGCGACTCCAACTCCTCGTTACGCGCGGTGACCGTTCCGGCCACCGGGGCGTAGAGGTCGGACACGCTCTTGGTCGATTCGACCTCACCGAACGCCTCCCCCTGGCCCACCTTCGCGCCGACCTCGGGCAGCGACACGAAGACGACGTCGCCCAGAGCCTCCTGCGCGTAGTCGGTGACACCGACCCGAATCGTCGCGTCGCCGACTTTGGCCCATTCGTGCTCGGCGGTGTACTTCAGGTCGTCGGGAACGTCTGCCATTGCTTGCCCTCTCACGTTCGTTGTGGTCGGCGCCGAAACACTACCGCCCGCCCGGCTGGGCATACTTCGGGCTGGGCACCGAGGTGCGTGCGGTGATGTTCACCTGGTTTTGCTCGACGATCTGCGCGTCGCCGCCGGCGTTGCGGGCGGTGGCCGCCACGCCGCCGGGGATGTTCAGCGCGGTGTCGAGCGTTTTCGGATCGCCGATGGCCAGCACCTGGTACGGCGGGCTCAGTTGCTTCTTGTCGACCTGTACGCCGCCGCTCGTGTCGACGAAGTTGGTCGCCGTGGTCACCCGGACCGGGCCGAACTGGATCGACTCGGCGCCGGCGCCGCGCAGCTCCTCGACGACGTCGAGCAGGTCCTCGGCCTTGAGCTTGTGCTGCGGGTCGGTGATGTCGACGGTGACGCCCGGCCCGGTGGCGCCCACCGTGCCGAGCAGCACCTCCAAAGACTCAAGCTCGCGTTGAGCTTGCTCCTGTGCGACCGCGTCGCTGTTACCACTCCGCCGCAGTTCGTCGAGCGTGTTCTGCAGGTCGGCGATCTGCTGGTTGAGCCGTTCGGCCCGCGCGTTCTGATCGTCGAGGATGCGGATGAGATCGTCCTCGCGGGCATTGGACAGGCTGTCCGACGAGGAGTTGGAACGCACCTGCACGGCGATTGCGAACCCGAGGATGGCGGTCAGCACGCCGATGAGCGCCCCGGCGCGCAGGTGCGGCCGGCGGGACTTGCCGGCCGGCGGCGTGTCGGGCGTGGTTGCCGCGGACGAGGTCGCCGGCGCGTTCGGCGTCTTCGGCGTCTTCGGCGTCTTCGGCGTCCCGGCCGTCCCCGCCGTCTCCTGCTCCGGCGGGTCGATCGGCGTCTCGGGCGGGCGCGGCTCGTCGGTCATGCGCGGAACACGTGCCGCCGGATCGCCGCGGCGTTGCCGAAGATGCGGATGCCGAGCACGACGACGACCGCGGTGGATAGCTGGCCGCCGACGCCGAGCTTGTCGCCGAGGAACACGATCAGCGCCGCGACCACGACGTTGGACACGAACGAGACGACGAACACCTTCGAGTCGAAGATGCCGTCCAGGCGGGCCCGGATGCCGCCGAACATCGCGTCGAGCGCGGCCACCACGGCGATCGGCAGGTACGGCTCGAGCCAGTGCGGGACGGTCGGGCGCAGCACCAGGCCGACGATGACGCCGATTGCCAGGGCCAGTCCGGCGATCATCGGGGCCCCGTCGTGGTGCCGGTGGGCCGGGCGTACTGCGGGTTGACCGCCGCGGCGCCCGGCAGGTGCAGTTTGTGCTGCTCGCTCCAGGAGAAGCTGATGCCTTCAGCCGAGGCCAGGGTGTGGTACCGGCTGGCCACCTCACTGTCGGCGAAGCTGGTCACGAGCACGTCGCTGTCTCCTATTGCGTCGATCGTGTACGGCGAGGTGATGGGAGCGAAGTCGACCAGCACGGCCTCGCCGGCGAACCGGATGGCCGAGGTCGGCGTCAGCCGCACCCCGTTCACCGAGATCGCCTCGGCGCCGTCGTGCCACAACTCGTTGACGACGCTACGCACGTCGCGATCGGTCAACAGCTGGGCGCCGGTGATGGGTGTGGTGCCGGGCCGGCCGTTGGCGGTCGTGCCGGTCGGCTGGGCCGGGTTGCCGAGCTGGACGCGCAGGCCGGGCCCCACCGCCGGGGTGTCGCCGGCCAGCAGCTCGCTGCGCTGCAGCTCGTTGCCGAGCGAGCTGCCGGGCAGTGCCTTGGCCCGGGCCTGGTTGATCTGGTTGCCCAGCCGCTGCGCCTTGGCCTCCAGCGCGTCGCCCGACGCCTGAGCCGTCTTGACCCGGGCGACCAGGTCGTCGTGCACCTTGGCCGCGGCGGGCGCCGAGCGGTGGGTGTGCACGTACGCGATCGCCAGGGTGAAGCCGACCAGCAGGCAGCCGAGGACGATGGCTGGCCGGTCGAACCAGCGCGGCCCGGCGTCAGGTCCGCGGCGGGCGGCCGCCTCGGCATAACCCGGGTCCGCGGTATTCGTCACTAAGTCGACAAGGAGATCGGTCGGCAAAGTGGTACGTCGAGAAGTCATGACACCGCCGTCCGACGGGTCAGCTGGTTCACCTGCACCAGGTAGAGCGCCCCGGCCCACAGGTACAGCGCGGTGCCCCAGATCGTGAACGCCCAGGCGATGGGCCGAGCGATGTCGGCCACGGTACCGTCACGGGCGGCGAGCAGGAGCAGCGGGAACGCGTACAGCAGGTTGAACGTGGCCGCCTTGCCCAGGTAGTGCACCGGCGGTGGGCCGTAGCCGTGCCGGCGCAGCACGGGCAGGGTCAGCGACAGCAGCAGGTCGCGGCCGACAATGATCGCGGCCAGCCACCACGGGATGATGTGCCGCAGCGTCAGACCGATCAGCGTCGCGAGTATGTAGAGGCGGTCAGCGAGCGGGTCGAGCAGGGCGCCGAGTTTGCTCGTCTGGTTGAGCCTGCGGGCCAGCACGCCGTCGGCCCAGTCGGTGAGTCCGGACGCGGCCAGCACGATCAGCGCGGCGACGTCGGCGTGCGGGCCGAGCAGCAGCCACAGGAACAGCGGCACGCCCAGCAGCCGCAACACGCTGAGCGCGTTGGGCACGGTGACCACGCGCTGCGCGGCCACCTCCTCGGGTGTGCCCGGCGCCACGCCACCTCCGCTGGGTTGGGGTGACCGGCGCCGGTGCGTTGCCGCGCCGGTCTTGCTGACATTCGGCTGTCGAGTCGGGACGGCGGGATTTGAACCCACGACCCCCTGACCCCCAGTCAGGTGCGCTACCAAACTGCGCCACGTCCCGGTCGTGCGGAGAAAACCCTAGCGTAGCCGCTGGGCGGCAGCCTCAGCGCCGCGCGAGTCGCCGCTCGCGGACCCGCACGGAGATCTCGATCGGTGTTCCGGCGAAGTCGAAGTCCTCGCGCAGGCGCCGCTCGAGGAAGCGACGGTAGCTGGCCTCCAGGAACCCGGTGGTGAACAGGACGAATCGGGGCGGGCGGCTGTCGGCCTGGGTGGCGAACAGCACCCGGGGCACCTTGCCGCCACGTCCGGGCGGGGGGGTGGCCGCGACGACCTCCGTCAGCCAGGAGTTGAGCCGCCCGGTCGGGATGCGCCGGTCCCAGGACGCGAGGCTGGTGCGCAGGGCGCCGGCCAGCTTCTCGACCGCTCGCCCGGTCTGGGCCGAGACGTTCACCCGCGGCGCCCAGGTCACCCGGGCCAGCTCGCGGCCGATCTCGCGTTCGAGGCGCTCGCGGCGGTCCTCGTCTACCAGGTCCCATTTGTTGAACGCGACGACCAGGGCCCGGCCGGCCTCGATCACCGCGCCGATCACCCGCTGGTCCTGCTCGGAAAGTGGCTCGGACGCGTCAAGCAGCACGACGGCCACCTCGGCCGCTTCGATGGCGCTGGCCGTGCGCAGGCTGGCGTAGTACTCCATGCCTGCGGCCTGGTGGACCCGGCGGCGCAAGCCGGCCGTGTCGACAAACCGCCACGTCTCCCCACCGAGGTCGACCAGGCTGTCGACCGGGTCGATCGTCGTGCCGGCCACCGCGTCGACGACCGAGCGGGCGTCGCCGGTGAGCCGGTTGAGCAGGCTCGACTTCCCCACGTTGGGCCGGCCGACCAGGGCCACCCGGCGCGGGCCTTCCTCCAGCATCGTCTCGGCCGGAGCGTCGGGCAGCGCGTCGAGCACGGCGTCGAGCAGATCGCCGCTGCCCCGCCCGTGCAGCCCGCTGACCGGGTACGGCTGGCCCAGCCCGAGGCTCCACAGCTCGGTGGCGTCCGGCTCGCCCCGCTCGTCGTCGACCTTCGTCACGGCGAGGATCACCGGCTGCTTGGCCCGTCTCAACGTCCGGGCGACGGTGAGATCGGTCTCGGTCGCACCGGTCCGCCCATCCACGACGAACAGGACGAGATCGGCGGTCTCGACGGCGCGCTGCGCCTGCGCCGACACCATCGCCTGCAGGCCGCGCGCCTCCGGCTCCCAGCCCCCGGTGTCGACCAGCGTGAACCGCCGGCCCGCCCACAGCGCGTCGTAGGCGACGCGATCGCGGGTCACTCCGGGCACGTCCTGCACCACGGCCTCGCGCCGGCCCAGGATGCGGTTGACCAGAGTCGACTTGCCCACGTTGGGCCGCCCAACGACGGCCACGACTGGAGCGGCGACGGACGCTTCGAAGGTTTCGCCGGCTGGGTCATCGCCCACGCCGTCGTCGGCGGTGGCATCGTCGAACTCGGTCACGCCATCAATCCTGCCGGACGTCGGAGCGGGTGCCCGTCATGCCCGTCATGCCCCAGCTGTCGCTCGACTCAGCACTATGTCGACAAGCCGATCTACCACTTCATCGATGGATAGCTGAGTCGTGTCGACGTCCACGGCGTCGGCCGCCCGGGCCAGCGGGCTCACCTTGCGGGTGCTGTCCAGCCGGTCGCGGCGCTCCAGGTCGGCGGCGACCGCGGCCACGCCGATCCCGGCTCCCAGCTCCTTGGCCCGGCGTTCGGCCCGCGCTTGCGCCGAGGCGGTCAGGTAGATCTTCGCGTCGGCGTCCGGGCAAACCACGGAGCCGATGTCGCGACCCTCGACAACGATCGCCCCGGCTCCGATGAGCTGGCGCTGCTGCTCTACCAGGACGGCCCGCACCTCGGGTACCGCGGACACCGCGCTCACCGCGGCCGTTACCGGCGCCGACCGGATCTCGGCATCGACCGGGCGGCTGTCGAGCGTGATGCCGGCGTGGTCAGGATCGGTCGAGAGCTCGATGCGCGCCGACCGCACCGCGTCGGCCACGCCCGGCGAGTTCTGCACGTCCACGCCGCGGTCGAGCACGGCGAGGGTTGCCGCGCGATACATCGCTCCGGTGTCCAGGTAACGTGCCCCGAGCCGACGGGCCAGCATCCGGGCCACAGTCGACTTCCCGGTCCCGGACGGGCCATCGAGCGCCACGACCCCATCGAAACGGGCGGACGGGGCATCGTCCGGCTGGGAGTCGGCGGGGTCTGGGGTCACGTCCTCATCCTGGGCAGGTCCGGCCTCGTGATCACGGGCAACCTACCGTGCGACGCCGGCCCCGCGGTGGCCAGGCACGGTCGCGCAGGCCACCCGCGCAGTGTTGGGCGTTCGCGGCCCCGCAATCAGTCTTTCGGTGCAGTTCACCCACGGTCTGGACCACATCACCATGGCTAGCCGTCTGGTTGAGGATTAGTACTAGTCATCCGACTTGGTCAGCGACCGGGTTCGAGTTCTAACAGCGGTCCGTCGCCGGGTGACGCGTCTACGCGTACCGCTCGAGTTGCCGCCGGTCTGGCCCAGTTGCGGGGGTGAGCCGCCCGAGGCGCGTTCCAGGCCGACGAGGCCGACTGCGGGCCGTATCGGCCCGAATCCCGACACTCTCACCAGCCGCGCCACCGTCTCGGAGCGGCCGACCCGTCGCAGCGCCGGCCGTCCAGACCCGGCGTACGGGCCCGTATCCCGCCCCGGCTGCATCGGGCCGGAGCGCCGAGGGACCGCGCACCTGGAGCGCGGCGTCCGGCCCGGATCTACCACGACCTGGGTCGTCGCCAAGGGCTTGCGGCCGCTCACTGGGGAAGGTCCGTCCGCAGCTGGGCCGCCCCGCCGAGGTAGACATGCCGGATCTCCGACCGCGCCCGCTCAGACTCGATGTGGGCCAGTACGCGCAGCACGCGTGGCATCGCGCCCGGAACCGCGATCTCGGTGGCACACAACAACGGCACATCGGTCAGGCCGAGCTGCCGGGCGGCATACGCCGGGAACTCGGCCGTCAGGTCCGGGGTGGCGGTGAAGATCATGCTGACCAGGTCGGCCGGGGCGATCTGGTTCCGCTTCATGAGCTCGTTGATCAGCTCGGCCGTCGCGGACAAGATCACTTCACGGTCATCCTCGGCCACCTGGATGGCGCCGCGCACCGCCCGTACCGATCGCACGTTGGCGATGCCTCCCTTCATCGAGATCACGCTTTCGCGCTACACCGGCAAGCCGAGACATCTCCTCAGCACCCTATGGCTACACCAATAGATCGCTCAGGCAATGACACGCTTTGCGGCTTTGTCGACTCACTCCGGCAAGCGCCGTACCGATCCGTCGATCAACAAGGATGCAGGCGTATCGACCTGACCGTACGGGAAGACACGGCTTCATCGACCAGCCGACACGCCGCTGAGTCGGCAACGCGCTTCGCCGGCCCTCCCCGCGTCGCGCCGCTCGTCCCGCCGATCAGCTCTACATCGGATCTGAGAGACACCTGCAGCCCAGCGATTCTCGGGGTTCTCGGGGCCGATATCGCGATCTAGCTGCTTGCCGATTTAGCGATATAGCTCTACAGAGGTGAGTTCCGCCGTTGCCGAGACATAGCATCAAAGCGACACATCAGTAGGTCGCTGAAGAGCTACATCGTTTGCTCTATAGATTTCTTAACCGGTTCACTAACTTAGATCTTCATCTGTTCATCTCTGAAGTGGTTCAGCGTTACATCATTTAAACGACTCAACGATTAACCGATCTACCTGTTCAGAGATTCAAAGGCACACGGATCTAGCTCCCAAGCGATACGTCTGCTAAGGACTAAGCGGTTTTGTCGACAAGGTCATAGAGGGCACCGACCTCGGTCCGGGTCAGGGACCGCACCCGGCCGGCTCGTTGATCGCCGAGCCGTACCGGGCCGATCGAGGTGCGGACCAGCCGCAGCACCGGATGCTCGACCGACGCGAGCAGCCGGCGCACGACGTGCTTGCGTCCCTCGTGCAGGGCGACCTCGACCAGGGTCCGGCCCGGCATCGAGTCGACCACCCGGAAGCGGTCGACTCGCACCGGCCCGTCGTCCAGCTCCACCCCGGCCCGCAGACGTCGGCCGACCTCCCGGCCGACGTTGCCATCGACGGTCGCCAGATAGACCTTGATGATCTCGAACGACGGATGCATCAGGCGATGCGCGAGGTCACCGTCATTCGTGAGCAGCAGCAAGCCCTCGCTGTCGGCGTCCAGGCGCCCTACGTGGAACAGCCGCTGCGGCCAGTCGGCCACCAGGTCGCCCACCGTGCGTCGTCCTCGCGTATCGGACATTGCGCTCAGAATGCCCCGCGGTTTGTTCAGTGCGAGATACACGAACTCGTCTCGGACCTCGATCCGGGCGCCGTCGACGCGTATGACCGCGGTGTGCGGGTCCACGCGGGCGCCCAGCTGGGTCACCAGCTCGCCGTCGACCTCGACGCGGCCGTCGCTGATCAGGACCTCGCAGGCCCGGCGTGATCCGAGGCCGGCGGCGGCCAGTACCTTCTGGAGTCGGACACCTTCAGCCGACATGTCTCACCGTCAACCTGACAGTTCGTCGCTTTCGAGGCCGCTCAACTCAGGCAGCAGTGGAGCAAGAGACGGAAGCTCGTCAACCGACCGGAGGCCCATTTTTTCGAGGAAGAGCTCGGTCGTTCGGTACATCCCGCCGCCGGTGTCGGGGTCGGCGCCGACCTCGGTGATCAGGCCCCGGGTGATCAGCGTGCGCACGACGCCGTCGACGTTGACCCCGCGGATCGCCGAGATCCGGGCTCGGGTCACCGGCTGCCGGTACGCGATCACGGCCAGCGTCTCCAGCGCGGCCTGGGTCAGCCGGACGCGCTGACCGTCCATCAGGAAGGACTCGATCCAGCCGGCCAGCTCGGGCCGCGTGTAGAGCCGCACCCCGTCACCGACCTCACGCAACTCGACGCCGCTCCCCCGCTCGTCGAGGGCGCGGCTGAGCGCGGCCAGGGCGGCCTGAATATCCGGGATCGGGCGCTGCAGCCCGGTGGCGAGCGCCGTTACCGTCACGGGCGAATCGGAGACGAACAGGACCGACTCCACGGCCGCGCGCAGGGTGTCCGGATCGTCCAGATCAGGCCGGCCCTTCGCGTCCGCGGCCGGTGGCTCGTCGACCGGCGCGGATTCGCCGGTTTCGGCCGACTCCGGCTTACCGGCATCGATTGCGGTCGACGAGTCCGCGCTGTCCGTTGCAATGGCGTCGACTGGTTCGGACCGGTCCGATGCCGGCTCGTCCGGCTCAGCTGGCTGGGCAGCATCGTCGACCGGCGCGGACGCATCATCGCGCTGCTCGGTCGGCTCGGACGAGCCGGCGGCCGGGCCCGAGTCGGCCGCGCGAGCGTCTACCGATTCGCTTGAGTTATCAGCATCGGCGATCGGGATCGACTGCTCTGCGGCGGCGTCCAGCTCGGAATCTGTGTTGCTCACCCGTACTCCTCGTCCACGGTGTTCTCGCTCGAATCGACCGGTTCGTCGCTGCCGGTCACCACCCAGCGGACGCGCAGCTCGGCCAACGCCGCCGCCTGGTCGAACGCGACCGAGCCCTCGCGGTACAGCTCGAGCAGACCCAGGAACCGGGCCACCACCTCAAGGGTGTTCTGGCAGTCGGCCACCAGCGAGCGGAACGTCGCCGAGCCGTGCCGACGTAGCCGGTCCCGCATGGTCAGCATGTGCTCGCGCACGCTCACCCGGGGCGCGTGCACGTGATCGGTGGTGAGCACCGGCGCCGGCTTCGGGGTCAGGGCCGCGGCGGCCAGCGCGGCGAATCGCGCCGGCGTCACACCGATCATGATGTCGGGCATCAGCGCGGCGAATCGCGGTTCGAGCTCGGCGCTGCGACCGTGCCGTCGGGCCTGGGCCCGCTCCAGCTCGGCCAGATAGGCGGCGGCCAGCTTGTAGGCGCGGTACTGCAGCAACCGGGCGAAAAGCAGATCGCGGGCCTCGAGCAGAGCGAGGTCCTCCTCGTCCTCGACGTCGGCCGCGGGCAGCAGCCGGGCGGCCTTAAGGTCGAGCAGCGTCGAGGCGACCACCAGGAACTCGGTGGCCTGGCCCAGGTCCCACTCCCCGGCCGCCGTCAGGTACGACAGGAACTCGTCGGTGACCTTCGACAGGGCCACCTCGGTGACGTCCAACTGCCGGCGACTGATCAACGTCAACAGCAGGTCGAACGGGCCTTCGAAGTTCTCCAGCCGGACGTGGAAGCCGTCGCCGGAGTCACCGGCCCGAACGGTGCCGTCGGTCTCGGTCGCCAGGGAGTCGATGTCCAGGGCGTCCTCGGCAGAGAGATTCACGCTCCGCGCAGCCGTCGCACCAGAATCGACGAATCGCCCTTGGCCTCGAGGTCGGCCAGCACGACGGCCACTGCCTCGCGGACGATGCGGCCGCGGTCGACCGCCAGACCGTGCTCAGCCCGCAGATGAAGTCGAGCTGTCTCTATGTCGACAAGTTCCTCTGCCGAGCAATAGACAGTGATCTTCTCCTCGTGGCGCTCGCGGCCACTCGGCGTACGGTCGCCGACCGCGCGGATTCGCCGACCGCCCCGACCGGGACGGGCCACGGCCGGCGCGGGAGCCGGACGGGATGCCGGTGCCGGCGCTTCGGCGCGGACCTCGGGCTCGCGCTCGGGCTCCGGACGGGGCTCAGGTTCGGGTGGCACCGGCACGGCACCCACGCCGGGGTGGTGCGCGACCTCCTCGGGCGCGGGCTTGGGCGCAGCGGACGTGGCGCGGAACAACTCGGCCGCACCGGGCAGACTCGTCCGGCGGGTCATGAGCCTGCTCGCCACGCCGAAGAGCTCTGGGTTCTCGCGTCGATCCGGGTTCTGACTCTGTCCCCGCCGAGCCTCCAGCGCGCTGGTGCGTGCCGTTCCCGGCTCGTCTGGATCATCGCGCGAGCACCTCCCGTGCGAGGTTGCGATAGGCCTTGGCGCCGGCGGATGTCGGTGCCCACGTCGTGATGGGTTCGCCGGCGACCGTTGTCTCCGGGAAGCGCACGGTCCGAGCGATCACCGTGTCGAAGACCTGGTCGCCGAAGGCTTCAACCACCCGCGCGAACACCTCACGTCCGTGTAGCGTACG
>DATBER010000028.1:0-4384 GCA_036558905.1 Jatrophihabitantaceae bacterium | reverse complement strand
GTTCTCGTCGAGCTGCGCGCGCACCTGGTCGAGTACGTCGCCCCGGGTCGCGAGGCGTTCGTGTTCACCGGCCCGAAGGGCGCCCCGATCCGGCGCGGGAACTTCAACCCATTGGTCGACTGGACCGAGTGCGTCAAGAAGATCGGCGCGGCCGGGCTGCACTTCCACGACCTGCGGCACACAGGCAACATGCTCGCGGCGACGGCCGGCGCCAGCACCCGCGACCTGATGGCCCGGATGGGACACGACAGCATGCGGGCCGCACTGATCTACCAGCACGCCACGGCCCAGGCCGACCAGACCATCGCACGCTCGATCGACGTCCAGGTCCGGGCCGACCGCAAGCGACGCCAACGGGAGCCGTAACAGCACGCAGACAGCACGACCGGACATATCGACGGGTCACCAGAGCGTCAGCCACTCGCGCCGGCTGGCGCTCTTCCCTTGCCCGATAGGCGACTTGTGGTGTGGAGCGGGCGACGGGAATCGAACCCGCACTATCAGCTTGGAAGGCTGAAGTTCTGCCATTGAACTACGCCCGCAGTGGCCGCGAACGGCCGCTGACAGGTTACCGCCTCCGCCGTCTCGGCCAGCCGCGCATCCGCGTGACACGGGCGCGCCACCGTTGACAGTCGCGATCGAACCGATTTAGGTAAGGCATGCCTAACTACTTCGGAGGTCAACCCGTGGACGATCGCTCGAGCTGGCTGGCGGAAGCCGACCTGGACGCGGCCATCTGGCACCTGAACGACAGTCACGCGGCCGAGAGCCTGCTCATGGTGCGCACCCTGGGCGGCCAGCCCCGCGCCGAGGCGGCCTGGGTGGGCGAGCTGGACCAGGACGGCATCGACTTCCTGGCCGAGGTCGACGGCGCGCCGGCGGTGATCCGCGTGCCCTGGGCCGGCCGGGTCTACGGGTTCTGCGACCTGCGCCGGGAGCTGAAACGGCTGTACGAGCAGGCGTGCCGGATGGCGGCTTGACGTGCCGGGCCGCCGGGGCGGGGTCGTGGCGCGGCCCGACGCCACCGGACTGGCCGGCGCCCTGCGCGACGGCACGAGCGACGCGCACGAGGCGGCCGAGTCCGAGCCGTTCGTGCGCCGCCTCACGGCCGGCGAGTTGCCCATCGAGGCGTACCCGGCGCTGGTCGTGCAGAACCACGCCATCTACTCGACGCTCGAGCGGCTCGGCGAGCGCTGGCGAGACGACCCGATCGCCGGGACGTTCGTGGTGGACGAGCTGCGCCGCGTCCCCTCGCTCGAGGCCGACCTGGCGCAACTGCTCGGTCCGGATCTGGCCGAGGAGCAGCGAATCGAGGACGCCACCCGCCGGTACACGGCCCATCTCGAGAACGTCTGCGGCGACTGGCCGGCCGGCTACGTCACGCACCACTACGTGCGTTACCTGGGCGACCTGTCCGGCGGGCAGATCCTCAAGCAGGCCGTCGAAAAGGCCTATCCGCAGGCGCCGACGTCGTTCTACACGTTCGAGGGGATCGCCCGGATCAAGCCGTTCCGCGACCGGTACCGCCGGATGCTCGACGCTCTGCCGGTCGGTGTCGCCGACCAGCGACGGATGGTCGCCGAGGCGATCGTCGCGTTCGACCTCAACCGCGCCGTCTTCGCCGACCTGGCCGCGCGCTACTCCCCAGGCGCGCCCGTACACTGGGCCGGTCAGCGCCCGGGGTGTGGCGCAGCTTGGTAGCGCACTCGCTTTGGGAGCGAGGGGCCGTGGGTTCGAATCCCGCCACCCCGACCGAGTTTCGCACCCCAAACCCGGCGGAAACGCCGAACCGAACCCGCCGAGGAGCGATCAGCACCGTGAAGAGCACCGTCGAGAACCTGGGCCCGACCCGCGTCAAGCTGGCCGTCGAAGTGCCCTTCGACGAGCTGAAGTCCAACCTGGACGCCGCCTACAAGGCGATCGCCAAGCAGGTCCGCATCCCCGGGTTCCGGCCGGGCAAGGCGCCGGCGCGCATCATCGACCAGCGGGTCGGCCGGGCCGCCGTGCTCGAGCAGGCTGTCAACGACGCGCTGCCTCGCGTCTACACCGAGGCGGTGCGCGAGTCCGGCGTGCGGGCCCTCGGCCAGCCTGAGATCGAGGTGACCAACCTCGACGACGGCCAGTCGCTGAGCTTCACCGCCGAGGTCGACATCCGGCCCGACATCGAGCTGCCCGACCTCAAGGGCATCGACGTGCAGGTCGACGACGTCGAGGTCAGCGACTCCGACGTCGACGAGCAGCTCGACTCGCTGCGCGAGCGGTTCGCCACGCTCACCGGTGTCGACCGGGCCGTCGAGAACGGTGACTTCGTGTCCCTGGACCTGTCCGCCGCGATCGACGGCGCCGACGTCGAGGGGGGCTCGGCGAAGGGCCTGTCCTACGAGGTGGGTACCGAGGACCTGATCGACGGGCTGGATTCGGCCATCACCGGCAAGTCGGCCGGCGACACCGTGACGTTCCAGGCGACCCTGCGCCAGGGCGAGCAGTCCGGTCAGGAGGCCGACATCACCGTCACCGTCAACTCGGTGAAGGTGAAGGAGCTGCCGGCCGCCGACGACGAGTTCGCCCAGCTGGCGAGCGAGTTCGACACCGTGGACGAGCTGCGCGCCGACCTGCGCGAGCGGCTGTCCCGGGCCAAGCGGGTCGGGCAGGGCAGCCAGGCCCGCGACCGCCTGGTCGAGAAGCTGGTCGAGTCGGCCGACTTCCCGGTGCCCGAGTCGGCCGTGCAGGCCGAGGTCGGCTACCGCGAGCACGATGTCGTCCACTCGCTGGGCCACGACGACAAGCTGTTCGAGGAGCTGTTGGCCAACCAGGGCAAGACCCGCGAGGAGTTCACCGCCGAGCTGCGCGAGTCGGCCGAGAAGTCGGTGCGGGCGCAGTTCATCCTCGACGCCATCGCCGACGCCGAGCAGGTGCAGGTGGGCGACGCCGAGCTGACCGAGTACCTCGTGCGCCAGGCCGCCCGCTACAACATGCCGCCCAAGGACTTCGCCAACCAGATCGTCGAGGCGGGCAACCTGCCGGCCCTGATGTCCGACGTGCGCCGCAACAAGGCGCTGGCCGCCGTCCTCGAGGCCGCGGACATCACCGACGCGTCGGGCAACAAGGTCGACCTCTCGACACTGGGCGGTGTGCCGGACGAGGACGAGCCGGATGACGCGGACGACGCCGGCGACGCCGACGAGACCGCCCGCCTCTGACCCGGCACGGGTCACGCCGTGAGCGAAACCGGTCGTTACGGGGAGTGCCGGCCCGGCGTGGTCCGTTAGGTTCGAAGGACAGACAAACCAAGCTCGTAGGAAGGTCCGCACCGTGAGCAGCTTCGATCCGCAGCCGTTGCGCGTCATGGAGATGCGTAGTCCCGGCGCCGGCATGAACCTCAACGACTCCGTGTACGACCGGCTGCTGCGCGAGCGGATCATCTTCCTCGGGCAGCCGGTCGACGACTCGATCGCCAACCAGATCTGCGCGCAGCTGTTGCTGCTCGCGGCCGAGGATCCGCGGCGCGACGTCAACCTCTACATCAACTCGCCGGGCGGGTCGGTCACGGCCGGCATGGCGATCTTCGACACGATGGAACTCATCGACTGCGACGTCGCCACCTGGGCGATGGGTTTCGCGGCGTCGATGGGCCAGTTCCTGCTGACCGCCGGCACGCGGGGCAAGCGTTACGCGCTGCCGCACTCGCGAATCCTGATGCACCAGGGCTCGGCCGGCCTCGGCGGCACCGCATCGGACATCAAGATCCAGGCCGAGCAGTGGAACCTCACCAAGCAGGAGATGGCCGAGATCACCGCGCAGCACACCGGCCAGAGCGTCGAGCAGATCATCGCCGACGGCGACCGCGACCGCTGGTTCACCGCCCAGGAGGCGCTGGACTACGGCTTCGTCGACCACATCGTCTCGCGCGCCAGCCAGGTTCCCGGCGGCGTCAGCCCGGCGGAATGAGAGAGAACGTGATGAACCCGCAGAGCCGCTACGTGCTGCCGTCGTTCGTCGAGCGCACGAACTACGGCATCAAGGAGTCCAACCCGTACAACAAGCTGTTCGAGGAGCGCATCATCTTCCTCGGCGCGCCGATCGACGACGTCGTGGCCAACGACGTCATGGCCCAGCTGATCGTGCTGGAGTCCACCGACCCCGATCGCGACATCCAGATCTACATCAACTCGCCGGGTGGCTCGTTCACGGCGCTGACCGCGATCTACGACACGATGGTCTACGTCCGGCCCGAGATCCAGACGATCTGCATGGGCCAGGCCGCCTCGGCCGCGGCGGTGCTGCTCGCGGCAGGCACCAAGGGCAAGCGGTTCGCCCTGCAGAACTCCCGCGTGCTCATCCATCAGCCTTCGGGTGAGGGTCAGGGACAGGTCACCGACCTCGA
>DATBER010000027.1:0-25191 GCA_036558905.1 Jatrophihabitantaceae bacterium | reverse complement strand
GATGTCGATGTCGCCGAGGCAATGTCAGGAGTTGACAGATTTCACGCAGGTGGGACACGTCTTGCCTGCGGACACGGCGTGGGGTGCAACGATCGCGTGACGACGCCTCCCGTGTGGGCTACCTTCCTCGCTAGTGCGACTACCGTGTCTCGCGATTTCAGCTATCTCCTGCTGTGCACCTATCCGGCCAGCGGGGTCCGGACGAAGGGGAAAGGTGAGTGCGTTGCGTCGTACCTATGGCGTGGCGATGACCGCAGGGGTGGCAGCGCTGGCGCTGCTTCTCGGAGCCTGTGGGAGCAAGAGCAACGGCAGCGGCGGCAATACGGGAGGTAATGGGGGCACCAGCGCGCCGGCCAGCGGCGGGGGCTCGGGGGGCGGCGGCTCGGCCAGCTTCAAGGCCTGCATGGTCACCGACACCGGCGGCATCGACGACAAGTCGTTCAACGCCTCGGCGTGGGCCGGCATGCAGGCCAGCGGGGCCCAGGTCAGCTACGTGCAGTCCAAGACCGAGGCCGACTACACCACGAACATCAACAACCTATTGCAGCAGAAGTGCCAACTGATCGTCACGGTGGGTGGCCTGATGGGTACCGCGACGCAGAACGCCGCGAAGGCCAACCCGAACCAGCACTTCGCCGAGGTCGACAACCCGGGCAACGGCACCAACTGGCAGGGCCTGCAGTACAACTCGGCGCAGGGCGGCTTCCTGGGCGGGTACCTGGCCGCCGGCTACTCCAAGACCGGCAAGGTCGCCACGTACGGCGGTCTGTCGATCCCGCCGGTCACGATCTACATGGACGGCTTCTGGGAGGGCGTCCAGTACTACAACCAGGTCAAGCACAAGAACGTCCAGGTGCTCGGCTGGGACGAGAAGACCCAGAAGGGCAGCATCGTCGGCGGCGCCAACGCGTTCACCGACCAGACCAAGGGCCAGCAGCTGGCGACCAACTTCGTGCAGCAGGGCGCTGACGTGATCTTCCCGGTCGCGGGCGGCACCGGCATCGGCTCGGCCGCCTACGCCCAGTCGTCGAAGAAGGCCGTGGTCATATGGGTCGACACCGACGGCTGCGAGTCGGCCGCCCAGTACTGCCCGGTGTTCCTCTCGACGGTGTTCAAGGACGTCAAGGGCTCGGTGCAGAAGGCCGTCGAGGACGACGCCAAGGGCCAGTTCTCCTCGCAGGACTACATCGGGACGCTGTCCAACGGCGGTACCGGACTGTCGCCGTTCCACCAGTTCGCCAGCAAGGTGCCCCAGCAGCTGCAGGACGAGCTGAAGGACATCCAGCAGAAGATCGTGTCCGGTCAGATCGCGATCACGTCGAAGGCGCAGCCCAAGTAACGAATTCAGTCGGCGAGGATGCTGCGCTGGTACCCACCGGCGCAGCATCCTTGTGCCTAGCGCAGCCCGACCACGTCGACAGGGGGCGAACCCATGCGGCTCGAGCTTCGTGAGATCACCAAGCGGTTCGGCTCGCTGGTGGCGAACGACTCGATCGACGTCACCATCGAGCCCGGTGAGATTCACGCACTGTTGGGCGAGAACGGAGCCGGCAAGTCGACGTTGATGAACGTGCTGTACGGGCTCTACCAGCCCGACGAGGGCAGCATCGTCATCGACGGCACCAAGCAGGAGTTCCGCGGTCCGGGCGACGCGATCGCCGCCGGCATCGGCATGGTGCACCAGCACTTCATGCTCATCCCGGTGTTCACCGTCGCCGAGAACGTCATGCTGGGCCACGAGTGGACCATCGGGCCGTTCGGGCGGCTGTCCCGTCGCACCGCCCGGGCCAAGGTGCGCGAGCTGTCCGAGCGATACGGCCTCGACGTCGACCCGGACGCCATGGTCGGCGACCTGCCCGTCGGCGTGCAGCAGCGCGTCGAAATCCTCAAGGCGCTGCTACGAGACGCCGGCGTACTGATCCTCGACGAGCCGACCGCGGTGCTCACCCCGCAGGAGATCGACGACCTGATCCGGGTCATGAGCGGGCTGCGCGATGCGGGCACCTCCATCGTCTTCATCACGCACAAGCTGCGCGAGGTCAAGGCGATCGCCGACCGCATCACCGTGATCCGCCGGGGCAAGGTCGTCGGCGAGGCGTCGCCGCAGGCGCCCGAGTCCGAGCTGGCCAGCATGATGGTGGGCCGCGACGTCGCGCTCGTCGTCGACAAGACGCCGGCCTCGCCGGGGGATCCGGCGCTGGAGATCAAGGATCTCGTGGTGCGCGACGACCGGGGCACGGTCAGCGTCGACGACATCAGCCTCGAGGTTCGGCGCGGCGAGATCGTCGCGCTGGCCGGGGTGCAGGGCAACGGCCAGGAGGAACTCGCCGAGGCGCTGCTCGGCCTGCGCCCGGTCGAGCGCGGCGCAATCACGCTCTACGGCGAGTCGATCATCGGCAAGACGCCGCACCGCGTCCTGCACGAGGGCGTCGGCTACGTGCCCGAGGACCGCCAGCACGACGGCCTGGTCGGGCAGCTGTCCGTGGCCGAGAACCTGGTGCTCGACCTCTACGACCGGGACGAGTTCAGCCGGGGCCCGGCCCTTCGCCTGGACGAGATCCGCCGCAACGCCCGCGAGCGCATCGACGAGTTCGACGTGCGCACGCCGTCGGCCGACGTCCCGGCCGGGACGCTGTCCGGCGGCAACCAGCAGAAGGTCGTGCTGGCCCGCGAGATGTCCCGGCCGCTGCGCCTGCTCGTCGCGTCGCAGCCCACCCGCGGCGTCGACGTCGGCGCGCAGGAGTTCATCCACAAACGCATCGTCGCCGAGCGCGACCGGGGCACGCCCGTGGTCATCGTCTCGACCGAGCTGGACGAGGTGCTGGCGCTGGCCGACCGGATCGCCGTGGTGTACCGGGGCAAGATCATCGGAGTACTGCCGGCCGGGTCGTCGCGCGACGAGGTCGGCCTCATGATGGCCGGCGTGTCGGAGCGTGAGGCACGCGTCGAGGCAGAGGAACACCCCAGCCTGCTCACGGTGTCCGAGCAGCAGGAGGACGACGAGGCATGACGCCGTGAGTACCGACACGTTGGAGAAGCCGACCGCGTCCGAGCCGCCGCCGGTCGAGGAGGCTCCGCGCGCCCCGCGCAGCGACACCTGGCTGGTGACGCTGCTCGCGATCGTCGCCGCCCTGGTCATCGGCGGGCTGCTGATCGCGTTCTCGGACGAGACCGTCCGCCACGACCTCGGCTACTTCTTCCAGCACCCGACCGATGCCCTGAAGGACGGCTGGTACACGATCCGCGACGCCTACAAGGCGCTCTTCCAGGGCTCGATCTACAACTTCCAGAACGACGGCACGACGAAGGGCATCTTCGGGCCGATCACCGGCACGATTTTCACCGCCACACCGTTGATCTGTGCCGGTCTCGGCATCGCGCTGGCCTTCCGGGCCGGCCTGTTCAACATCGGTGGCCAGGGGCAGGTCATCGCCGGCGCGATGGCGGCCGGCTACGTCGGCTTCGCCTGGCAGTTGCCGCACGTGCTGCACCTGATCGTCGCCGTGCTCGCCGGAATCCTGGCGGGGGCGTTCTGGGGCTTCATCGCCGGATTCCTCAAGGCGCGCACCGGCGCCAACGAGGTCATCACGACGATCATGCTCAACTACGTCGCCTTGAACGTGCTGCACTACCTGCTGACGGTCAGCGGCGTCATCGCCGGGCCGGGCGCGCAGGCCAGCAAGATCATCCATGGCACGGCGCGGCTGCCGGTGCTGTTCGGGGCCTCGCTGCAGGTCAACCTCGGCATCATCCTGGCCCTGGCCGGCGCCGTCTTCTTCTGGTGGCTGATGGGCCGCAGCACGATCGGGTTCCGGCTGCGGGCGGTCGGCGCCAACCCGGCGGCGGCGCGCACCGCCGGCATGAGCGTCGCGTCGGTGACCATGCTCGCGATGGCGCTGGCCGGCGGGCTGGCCGGACTGGGCGGTACGGCGCTGGCGCTCGGCGGCGCGACGTCGTACCAGGTGACGCCCAGCATCGACTCCAACGTCGGGTTCGACGCCATCACCGTCGCGCTGCTCGGCCGCACCAACCCATGGGGCACGGTCGCGGCCGGGCTGCTGCTGGGCGCGCTGCGTCAGGGCGGCGCCGCGATGCAGGCGCAGACCAACGTCCCGATCGACATCGTCACGGTCATCCAGGCGTTCATCGTCATGTTCGTCGCCGCGCCGCGGCTGGTCCGGTCGATGTTCCACCTCAAGGGCCGCGCCGCCGCCCTGATCACCGGGACCGCGACCAACCTGATCGTCACCGCCACGCTGCTGCGCCAGCAGCGGATCTCGCGGCACATCGTCGCCGGCATCACCGAGATCGTGGTGGGCGTGCTCAGCCTGTGGCTGTTCGGGTTGGGCACGCGGTCCGAGCACAAGACGACGTTCGAGTTCTCGTTGCCCGGCGCGAAGTACGACCTCGGCTCGTGGACGTTCAGCGCACGGCCGGCGGTCATCGTGCTCAGCGTGCTCGCGATCGTGGCCGGCGTCATGCGGCTGACCCGGCTGCTGGCCGCGAAGTGGTGCGCCACGATCACCATCCTCTGCGTGGTGCTGTCGTTCATGATCTGGTCCGTCGCCGGCACGGAGACCGGGCTGAACATCGTCTCGCTGCTGCAGGGTGCGCTGTTCCCGGCGGCGATCCCGCTGATCCTGGGCGCACTGGCCGGGGTCATCGGCGAACGGTCCGGCGTGGTCAACGTCGCGATCGAGGGTCAGCTGCTGCTCGGCGCATTCCTGGCCGCGTTCATCGCCTCGATCTCGAACAGCGTCTGGGGCGGCGTCGCGGCCGGAATCGCCGCGGGCGTACTGCTCGCCGCCATCCTGGCCGTCATGTCGATCCGCTACCTCGTCGACCAGGTGATCGTCGGCGTCGTGCTGAACGTCTTCGCCACGGGCATCACCAGCTTCCTGTTCATCGAGCTGATGACGCCGCACGCGAACGAGTTCAACGCGCCCGGATACCTCGCGGTATGGAAGGTGCCCGGCCTCGGCGACATCCCGATCATCGGCCCGGTCTTCTTCGACGGCACGATCCTGCTGTACGTGACGTACGTCCTCATCGCGGCGGTGCATGTCGGCCTGTTCCACACCCGGTGGGGCCTGCGGCTGCGATCGGTGGGCGAGCACCCGCGCGCGGCCGACACGGTCGGCATCAACGTGCTGCGGACCCGGTACCGGGCCGTGCTGCTCGCCGGCGTAGTGGCCGGCCTGGGCGGGGCGTTCCTGGTACTGGGCTCCGGCGCGGCGGGCACGTTCCAGCTCAACATGTCGGCCGGCAAGGGCTTCATCGCCCTGGCCTGCGTGATCTTCGGACGATGGTCGCCCATCGGGGCGGTGCTCGCGGCGTTGCTGTTCGGGTTCGCCGACCAGCTGCAATCGCTGCTGCAGGGCGCCGGGACGCCGATCGACTCCAACCTGCTCGTCACGCTGCCCTACGTGGCGACGATCCTGGCGGTGGCCGGCTTCGTCGGACGGGTCCGCGCACCGGCCGCGGACGGGCAGCCTTACACCGTAGGGTGATGTGTCGTGGATGACGTCGACTGGGCCAAACTGCGCCGGGCCGCTCTCGAGGCGATGGGCAACGCCTACGCGCCGTACTCGCAGTTCCCCGTCGGGGCGGCGGCATACGCCGACGACGGCCGCATCGTCGTCGGCTGCAACGTCGAGAACGCCTCGTACGGGTTGGGGCTGTGCGCCGAGTGCGGGCTGGTGTCCGCGCTGCACGCCTCGGGCGGCGGCCACCTGACCGCGTTCGCCTGCGTCGACTCGCACGGCGAGGTACTCATGCCGTGCGGGCGGTGCCGGCAGCTGCTGTGGGAGCACGGCGGCCCCGACCTGCTCGTCGACACCGTCGACGGGCCCAAGCCGATGATCGAGGTCCTGCCCCTGGCGTTCAGCCGCGAAGACCTGGCATGACCCCGCCCGAACCGTTCGCGGCCGTCGACGTCATCCGGACCAAGCGGGACGGCGGGCGCATCCCGGACGAGCAGGTCGACTGGGTCATCGACGCCTTCACCCGGGGCGCAGTCGCCGACGAGCAGATGGCGGCGCTGGCCATGGCCATCCTGCTCAACGGCATGGAGCCATCCGAATTGGCCCGCTGGACGGCGGCGATGATCGCGTCCGGTACGACGCTGGACCTGTCCGGGGTCTCGCGGCCGACCACGGACAAGCATTCGACCGGCGGCGTCGGCGACAAGATCACCCTGCCGCTGGCCCCGCTGGTGGCGGCCTGCGGAGCGGCTGTGCCCCAGCTGTCCGGCCGCGGGCTGGGCCACACCGGCGGCACCCTGGACAAGCTCGAGTCCATCCCGGGCTGGCGGGCGTCGCTGACCAACGACGAGTTCCTGGCCCAGCTGGGTTCCGTCGGGGCCGTCGTGTGCGCGGCCGGCGACGAGCTGGCTCCGGCCGATCGCAAGCTCTACGCGCTGCGTGACGTGACGGGCACCGTCGAGTCGATCCCGCTCATCGCCAGCTCGATCATGAGCAAGAAGATCGCCGAGGGCTCGTCGGCGCTCGTGCTGGACGTCAAGGTCGGCACCGGGGCGTTCATGAAGGATCTCGCCTCCGCCCTCGAGCTCGCCGAGACGATGGTGTCGCTGGGCGCGGCCCACGGGGTGCGCACCTCCGCCCTGCTCACCGACATGCACACGCCCCTGGGCCACACGGCCGGCAACGCCCTGGAGGTGGCCGAGTCACTCGAGGTGCTCGCCGGCGGGGGACCGGCCGACGTGGTCGAGCTGACCTTGGCGCTGGCCGGCGAGATGCTGGCCGGCGCCGGGCTGACCGGCGTCGATCCGGCCGACGCCCTGCGCGACGGCCGGGCGATGGACGTGTGGCGGCGCATGATCAGCGCGCAGGGCGGCGATCCGGACGCGCCGCTGCCGGTGGCCGCCGAGAAGCACATCGTCACTGCGCCGGCGTCCGGCGTGCTGGCCCGCCTCGACGCGTACGCGGTCGGGGTCGCCGCCTGGCGGCTGGGCGCCGGCCGGGCCCGCAAGGAGCATCCCGTCTCGGCCGGCTCCGGCGTGGTCATGCTGGCCAAGCCGGGCGACGCCGTCACGGCCGGGCAGCCGCTGCTCGAGCTGCACACCGATGACCCGTCCCGGTTCGACGCCGCACTGGCCGCCCTGGAGGGGGGCTATGCCGTCGGCGCGGCGCCGCCGGCCCGCTCGCTGATCATCGAGCGCGTCACGGCAGGATGAGCGCCCAGCGCCCCTCAACGGCCTCCTCGACCGTGACGGGTACCGGGCTGAAGTCCATCGTCTCGAAGCCCTCGCCGCCGGCGGCGTAGCCGAGTTGGACCGCGTTCGCGCGATGCCAGCCGCTGTTGGCGTGCGGATCGGACAGCTCGATCAGCGACCCCAGCGTGCCGCCCAGCGCCGCCGCGTAACGCTTCGCCCGGGCGAGCGCCTCGTGCACGGCCTGGGCCTGCAGCTCGCCGTGCACCGGGTTGTCGCGGTCGAGGTGCCAGCTCGGCCCGTCCAGCTCGATGTCGACCGGGCCGTCGACCGAGTCGGTCAGCGCGGCGAACGGGGCGATCACCGCGCCGGCCTGTTCGATGTCGCCACCGGCCAGCGTGACCTGCCGGCTGGCGATCCATTCGGTCACGCCTGGGCGGTCGGGTCGCCAGGTGACCTTGCGCAGCGACACCCCGCTGCGGCGCACCACCACGTCCAGCTCGGCCGGCAACGCCTCGATCTGCGCCTCGACCCGGCCGAATCCGGTGGTCAGCCCCTGGGCGGCGGCCACCGCGTCGTTGCCGCGGCAGGCCAACCGGACGACGATATCGAACCGATCGGGTGTGACGTCGCGGTGAGCGGCGGCGTGTACGGCGACACTCGGCAGGGAGGAGGTCATAACAGCAATCCTGCCCCGGCGCGATATTGCGACGCCCAGCCGGTAACCTGCGCGCGATACGCCCACGTTCCAAAGGGGATTGGTCGTGTTAGCTCGCAGACCGGAGCGACTCGGATTCTGGTGGCATACCGGGCCGGCATCCGAGACGCTTCGCGAGACGGTGCGGCTGCGGTGTGCCCAGGAATGGCGCGAATACGCAGCCGTGCTGTATCTCGGACGGCAGGGCGTGATCTACGACGTGCCGGGCCGGCGTCGCGACGGCTCCCGGCGCCGCAGGCGTCCGTTTCGCTGGCTGGGCCACGTCGTGCTCGTCAGCGCTGACCTGGCGCTCAGCGGCATCCTGCTGCTACCCGTGTTGCTGCCCACCCTGCTCGTCCTCGAGGTGCTCGACGGCGTCGGCACGGTCGACGCCACCTCGTGGCAATTCGGCCAGCCCAAGCTCGCCGTCGCCGGTGCGGCCGACTCGCTCGCCGTGGTGCTGGCCGACCGGGTGCGTGGGGGCAAGACCGACCTGTGGCTGGTCTGGTCAGGCACCCGGATCGCCGTCGTCACGGTCGACGCGACGGAGCGACCGGACATCGCCTGGCTGGCCGACGACGCGGCCGCCCACCATGTCCGGGCCGGCTCCGGGGTGATCGACTTCGCCGACGGCTCGACGGTGAGCTTCGTGCCGTCCGATGCCGAGCTGGAGCGCCTGGGCGTATACGCCGACCGCCCCTAGGCGCGTCTCCCAACTCGATGCTCTGCTGCGCGACGAGCGGGACTTGAGACAAGCTCTAGCTCAATCGCTGCGGCGGAACTCGGCGACGGCGATGCCCAGCAGGCCCAGTCCGAGCACCAGCACCAGGGCGGCCTCGAGCAGGGCCGGGACGTGCCATCCACCCCAGGTGACGCCCGGGTCCAGCCGCATGCGCGTCGCCCCGCTGAGGTTGAGGTGGTCGAAGACGACGCGGCGCATCGGGTCGATCGCGTACGTGAGCGGATCGACCCGGTTGAGCACACTCAGCCAGGCTGGCTGTCCGGTGACCGGGTACATCGCCCCGGACAGGAAGAACAGCGGCAGCACCAGCAACTGGGTCAACGCCATGAACGTCTGCATCTCGTTGACCCGCGCCGCCACCACCAGGGCGAACGCGCTGAGCATGAACGACAGCAGCAGCTGTAGCCCGAACACGCCCAGGACGAGCGTCGGCGCGTACGGCACGCCGGCCAGCCCAGCCATCGCGAGAATCAGCAGGCCCTGGGCGGCGGCCACCGTGGCGCCTCCCAGGCACTTGCCGATGACGATCGAGCTGCGCCGCACCGGGGCCACCAGCATCTCGCGCAGGAAGCCGAACTCGCGGTCCCACACCACCGACGCGGCCGACAGCACCGCGGTGAACATCACTGCCATACCGAGGATGCCGGGGTAGAAGAACGTGCGCAGGTTGAGGCCGTCGGTGCCGGCCTTGGTCAGCTGGGACAGGCCGGTGCCGAGCACGAACAGGAGCAGTGCCGGCTGCACCAGCGAGGTGACGATGCGCAGCTTGTCGCTGGAGAAACGGATCAGGTCGCGCTGCCAGACGATCTTGATCGCGCGCAGTTCGGTGCCGACGGACCGCTGGGGCACTCGCACGGTCGGGACGGCCGGCACCGCCTCCGCGGTCATCGCGCCCCCCGCCGGAAGATCGTGGCCCCGGCCTGGAACTGGTCGACCGTGTTCGCCTCGGCGTCGCGGATCGTGGTGCCGGTGTAGGACATGAAGACGTCGTCCAGCGACGGGCGGGAAACGTTGACCGAGCGGATGCTGACCGGGAAGTCGGCGAAGAGCTTCGGGACGAACTGCTCGCCCTCTTCGACGCCGAACGTGACGGCGCCTTCGGACATCGTGGCGGCGATGCCGAAGTGGGTCTCCAGTGCGCTGAGCGCCGCCGGGTCGTCCTCCGTGTGGATCTGCACGCGGTCCTTTCCGATGCTGGCCTTCAGCGCCTCGGGCGTGTCTAGCGCGATGATCTTCCCGTGATCGATGATCGCGATGCGATCGCAGTACTCGGCCTCGTCCATGTAGTGCGTGGTCATGAAGATCGTGATGTGTTCGCGCTCGCGCAGCTCGCGGATGTAGCCCCAGATCGACGCGCGCGTCTGCGGGTCGAGCCCGATGGTCGGCTCGTCCAGGAAGAGCACGCGCGGTGAGTGCAGCAGCCCGCGGGCGATCTCGAGCCGACGCTTCATGCCCCCGGAGAACGTGCTGACCTTGTTCGAGCGCCGGTCCCACAGCCCGACCATCTCGAGCACCTCGCGCAGCCGGCCGTCGATCACTCCACGCGGCATGCCGTACAACTCGGCGTGCAGGCGGAGGTTGCGCTCGGCGGTCAGGTACGTATCGAGCGTCGTGTCCTGGAAGACCAGCCCGATGTTGCGGCGTACATCGTCGCGCTCGGTCAGGACGTCGTACCCGGCCACCTGGGCCGAGCCGTCCGTCGGCCTGATCAGGGTGCAGAGGATGTTGATGGTGGTGGACTTGCCGGCACCGTTCGGGCCCAGGAATCCGAACGTCTCGTCGGCGTGGACGGAAAGGTCGATTCCGCGTACGGCCTCGACCTCGCCGTACCGCCTCACCAAACCAGCGACCGACACCGCCGGTTCCCGCATCCCGTCTCCCTCACCCACCGATGGGTAGCCCAGCCCTAAAGTTCGCCTATGTCTCGATGTCAGTATTCAACAACTGTCGGGCGTGCGACCTGGGCTGTCAGGCGGTACTAGTTGCATGGCACTAGCGTGTCACTCATGCCCACGCAGCTGAGCGCAGACAGTGTTGTCAGTGCCCCAAAAGTCCTGTTGCACGATCACCTGGACGGGGGGCTTCGACCCCGCACAGTGATCGAATTGGCGCAAAGGGCCGACTATCCTGACTTGCCCTCGACCGATGCGGACAAGCTGGGCCAATGGTTCCGGGACAGCGCGGACTCGGGCTCCCTGGAGCGCTACCTCGAGACGTTCGACCACACCGTCGCCGTCATGCAGACCGAAGAGGGGCTACGCAGGGTAGCTGCCGAGGCGGCTGAGGATCTGGCCGACGACGGCGTCGTCTACGCCGAGATCCGGTGGGCGCCCGAGCAGCACGTCGAGAAGGGCCTGTCGCTGGAGCAGGTCGTCGACGCCGTGCTGGCCGGCTTCCGACAGGGCGAGGCCAACGCCGCCGCACGGGGCAAGCACATCCGGGTCGGCGCGCTGGTGACCGCCATGCGGCACGCCGCCCGCTCGTCCGAGATCGCCAAGCTGGCCGTCGCCTACCGCGACAGCGGCGTGGTCGGTTTCGACATCGCCGGGGCCGAGGCCGGCTTCCCGCCCACCCGGCATCTGGACGCGTTCGAGTACCTGCGCCGGGAGAACTACCACTTCACGATTCACGCCGGTGAGGCGTTCGGGCTGCCCTCGATCTGGGAGGCCATCCAGTGGTGTGGCGCCGACCGGCTGGGCCACGGCGTCCGCATCGTCGACGACATCTCCGACGAGGGCCTCGGCCGGCTCGCCCAGTACGTGCGCGACAAGCGCATCCCGCTCGAGATGTGCCCGTCGTCCAACGTCCAGACCGGTGCGGCGCCCTCGATCGCCGAGCATCCGATCGGGCTGCTGCGCCGGCTGTACTTCCGCGTCACCGTCAACACCGACAACCGGCTGATGAGCGACACGTCGATGAGCCGCGAGATGTCTTTGCTGGCCGACGCGTTCGGCTACGGCTGGGCCGACCTGCAGTGGTTCACGATCAACGCGATGAAGAGCGCCTTCATCCCGTTCGACGAGCGGCTGGCCATCATCAACGACGTCATCAAGCCGGGGTATGCCGAGCTGATGGCATGACCGGCGACGACGTCAGCGTCCTGGCCGCGGTGGTCGGCCGTCAGGTCCTCGACCTGAACGTCTACGCCGACTTCCTGCTCAACACGCTCAGCGGGGCGCTGCCGCCCGAGCACGTCACGGTGGAGCAGGCCCGGTCGCTGCTGCGCCGCCGCGATGCTGCGGTGGTCGCCGTGTCGGTGTCGCTGGGCGAGCAGCGGTTCGCCCTGCGGCGGGCGTCGCCGACCGCCCGGCCCGAGCCGGTGATCGCCCACCAGGTCGGCGGCATCGTGCTCAACTCCGAGCCGGTGCCGCTCGACGAGTGGACGCAGCGGCTGGCCGCCGCGCTGGCCGAGCAGGCCGCCCGCGACGCCGACACCGCGGCCGCGCTGGCCCACATCACATCGATGGAGGTCTGAGTCATGACCCAGCCGTTCGATCCCACCCAGTACGGTGTCTCGGCCGAGGCGGCCGGCCGACTGCAGGGCAGCCGGGTCGGTGCTCCCGGCGCGGTGTTCACGTCTGATCTGACCGTGAACGAGTTCCTGCTGGTGCGTGAGGCGGGGTTCCGGCCGCTGGGCTTCGTGATGGGCACGTCGGTCTACCACATCGGCCTGCAGACCAGTAACTGGGGCCAGAACATGGAGCTGGGCGTGCTGTCCCAGGCGATGTATCACGCCCGCGAGCTGGCCATGACCCGGATGGAGGCCGAGGCGTACGCCCTGGGCGCCGACGGCATCGTCGGGGTGGCGCTGGCGGTGCGACTGCGCGAGTGGGGCGCGCACATCGCCGAGTTCATCGCGATCGGAACCGCCGTGGTGGGCGACGAGCCGCCGCCGTCGGGCAGCTGGCGCGACAACCGGGGCCGGCCGTTCACCTCGGACCTGTCCGGCCAAGACTTCTGGACGCTGCTCGAAGCCGGTTACGCCCCGCTCGGCCTCGTCATGGGCACCTGCGTCTACCACATCGCCCACCAGCGGATGGGGCAGATGATCCGCAACGCCGGGCAGAACGTCGAGCTGCCGCAGTTCACCCAGGGCATGTACGACGCCCGCGAGCTGGCGATGGGACGCATGCAGGCCGAGGCGCGGGCCCGCGCCGCCGAGGGGGTCGTCGGGTTCAAGCTCACCGAGCACGACCACGCCTGGGGGCATGCGACCGAGTTCTTCGCGGTCGGCACGGCGGTGCGCCCGCTGCGCGACGACCACGTGGTGACGCCGCCCAACATGGTGGTGCCGCTGGCCTAGTGTGCGGGGCCCTAGAGCAGGCCGCTCGCTTGCTTGGCGGTCAGGACGCGCAGCGCGGCGGCATCGACCTCGGCCCGGAACGTCGCGTCGGTCTTGGCCCGGGCCAGCACGGCGGCGGTCATCTCGGGGATCTGGGCGGCGTTCACAGTGAGGACGACGTCGCCCCCGGCGGCGATGAAGTCGACCGCGCGGGTGCCGGGCGAGAACGCCGCGACCTGCGCCGCCCCGCCCACGTCGTCGCTGATGACCACGCCCTTGAAGTGCAGGTCGCCGCGCAGCATCCCGGTGACGACGGTCGGCGAGAACGCGGCCGGATGGTCGGGGTCGATGCGGCTGTAGATGGCCGTCGACACCATCACGAACGGGACACCGGCCTGAACGCCGGCCACGAACGGCGCCAGGTACGGGTCGTGCCGGGCGGTGACGCTGTCGGTGACGCCCGAGGTCGTATCGGTGTTGCCGGCGACCCGGCCCAGCCCGGGGAAATGCTTGATCGTGGCGTCGACGCCGGCTTCGGCCATCCCCTGGGCGAACGCCGTCCCGTGGCTGGCGACTGCCGCCGGGTTGTCTCCGAACTGGCGGTTCAGGTCACCGATCGGCGGGTTGTTCGCCCCGTCGGGCACGGTGTCGACCACCGGCGCCAGGTCGAGGTTGACGCCCGCTGCGCGCAGTTGACCGCCCCACCGCCGGGCATCGGTGCGCAGTTGCTGCGGTGACATCTCGCCCTGCTGCCGGCCGTCCGGGATCGTGTCGAACCCGGGTCCCTGCAGTCGCTGGACCTGACCGCCCTCCTGGTCGGTCGCGACGAACAGCCGCGTGGTGCGCGCCTCCTGCTGCAACTGCCGGCTTACCGCGGCGATCTGGTCGACGCTGCGGCTGCTCGTGTTGGTCAGGATCACCGATCCGACGTGGTGGGTCGTGATGGCGCTCGTCGTGTCGCTGTTCGGGCCATCCGATGCCGCGCCGACCATGAACAGCTGCCCGACGCGCTCGGCCTCGTCCATCCGCTGGAGGATTCGCTGGGCGCCGTTCTGCGTCGGCGGGCTCGAATGGGTGGGGCTCGGCTTCTCCGTTGTCGGGGGCGGCGTCGGTCGGGGCGAGACATGCGATGGAGCGGAGCTCGGCACCGTCCAGCTGCTCGCGGGCGGGATCGGAGTCGCCGACTTGCTCGACGAGCATCCCGCGATCACGAGCGCAGCCAGCGTGATCCCGGCGACGGCGACCTTCATCAGACCCACTATGGCAGTCGGGCATGGGTGGACGTGTCCCAGGCCTTGTCGGGGTTCTCCCCCGGTGGCGGCGCTCGCGGGCCGGCGGCCGCCCGTCGGAGGTACGGCTGTGTCTGGCGGTGCGACTCCTGCTCGTGACCCCGGTCTGACCTGAGCGACGCGGACGGTGTTGTCCGACCGGGCTTTCACTTGTGTGTCGGTGCGGGTGCGGCCGGGGGCAGGTTCATGTCGTTTCGCACTTGGACGAGGGCGGCGTCGGGCACCCTGATCAGCCCGCGGGTGGGGCGATCGAGGTCGAATGTGACGAGCAGCGTGGCGGTGATGAGCACGGCGGCCACGAGGACGGTCGTGAGCCCGCGGCCGATGGTGGCCAGGTGCAGGCCCAGTGAGGCGAGCGCGATTGCGGCGACGATGAGCTCGAGCACCAGTACCGCGGTTGGGACGCGATTGCTGAGGCTGGCGACTCGTTCGGTCTGGGCGTCGAATGCTTCGTTGAGGCTTTCGACATAGAGCCGGGGGGCGCCGTCGGTGGGGGCCTGGTCGAGTGCTTCGCCGGCCAGGCGCCACAGCTGTTGCTGGAGCCGAGTGCTTGTTGCGATTGCTCGCGCCTGCTGCCGGGACCCGGGTTGGGAATTCGAGATCTCGATGCTGGCGTCGGTGTAGGGGCGGAACGCGGCCAGCGATTGGGTGCGCATCGGTTCGGGCAGGGTCTGTGCCCTGAGGTAGGCGGTGCCGATCGCGTCGGCCTCCGTGACGGTGGCTGCTCGCCGCGTTTCGTAGCGCCCGACAGCCAGGCTGAGCCCGAAGGCCAGGACGAGGCTCATGAAGCCGAGAAGGACGGCCTGCATGACCGAGAATGGCTCGCGTAACCCCTCGGACTTGTGGCGAACGGCGCGGCCGATGAGCAGCCCGCCCACGGTCGCGCCGACGATGATCGTAAGCAGGATCAGCCCGAGTGCCCAGCTCTCGAGCCGGAAGAACAGCACGGCGAACCCCCTCGAAGATGTCGTCGCGGCCGGATGCGCGTGGGCGCCGGAGGGGGCCGGCGGGTGGGCGCTGCGGCGGACGTGTGGCTAGGCGCGCAGCGCTACGGCCGTGCCTTCCTCAGGTGTGCCGTATGACTCCCAAAGGCTGTTGAGCGACATTTGGTAGTAGAGCGAGTGCAACCCGAAGATGAAAGTCAGGATCAATCCGATCCAGGGGTTGCATCGGTCGGACAGGCCGGCTGCGGTTTGTGCGCGTCGGATTCGGTCACCGGTCTTCCAGGCCGAGACGTACGGCGGGACGATGATGAGGAACCCGGGAACGAGCGCGAGGACCGCGACGGTCGGCGAGACATCGATTCGCTGATCGTAGTCGCGGACCTCTCGATTTATCTTGTACCACCACACCAGGTGGTAGATGCCCAGCGTAATGACCGGCCACACAATCCAGACCAGGAACGGATTGCGCCGCTTTCCGGTCAGACCCTCGCGTGTGGATTCCTGGTACGGAGGCATTTCAGGTGGTGATGTCGGTGGCGTAGACATGGTTCTCCTCAATCACGGTTGAGCGGTGTGGGGTAGGACGGGTGTCGCTGACGTATCCCGTAAACCGATGCAATAACAGCCCGGCTGGGCTGACTCGAGGTCAGCCTCGGCAAGCACCGAGGGACGCGAACACCGCCCGACCCCTGCGCCCCCATAGCCGAAATATAACAAGGCATCGGGTATTCACAGAGCGCGACGGCGCGTGCGTTCAATCTTGACGATCTGCTGCTGGGTAATGGAACCGACTTCGACAGGTTTCGGTCCTCCCGGCGAACTTGGTGTGGTTAGCTGACCTGCTACCGCGGTGATGTCAACCTTCGAGGAGTGCCGCGAATACCGGGATGCGCAATGGACTATTTCCGGTCGCATAGCTCTCGAATCGACGATCCCGACTTCGCCCGAGTGTTTTCGTGAAACCGCATTTACGATGAGACCCTGATCAGTCTGGCTGGCCGACCATTCCCGGCTGAGAACGGCCGGCCAATGTGTCGCGGTTCCGGGGGGGTGACGGCATGACCAGGATGTCTCCGGGGTACTCGCCCCTCCACACGAACTGCTCACGCCCGTCGAGTGGCGGCATCGAGGCGAACAACAACGAGAGCACGTACCGCGTTCGAGCCACGCCCAGTGGGAACCACCGCCGGATCGACCGGATCCGATCACACTTCTCGAGCAGTAGGCCAAGACGCGGGTGGCGGATCTGGTGCCGATTCGATACGGGCGCATGGCGGCGTCGCCGTTCGCGTACTTCCGCGGAGCGGCCGCGCCGATGGCGTGGGACCTGGCGCATACGCCCACGACGGACATCAGCGTGCAGGCCTGCGGCGACGCGCACCTGCTGAACTTCGGCATGTTCGCGGCAGCAGATCGCCGTACTCGTCTTCGACGTGAACGATTTCGACGAAACCCTTCCGGCCCCCTTCGACTGGGACGTCAAGCGCCTGGCCGCGAGCGTGGCCGTCGCCCCGGGACAAGGACTTCGACGACCGCGCGGCACACACTGCGGCGCGGATGGCCGTACACAGCTACCGCACGGAAATGGCCAACTACGCCGACAAGCGCTTCCTGGACGTCTGGTACTCGAGGATCGACATCGACGAGGTCACCCGCGTCTTCGACGCGATGCAGCCCAAGTCGGCAGTGCAGCGCCGCCGACACGACATCGCGGCTGCGCACCGCCGCACCAGCTTGCGGGCATTCCTACGCATGTGCGAGGAGGTCGACGGGCAATACCGGATCCGACCCGCCCACCCGGTGATCATCCGCTATCCGATCGAGCGGCACCCGGCCGTCCTCAAAGAGCTTCGCCACGCGGTCGCGCTCTACCAGGAGACCCTTCGACCGGACCGGCGCGAGGTCCTGCGGCGCTCCTACCTCGGCGACTTCGCACGCAAGGTCGTCGGCGTCGGGTCCGTCGGCACCGAGGCGTTCGTCCTGCTGCTGCTCGGCGACCGCGCTGACGAGCCGCTGTTTCTGCAACTCAAGGAGGCCCAGGAGTCGGTACTCGCCCCCTACGCCGGCCCGAGCGAGTACAAGCATCAAGGCGAGCGGGTCGTCCAAGGACAACGACTCACGCAAGCTGCCCCGGATCCATTCCTGCCGCGCCTACGCCCGAACCGGGAGGGCGTCGCTGATCGCCGGCTACCTCGGCGGCCGCGAAACGTACGACCAGGCGCTCGCCGACTTCGCACTCGCCTACGCCAACCAGAACGAGAAGGACTACCGTCGGCTGCTCGACGCCATATCCTCCGGACGGATTCTGGCGACCCCTGAGCAATAGCTCCGCCGCCGTCAAGACCGCAGCCCACCTTCTGGCCGAGGCGAGGCGCGTCGTTGTCGTCGAGCCCGCGGCGCTCGCGAGGACAAACCGCTGACCCGCTGGCCCAGCGCGGCGGATAGGCAGACCAAGACGCCTGACTCCAAAAGGAGTGGATCGTTATTCCCGTTCGGTGGCCCGGGTGGCGAGGACGAACGCTACCGGTGGGTCGAGCTCGAGCGTCTCGACGCGTTGCTGTTCGAAGCCGGCCCGGGAGAGGAGGGCGGCGAGCTCGTCGGCCGCGGCCGCCGTGGTGGCGGCGGTCGCGCCCGGACACCGCGGCTGGGACACGAGAGCGATGCGCCCGCCCGGCCGCAACAGCCGGCCGAGATCGGCGACCCGGCCGGCCGGGTCGGACCACATGCCGACCGTGTTCACCGCAAGTGCGGCGTCGAACGATCCGGCGAGCATCAGGATTCGCTCGACCGGAGCGTTGACGAGGCATACGCGCCCGGCATCAACGGCGACCTTGTTGCGGCGGACGGCCTGGGCGATCACGACCGACGAATGATCGACGCCGACCACGAGCCCTTGAGTCGCCCGAGCCGCCAGGGCGGCGATCGCCACGCCCGGACCGCATCCGACTTCGATCACGCGCTCGGTCGGCTGCACGTCGAGCAGGTCGACGGCCCAACGATTACGTGCGACATTCGACGAGCGCCGGCCCATGACCCATCCGGCAAGGTGCCCGGCAGCGCCGGTCGGATGGTGGAACTGCCGCACCATGCGACGCACTACCTGCTGCTTGATGCTCACGCCTCGGAGCAGATCACTTCAAGTACCCTTGAAGTCAAATGGCCGCCACCGAACGCTTGCCTCGATCAACGGCGACGCCCGGGCTGTTGTCGATCGGGGAGCTGTCCGAACGCAGCGGCGTGCCGACGAGTGCGCTGCGTTATTACGACGAGCTCGGGTTGGTCCGACCGGCTTCGCGCGCTGCCGGACGGCGCCGCTACACCAGCTCGGCCATCGCGGAGGTCAATGTCGTCCTCTTCCTGCGCGAAATCGGATTCTCGCTGGCCGAGATCAGCCGCCTCATAACCGCCGAGAGCCAGTCGTGGAAGGCGATCGTGCAGCGCAAGCTCGACGAGCTGACGCAGCAGCAGCAGCGCCTGGAGACAGCACGCATTGCGCTCGAACACGGCTTGCGATGCCCCGCCGGGGAGCCCATGAAGTGCCCGCGGTTCTGGTCGATCATCGAAGACCACTCCTCCGGCCTGACCCTGGAGGACAGCCACGCGCGTGCCCACGCACAACCTCGGGCGCACGCACCTCAAGACCGTCCCGCCGCTCCTCCCTCGGAGTAGACGACACACGCGAGCCGGCCGCGATCCGACGCGGGCTGGCGAGCGATCGACCGGCCGGCGCACTCACACGAGTCAGCGTCAGCGGCCTGACCGTCGATGCAGTCCGGCCCGGTCCGGGCCGGGCTTGACGGCCGGCGCCGACGCGCCCCCCGGGCTTGTCAAATCCGCTATCCACAGCCTGGCTGGTTGTCCACAGATCAGCCGGGCGGAGTGCAACTGCCAGCGCGACGGCCGAAGCTGGATCCATGTCGGGCACTGAGACGAACCAATCGGGCGGGCGCGCGTACCGGTGGCTCGCGCCTTGGCAGTTGCTCAGGGCAGCCCGGCTCAGCCGGCGCGAGGCGGCGCCCCGGGCCGGCGTCCCGCCATCGACGATCGGCCGTATCGGGTCCGGCGAAACCCGCGACACCTGGACCGGCATGGCCCGCGCGCGGCTCGACGCGACCGACCAGCCGCGATCCGGCCGTCCCGCGCCGGACATTCGTCCGAGCCCGCGACGAGTTCTCCAACCACCCGCTGCGGGGCCCTTAGCTGGTTGCCCAGTCGAAGGTTCGCGTCACGGCCTTCTTCCAGCCGGCGTACAGCGCGTCCCTGCGCGAGGCGGCCATGGTCGGCTGCCATTCGCGGTCGGCGGCCCAGTTGGCGCTGATCTCGTCCGGCGACGACCAGAATCCGACGGCGAGCCCGGCCGCATACGCCGCGCCCAGCGCAGTCGTCTCGGCGACGACCGGTCGCACGACGGGAACCTCCAGGATGTCGGCCTGGAACTGCATCAGCAGTTCATTGCCGACCATGCCTCCGTCGACCTTCAACGCCGAGAGCGAGACGTCGGCGTCGGCGTGCATGGCGTCGAGCACTTCGCGGGTCTGGAACGCCGTCGCCTCGAGCACCGCGCGAGCGAGGTGGCCGCGGTTGACGTAGCGGGTCAGCCCCACGAGTGCTCCGCGCGCCTCGGGACGCCAGTACGGCGCGAACAGCCCCGAGAACGCCGGGACGAAGTAGGCGCCGCCGTTGTCGTCGACGGTCCGGGCCAATGCCTCGACCTCGTCGGCCGACGAGATCAGGCCGAGGTTGTCGCGCAGCCACTGCACGAGCGAGCCGGTCACGGCGATCGAGCCCTCCAGCGCGTACACCGGGGGCGACCCGGCCCGGGTGTAGGCGACCGTCGTGAGCAGCCCGTTCGAGCTGACGATCCGCTCGGTGCCCGTGTTGAGCAGCAGGAAATTGCCGGTGCCGTAAGTGTTCTTGGCATCGCCGGGGGCGAGGCAGGCCTGGCCGAAGGTCGCCGCCTGCTGATCGCCGAGGATGCCGGCGATCGGCACCCCGGCCAGCTCCGGCAACCCGGTCACGGGCGCGAGCATCTCCGACGAGGGGCGGATCTGCGGCAGCATCCCCGCCGGAACGTCCATCTCGTCGGCGATGTCCGCGGCCCACGACAGTGAATCGAGGTCCATGAGCATGGTGCGCGAGGCGTTCGTGGCGTCGGTGGCGTGCAGGGCGCCGCCGGTCAGATTCCACATCAGCCAGCTGTCGATGGTTCCGAACGCCAGCTCGCCCGCCTCGGCTCGGGCCCGCGCGCCGTCGACGTTGTCCAGCAGCCACCGCAGCTTCGGCCCGGCGAAGTAGGTCGCGAGGGGCAGCCCGACCCGTTCGCGGTAGCGGTCGGCCCCACCGCCCAGAGCGCCGAGGGCGTCGCAGATGGCCTGGGTGCGGATGTCCTGCCAGACGATGGCCGGTGCGATGGGCTGGCCAGTCGCGCGGTTCCAGACAACGGTGGTTTCCCGCTGGTTGGTGATGCCGACGGCCGCGATGTCGGCGGCGCCCAGCCCGGCCCGCGCCAGGGCGTCGGCCACGACCCGAGCCGTGTTGTGCCAGATCTCGGTCGCGTCGTGCTCGACCCAGCCCGGCCGGGGGAAGTGCTGGGCGTGCTCCAGTTGCTCGACGGCCAGCACCCGAGCCGAGCGGTCGAAGAGCATGCATCGGGTCGATGTGGTGCCCTGGTCAATAGCTGCGACGGCGGCGGCATCCGGCATTGCGCTAGCGTGCCAGGTGTGGGTGAAAAGCCACCGTCGATACCGCGTGGCGGGGCAGCGTCCCGCCTCGATGCGACGTACCGCGCGGCCGCCTGGCACCGCCTGGACACCGACACATTCGACGTCGTCGTGATCGGAGGAGGGGTCACTGGCGCCGGGGCCGCCCTGGATGCGGCGACGCGCGGCCTCACGGTGGCGCTCGTCGAGGCTCGCGATTTCGCCGCCGGGACGTCCAGTCGCTCGTCCAAGCTGTTCCACGGCGGGCTGCGTTACCTCGAGCAGCTCGAGTTCGGACTGGTTCGCGAGGCGCTGCGCGAGCGCGAGCTGATGACCAGCTACCTCGCCCCGCACCTGGTCAGGCCGCTGCCGTTCCTGTACCCGCTCACGCATCGGGCCTGGGAGCGACCGTACGTGGCCAGTGGCCTCGCCCTGTACGACACCATGGGCGGCGCAAGTAGCGTCCCCGGGCAGAAGCATCTGACCCGAGCGGCGGCGTTGCGGCTGTTTCCGGGACTGCGCCGTGACGCCCTGATCGGCGCGGTGCGTTACTTCGACGCCCAGGCCGACGACGCCCGCCACACGCTGACCGTGGCCCGCACGGCAGCCCGGTACGGCGCCGTGGTCCGGGCGTCCACCCAGGCGGTCGGGTTCGCCCACGAGTCCGACCGGGTCGTCGGCGTGCGGGTGCGCGACGTCGAGGACGGCCGCGAGACGACTGTGCGGGCCGGCGTCGTCCTCAACTGCACCGGTGTGTGGACCGACGAGCTCCAGGCGCTCTCCGGCGGGCGGGGCCGATTCAAGGTGCGTGCGTCCAAGGGCGTGCACATCGTGGTCTCCCGGGAGAAGATCACCGGCGACACCGGCCTGATCCTGCGCACCGACACGTCCGTGCTGTTCGTCATCCCCTGGAAGAACCACTGGCTGATCGGCACCACCGACACCGACTGGATGTTCGACCTGGCTCACCCGGCCGCCACCCGCGGCGACATTGATTACCTGCTCGAACGAGTGAACGCCGTCCTGGTTTCGCCGCTGACTTACGACGACATCGAGGGGGTTTACGCCGGGCTGCGGCCGTTGCTGGCCGGCGAATCCGAGGAAACCTCGAAGCTGTCCCGCGAACACGACGTCGCCCGGGTCGTGCCGGGGCTGATCTCCATCGCCGGTGGCAAGTACACGACCTACCGGGTGATGGCCGCCGACGCCGTCGACATGGGCGTCGAGGATCTGCCCAAGCTGGTGCCGCCGTCGTGCACGGCGAAGGTGCCGCTGCTCGGCGCCGACGGCTACTTCGCGATGCGCAACCAGGTCGACGCGCTGGCCGCCGAGTACGGGCTACATCCGTACCGGGTGCTGCACGTGCTCGAACGGTACGGCTCGATGACCCGCGACGTACTCGAACCGGGGCTGGCCGATCCGGCGCTGCTGCAGACGGTGCCGGCAGCTCCGGACTACCTGATGGCCGAGATCCGCTACGCGGTCACCCACGAGGGTGCGCTGCACATGGAGGATGTGCTCACCCGACGCACCCGTATCTCGATCGAGTACCCGCACCGGGGCGTCGAGTCGGCGCCGGCCGTGGCCGACCTGGTCGGCGACCTGCTCGGTTGGGACGGCGCCACCCGCGAGCACGAGATCGATCAGTACGTTGCCCGGGTCGAGGCCGAGCGGGCGTCCCAGGCCAAGGACGACGACCTGGCCGCCGACGCGGTGCGCTCGGCCGCCCCGGAGATCCGCCCGGACCTGGTCGACCTGGGTCAGCCAGCCGTCATCCGCTGAGCCCCACCGGTTTTAGTCACCAGGTCGCACATATCCGGCCTGGTGACCAAAACCGGAGGGACAGCGGGGCCGGCCGGGAGCGGCTCGGCGGGGCGAGGCCGGCGCCGGAGACCGCCGGGAGCGCGAGGCCGGCGCGAGCGCGGCGCCGGCGGGAACGTGCCTCAGTCGTCGAGCTTCAGGCAGGTCTCGACCTCGGCGACGATGGCGGTCCAGCGTTCTGGCTCGATCGGATCGTCCAGGTCCTCCGCATCGGCCTCGAGATCGCAGAATTCGACCAGCTCGCGCAGCACATCGGCCGCCTTGGTCGACGGCTTGGTGAGGTCGTAGCTCGCGTCCAGCAACGGCTCGAACGCGGCGTCGTCGGCCTCGGCCAATTCTTCCCACCGCTCGAGCTTGACCAGGGCGTGCTCCTTGGCCTTGCGGCAGAACCGGGCCAGGTCGGCCGGGTCGGTGAACACCACGACCTCGCCGTCGTCGCCGAGGAACGCCGGCTCGCCCTCGACCTCACCCCGTACCGTCAGGTACGTCGCCTCGGTGAACACCAACTCGATCGGCTCGGCGCCGATTCGGTCCCACACCGTCTCGGCGTCCAGGTCGCTCTCGGAGAAGTCGCCCTCCCAGCGCAGCCAGCTCTCCACCCGGGTGATCGCCCGCTCCCAGGTGTCGGCGATGAGGTCGCCCAGCTCATTCCACCGCTTGCGGCCGTCCTTGCCCTGGTAGCTGACCTCGTCACTGACGAGCTCGACGTACTCCGGCGTGCTGCCGACCAGGCGACGCAACGCGCCGTCGTCGCAGCAGTCGGCGATCTTTTCGACCATGTCCACCACGTTGGCCAGCGCCGACACGTGCACCGGATCCGGATCGCCCGACGCCCACTCGTAGACCTGGTCGAGGTCGTAGGCGTCGTCGCCGGACGGGCGCAGCTGATCCGGCGGGAGCTTCATGACTCGGCCCCACGCCGGGTGGTCGGACAGGTCGTTCTCCTCGCCGGACGCTATGAACTCGGCGAGCTCACGGGTGCTGGCGTAGAGCAGGATCTTCGAGCCGTCGCCGAGAAAACCCTGCCACTCCTCGCCGTCCTCGTCCTCCCACGGCGGCGCCCACAGGGTGATGCCGATACGCCCCCCGACGGTGAGCGTGATCGGCACGATGGTCGCCTCACCGGTGCTGCTGGTCATGCGTTGCTCCTCGGGATAGGGCCGGGCAGGGCGATCAGGGGACGCAGATCGGCGACTGGCCGTTGGGCGTGAAGCAGATGCTGCTGCCGCCACCGGACGGGAAGTCCGTCCCGGCGCCGCTCGGCAGGTCGGTCGGGAAGCCGGAGGGGAAGTCGGTGGGGACGCCGGACGGAAGGTCCGTGGCCCCGGGCCCGTTCGCGCCGCTGCTGCTGCCGCCGGATCCGGAGTCGTTCGACTCGGCGTCGCAGACCTTCCACGAACCGTCGTCCTGCTTCTGCACGATGAACAGGATTCCGTGCGACTTGTTGTCGGAATCGACGATCGTTGCCGTGACGGTAGCCGACTTGTCCTTCTGCGTCGTCTTGCCGATCTTGTAGCTCTTGTCCGGATCGCCGCCGGAGAGCTGGCTCTTCAGCGGATCGCAGGTCACGGCCTGCGCCGCCTTGAGGTCGTTGTGCACGTCGGCGGTCAGGAGCTTGTCGACGGCTTCGGTGGGGCCGCTCTTACTGTCGCTCCCGCCGAGGGCGAGCACGAGTATGACGGCCACGGCGGCCGCGATCACCACGGCCACACCGCCGATGATCCAGGGTGTCTTGCTGCGACCGCTGGGTGGAGGGCCGTACGGGCCGTATCCACCTGGGCCTCCGGGACCACCCGGTCCGGGCGGGTAGCTGCCGGGCGGGCCGTACGCCGGCTGGCCGGGCTGACCGAACTGGCCGGGCTGACCGAACTGGCCGGGCGGCGGGCCGTAGGGCGGTTGACCGGGCGGCGGGCCGTACGGCGGCTGGCCCTCGGGCGGTCCGAAGTGCCCCGGGGGCGGTCCGGGCGGTGGACCGTAGGGCGGCTGACCGGGCGGCGGGCCGTACGGCGGTTGCCCACCGGGCTCGGGCGGACGCGGGGAACCCGATTCAGGAAAGTCGGTCATCGCCATCCTCGTCGATGCGGTTCGGCTCGGCCCGCAGCGAAAATGCCTGCGGACCGAGCCGAACGATAGTCAACGACCCGTCCGGCCGTTGCTCCGGTGCCTCGATTACGGCACGCAGATGGGCGTGCTTCCGTTCGGCGTGAAGCAGATGCTCGACTCGCTCGACGACGGAAAGTCGCTGTCGGACGGGAAGTCGGAGGGAAAGTCGGAGGGGAAGTCGGACGGGACGCCGCTCGGACCGCCCGGCCCGTTGCTCGATCCCCCGCTGCTGTCGGACGCGTCGTGGAAGTCGCACACCTTCCAGTCACCGCCCTGCTGCTTCAGCTCGGCCACCTCGTCGTGCGACTCGCCCTCGCTCGTCACGGTGAACGGGACGGTGGCCGACGAACCACTGACCGTGCCGGTGCCGACGTGGAAATCGCTGATCTCGGGAACGTTCTCGATCTCGCTGTGCAGCGGCTCGCAGGTCAACTGCTGCGCGG
>DATBER010000026.1:0-27041 GCA_036558905.1 Jatrophihabitantaceae bacterium | reverse complement strand
CGTGTGGATGACGATGTCGATGCCGTCGTCGAGGGGGTTCAGCTCGGCGTCCGTGACGACGACCGCGATCTCGATGAGGGCGTCCCGGCGCAGCTCCAGCCCGGTCATCTCGCAATCGATCCAGACCAGCCGGTCGTCGCTCACGGGGCGACTCCGCAATAGCTCGCGCTCATCGGGCGAGAGTATCCACTGACGCTACGGTGGGCGCGAATCTAAGAGATGAGGTGCGGTCATGTCGCGCGAACTGCTCACTCAGGACGTCATCGACCAGCGGTTGGCCGATCTGAACGGCGACTGGTCCGGCAGCACCAAGGAGTTGCGCCGGACGATCGAGTTCGCCGACTTCCCGACGGCGGTCGAGTTCATCACCCGGCTGGCGCCCATCTGCGAGGAGATCGACCACCACCCGGACCTGGACCTGCGGTGGCGGACGATCAACATCTCGCTGGCCACGCACAGTGAGGGCGGGGTCACCGACATGGACTTCATGCTGGCCGGCCACGTCGACGAGGTCGCCGGTCAGCTGCCGATGGCCTAGCGCCAGACGGGCGCGATCGTACGGCGGTACTTGCCGCCGAAGACACGGCCGATGATCGCGATGACCGGCCCGGGGATGCTCTGGCGCAGCGCGGCGCTCTCGTCGCTGCTCGCCCCGTCCTGCACCCACGCGAAGAAGACGCCGGCCTCCGGCGGCTTGAACTCGCGGCCCATGTCGCGGCCCATCGCCTTGATGATCGGCGAGTCCTCGTTCTTCAGCAGGAACGGTTCGAGCTCGGCCTCCTCGTGATCGAGGTGCTCGACCGCGACGGTGCGCAGCGTGGCGATCGCTTCACGGGCCGCTTTGATGTTGTCCGCGGTGGGCGTGCTTCGCACGGCGCGCATCGCGTCGTTGGCGGCCTCGAGCGCGGTGGCCATCCGGTCGTGCTCGGCGTCGAGCTGCGTGATCAGCTCGTCGCTGACGCCGGCCTTGCGCAGCGCCGGCCAGGCGATCCGGTGCTCGCTGTGGTGATGGACGGTGAGCTGCCGGTAGAAGTTGTCCCATGCGACGCCCAGCTGCCCGGCTCGGCGACCGTCGCCCGCGGCCAGCGTGGCCAGCGCGCTGTCGAATCGGTTCAGGTCGCGGCGGAAGGCACCGTGGATCACACGGTTCATGCTCATCTCAGCCATTGGGGCAGCTTAGGTCGCGGTGGGTAACGATTACCTGAGTTCCGCGGGCCGGCGCGAGCGTGACGTTGCGGCTGATCGGCGCCTCGGGGCGGGCGCGGGCCGGCCGCACGTCGTAGCCACGCAGTAGTTCCCGCAGGATCTCCGTCGCCTCCATCAGCGAGAAGCCGGCTCCCAGGCAGCGGCGCACCCCGCCGCCGAACGGGATCCAGGTGTTCGGCGGCGGCGGGTCGCCCAGGAACCGCGTCGGGTCGAAGTCGTCCGGGTCGGGGTAGTGGCGGGGATCGGACTGGACGATGCCGATCGCGGGCATCACCGTCGCGCCGGTGGGCAGCCGGTAGCCGCCCACCTCGACCGGCGCCTTGAGCTTGCGGGCCACCTCGTAGATCACCGGATGCAGGCGCAGTGACTCCTTGACCACCGCCTCGAGGTAGGCGTCGTCGCCCTCATCGGCCGCCTGCTGGGCCCGGCGCAGTACGTCGGGCCGGCGGGCCAGCTCGTGCAGCGCCCAGGCCAGCGCGGTGGCCGTCGTCTCGTGGCCGGCCAGCAGCAGGGTGACCAGGTTGTCGCGGACCTCGGCGTCGGTGAGGCCGCCGCCGGCCAGCAGCCGGGACAGCACATCGGAGCGGTCGGTCAGGTCGGCCTGCCGGCGAGCGGCGATCTCGGCGTACAGCAGCCGGTCGAACTCACGCTGGATGTCGGCGAACTGCCGCCACGGCCACACCCGTTGCAGTCGCGGGTAGAACCAGCCGAGCATGACGATCGGGTTGATGTCGACGACGCGGCCGACGGGTGGGCGCAGTTCGGCCAGCCGGCGCTCGTCGGTGACGCCGAAGACGACCTGCAGGATCACCTCGAGAGTCAGCTCGCTCATCCGGTCGTGCGCCCGGAACGTCCGCCCCACCGGCCAGCGCTTGATCTCGGTACGGGCCAGGCCGGCCACCAGGTCGCGGTAGCCCCGCAGCGCCGCGCCGTTGAACGCGGGCATCAGCAGCTGCCGGATGCGCAGGTGCTCGGACTCGTCGAGCAGCAGCACCGAGTGGTGGCCCATGACCGGGCCGAGGATGGCGTTGCCCTCACCAGCGTGGAAGACCTCTGTCGAGCCGGTGAACACGGTGCGGATGTCCTCGGGCTTGCTGATCAGCACCAGGCGCCGCGCGTGCGGGGCGATGCGCAGGGTGAACAGGTCGCCGTAGCGGCGGTGCATCGCGGGCAGGTAGCGGTGCCGGTACTTGCCGAACAGCAGGGTCTGGACGCCGACGGGTAGCCGCGGTCCCGGTGGCAATCCGTCGACGGTCACGCTCTCGATTTATACGCCCGTATATGACGAGCGTCTAGACCGGGGGCCTACGCTGACGCACGATGAGCGCTCGCGCGAAGGGATAGGCACGATGAGCGCTCGCGCGAAGGGACACGTGTTGGGCCACCGCGAGGAACTGCTCGCCGCCGCGCGCCGGCTGCTGGAGACCCAGGGCTACGCGCGGATCACCACGCGCGACCTGGTGGCCGAGTCGGGCACGAACCTGGCCTCGATCGGCTACCACTTCGGGTCGAAGGAGGGCCTGCTCAACGAGGCGATCGGCTCCGTATTCGACGAGTGGACCGAGCAGTTGGCCGCCATCGCCATGGCCGATCCGAACGCCGCGCCGCTGCAACGGGCGCAGGCCACCTGGTCGGCGCTGCTGGCCAATCTGCCGAAGCAGCGGGCGCTGCTGCTGTCCTACGTCGAGGCGATGGCGCAGGCCGAACGCACGCCGGCGCTGCGCGCACAGTTCGCCGCGCACTACCGCGGCATGCGGGCGCGGGTGGCCGAACTGGTCGCCCAGTCGCTGTCCGGCGCGGTTCCGGCCGACGACCCGCGCGCGGCGGCGATTGCCAGTTGGGTCATCGCGGTCTGCGACGGGCTGGCCCTGCAGTGGCTGCTCGACCCCGAGGCGACACCGAGCGCCGACGACCTGAACGCCGGGCACGCGCTGATGTGGAAGGAATCCCTGCGCGTACTGGCCGATCAGTAGGGCTCGACGGCCGGCTCGTCGGTGGTGCCGATGCGGACGGCGGCCGACTGCCCGCGCTGACCCATCGGCACGTGCGCGCTCGCCCGGGCCAGGCCGAGCACCGGCATGTTGCCGTAGATCGCCTCGTACTCGCCGGCCGGAACCTTGTAGGTCTCGTGCCAGACGCCGACGTCGCCGGACTCGCGTACCCGGCGGTTGAACTGCCGTCACGGCTCCAGGTGCGGCAGGTCCTTCTCGCGCGAACCGGTCGAGCGACTCGAAATCGCGCCAGTACTGCGCCATCATCGTCGTCCGGCCAACAGCCGGGCTGCGTATTCCTCGGGGTGCATGTACCGAACCGGGCCAGCCGCCAGGTACAGCCCGCGACGGCGAGCGCGGCGTGTCGGATCAGCGGGCGCTTCGGATCGAGTCGTGCAGCGATCAGCCGGTTCGCGCGAGTGACCGCTTCCCCTCCCGTCGAACCAAAATCTGGCGGCCGGAATGGTCGGACGGGAGGGGAAGCGGATAAGCGGGAGCGGCTACCTCGGCCGCGCTGATCAGATCCCGGCGCCGAGAACGGTCGGCTCGGTCGGGAGGGTCGGCGAGGCCGGGAACGGCTACCGGGAAAGCGCCGACGGAGCGGGAGCGGCCAACCGCCGGATCAGCGGATCTTCAGGATGGCGCACTCGTAGCCGCCGCCGGCGTACGCCCAGCCGACGCTGAACGACTTCATCGCCGGGTCGAGCAGCCAGTTGGCGGCCACTAGCGAGACCGCCTTGACGCCGTCCTGCGTGGGCACCGGTTCCCAGGCGAAGCTCGGCGCGCAGGACGGGCCCTCGCCCTGGGCCAGCGCGCATTGCTGGGCCTGGGCCGACACGGCGCCGCTGACGGCGGCCGCGCCGTGGCTGGTGCGGAAACGGTTCACCGCGGCGACGAGCTGGCCGGCGTCGCCGGGCACCGCGCACTGCTTGGCGGTCGGGCACGGGTTGGCCGTGCTGGTCGGTATGGCCGAGGTCGGGGCGCTGGTCGACGCGCTGCTCGAGGCGATGGCCGACGGGCTGAACGACGACGGCGGGGTGGACAGCGCCGCCTGGGTCGACGTCGGGACGGGCGGGCCGCTGGGCAGGGTGTCCACCGCCTGGTTGTGGCTGCCGCCGCCGCCCGAGCCGCCGGTCGCGAACAGGATGACAACGACCAATACCGCGAGAATGCCCAGAGCGGCCAAACCCCACACGGCGCGAGTGCGCGAGGTGTCGTCTTCGTCGTCGTCCGGCGGCGTCGCCAGCAAGTCACTCACCCGACGACCGTAGTCGACCCGTCGGGTGAGCGGCACCGTCAGTCAGTGACCCAGTAGGAGTAGAGGTCGGTGTTGATCAGCGAGAAGCGGAGCTTGACCGGCTGGCTCAGCGTTGCGAGGGACTGGCCGGGGAAGTGCACGGCCGCGTCGAGGTGGTCGCCGCTGATCGTCGCCGAGTAGCCCGGGACCGGCTGCCCGGTTGTCGCGTCGAGCACCTCGACCTTGAGCGAACCCTGCGGGCGCACCGTGGCGTTCACGTGCAGGGTGTCGCCGCTGAACGTCACGGGCTTGGTCGTGACCTGGCCCGGATCGCCGGTGCCGGGCACCGACGCGTTGGTCAGCGACACGATGCCGTCGCGGCGCCAGGTGGCGATGCCGATCTGTCCGACCTGGTGGTCGCGGCTCGGGTCGCCGGCCACCACGCCGCCGTGCCCGACGTTGAACCCGCCGTAGTACAAGGAGATCGTCTTGTCGGTGACGATCGCGTCCGACGCCGTGTAGATCGTGCCGTCGTCCCAGGCGCCGGGCTGGCCGGGCTGGATGATCGGGTCGCGCACGGGGCGCTGCCAGTCGACCAGGTCGCGCGACGACGCGATCTCGGGCAGCACCGGGCCGTCGCCGGCCGACGCCGACGCGCCGGTCGTGTAGTCGGTGATCAGCAACATCCAGGGAATGCCGAGGTACGTGCTCTCGTAGGGAATCACCGGCATGCCGTACACCTGGCCCTCGACGCCGTTGATCGCCTCGGCCGCGCCGTCGTCGGCGTAGTCGCCCGTCACCGCGAGCTGCGGGGTCGTTGACGTGCCCTGCGGGTTCGTCCAGTGGATGAAGTCGGCGCTGGTCGCCACGAACGCCGAGCGGTCATAGATGCCAGGCGTGCGCGAGGTGAACATCCGCTTCTTGATGCTGGCGATGTAGCGGTGCCCGTCCCACACGACGTTCGACACGTCACCGTCGAGTAGCACCGGCTTGTCCTGCGCAGACGTCCAGTGGTAGCCGTCCGGCGAGAACATCGCGTAGTAGCCCAAGGTGTCGTTGACCGTGCCGGTGTGGAAGTACAGCAAGGCATAACGTCGGTTGGCCGGCGCGGTCGGGTTGTAGGCGACGGTTCCGCCGGTTGCGGCCACGATGTTCGTCTGGTCGGCCGGGATGTCCTTGTAGCCGATCGAGCCGACGTGCGGCTTGGTCCAGTGCGTGCCGTCCTTGCTCTCGGCGTAGCAGAGGTAGTAGTTCGGAGCCACGTCGTTGTAGCACGTGTACCACATGCGGTAGACGTCGCCGATCTGGTAGACCGAGCCGTAGATGTAGGCGCTGCTCTCCCAGGGCTGGTCGGCCCGCAGCACGGGCAGCGGTGTCTTCTGGGCCGGGTGTACGACGCGGCCGACGTTGCTGGTCGAGTCGATGCGGTAGTCGTCCAGGAACAGTTCGCGGCTCGAGCCGAGCGCCGGGTTGTACGCGGGCGTGGCCTCGCTCAGGTTCATCTCGTCCCAGTAGGACGTGCCGGTGGCGGCGGTCGAGATGATGACGCTGACCAGCGAGGTGTTGGCCGGCGCGACGCCACTGGCCGTCACGGTCTGCCAGCCGGTGCCCGGGGCTATGGTCGCCATCTGAGTGCTCAGCGCGGTTCGGTTGAAGTCGTAGAACCGCAGCGACAGGTTCGCAGCCGTCCCGCTGGCCGCCCTGAGCTCGGCCGTCACGGTGTACTGCTGGCCGGCCGCGGCGGCGATCCAGTCGCTGAGCACTGAGACGCTCTCGCCGTTGCTGTCGGCGATCTGCAGGCCGCCGAGCCCCGCCGTCCGGTCGGCGGCGACGTTCATGACCTTCACGTCGTCGGACGCGCCGAGGATGGACCAGGCGATCGGATGGGCCATCCGGTCGCCGATGTCGAACCCACCGTTGGGCAGCAGGCCGCCCGGCTTGCCGACGAAGGGCTGGGGCAGTTGCTGCGCGGTGGCCGGGCCGAGCCCGACGGCGAATGCGGCCAGTAGCAGGGCCAGCGCTGCTGGGGCGGCGAATCGACGCCAGTGGGCGCGACGACGCGTCATGGGTAAGCGCCTCCTGAACCTGGGGGAGGCGCCTACCCTGTAGTGGAAAGACGTTCCATGTCAAGCAGCGTCCTGCTTGACTGGCTCAACCCAGGTACGCGACCGCCTCGATCTCGATACGCACGTCGGGGTGCCCGAAGTCGACGACGACGGTGGTGCGCGCCGGCGGCGGGGTGCCTACGCGCTTCTTGTACACCTCGTTGAACGGGCCGAACAGCGCGGCGTTCGAGAGGAAGGCGTTGACCTTGACGAGCTGGGCCAGCGACGCCCCGGCGGCCCGCAGCACGGCCTCGACATTGTCCAGCGCACTGTTGACCTCGGCGGTGAAGTCGCCGATCAGCACCGATCCGTCGGGGTTGGTGGGCACCTGCCCGGACACGTACAGGAAATCGCCGGCGCGCATGCCGGGGCTGAGGGGCACGGGCGGCGTGGGCAGGTCGTCAGGCTGAATCGGCTGCATGGGCACAACCTAAACATGGCAAAGTTTCGACTGTCGGGAAGGTGGCTTCACGTGGATCAGGTGCTGGTCGGAGGAACGGTCGTCGACGGGACGGGCGCGCCGCCGCGTCGGGCCGATGTCCTGGTGCGGGACGGGGTCGTGGCGGCGATCGGCCCGGTCGAGCCCGCCCCCGGCGCCGAGGTCCGCGACCTGGCCGGCGCGCTCGTGTCCCCGGGGTTCGTCGACATCCACACGCACTCCGATCTGACCGTGCTGTCCGGACCGGAGGCGCGCAGCAAAGTTCATCAGGGCGTGACGACCGAGGTGGTCGGCAACTGCGGCCTCGGCATCGCCCCGCTGCCGGCCGGTGCCGACGTGGCCGAGATCCGCCGGCTGGTCAGCTACCTCGACCTCGATCCGGCCGTGCCCCTGAGCTGGTCCGACACCGCCGGCTACCTTGAGGCGGTGCGGGCCGCCCGGCCCAGCGTCAACATCGGCGCGCTCACCGGGCACCTTCCGCTGCGCGGTGGCGTCGTCGGCTTCGACGACCGGCCGGCCACCACCGACGAGCTGGCTCGCATGTGCGACCTGCTGGCCGCGTCGTTCGCCGACGGTTCGGTGGGCCTGTCGACCGGGCTCGTCTACGCGCCGCTGTGTTACGCCCCGGACGAGGAACTGCTCGCGCTGGCCCGGGTCGCGGCGGCGCACGACCGGGTGTTCGCCTGGCATGTGCGCGACTACACGGACGACCTGCTGCTATCGGTGCGTCAGGCGCTCGGCATCGCCGAGCAGGCCGGCGGCCGCGTACAGATCTCGCATCTCACCGCGGTCGGCCGGCGCAACTGGGACCACCTGCAGCAGGCGCTCGACCTGGTCGAAGCGGCCCGTTCGCGGGGCGCCGACGTAGGCGTGGACATCTACCCGTACCTGTACGGCAACGCGCCGCTCGCCCAGGTGCTGCCCGCCTGGGCGCAGGAGGGCGGCGCCGACGCGATGGCCGAACGGCTGGGCCGCGAGGACGTTCGGGCGCGGATCCGGGACCAGTGGCAGCATCGCGCGACCGGGTGGGACGAGGTCACGATCAGTTGGGTGCCCGAAGGGTCGAGCGCCGAGTCACTGGTCGGCCAGACCGTCGCGGCGGCCGGTGGCGACGAGGTGGTGCTCGACCTGCTGGCCACGCTCGGCACCTCGGTGCTGATGATCGCCGGCGGACGCAGCGAGGACAACCTGCGCGCGGTGCTCGACCATCCGGCGGCGGTGGTCGCCTCCGACGGGCTGTGCCTCGACCCGAACGGCGTGACCGGCGCCGGGTCGCCGCACCCGCGCTCGTACGGCTGCTTCCCGCGCTACCTGGCCCGCTACGCCAAGGACATCGCCGCCGCCGTCCGGCGATGCACGTCGGCTCCGGCCCGGGTGGTCGGCCTCGATCGCGGGGTACTGCGCGAGGGCGCGGTCGCCGACCTGGTGGTGTTCGCCCCGGACCGGCTGGCCGACACGGCGACGTTCACCGACCCGCAGCGGTACCCCGACGGCATCGACCTGGTGCTGGTCGGGGGAGAGGTCGTCGTCGACGGCGGTACCCACACCGGCCGCCGTCCCGGTACCGCTATCGGCAGATGGGAGCGCACGTGACCAGTCTCGACGCGGTGCGAACGCCGGCACTGCTCGTCGACGTCGATCGCCTCGACGCCAACGTCGCCGACATGGCGGCGCGCTACCAGGCGGCCGGAGTCGCGCTGCGGCCGCACGTCAAGACGTCCAAGTGCTGGAACGTCGCCCAGCGGCAGCTGGCCGCCGGCGCGATCGGCTTCACCTGCACAACGCCGGCGGAGATCGCCTGGCTGCGCGGGCACGGCGTCGCCGACCTGCTCTGGGCTCAGGCGCCGGTCGGCCCGGCCAAGATCGACTTCGCGGTGTCGACCATGCGCGAGTCGGGGCCGTTCGTGGTGGCGCTGGACTCGGTCGAGGTGGCCCGGCCGCTGGCCGAGGCGGCCCAGGCGGCCGCACTGGTCGTGCCGTACGTCATCGAGGTGAACTCCGGGCAGGCGCGCACCGGCGTCGACCCGGACCGGCTCGAACCGCTGGCCGGCAAGCTGGCCGCCCTGGACGGACTCGAGCGGCGCGGCATCATGACCCACGAGGGACACCTGTCGAAGATCGGCAACGACCGGGCCGCTCGCGAGCAGGCCGGTCGCGCGGTCGGGCAGCTGATGGCCGAGTCGGCCCAGCAGCTCCGTACTGCGGGGTATGGCGTCGATATCGTGTCGGTCGGGTCGACCCCCGGGGCGACATCGGCCCCGTTCGTTCCGGGCGTGACCGAGGCCCGGCCGGGCACCTACGTTTACTACGACGCCAACCAGACCCGGATGGGCACCACCACGCTCGACCACTGCGCGCTCACCGTCCTGGCCCGGGTCATCAGCACCGAACGCGCGGGCGTCGCCATCATCGACGCGGGTGTCAAGGCGATGAGCTCGGACGCGCTGAACGCCGTGAACGGGCTGGGCATCGTCTGCGACGTCGACCTGAACCCGCTCGACGACGTCACGTTCGTGGACGGCAACGAGGAGCACGGCTTCCTCAACGGGGCCGGCACGGAGCGCCTCGCGGTCGGGGACCTGCTCCGGGTCGTGCCGAACCATGCGTGCGGCACGGCGAACATGTTCAGCGAATTGCTCGCCGTACGCGCTGGTGCGCCGACCGAGAAGTGGCCGATTTCGGCCCGCTACTGAACATGAAAGTGCGTGCCCTTTCGGGCACGCACCTCAGCTGATTACCAGCGATACCATCTCGCGGATTCACCACTGCGGATGACGAACCCGATAAGCCACGCGACCAGGATGATGGCCGCGACGATCCACAGTGCGTGCAAGGCAAATCCCAGTCCGCCGAAGATCAGCGCGAGCAGGAGTACCAACAGCACTATTCCCATTGTGGGCTCCTCGAACTGAGGGTCGTCCACGAACGCGGGTGGCTTCTTACCCGTTCGTGGTGATGACCCGGACCGACTCCGGCTCATCCGACGCCCTCAGTGGTGCCCCGGCCGCTGACATTTCAAACGTGAATTCGATCCCGCCATTGCTGGCGGCGGCGGCACGTCCGGGTTGGGACCCGGTCCCGGGCGAGGCGGCTGCGGCGGAGGCGGGGTCGGAGTCGGTTGTGGCTCGGGCGGCGGGATCGGGCCCGGCGCGGTGGGATCGGGTGGCTGCGGAGCAACCGGATCTGGATCCGGGGACGGCGACGGCCCCACCGGGTCGATCAGCTGGACGGAATCGTTCAGGTCGAATGCAGGCATGATCGGCACCTCCTTGCTCGATCATCCCGAGGCCTACCCGGCGGACGGCGATCAGCAAACGCGATTAGGCGTCCAGCCCCTGGCTTGATCAACAGCAGAGAGTGGCCGCCCCAGCGACCAGAATCTGCTGTTGATCAAGAAAGAGCGGGGCGGGGCGGGGCGAGACGAGCGGGCGGGGGCGAGCGGGCGGGGGCGAGCGGGCGGGGCGAGAGGAACCGGTGGAGCGCCTCGGGTCTAGGCGTCCAGGCGGCCGGTGTAGAGCACCTCGTCGGCGACGTCGCGCAGTTTGCGGTGCGTACGCTGGCTGACTCCCCGGATGCGCTCGAACGCCTGCTCGTTGGTCAGCTTCTCGGTTGCCATGATCACGCCGATGGCGGCGCCGATCTGCCGGTTGGTGGCCAACGCCGTGCGCAGGTTGCTGACCTTGTTCTCGGCCTGGCTGAGCGCGTAGTCGCGCAGCCGGGCCAGCTCGACGTGGATGCGGATGCGGGCCAGCAGCTCGCTGCGGTCGAAGGGTTTGACGATGTAGTCGTCGGCTCCGGAGCTGAACCCCTCGACGGTCGACTCGGCGCCGGCGCGCGCCGTCAGCAGGATGACCGGCAGCCGGTGCAGGTCGTCGGCCGCCCGGATGGTGCGCAGTAGGTCGAGTCCCGTGCGTCCGGGAAGCATGATGTCGGAGAGCACCAGGTCCGGGCTCAGGTGCTGGGCCTGTCGCAGGGCGGCCTCGGCGTCGGCCACGGCGTGCACTGCCCATCCGTCGGCGACGAGCAGGCGGGTGATGTAGCTGCGCAGGTCGGGGTTGTCCTCGACGACGAGCACGCTGCCCTGGCTGGCGTCCGGCGAGGCCGACTGGTCGGCGGCGGCCGGTCCGGTCTTCCCGGCAGCAACCGCGACCGACGACGGAAGGGCCAGCGGGCGGGCCTCGGTGGTCGCCGTACGCAGCGGTATGGAGACGGTGAACGTCGTGCCTTCGCCCGGGGTGCTGCGCACGCTGACCTCGCCGTCGTGGGCCAGCACCAGGTCGCGCACCAGCGACAACCCGATGCCGGCGCCCTCGAGCTGTTCGCTGACGTCAGGCACCTGGTGGAAGCGGGTGAAGACGTGCTCGAGCTCGTCGGCCGGAATGCCGATGCCTGTGTCGGCGACGTCGAGCTCGAGTCGGTCGTCCACCGCCCGCAGCGAGATGGTGATCGTGCCGGACGCGGTGAACTTGACCGCGTTGGACAGCAGGTTGGACACGATCTGCACCCACCGCTCGCGATCGACCAACACCGGCTCGGGCAGCGGCGGCAGGTCGACCACGAGGTCCAGCCCCGCATTCTCGACGGCCGAGCGGAACATGCTGGCGCAGTCGGCGGTGAGCTCGGCCAGGTCGGTCGGTTCGGCGTCGATGCGCAGCTCACCGGACTCGGCCCGGGCGATGTCGAGCAGGGCGTCGACCAGCACCTTCAGCCGCTGGCCGGCCCGCTGCGCCTCGTCCAACCCGGACCGGTGCCCGGCCGGAAGCTTCACGTCGTGGTCGGCGAGCAGGTCGTTGAGCGGCCCGAGCATCAGCGTTAGCGGCGTGCGGAACTCGTGGCTGACGTTCTGGAAGAAGCGGGTCTTGGCCGCGTCGAGCTCGGCCAGTGCGTCGGCGCGGCTGAGCTGCAGCCGGTAGCTGCGGGTGCCCTCGGCGAAGCCGCGGGTGGCGACGTCGAGGGGAGTCAGCGTCTGCAGCAGGAAGTGCAGCGCGGCGTCCTGGGTCGAGCGGCTCTCCTTCGGGCCCAGGTCGGCGCTCAGCTCGGCGACGTGGCGCACGTGGTGCTCGACGATGTCGAGGATGCTGACGTCCTCGCTCAGGGCCCGGCGGCCCAGCTCGGCCGCTCCCTCGAGGCTGGCGTCGGTCTGCGCGGCCAGGTGCTCGGCCAACGCGGTGTCGTAGGCGACGGCGAAGTCGCTGCGGGGATCGGTCATCGGGACGGTCCTCGGTTTCGGGCGGCGAGGACCAGGGCGTCGTCGGTGTCCTTGGCGCAGCGGTCGAGCAGATCGACGACGAGGTGCGTGGTCGGCATGCTCAGGTCGACGGTGTCCTCGAAGCCGACGCCCAGCCCGTCGGTGCCCATCAGCAGCAGGTCGCCGGGCAGCATCGCGGTGTCGCGCACCTTCAGCAGCGACGGCAGGGTGTGGCCCAGGATGCCACCGCGCAGCATCGCGGCCTCGGCCACCATCGACCCGGTGGTGCTGACCCGGATGAGGTACGCGCCGACGTTGCCGATGCCGAGCCATTCCAACGATCCGGTGTCGACGTCGATGCGGGCGAGGGTCATCGCGCCGCCGCGGGTGCCCTCCAGCGCCTCGTGGCACATCGTCAGCAGCCGGTCCAGCGGCTCGGCGGCGTTGCGGGCGGCCACCCGCAGCGCCCGCTGAGCAGCGACTGCGGCGGCTTCACCGTGTCCCAGCCCGTCGACGACCGCGATCAGGGCGTGGCCGGCAAACTCGGCGATCACCCAGTCGTCGCCGGAGATCTGCTCGCCGACCAGCGGCTTTCCCGTGACGGCCCACTCCAGGGGACCGACTCGCCCGGACTCAAGCACTTGCGGGCAGCCATTTCCACATGGTGACGGTGGTGCCGTCACCGACCTGCGACTCGACCTCGAAGTCGTCCATCAGCCGCCGCGAACCGGGCAGGCCCAGCCCGAGCCCCGAGCTGGTCGAGAAGCCGTCCTCCAGCGCCTGCTCGATGTCGGCGATGCCGGGACCGTCGTCGAGGGCCTGCACCAGCATGGCCCGGCGGCCGTTCCGCTGCGTCACGCCGAGGCGGATCCGGCCGCGCCCGGCGTACTTGGAGATGTTGCGCGCCACCTCGGAGATCGCGGTGGTGATCATAGTGACGTCGGTGAGGGAGAACTCCAGCTTGGTGGCGAGTTCGCGGCCGGCCTGCCGAGCGGTGACGATGTCGTCCGCGGTGTCGATGGCGATCACCATGTCAAGCTCGGTCATGGGGGCTTCTGTCCGCGACTCGGCGGTTGAGGAAGGCGAGGCCCTCTTCCAGGTCGAGGGCGGTGTGCACGTCTTCGAAGGTCATCCCGAGCTGGACCATCGCGAATGCGACCTCGGGTTGGATGCCCACGACGACCGTCTCGGCCCCCCGCAGATTGGTCATGTGGGCGATGGTGCGCAACGACCGCGCAGCGAACGAGTCCATGATGTCGACCGCCGTGACGTCGACGATGATGCCGAGCGAACGGAACCGGCCGACCCGGTCCATCAGGTCGTCTTGCAGCTGCTCGGCGTCGGCGTCGGACATTGCCGCCTGGATCGAAGCGATCAGGTAGTTGCCCTGCTTGAGAATCGGAACCGGCATGATGGAAGCCCGGGCCTACTTCAACGTCCGTCGAGGCTTGTATCGCTACTACGGCTCACCTCGTACCCGAGCAACCGTTCCGCCTCCTCGATGCCGCCCTGCAGGTCGCCGATCGCGTTCATCTTGGACAGGTCGACGCCGATGGTCACCAGGGTAAGCGCGATCTCGGACGAGAGTCCGGTGATGATCACGCTGGCGCCCATGAGGCCGGACGCGTCGACGGTCTGGACGAGGTGGTTCGCAACCGTCGAGTCGATCTCGGGCACACCGGTGATGTCGATGACGACGACCTTGGCGCGGTTGGAGCGGATCGCTCGCAGCAGCTGCTCGGTGAGCTGACGGGCGCGCTGCCCGTCGAGCACACCGATGATCGGCAGGATCAACAGCCGTTCACGCACCTGGAGCACCGGCGTGGACAGCTCACGGATGGCTTCCTGTTGCTGGCGGATGACCCGCTCACGCTCTTGGACGAAGCTGACGCCCACCGTGGCGGCGATGCGGTTCGCGGCTGGCTCGTACGCGTCGAGCACGCGGTTGAACAGCTCGAAGTCGTGGCGGTACTTGTCGAACAGCGACCGGGCCAACACGTCGCGCAGCAGCAGCACGATGCCCAGGACCTCGTCGGTCTCGACGCCCCGGGGGATGATGCGCTCGGACAGGTCGCGTGCGTACGCCTGCAGCGCCTCGACGCTGCCGGTCTCGAGCACCTCGACGTAGTTGTCGTATACCGAGGTCGCCTCGGAGAAGATCTCGTCCGGTGTCATGGCGGTCAGCAGCCGGGCATCGGTGATGCGGCGCGCCCACTCCTCGCGCAGGGCCGTGCGGTTCTGCCGCAGGTGCTGCACCAACTGGGGCAGCAGGCTGTCCATCGATGCCGGCGGCATGACCGCGGGCGACACCTCGGGCGGTACGTCGGACATGAGCCCTCTCAGCCGCTCTCACTACTCACGGACCAGATCGTGTCGGCACGCTACCAGCCTGGTCGTCGTCCGGGTTTGGGCGGCTGGTCGCGGTCAGTGATTGGTCGGTGGCACTGATGCGGCCCGGCGATCACTACCGCTGCAGCCGCACTGTCGCGCTGAACTGGCCGGAGTTGTCGGTCACGCCGAGGTCGTTGATACCCAGGTAGAGCTGACCGCTTGCCGGGGCGACACCGTTGTAGCTCGAGCCGACGTAGAACGGCAGGCCGGAACCGCCGATCAGGCCGATCACCGCGGCGTGCCGGCCGCCGATGATCGAGCCGGGGTCCGGGGAGGGACGGACGGCGCCGTCCGGATCGCAGGTCAGGTTGGGGCCGTACACGATCGTCCCGCGGGCGCTGACGTATATCCGCTCGCCCTTGGTGACCTTGAGATTGGTGTTGGTCCACGGGGTCGCGGCCGGGACCGAGACGCTCGTGGGCGGACCCAACTGCGCGCTGAGGTTGGCCGCCGGCGGCGTGCTGCTGCTGCCGGAGGACTTGTGCTTGTCGTTCGGCCAGGCGAGCCATACCGCCACGCCGGCGACGATGACGAGAGCGGCGATCACCGCGCCGACGAGCAGGCCGCGCCGTCGTCGCGGACCCGGGCGTTGCGGCACCGTCGGATGCTGGGTGATCGGCGGGGTGGGCCGGGCCGCGGGCTGCGTGGCGGCGGCGGCCGCGGGCTGCGTGACGGGACCGGCCGCGGGCTGCGTGACGGGACCGGCCGCGGGCTGCGTGACGGGACCGGCCGCGCGTTCAGTGGCGGCGCCGCCTGCCCGTTCGGTCGCGGGTTCAGTCTGCCGGATCACGGTCTTCTGACCGAGCCGCGACCCGCTGATCACGTCCTTCCAGGCGTTGACGGCCCACTCGGCCCGGCTCCGCTCGACGCCGCGCTGGTTGAGTTCGGACACCAGGCGCGGCTGGATCATCGACAGCTCGTCGGTCGCCTGGTGCTCCATGAGGGTCTGCGGGACGCGCGTCTCGAGTGCAGCGACGAGGAGGAAGACCTCGGCCGGGTCGGCGCCGATGTCGTTGAGGACGTTGCGGCACCGGTTCGGGTCGGCCATCAGCTGCGGCAGCGGGAAGTGCTGCACGGCCTCGACGAGCGGGTTGGCCATCACGCCCTCAGGTCGATCAGCCATGCGCAGGACTGTACCGCCGCGACTACTGCCGCGGCGGGTCGTCTCTCGAGCGATTTGCCTTGTGGCGTAGGCCTTTTCGGGCGTTCAAGGAACATGTCGGACGAACGCGGCTGCAGTATCCTGACTCGTCTGGCGGGCGCGCTGAGGGTGGGGCGGGATGACGGACGAGGTTCAGCCGTTGCGGACACTCGGCGGGCCGATGGCTCGCCGGCAACTGCACTTCGTATGGATTCTTGACGTCAGCGGATCCATGCGCGCCGACGGGAAGATCCAGGCCCTGAACGTCGCAATCTCCGAGGCGCTGCCCTCGCTGCGCGCCGCGGCCCAGAGCAACATGTCCGCCGACGTCATGGTCCGTGCGGTGACGTTCTCCACCGGCGCGAAGTGGCATTGCGCCGACCCTGTCCCGGTCGGCGAATTTCGCTGGCAGCCGGTCGAGGCCGAGGGGTTCACCGACATGGGGGCCGCGCTGTCGCTGGTGGCCGAAGGGCTGCGCGTGCCGCCAATGCCCGAACGCGGGCTGTCGCCGGTTCTCGTCCTGGTTTCCGACGGCCAGCCGACGGATGACTTCGCCGACGGGCTGCGCCAACTGCTCGACACGACCTGGGGATCACGCGCCATCCGGCTGGCGATCGCCATCGGCCGCGACGCGGACCTGAGCGTGCTGCAGACCTTCATCGGCCACGAGAGTGGCCAACGTCCCGTACTGGCCAACGATCCGGAGGCGATCATCGCCGCGATCCGGTGGGCGTCGACGGCGGTGGCACCGACGTTTCGCGAGTCCGGCTCGTCGCTGGCCGTTGCCGGTGACGACGACCTGTTCTACGCGCCCGACGACAGCCGGCCGTTATGAACGAGAGGATCGCCGGGCCGATCGCGGCGTCCGGACGCATCCTTCGCGTAGAGGTCACGACGGCCTGCGAGACCGGGTCCGCGCATCGGCGGCAACAACGCGGCAGCGACGACGCGGTGGGCTGGACCGGTGCGGGTGCGGTGTTGGCCACCGTGGCGGTCGCCGACGGGCACAGCGACCCGCGGTGCGTACGCCGCCGGCTCGGGGCCGACTTCGTGGTGGCCGCGGCGGCCGCGCTGCCGCCCGAGCCGCTGACCCCCTCCGCGATGGCCGACGCGTTCATCTCCGACTGGCGCCGGCGGGTGGACCAGCACCTGGCCGGCAACCCGCTCACCCCGGCCGACGCCGCGGCCGACGCGGCCTGGCGCGCGAACGCCCGGATGGCGTACGGCACCACCGCGCTGCTGTGCCGGATCACGCAGGACGCCGTCGCCGTCGTACGGATCGGCGACGGCGACGTCATCGCCGTGGCGACCGACGGGCGCGCGCGCCGACTGGTGGCGCCGGAACCTCGGTCGGACGGGAGCACCGAATCGATCAGCCATCCGGACGCGCAGCGAGCCGCGCTCAGCCTGGCCATTCCGGCGGCGGCGGCGCCGATCCTGATGCTGCTGGCCACCGACGGCTTCGACAATGCCTATCCCGCCGAGGATTCGATGCTGCGGGCGGCCACCGAGCTGGCGGAGCTGCGGCGTGACTCCGGACGGCCGATCGGGTCCGACGTGCTGAACCGGTGGGCCCGCGAGGCCGCCGACGTCAGCGGCGACGACGCCACGGTGGCCGCCATCTGGATCGAAACTGCCGCTACGGGCGGGATGGCGCGAGCGAGATGATGAGGCGATGAGCGACGGGCTCGCGGCGACCGACGTGGTGCGACTGGCGGCATCGCGTCAGGTTCTGCAGATCGGCCGGCTGCTCGGAGCGGGCACGCAGGGCCTCGTCTACGAGGTCGCGGCGAGCGATGTCCGGCGCGCCTTGGCGCTCAAGTGGTATCGGCCCGGTTCGGCCAGTACCGGGCAGTTCAATCGCATCAGCCGGTTGCTGGCGCTGGGCACGCCCGGGCGGGCGTTCCTGTGGCCGATCGACATCGCCCGGACCGAAGGCCGGCGCACCTTCGGTTACGTCATGCCGGCGCGCGACTCCAGCTTCGAGTCGCTGTCGTCGCTGATGAACGCTCGCGCGCAGATGCCGCTCGAAGTGGTCTGTCGCGCGGCCGCCAACCTGTCGGACGCGTTCCTGGCCCTCCACGCCAGCGGGCTGTGCTACGCCGACATCAGTTTCGGCAACTTGTTCGTCGATCCCAATTCCGGCGATATCCAGATCTGCGACAATGACAACGTCTGTGTGGACGGCGAGCGCAGTGACGTGTTGGGCACTCCGTATTTCATGGCGCCGGAAATCGTTCGCGGTGAGGCCGCCCCGAGCATCGTGGCCGACCGTCACTCCCTCGCGGTCGTGTTGTTCTATTTGTTCCTGCGACATCATCCGCTTTTCGGGGCCCGTGAGCACGCATTGGCCGACCTGACCCCGGAATCGCTCCGCGCTCTTCTGGGCGATCAGCCTCTGTTCATTTTCGACCCGGACGATCGGTCCAACCGACCCGTGTCGACGGTTCAGGAAAATCCGATCATCATCTGGCCGGCGCTGCCCGCTTTCGTGCGCGACCTGTTCACCACGGCATTCACAGCCGGCCTGCACGACCCCGAGGCCGGCCGAGTAACGGAGAGCCAGTGGCGATCGGCCATGCGCCGCTTGGGCGACCTGGTGCGGCAGTGCCCGCGGTGTGGCTCCCAGCAGTTCTACGACGCCTCGCGTTCCGACGCCGAGTGCGCCCAGCCGGACTGCCGGGCGGCCCTGCGTGCGCCGGCCCTGCTCGTCACGCACACCACCGTGGTTCTCGAGCCGGGCAAGGCAATTCGGCACCACCACTTCGCGACGGTTCGCGACGAGAAGGCGGATGTTGTGATCGGAAATGTCATCCGCCACCCGAAGACGGGGATGGTCGCCTTGCGAAATGCGTCCGCGCAGCGCTGGATACTGCATCGCGACGACCGCCCCGATGCGAAGGTCGAGCCGGGTATGGCCGTGACGGTTCGCGCCGGTATGGGCATTTCCGTCGATGGAATCAAAGGGCAGCTCTACCCCTCGGGGCATTAGATTCCGCGAATTCTTCGGCTATTCTGCTGTCTCACATCTGGCCCACCGAATGCCGCCGGAGACGCCGCGTGTCCAGCAGCCTGTTCGCCCGGCGATGCGAGTTCTGGGCGTGAGAACCGCCAGCGTCACCGTCCTGGCCGACGCCGATCGCGGCGGCGGGACCGTGTCGACGACGATCACCCCGGACCGCACCTGGATCGTCGGCCGCTCGCCGGAGTCCGACATCGTCGTCGACGACAGCCGGGTGTCGCGTCGCCATCTGGTCGTGGAGACCGCCGGTCCGGCCTGGGTCATCCGCGACGTCAGCTCGAACGGCAGCTGGGCCGCCGGCGTACGCATCGGCCCGGGCGGCGTCGAGATCCCGGACGCGGGCGAGGTGCGACTGCACCTGGGCGATTCTGCCGGACCTGAACTGGTCGTCGCCGACCGCACGGCGTACAACGCGACGGTGCCGATCGGTCCCGGGCCGGCCGAGTGGGCGACGGTGCCGGATGCCGCGGCGGTGCACACAGCGGAACTGCCCGGGCGGCTCGACCCGGCGGCGCTGCCCGTCGACCCGGCAGCTCGGCCCGCCGACGCGGCGCCGCTGCCCAAGCGCCGACGCATCAGTCGTCGCCGGCGCTGGCTGATCGGCACCCTGATCGCCGTCGTGGTTCTGCTCGTCGTGGCCGATCGGGTCGCCGCGTCGGTCGCCTCGACCAAGGCCGTCCAGCAGGTCGTCGAGCGCAGCCAGGGACTGGTCAGTCAGCCGAGCGTGTCCTTCGGGGGATTCCCGTTCCTGAGCCAGGTTCTCACCGGCAAGTACAAGGACATCAAGGTCGGAATGAACGACCTCAAGCCGCCTGAGGGCCCGCGCATCCAACACCTGTCGGCCCATCTCAAGGGAGCGCACATCCCGCTCTCGAAAGCCCTGGACAACAACCTCAATCGCATTCCGGTCGACCACGTCGCGGCGACGGTCGGCGTCGGGTTCGCCGATCTCAACGCCTTCCTGGCCGACCAGCCCGGGCACGTCACGCTGTCGTCCGGCAACGACGGCGCGCTAAAGGTCTCCGCGCAGCTGACCGAGGGCGGCACGCCGATCGCTGTGTCGGGCAGTGGGAAGTTGCAGGTTCAAGACGGCCAGCTGACTCTGACGCCGACCGACCTGCAGGTCGACGGCGCCGGCGGCCTGGGTGGTCTGATCAACGATCTCGGCGACCTGGCTGCGCTGTTCCCACCCATCCCGGTGCCGCTGCCCGACCTGCCGTTCGGGCTGCGGCTCGAGTCGGTTCACGGTGACAGCAACGGACTCGTCGTTTCGGCAGCGGCCGACCACATCGTTCTCGATGCGGGGCAGCAATGATCCTTCGTGGAGGCGGGGCGTGGGTGTGGGCACTCTGTCGGTGAGTACCGGCAACGCGAGCTCGGGCGGCCCGGTCGAGACCATTGTCAAACCCCGGACGTCCTTTCTGATCGGCCGCTCGATCGAGGCCGACCTGCTGGTCGACGACATCCAGGTGTCCCGGCGCCACCTGCTCATCGAGCCCGACGAACACGGCTGGCGCATCCGCGACGTGAGCACGAACGGCAGCTGGCACAACGGTGTTCGCCTGGACGCGTCCGGCCTGCTCGTTCGGCAGACCGGCACCGTGCGCATCTTCCTCGGTGACCCGCGCGGACCCGAGGTCGTCATCACGTATCAGGCGCCGGCGCCCGCGGCCCCCGCGGCTCCGGCTCCCGAGCGCCACCGCGGGATGGCCACGGTGTTGCGGCGCCGCACCGAGCTTCCGTCGGCCGGCGCGGACATCGGCGGCATGACCCAGCTGGAGCACCAGCAGCAGGAGGCCCACCCGCTGGCCATCGGGCGGATCACGGTCGGCCGCGATCCGCGCAACGACCTGCACCTGCCCGATCTGCTGGTCTCCCGCAACCACGCCGAGCTGCGGGTCCAGCAGGGCGAAGCCGAGATCGTCGATCTCGGGTCGGCCAACGGCACCTTCGTCAACGGCCAGCGGGTCACGCGGGCCCAGGTGTACGACGGCGACGTCATCACGATCGGCCACTACCTGCTGCAGGTGGAAGGCAGCCGGCTCGTCGAGTTCGTCGACACCGGCGACGTCAGCTTCGAGGCGGAGGGGCTGGCGGTGTTCGCGGGACCGAAGCAGCTGATGCACGACGTCAGCTTCCGGCTGCCCGCCCGCACGCTGCTGGCCGTGGTCGGCCCGTCCGGGGCGGGGAAGTCGACCCTGCTCAACGCGCTGACCGGCTTCCGCCCGGCCGACCAGGGAACCGTCCGGTACGCCGGCCGCGACCTCTACGCCAGCTACGACGAGCTGCGCCGCCGGATCGGTTACGTCCCGCAGGAGGACCTGCTGCACACGTCGCTCACCGTCCGCAAGGCACTGGAATATGGAGCCGAGCTGCGTTTCCCGCCGGACGTCACAGCGGTCGAACGCAGTGCCCGAGTGGACGAGGTGCTCACCGAACTCGGCCTGACCAAGCACGCCAATACGCAGGTGGCTCGCCTGTCCGGGGGCCAGCGCAAGCGGACCAGCGTCGCCCTGGAACTGCTGACCAAACCCTCACTGCTCTACCTCGACGAACCCACCTCGGGCCTCGACCCGGGCCTGGACAAGTCGGTGATGCATTCGCTGCGGACGCTGGCCGACGACGGCCGCACGGTCGTGGTGGTCACGCACAGCGTGGCCAACCTGGACGTCTGCGATCTCGTGCTGATGCTCGCGCCGGGCGGCCACGTCGCCTACTTCGGTCCACCGCGCGCTGCCCTCGCGTACTTCGGTAAGAACGACTTCGCCGACGTGTTCCTCGCCCTCGAGGCAACGCCGGGAGCCGAGTGGGGCGAGCGGTTCCGGGCGTCCAAGATGTACCGTGCCGCGGCGGTCGGCACGCCGCAGGCCAGCAAGATCGAGGAGCTGCCGAGCATCCGGCAGCAGCCGGTCACCCGGCAGCTGGCGACCCTCGTACGGCGCTACCTGTCCGTGGTCGCGTCGGACCGCTCCTACATCCGGCTCCTCATCGCCTTCCCGTTATTGCTGGGACTCATCCCGCGCGTGGTTCCGGCGAAGCACGGCCTGAACCCGCTGCCCGACCAGCCCAACCAGGACGCGCCGACCGTCTTGATGGTCCTGATCCTCTGCGCCTGTTTCATGGGCATGGCCAGCTCGGTTCGCGAGATCGTCAAGGAGCGCTCGATCTATCGCCGCGAGCGTTCGATCGGGTTGTCTCTGACTGCCTACCTCGGCTCGAAGATCGTCGTGTTGACGCTCATCGTTTCGCTGCAGGCTTTGGTGTTCACGCTGATCGGCGTTCTCGGACGAACGCCCAGCGACGGCGTGCTGCTCGGCTCGTCATTGCTGGAAGTTGTCATCGCGGTCATCGTGACGACGGTGGTCTCGGTCATGCTCGGCCTGCTCGTCTCGACGCTCGTCGACAATGCGGACAAGACGATGCCGCTGCTCGTGCTCATCACCATGGCGCAGCTGGTGCTGTCCGGGGGCCTGGTGCCCATCGTCGGCAAGCCCGGGCTGGAACAGGTGAGCTGGCTCGCGCCGGCCCGCTGGGGCTACGCCGCGGTCGGCTCATCGATCGATCTCAATCGTGTCCTCATGGCCGGCAACCCCAACGTCAAGTCGCAGCCGAAGGACCCGCTGTGGAACCACACCGCCGCGACCTACCTGTTCGACCTCGGCTGCTGCCTGCTGATCGGCGTGCTCTGTGTGGTGTTGTGCGCGCTGCTGTTACGGCGGCGGGATCCGAAACCCAACCGCGGTCGAGGTTGATCCGCTCGTCGTTGTTGCGCTGGCTTTCGATCGCGTCGGGCAGGAGGGGCAGCGAGGGACGGTTGACCTGAGAGCCGCCATGCGCTGCTTGCTCGCGGTTGCGTCGGGCTCTGCGTCCCGCTCGGTTTCCTTTCCACATAAGGTGAATCTGCTGTAGACGATCAGCTGCTTGATCAAGTAGGATCGTACGTATGTTCGATAGCGAGGTGGCCGTCAAACAGCTTTCGACGGCCCGACGGCACCCGTCCGCCGGAGAGCGCGGCGGTGCTGCGAGGCCGCCTGAGCGGGCGAGTTGGCCCGGCTTGCGGCGCGCCCTGAGGACACTCCCGCCCGACGGCATGGCAGCCGGCGACGTGGCGCACCGGGACCACCCAGCTCACCCAAGCAGGAAGGATCTACGAGCGCCGGACGCTGAAGCGCACCGAGCCGGCGCCCATCGCGTAGACCGCGCTGTCGCCCTCGACGCGTACCAGCGTGGCGTGACGGTCGGCCGACACGGCCTGCACATCCTGGCCGAACAGCGGTACGACGACGGTGGCGGACGCGTTGGCCGGCACCGCGACGGTCAGGTCGAAGGTGTGCGAGGTCTGCGTCCACGACGAGGCGACCGGCCCGCGCACCGTGTCGATCGACGCGGACACGTGGCCGAGGCCGGGCGGCACCTGCGGGGCGACGCCCACCGTCGCATAGCCCGGCGAGGTCGGCTGGATGCCGGCGAGCTGCGTGTACAGCGAGGCGTTGACGCCGCTGAACATGGCGTGGTCGTGCGACTCCATGTTCGAGCGGTAGGTCCACTGCTCCCAGTCGGTGGTGGCGCCCCGGCCGATCTCGTAGCCGAACCCGGGATAGGTCGTCTGGTCCAGCACCGTCATGGCGACGTCGATGCGGTCGATGCGGGCGAGCGCGTCGACGAGGTACCGGGTGCCGAAAATGCCGGTGTCCAGGTGGCCGTGGTCGGTGTCGAGGATGGTGTGCACCAGTTGCGCACCCACTGCCGGCACGTCCGGGTCCGGCACCAGGCCCAGCGCCAGCGGCAGGATGCTGGTGGTCTGCCGCCCGTCGGCGTACCCGTCGTGCGCGGCGTTCAGGAACGTCGCGTTGAACGCGGTCTTGATGTCCGCGGCGAGCGCGGCGTAGTGCGCGGCGTCGGCCGTGTTGTCCAGCGCCGAGGCCGCCCGGGCGACGTCGACCGCTTGCAGGTAGGACAGCGCGGTGTTGACGAGCGAGACCTCGCTGGTGCAGTTGCCGACGCCCGGGCTGCCCAGGCCGCCGTTGACGCCGTCGCCGTACACGGGCGGGCACCAGTCGCCGAAGCCGTGGTTGGCCGGCCAGATCTGGCCCGGCAGCGCGGCGTTGGTGTCGACGAACGCCTTCATGGCCGGGTACATCCGCGCGAGCGTGGCGCGATCGCCGTACTGCTCGTACAGCGTCCAGGCCAGCGAGATCTGGTCGCCGCCCATGTCCGGGTTCTGGGCGTTGCCGCCGTCGGTCGGCAGGGCCGTGCCGGGCGGCATGTCGAGCAGATAGTTGGCGTAGAAGCGATCCATGCCGAACTCGCGGATCGACGCGTCGTGATAGGCCTGCACATCCATACCCGGGGGTGTGCGCTCGTCGCGCACCGGGTTGTCCGTCGGCACGCTCATCGAGTTGTTCAGGATGGTGCGGCGGTTGTTCTGCCAGATCTGGTTCAGCAGCGGGTCGGACGACGTGAAGCTGCCCGTCGACGCGACATCGGCGTGCACGACGCGTCCGGCGAGCGATTCGAGGGTCGGTCTGCCGGGGTAGCCGGTTACCTCGACGTAGCGGAACCCGTGGTAGGTGAATCGCGGCTCGTACGTCTCGACGCCGCCGGTGCCGGCCAGCGTGTAGGTGTCGGTGGACGCCGCGTTGCGGTTGGTCGTCGTGTCGAGCATGCCGTCCGCCCCGACGTCCTCCGCCGTACGCATGCGTACGGTGGTACCGGCCGGCCCGGAGACGTGCAGCTGCTCCCAGCCGGCGATGTTCTGCCCCAGGTCGTAGACGTACACGCCCGGCTGCGGCTCGGTCAGATGCACCGGGCGCAGCGTCTGCACCACGCGCACCGGTGGTACGTCGTCGGCGACGAGGTTCCCGCCCGGCGCGGCCACCGTCGTCACCGGGTGCCAGGCCGAGGCGTCGAAGCCGGGCTGGTCCCAGCCGGACGGCGCCAGGCGGGCGTCGTAGCTCTCGCCGGCGTAGATGTCGTTCGCTGTGATCGGCCCGCTCGCCCACGTCCAGCCGTCGCCGGTCGTGATCGCCTGGTGCGTGCCGTCGGTGTAGGTGACGTCGAGCAGTAGCGTCGCCTGCTTCGGGCCGAGCCAGCGGAACCCGAACTGGCTGAACCGCGAGCCGTACCCGTTGCCGAGCCAGACGCCCACCGCGTTCGCGCCCCGGTGCACCTCGTTCGTGATGTCGTAGGTGGCGTACAGATCCCTTGTGTCGTAAGGAGTATCGGCCGGGCGCAGCACATCGTCACCGACCTTGTGGCCGTTGACGTGCAGCTCGTAGAACCCGAGGCCGTCGACGTAGACGCGAGCCTGGGCGATCTTCTTGCCGAGCGTGAACGTGTCGCGCAGCATCGGCGCGTCGGGGTCGCGGTTGAGCAGGGTGATGCCACCGCCCGGTTCGAGTTGCCCGTCGACGATCGGGGTCTGCCCGAACGCCGGATCGGGACTGGTCGAGAAGTCGTCGGAGAACAGGGTGCTGCCGTCGAGGCTGCGGACCACCACGTTGTCGTAGAGCGAGTCCTCGGTCGAGTCGCCCACCCGGAACCCGATCGTGCCCGTGCTGAACGTTCCGTCGGTGAGGGTGTTCACGAGCGTGCCGTCGATCCAGGTGGTGAACGTGGCCCCGTCCGCCTCGACTCGCAGGTGATGCGGCTGGCCGACGTTCTGCTGGCTGATCACCGAGCTGACGTCGACGTCCGGGATGAGGTGGCTGAACGCCCCGTTGACCTCGACGTGCGGGCGCAGCATCACGTGGCCCGGCGACACCTCGGAGTTGACCTGCCACAGGTACAGGTTGCTGGCGTCCTGTGTCCGCAACAGCAGGCTGGCCGCGCCCTTGCGGATGGTGAAGTCGAGGTCGACGGTGAAGTCCGACCACTCGTCCTGGCCGGCCGTGTCCGGGCTGATCCATCGGGCGCCCTGCCAGTCGGCCGCGCCCAGCAGGCCCATCTCCCACCAGGCCGGCCTGGCCCAGTCCGACATCTGGGCCGAGCCGTCCCAGACCTGGACGGTCCAGTAGTAGCGCCGCGTCGACTGCAGGGCCGGGCCGGCGTACGCGACGCCGACCGACATGGACGAGGCGACCCGGCCGCTGTCCCACACGTCGGCGTGGCCCGGGCTGAGCCGGTTCGGTGCGCCGGCGACGAGGATGCGGTAGCCCGTCTGCCGCGCGCCGTGGGCCGGGGAGTCGAGCTGCCAGCTCAGGCTCGGGTGCGCGTCGTCGATGCCGAGCGGGTCGGTGACGTAGTCGACCCGAAGGTCGGACACCCGGACGGACGGCGGTGAGGCTCCGGCACCCGGTGCGACGGCCACCACCGACGCCGCCACGACGACGCCGAGAGTTGCGATCCTTGCCGCCCGCCGACCACCACGCATCAGGACCTCCGCCCGGCCATCGACCTGAACCGTCACAACTGGACAGGCCGGGCAACCCTGCGCACAAGACCTCGCGGGCGAACTGGCCGACACCGGCCAGGGGCAGGTCAGGAGCCGTCGGCGCGCAGGTGGATCGGGGCCCGGCCGGCTGGTTGGGTCGGCGTCGGGGTGATCGGCTCCACCCGGCAGGTCGGCCGGCGCACCGGCTCGTCGCCCAGCGTGAACGTGTCCGAGCAGTGCCGGATCTCGACGGCCGGTCCGCTGTGGTTCGTGTACACGACCTCGTCGGGCGCGATGTTGATGTGGAGCGTGGCCCCCCGCCAGCGGATCGCGAAGCTCAGCCGGGTGATCGCCGACGGCAGCTGTGGCCGGAACGTCAGCACCCCGTCGTGATCGCGCAGTCCGCCGAAGCCGGCGACCAGGGCGATCCACGAGCCGGCCAGTGACGCTATGTGCAGGCCGTCGCGCGAGTTGTGCTCGAGGTCGCTGAGGTCCATCAGCGCCGCCTCGGCCGCGTAGTCGTGGGCGAGTTCGAGGTGGCCGGTCTCGGCGGCGAGCACCGCCTGGGTGCACGCCGACAGCGACGAGTCGCGGACGGTCAGCGGGTCGTAGTAGGCGACCGCGCGGGCCTTCTCCTCGAACGTGAACTGGTCGCCGCACCAGTGCATGGCCAGGATCAGGTCGGCCTGTTTGATCACCTGCCTGCGGTAGATGTCGAAGTACGGGGCGTGCAGCAGGATCGGGTAGGCGTCGTCGCGCGCGCTGCTCTCGAAGTCCCACAGCTCGTGGTCGGTGAAGTCGCGCGACTGCTGGTGGACCTGCCGGTGCTTGTCGTAGGGCACGGCCATCGCCTCGGCGGCGGCCCGCCAGGCGGCCGGCTCGTCGTCCGCCACGTCGAGCGCGGCGGCCTCCTTCGGCCAGCGCCGGACGATGTCGGCCGCGCCGAGCA
>DATBER010000025.1:0-9534 GCA_036558905.1 Jatrophihabitantaceae bacterium | reverse complement strand
AGTCGGCAAGGCCCAATGCGCGCACTGCTGAACTAACCTCTTAGGGATCAAGACGCGGCCTGACGGCCGCGCGGGCCGCCCGGCCCGCCGCTCCCTGCGCGCGGCCCTAGGGGGCCGTGCTCGTCCACTGGCCGGGCGGCCACAGGCGGAGTCAGGTCGCGGCTGTTCCCAGACGGGTAGATCGCAGCTCGGGGTGGGCCTGCCCTCCGTTGCCGGGATCGTCCACGGCAGTCCGGCCGCGTCAAGGGCGCCTACGGCGTCGCAGGCGATGGCGCACGCGCCACCCTTGACCCGGCCGGCCAGCCGAGCAAGGCGGCAGCTACGAACGGCAGAGGTGAGGTGTGCGAACAGGCCTTCGAAGTGCACACTCGACGGCGTGGACGACATCGAGGTTGCCAAGGCTAGAGCCGAGGCTCGGCTCCGAGCCAAGATGCCCGCTGCACTGCGTGAGATGGATTTGGAATCGCTTGTCGGGTGCACGGTTGACGAGGCTCGGCGTCGGGTCGAGGCAGCCGGGGGTGTGCTGACTCCGACCGATGAACTTTCTACCTTCGAAAAGTCGCCGAGGCGTGTGAACGTCGTTACCGAGTCGAACCGCGTCGTCAAGGTGCTCGGCATCGGCTGACAGAAGCGCGAGCCCTCGGCATCCCGCCTGCGTGACTAAGTGCGTGACTATCGCGGCGGCCGCGACCGGACGTCCACGGACTGACAGACACCGCCGATGCTGGAATCGTCCGGAGGACAGGCCTTAGTTGCGGGCGTCCGGGCTGCTTCGCATCGAGGGGGTCAGGGGTTCAAATCCCCTCAGCTCCACCCAGCAAATCCGTAGCCCGCTGGCAGTACAGCAGTAGTCCTCGGTCGAATTGCTTCCCGAGCCGCAGCGCGGCGCGCTTGGACGAGACCTCGGTGTAGATGTCCATGGTTCAGGTCGACTTGATCCGCCGCTGTCAGCTTGGGCAAGCGACCCGGTGGCCCGATCGCCCGCGATTACGCGTGCTGCGGACTCAGGCACTGCTCGCGATGTCAGGCCTGCTCGGCTCCACCGTGGCGGCGGTGAGTGGCTCCACCGGGGTTGGCGTGGGTATCCGGGATGCCCTGCGTCCGGCTGAGTGTTGATGTCAGTTGCCGGCAGCTCGGCGGGTTGCGATGACGACGGGGTTGTCCGGCGCGTCGGCCCAGGCAATCTCGAAGTAGTTGCCTTCTGGGTCGCAGAGGTAGGCCGAACGTCCCGTGAAGAACTCCGCATCGACGGGTTCCTTGGTCACGCGCGCACCGGCGGCGCGCATCTTCTCGGTGAGCCGGTCAACCTCGTCGGCGCTGTCGACCATCAGGCCGATGGTGAACCGGATGCCTCCGGTGCCCGGCTCGGGATGGCTGTTCCCGTCGTTGGCGAGCTTGGTGAGCGGGAACAGGGCCAAGACGATGCCGCGAAGCTCGAACGCCACGAACTCGCCGTCGTCCATGATCTGCGGCCAGCCGAGCGCGCGGTAGAAGTTTCGCAGCGCGGGAAGATCACGCGCACCAAGAGTGATCAGGTTCGCCAGCGGTGCGGATGTGTTCATGGTGTCGAGTATTCGCTGGGCGTCCGGCGTGGGAGCAGAGGGCAGCAGACGGCGATCATCACCAGCATCAGCGGCCAGCAGTGTCTGCCGAAGATCACGCTCAGGGTGGGGCCGGCCAGGACGCGCCGGCGCGTCCGGTGCCGACAGCCTCCCCCGACGTCGGAGCCAGCCGACGCAGCTCCACCAGCCGCAGTCCGAAGCGCTGGACGTGGGCCAACACCCCGTGCAGCGCGGCCTGGTCCATGTCGCCGATCAGCGCGGTGACAGCGTCTACCGGCTCGACCTTCCAACCCTCGAAGGCCTCCTGCGCCCGCTCGCTGAGCTCGCCCGCCAGAATGATCCGATAGCGGTGCACGCTACGCACCTTATGCCTCCCTGCAGCCAGCGACAGCGGGCGCGGGTGCGCGCGGTCGTGACTCATCTCCATCGCCGACTCCCGCTGTCGGGAGCACGTCGGCTCATCGTTTGATACCGGGCGATGTTGCGACACCCGCCGATCGACCGGACTTGTGCCCACCCATCGGCAGTTGCGCTCCCGCTCCGGCACCGCACGCGTTCGTGGGCCGCATCGTGGCCGCCTACGGCCGCCTCATCGCAACGGCGATGTCGAATGCCTCCGCGATCTCGTCGCCCCAGCCGGCGAAGTCGACCGAGCCACTGACACCGCCGTTACCGGCCTCCGATATCACGCTCGTGGGCCGGCGTCGCCGGCCGACTCGGCATCACCCGCCACGCAACACCCCAACGCTGGGACAACACGACAGCCTGCGTGAGGTCGTCGCCGAGTCTCAAGTCGGCTCGATGCCTTCGTCGCGCAGTCGGTTCCTGGCTTCCTGAGCCCGGTTGAGCGCGGCAGCGGCTCTGGCGCGACACCTTTCAGCAAGGCGCAGCGACATCTCACGCTTGGCGTGGTTGCTATCGCGCGCAGCGCGCTGTTCAAGGACGGTAGCCGCCGCCCAGTGCCTCGAAGCGGCAGCCTCGTGGAGACGGATCGCCTCGAATTCGCGGCGTACAGCTCGGTCGAACACTCTCTTCGCGGGCGCGTACGCCACAACATCATCAGCCATCTCAGCCGACCCGCGCTGACCGAACTCCGGAAACGCCGCCAGCTCACCACGGACGACACCACGCCCAGTACAGCACCGAAGTACAGCAGCGGCCATGCGCCACTACGACCAAACCCACGGGGAAGCCAGAACACGACGGGCAAACGATCTCGTCGACACCTCGTGGAGTTCTTGGGGAGGGACGGTGCCGGACGGGCCAAACCTGGATGATCCGGCAAAGCGACACCCTCTCCGCCAGGCACGGGCGGGCCCGCAATGCCGGGTGCCCGTGCGCGTTCGTGGCCGGGTTCGGCCAAGTCGTCCAGGGCGGCTTGTACCGGGTGGAGCGGCTTCCGAGAATGGAACGGGTTTGGAACGTTTCATGTCGTCGGAGGCGAAAACTCGAGGAGGCGTGGATACGCGTGGCAGACAAGACGCTGGGTACGGGACACGGGCCGGATCGACGGACCGTGCTGAAGTCGTTCGGGGTGGCGGGCGTGGCCGCGGCGGCGTCGTCGCTGCTGCCGGTCCGGACCGCGGCGGCCGACGCGCCCGACGGGGGCGCCTTCGACTGGACCCAGGTGGCACGCGTGTCGAAGACTACAGCCACCCTGCAGGTCGTCGTCAACCCGCTCATCCGGCGGGGATCGCCGATCCACGACAACGTGTTCAGCGAACTGCGGGAGCTGAACGCCGACTACGTGCGCTTCGTGCCCTGGTACCCGTACCCGCGGTTGGGCGTCGCCGAGCTCGAACCGCCGGCCGACGGTAAGACCAGCTGGGATTTCTCGCTGATCGACCCGATGATCGAGGACTTCGAGCGGGCCACCAGCGGGCACAGCACGATCATGAACTTCAGCACCATCCCGCAGTGGATGTGGCAGTCGCCGTGGACAGTGCAGGACGGCCAGTTGTACGCGAACGGTGGCAACAACGGGGCGGCGAAGCAGGGCACGACCTGGACGGACTACACCTTCGCCGTCGACGCTACGCCGCTGGCCAGCGCGACCCACAGCGGAAAGCCCTACGCGCAGGCCGGTCTGCTGTTTCGCATGGACAAGTCGGGCAACGGCTACGGCTTCTTGATCTCGAACTACCCGTACAGCTCCCCGGCCGCGTCGGGCTACATCGTCTTCGTGACGGTCGCAAACGGGTCGGGGCACGCGGTGCACGCCAAGCCGCTGCCGTTCGCCATCGTCGGCGGACAGACCTACCGCGTCGCCATCACGGTCTCGGGCGACACCTTCAGCGTGACTGTCGACGGCACCACGGTCGACACCGTCACCGATGCGAGCTTCGCCGGCGGCACGGTCGGTTTCCGCGAGAACGGGGCCGAGTCCGGGCGGTTCGACAACGTGCTGGTCACCGCGCCGGACGGCACCGTGCTGCTGTCCGACGACTTCTCCGACGGACTGGCGCAGTGGGCTCCGCCCGGAACACCACCGGACGATCCCGACGCGGTCGACTTCGGGTATACGGGTGGTACCGCGCTCGCGGTTCCGGTGCAGACGGTCGCCGACTACTACCGGCGGCTGGTCGGCTGGTATACGGCCGGCGGGTTCACCGACGAGTACGGCCAGTTCCACCGATCGGGTCGCCGCTACTCGTTCCCGTACTGGGAGGTACTGAACGAGCTCGAGCACGGTCTGACCGCGGACGCCTATACGCATCTCTACGACGCGATCGTCAGTGAGATCCGCAAGGTCTCGCCGCAGACGAAGTTCGTCGGGGTGGCGCAGGCGACGCCGGGCAACGCCAACTACTTCACCTATTTCCTCGACCCGGCGAACCACCAGGCGGGCGTACCGATCGACATGATCAGCTACCACTTCTACGCCCACGCTACGGCGTCCAATACGCCCGACACCTACGGCAGCACCGGCTTCCCCCGGGCCGACGCCTTCCTCGCCGTGGTGGACGAGATCGAGGCGGCCCGCACGCAGCTCGCCCCGCACGTCCGCACGACGGTGGACGAGACCGGGACGATCATGGACACCGCGGCCACTCAGGCCGACCCGGCGCCCATCCCCAACGCGTACTGGAACTACTCGTCGGCCATCTACGCGTACGTGTTCGCGAATCTGGCACTGAAGGGAATCGACGTCGTCGGCGAGAGCCAGCTCGTCGGGTACCCGAGCCAGTACCCGTCGGTCAGCATGGTCGACTGGAACACCGGCCGGCCCAACGCCCGCTACCGCGTGCTGCAGTTGTTGCTGGAGGAGATGCCCCCGGGCTGCGGACTCGTTCCGCCGGCGGCCGGCGCGTTTCCCGACTCCTGCTACGTGCTCGGCCTGCGCACGGCGCGCGACCACAAGGCGCTCGTGGTGAACAAGACCAATGACGACGTGACAGTTCCGCTCGACGCGCCGACAGCCCGGGTGGTCGACCAACGCTCGGCCGGTGGGCCGATCCGTACCGATCACATCGCCGGCGGCCAGTTCGTGATCGGTGGTTACGGCGTCGCGATCGTCAACCTGCGCTGAGCAGATACTTGGTGAGCGCGTCGGGTTGGGACAGCGCGATGAGATGCCCGCCGGGCAGGACGTCCGGCTCGCGGGCGAGGCGTTCCTGCGCGACGCGCTGCTGGAAGTCGAGCGGGAAGAACCGGTCGTCGGCGCCGCTGACCACGTGGATCGTGATGTCGGGCCAGGTGGTGAAGTCGCACGCCGACGCGAAGACGGCGTCGGCCTCGGGGCGCTGGTAGGGCTCGCCCTCGGCGGCGACGGCCGGGTCGACGTCGTGCAGGAAGTACGTGTGTAGGTCGAATTCGACCGGGTAGCCGTTGCGCTCGGCGGCGGCCACCCGGGCGGCCGACGAGCCGGTTGCCTCCCACCATTCGCCGGCGCGCTCGCCGGGGTTCGGGATCATCGCGTTGACGAAGACGATCGCCCGCAACGCCGTCCGTGACGCGACCATCGGCGCGGTGAAGCCGCCGAGCGACTGGGCCACGAGCACCGTGTCGGGATCGCCCTCGACGGCCGCCACGACGACGTCGACGTACTCTGTCAGGCCGGCCGTCTCGTCGTCGCCGGGTAGGTCGACCGCGACCGCCTTGTGCCCGGCTGACTCCAGTCGGGGGGCGACCCGGCTCCAGTACCAGGCGGTGCCGCCCGAGCCAGGGACGAGCACGTAACGCGTCATCGCAGCGCCTCGGCCATCGGGCGGGGCACCCGGGTCTGGAAGTCGATCAGCCCGACCCAACTGGGACGCAGCACGACCCGGCCCATCGAGGCGCCGGCCTCGCGCAGCGGCGCGACGTTGCGCTCGGCCTGTTCGGCGCCGTAGTAGCGCTCGTGGGCCAGTCGGTACTCGTCGACCAGGCCTGGCTCGACCGAGATCTCGGCGTGGCCGCGCAGCTGCAGCACCTCGGGCGGCGGCCCGACCGAGTCGATGGTGATCGCGACGGCCGGATTGCGGCGCAGACTGCGCAGCTTGGCGCTGTTCGCGAACGTGGGGAGCACGATCTCGGTGCCGGTCCAGTGGAACAGCATCGGGATCAGTCGGGGCAGGCCGTCGGCGCCGATGTAGGCCAGCCGGGCCAGCTCGGTCGAGTTCAGCAGCCGCTGGGCCACCGGGTCGTTCAGCAGTTCGGGATCACCTTGCTCAGTCATGGTCCTAAATTAGGATCGATACTTCGAAAAAGCAACCACTATTTGCTAGGCTGGATGCGTGGCCACCGAATCTCGTTACGACGATCCCTGCGGAATCGCCCGCGCCATGGGCGTGATCGGCGATCGCTGGGCCGTCCTGGTCGTGCGCGAGCTGATGTTCGGGGCGCGCCGCTTCGCCCAGCTGCGGGCCGGCCTGCCCGGCATCAGCCCCAACGTCCTGTCGCAGCGGCTGCGCGAGCTGGAGGCGGCCGGCGTCGCTCGTCGGACAGTGCTCGCCGACGTGAACGTCACCGTGTACAAGTTGACAGAACGGGGGCAGGCGCTCGAGCCGGTGCTGATCGAGCTGGGCCGATGGGGCAGCCAGGAGCCGATCACGTCGGCCAACGACCTGAGCCTGAGCGCGCTGATGTTCGCGCTCAAGACGGTATTCGACCCGACGGCCGCCCGCGACGCCGTCTACACGATCCGGGTCGGCGGCGAGACGAGCACGGTCACGATCGCCGGCGATCGCATCGAGGTCGCCCGCGGGGCCGACCCGGCGGCCGACGTCACGTTCGACACCGACGCGGCCACGCTGCGGGCCGTCGCGTTCGGCCGCGAGTCGGTGGCCGACGCCGAGTCGGCCGGTCGCATGACGGTGGTCGGCAATCGCCGCCTGGCCACTCGCTTCGGCCGGCTGTTCCCGGTGCCGCCCCGGGCGTAGCGCCCCGTGGTCCGGTTTTGGTCACCCGGCCGGATATACGAGACCGGGTGACCAAAACCGGGCGGCGTCAGCTACGCGGGCGGTGGCCCTTCTCCTGGTGCGGCACGGTCTGCGAGGCGCCCGGGAACGCCGGCGCGGGCAGCTGGGCCGCCTCGTAGCTCGCGAGGTTGAGGTTGCCGACCGTGTCGCCCACGAACGGGGCCGGGGCGCGGTGGCCCAGCCGCAGCGTCCGGGTGAGATTGCCGAACGTCTGGCGCCGCCACGCGGTGATGTTCGGCTCCATGACGCCGGTGACCTTCTCCAGGAACTGCAGCACCGACGGGTGATCGAACTTCTCGCTGCACACGTAGCCGCCCGCGCTCCACGGGGAGACGATGCACGGCACCCGGAAACCCGCCCCGATCGGGACCCGTCGAGGTACTCGTCCGGTGTGCCGACCGGCGCGGTCGGCGGCACGACGTGGTCGAACAGGCCGTCGTTCTCGTCGTAGTCGAGGACGAGCACCGTCGACGCCCACACGTCGGGGTTGCTGGCGATCGCCGGCAGGACGCTGGCGACGAACGTGGCCCCCTGATCCGGGAGTGGCGTCCTGGAAGTGCTTGAACTGCGGCAGCATGCCGTGGCCGACCAGGCCGGTGCCGTAGTGGTAGTCCTTCCAGCTCACGCCGGCTGCCTCGAGCCGCTCGGCGTAGGTGGTCCAGGTGTGGGGGTGGCCGCTGGGGAAGCCGTTGAAGGTGACCGGTCCGCCCTTGGCGCCGCGCGGGTCGATGGTGGCGGTCATCCAGTACAGCCGGTTCGACCAGGTCGGGCCGAGAACCGAGCAGTGGTACCGGTCGCAGATGGTGAACGCTTCGGCCAGCGCGTACTGGAACGGCAGGTCGTCGCGGGTGTAGTACCCCGTCACGGACGGGCCGTTGGCCCTGTCGGCGGCACGATGCGCGGGCAACCAGGGTGCTGTGCGGGTCGAGCCGGAACGGCAGCAGGTACCCGTCCGGGTTGACCGCATCCGGCTGATAGAACGCCGACTTGCCGGTCGACAGGCTGATCGCCTCCGGATCGTCGAAGCCGGCCACCCCGGACAGGGTGCCGAAGTAATGGTCGAACGAACGGTTCTCCTGCATCAGCAGCACGACGTGCCTGAGGTCGCTCCACCTGCCCGGACGGGTCGGCGGGTTGGCGAGCTCGTTCTGCACGCTGGTCGGCAGCAGGGTCGCGGCGGCGCCGAGCCCGGTTGCGGCGGCGGCTCCGCCCAGGAATCGGCGGCGGGTGAATTGGGGTTTGGTGTCCTTCTCGTCCCGGCTCCCGCGAGCATGTCGAGACGATCTGGCGGATGGAACGGCTCGTCGATGAACTTCCGATGAAGCAGGGATGACGCGGAATGCTCAGTCGAGGAACCCGTCGAGCTCGTGCACCAGCTCGGCCCAGGCCGGCTCGGTAGCCGTCAGGATGTGGTTGCCGCTGTCGAGCAGCCGCAGGGTGCTGCCCGGGATCTGGGCGGCCAGCTCGCGGGCCTGCTGGGTCGGCACCCGGCGGTCGCGGCGCGCGTGCAGCACGAGCGTGGGGCACTGGACCGACGCTGCGATCTCCGACACGTCCAGGTTGGCGAACGTATCGAGGAAGCGCACCACGTTGTCGGTCGACGTCGTGGCCCGCTGGAGGGCGTTGAACGCGTCCCACATCGCGCGCGACTCGTCCGGCAGGAACTGCGCGGCGAACACCTGCCGGTAGGCCGGGTCGTCACGCCGCCAACCCACCCGGCCGACCTGGAGGTCGAGCGCCGCCTCCTCGCGCTCGTCGGCCGTCTCGGCCCGAGCGAGCCGGCCGCGGGCGTACGCGCCGACCAGCACGAGTCGGCTCACTCGCCCGGGATGCCTTACCGCATAGGCGATTGCGACCGCGCCGCCCTGCGACAATCCGATCAACGGGAACCGGTCGAGCCCGACCGAGTCGACCACGAGCTCCAGGTCCTCGACCCACGTGTCGAGGCTGAACTCGTCGACGTCCCAGTCCGACAACCCGCAGCCGCGCTCGTCGTAGCGCACGAGCTGGTGACGGCTCGACAGCGCGTCGATCCAGTGCGCCCAGATCGGGCTCTCGCGTTCGAGGTCCAGGTTGGTCAACCAGTTGGCCGCCTTGACCAGCGGCGGCCCCGAGCCGGTGCACGCGTAGGCGATCCGCACGCCCGACGCCGAGTGGCAATAGCGGATCTGCTGGGCCGGGCGCGACACCGCGGGCGGCGGCCCCGATTCGGCGACCTCGCCGACGAAGCGGTAGCCGACGCCGTGCACGGTGGCGATCAGCCGCTGGGCCATGCCGTCGTCCCCGATCGCTCGCCGAGCCGCCTTGAGCCGGCTGGTCAGCGCCGAGTCACTGACGAACCGGTCGCCCCAGACGGCGTCGAGCAGCTCGGACTTGGGCACCACTCGGTCGCGATGGACCACCAGGTACATCAGCACGTCGAAGACCTGCGGTTCGACGTGGACGATCGCCCCGTCGCGCCGCAGTTCGAACCGGCGCGGATCGAGCTCGCAGCCGGCGAAGGCGTACATCGGCTGATTGTCGCGATGCCCGTTCGGGCAAACAACCTCCACGACATCTCCACCTCGTCTCCA
>DATBER010000024.1:0-91739 GCA_036558905.1 Jatrophihabitantaceae bacterium | reverse complement strand
CGCAGGGCCACGAGCAACCGTTCGCCGACGTCGGGCCCGACGTCGACCAGGGGCACCCAGGTGTCCGCGTCGAGGCCGTTGCCGTGCCGGGCCATGCCGTCGTCGAACATCACGACGTCGAGCTCACGACGTCGCTGTGCTCGCGGATGAAGTCCACCGTGCCGGCGAAGATCAGCGGCGCGTCGTGGTCCATGGTCGCGACGTGGTAGCTGTTCTCGAGCAACACCTCGCGCACCGTCGTCGACGTGGCCCCGCGCTGCAGCAACCGGCCGGACACGGGCTCGACGACATGGTCCTCGACGCTGCGGAACATCAACACCGGCGCGGTCACCCGGGGCAGGTCGGCCAGCGTCACCCGCCACAGCCGCTGCAGCGACGCGAATGCGCGCACCGGCGTCCGGTCGTAGCCGAGGGTGGGCTCGTGCGGCATCTTGATGTCGCTGCCGAACCCGGGCCGCGAGGTCACGAGCCGGCAGATGTAGCGGGCGAACTTGGCGTCGAATCGCTCGGTGGCCAGTGACGGGTTCACCACTACGACGCCGGCCAGTCCGTCGCCGACCTCCTCGGCCAGCCGGGTGACCAGCGTGCCGCCCATCGACAGCCCGGCGGCGAACACCGTGTCGCAGCGCACAGCCAGCTCGTCGTAGGCCCGGCGGATCTCCGCGTACCAGTCGCGCCAGGTCGAGCGGTTGGCGTCTTGCCAGGACGTACCGTGCCCGGGCAGGAGCGGCAGCCGGACCGTGTATCCGGCCGCAGCCAGGTGCTCGGCCCACGGCAGCACACTGCGCGGAGTAGCGGTGAAGCCGTGGCTGAGCACGACGCCCACGCCGCCACCCTCCGCGGCGTACGGTTCGGCGCCGGGGAGCAGGGGCACGCTGCACCTCTCGTATCGGAACGGACGCTTCATCATGCCTTCCGGCGACCGGGTTCGGCGAGCGCGATGGCCCCGGTAGACCCGGCGACACGCCAGCACTACTGTCTGCGTCAGGAAATAACAGGAATTGGAGGCTCGCAGGTGGGCTACTGGCTGATGAAGTTCATCTTCATCGGTCCGATCCTCCGATTGATCTGGCGGCCGTGGACCGAGGGACGAGAGAACATCCCGACGGACGGCCCGGCGATCCTGGCCAGCAACCACCTTTCCTTCTCCGACTCGTTCTTCATGCCGCTGATGGTGCCGCGCAAGGTGACCTTCCTGGCCAAGGCCGAGTACTTCACCACGCCGGGCGTCAAGGGCTGGATCTCGCGGAGGTTCTTCTCCGGGGTGGGCCAGGTGCCCATCGACCGCGACGACCCGGACGCCTCGCGGGCCGCGCTCAAGACGGGCGTGCGCGTGCTGCGCGAAGGCCACCTGCTGGGCATCTACCCGGAGGGCACCCGCTCGCCCGACGGCCGGCTCTACCGCGGCAAGACCGGCGTGGCCCGCATGGCGTTGGAGGCCCGCGTGCCGGTCATCCCGTGCGTCATGGTCAACACCGACAAGATCCAGCCGACCGGGCGGCGCTTCCCTCGGTTGCGGCCCCGGCCGGGCGTGCGGTTCGGCAAGCCGCTGGACTTCTCCCGCTACGAGGGCATGGCCGGCGACCGGTTCGTCGAGCGGTCCATGACCGACGAGATCATGTACGAGATGATGCAGCTGTCCGGGCAGGAGTACGTCGACGTGTACGCCGCGAAGGTGAAGGCCGGGCAGAACGGCGCGGCCTTCGGGGCGCGATCGGCCGCCGACGCCCGTGCGACCGCGGATCGCCTTCCGGCCGAGCGAGCCAGCTGAACTCGCGATGCGCTTCTTCTACGACTGCGAGTTCATCGAGGACGGCACGACGATCGACCTCGTCTCGATCGGCGTCGTCGACGAGACCGGGCGGGAGTTCTACGCCGTTTCGACCGAGTTCGACGCCAGCCGGGCGATTCCGTGGGTTCGCCGCAACGTCCTGGCCCAGCTGCCCCCGCCGTCGCAGCCGGCGTGGCGCGACCGGGCCCGCATCCGGACCGACCTGCTCGCGTACCTGGTCGAACCGGGCGAGTCGATCGAGTTGTGGGCCTGGATGGCCGGCTACGACCACGTCGCGTTGGCCCAGCTTTGGGGCGACATGCGGGCGCTGCCCCGGCAGATCCCGCGGTTCACCCACGAGCTGCGCCAGCGCTGGGAGGACGTCGGGTCGCCGCCGCTGCCCGAGCAGCCGGGCGACCAGCACGACGCGCTGGCCGACGCCCGGCACAACCTGGCCCGCTGGCGGGTGCTCGAGGCGCTGGCCGCCCGCAACTGAGTTCGGCCCGCCTTCGCCGGCGTACTCACCCTGACCGCCGCGTCCGGCGCGAGCCGCCCCTCCGCGCCCGGATAGGCTGCGCGCGGCATCCGACGTCGAACGAATCGAGGAGCGGCAATGCGCATCGGAGTGCTGACCGGCGGTGGTGACTGCCCCGGTCTGAACGCGGTAATCCGAGCCGTCGTCCGCAAGGGGATCGGCGTGTACGGCCACGAGTTCGTCGGCTTCCGGGACGGCTGGAAGGGCCCGCTGGAGAACCTGACCTGCCCGCTCGGCATCCCCGAGGTGCGCGGCATCCTGCCCCGCGGCGGGACGATCCTCGGCTCCTCGCGCACCAACCCGTTCAAGATCGACGGCGGGGTGCCCCGAATCCGCGAGAACCTGCACACGCTCGGCGTCGACGCGCTGGTCGCGATCGGCGGCGAGGACACGCTCGGCGTCGCGACCAAGCTGCACGAGCAGGGCGTCAACGTGGTGGGCGTGCCCAAGACGATCGACAACGACCTCAACGCCACCGACTACACGTTCGGGTTCGACACCGCGCTCAACATCGCCATGGAGGCGATCGACCGGCTGCACACCACGGCCGAGTCGCACCACCGCGCGTTGATCGTCGAGGTCATGGGCCGCCACGCCGGCTGGATCGCCCTGGAGTCGGGCCTGGCCGGCGGCGCGAACGTGATCCTCATCCCCGAGCAGCCGTTCTCGATCGACAAGGTCTGCGCCTACGTCGAGAGCCGCTTCCAGTCGCACTACGCCCCGATCGTCGTGGTGGCCGAGGGCGCGACCCCCGACGGCGGCGACAACGTCCATCTCGACAAGGGCCTGGACGCCTTCGGGCACGTGCGCCTGGGCGGTATCGGCGAGTGGCTGGCGTCCGAGATCGAGAAGCGCACCGGCAAGGAGGCCCGCACGACGGTGCTCGGCCACATCCAGCGCGGCGGCACGCCGACCGCGTTCGACCGGGTGCTGGCCACCCGGTTCGGGCTGCACGCCATCGACGCCGTGAACGCCGCCGACTTCGGCAAAATGGTCGCCCTGCGCGGCACCGACATCGTGCGGGTGCCGCTGGCCGACGCGACCACCGAGCTCAAGACGGTCAAGCCGGAGCTGTACGCCGAGGCCGAGGTCTTCTTCGGCTGAGCGCCGCGGCGGCGCCCCTTTTCCTGATCAACAGGAAGAAGTGGTCGCTCAGGCGACCAACTTCTACTGTTGATCAAGAACGGGCCAGAGGCGGCGCTTAGCGGACGGCGCCGCCGGGCTTGAGCCGGCCGGGCGGCATCGGGGGAGCGGGCAGCGGGTCGCCGTCGTGGCCGGCGACGGCCCCGAAGCGGTCACCGGCCGTCCACTGCTCGCGGGCGGCGGCGATCTCGTCACTCGACCGGCCCACGAAGTTCCACCACATGACGATCTGTTCGGCGAACGGCTCGCCGCCGAGCAGCAGGATCCGCGCCCCGGCCGCAGCGTGCAGCCGCAGGTCACGACGGCCCGCGCCCAGGTACAGCATCGAGCCGGGCGCGAGGGGCACGGCGTCGACGTCCAGTGAGCCCAGGGTGCTGAGTGCGGCGTGCTCGAAGTCGGGCTCCAGCGGCAGCAGCGCGTCGGCGCCCGGCTCGAGCGCGATGTCGGCGCCCACGATCGGCGAGTACGCGTGACCGGGCGACTCGGCGCCGGCCAGCTCGCCCATGATCACCGTGGTGGTCACGCCGGAGTCGGTGAACCGGGGCAGGTCGGAGTGGTGGGCCCACACCGGCGCCACCTCGCGGGCCGAATCGGGCAGCGCGACCCACAGCTGCACGCCGTGCAGCAGCGCGGGATGGCGGGCCGGCGACTGCTCTGCGTGGGCGATGCCGTGCCCGGACGTCATCAGGCCCAGCTCGCCCGGCCGGATCACCTGCTGGTTGCCGACGCTGTCGCGATGGTGGACCTCGCCGGCCAGCAGCCAGCTCACCGTCTGCAGGCCCATGTGCGGATGCGGCGGCACCTGCATGCCGGGGCGGTCGGCGATGTCCTCGGGGCCGTAGTGGTCGACAAAACACCAGGGGCCGACGAGCCGGCGGCCGAGGTTGGGCAGCAGCCGCCGCACCGTCGTCGCCTCGCCGAGCAGCACCTCGCGGCCGGCGAACACCTCGTGCACCGGCGTGGCCGCCACGCCGGCCCGCCCTCCGTAGGTGCCGAGAGCGGGCGTCCGGTCGAGATTGCTCATGGCGTGACACTAATGCGCGGGCGACCAGCCGGAAACGCTGCGCAGCCGGCGGTTCGACACGCGTTCGCCGTCGCGGCAGACGTTGTAGACCGAGCTGGGCAGGGTGAGCGCCGCGAGCAGGGCGGACGCCGCGTCGGCGACGTGCAGGCTGGCGCCCCACGCCGCAACCGGCGCGTCGTGGCCGGTGCCCGGCCCGTCGAGCAGCCCGAGGCGCAGGACGATGCCGCGCCGGCCGGCGTGCGCGAACCGCTCGGCCTGCCGCTCGGCGCTCAGGGCCGAGCGCAGCGCATCGGGCACCTCGCCCAGCGGAGTCGTCTCGTCGGCCGGCCCGTCCGGGTAGACCACCGCCACGGTCGGCTGGACGTACACCTGGGTATCGGCCCGCAGCGCGGCGTCGACCAGGTTGCGCGACGCCTCGGCCCGCAGGCGGTCGTTCTCGCGCCAGGCCCGCGGGTCGGCGGTGTGGTCGAGGCCGGGGATCCGGGTGGCCAGGTGCAGGATCGCATCGACGCCGGCCACCGCCCGGGCGACGGCGGGCGGATCGAACAGGTCCAGGTCGGCGTGGCGCGGCGCGATCACCTCGTGGCCGGCCGCCTCGGCCAGCGGGACAAGCGCGCGGCCCAGCACGCCGGATCCGCCGGTGAGCAGCAGCCGCACGGTGCTCACCGGCCCTTCCTCGCGAGCGCCCGGCGCACGGCCGGCGCGGCGGCGACGGCCAGCACGCCGCCGAGCGCCCAGGCCTCGAGCACCAGCACCGGCTGGGCGATGTGCGCGGTGTCGAAGTACACGGCGTGCCGGATCGCGGTCACCGCGGCGCCGGTGGGCAATGCCTGGCTGAGCGTCCGGTAGAAGTCGGGAAGCATCAGGTAGCCGAGTGGTCCGCCGGCCGACGACAGGCCGAACAGCAGCACGACCAGCAGACCGAGGGCGAGCCCGATCGGCCCGGCCAGCCGGCCCAGGCCGCTCATCGTCGCCGCCACGGCCAGCACGAGCAGCGCGGCCAGGCCGGCCAGCTGCCAGAACGCTCCGGTCAGCGCGCCGACCCACAGGTCGGCGATCAGGGCCACGCCGAGACCGCCCAGCACGCTGATGCCGCCGAGCACGCCGAGCAGCACGGGCAGGCGAGCCCGCCGGCCGACCAGCGCCAGCGCCGCCCCGAACGCGAGGCCGGCGACGGTCAGCCCGAAGGCGACGAACACGGTGGCCAGGCCCCGTGAGTCCCCACCCGGCAGCGGCCGGACGTCCTGGATCGAAATGGGTCCGAGCGCCCGGCCGAGCATGAGCTGCAGGGCCTGCGCCTGCATCGGGCTGGCCGCCTGGGCGACCAGCACCCCCGTCGACTCGGCGCCGGGCACGACGGCGGCCTGGACGGTCTGGTTCAACACCTTCTCCCGGGCCTCGTCCGGCGAGCCGACCGCGATCGCGTGGATCGTGCCCAGCCCGAGGTCGTCGACCTTGGCCTGCAGATCGCTCGCCTCGTCGGCCGTTGCGACGACGGCGACCGGTATGCGGTTCGGACGCGGGTCGTGGAAGGCGGCCAGGAACACGCCGACGAACGTCAGCATCAGGGTCAGTGCCCCAGCCGCCGCAACGACGACCAGGCGGGTTGGTGGGGGCGTCGGCGCGGCAACCGGCGGCGCGCTGCTGGTCATGACCAGTCCTCTCTGTTGGCTTAACGTGCTCAATTTAGCGCGCTTAACTACACGCGCTCAATTGGTTATGTCACAATGGTGGGCGTGACGAGCACTCCGACGAGGTCCGGCCGCCGCAAGGGCGGCCAGGGACGCGGTGATTCAGGAACGCGCGTGGCGATCGTCGCCGCGGCGCGGCGACAGTTCGCCGAGAGCGGCTACGACGGCGCCAGCCTGCGCAGCATCGCGGCCGAGGCCGGCGTGACGTCGCCGCTCATCGTGCACTTCTTCGGGTCGAAGGCGAACCTGCTGATCGAGACGATCGGCTGGCCGTTCGAGCCCAGCGTCGTGATCCCGCAAGTCGCCGCGCCCGGACGGCGCGGAGTGGGTGAGCGGATGACCCGGGTGTTCGCCGAGACCTGGGACAAGCAGTCCTCGCGCGAGGCGATCATGGGGTTGCTGCGCGCCGCGACCGAGGACTCGCATTCGGCCGCGTTGCTGCGCGAGTTCCTGGTGCACCAGATCTTCACGCCGTTGGCCGTCGCCCTGCACGCGGACCAGCCCCAGTTACGCGGGGCACTGGCGGCCGGGCACCTCATGGGACTGGCGATGGCCCGCCACGTCCTGGAGATCGAGCCGCTCGCGAGCATGACCGCCGACGAGGTCGTCGCGCTGGCCGCCCCGACGCTGCAGCGCTTGCTGACCGGCACGCTCCCGGTCAGCTGATCAGCTCGACCGTGACGGCCTTCGCATGCGGGCTGAGCAGGCCGGCCAGGTCGTCGGCCGCGGAGTCGACCGTTGCGTGGTGGGCCGCGTCGATCGCCTCGACCACGATCAGCACCCGGCGCGAGGCCGGCGTGACCTTGGTCCGGTCGGCGTCGCGATGGTTCCAGTGCCGGGTCAGCACTCCGCTCGCGTCGGCGTAGACGACCTCGCCGTCGTGCGGTTGCTCGACCGTGTCCGGCTCGCCGAGCGGCCTGAACACATCGCCCGGCGCGGCGAAGCGCACCGCTATGTCGCCATCGACGCGGTCGAGGTCGAACGCGCCGGCCGGCACGACGTGGGTGACCGACACGAGGTTGTAGGCGTCGACCAGCGGGCTGATCCGGGGCAGCCGGCCGGTGCGACCGAGCCGCCGGGTCAGCGCGTCGACGCTGGGGCGCTGCCGTCGCGGGTTGGTGCCGAAGCGCCGGTAGGCCGAATGCCAGCTGGCAATGCGCGGATCGTTCTCGTCGACCTCCGGGCCGGATCGCTCCACCGCGTCGAGCCGGTCGGCCACCTCGGGCCAGGGCGCGGTGTTGTCGACGCCGTCGGCGGTCACCGCGGCGATGTGCAGCCGGGCAAACGCGGCCCGTACGTCGTCGGCCACGGTCAGGGTCGTCACGCGCCGAGGTTACGTGACCACCTACGCTTGTCCCGTGAATCCCATACCTGCGCCGGCCCCGTCCTCTGCGGACCAACTGGGGCTCGACGTCTGGCGCACCTTGCCGGCCGCGCAGCAACCGCAATGGCCCGACCAGGCCGCGCTGCACGAGGCGTCCGGCACGCTGGCCGGCCTGCCGCCGCTGGTGGTGGCCAGCGAGGTTAACCAGCTGCGCGAGCGGCTGGCCGCCGTGGCCCGGGGCGAGGCGTTCCTGCTGCAGGGCGGCGACTGCGCCGAGACCTTCGCGACCAGCTCGCAGGCCGACATCGCCGGCAAGGTTCGCGTGCTGCTGCAGATGGCGGTCGTGCTGACGTACGGCGCGTCCATGCCGGTGGTCAAGCTCGGGCGCATCGCCGGGCAGTACGCCAAGCCGCGATCGTCCGATGTGGACGCCACCGGGCGGCACTCCTACCGCGGTGACATGGTCAACGACCTCACCGGCGACCGCACGCCCGACCCGCGACGCATCCTGCGCGCGTACTCGACGGCGGCGTCGACGCTCAACCTGCTCCGGGCCTACGCCGGCGGCGGGCTGGCCGCGCTCGACCGCGTCCACTCCTGGAACACCGCCTTCGCGCGCAGCACCGAGACGGGCGCCCGCTACGAGCGCACGGCCAACGAGATCGACCGGGCGGTGCGCTTCATGCGCGCGTGCGGCGTGCACGACGGTGCCCTGGACGGCGTCGAGCTCTACGCCAGCCACGAGGCGCTGATCCTCGAGTACGAGCGGGCGCTGACCCGCATCGAGGGCGATCGCGCCTACGACCTGTCCGGCCACTTCGTGTGGATCGGCGAGCGTACCCGTCAGCTCGACGGCGCCCACCTGGACTTCGTGTCGCGGCTGGCCAACCCGATCGGCGTCAAGCTCGGACCGACGACCACGCCCGAGTTCGCCGCCGAGCTGGTGCAGCGGCTCGACCCGCACAACACGCCGGGGCGGCTGACCCTGATCAGCCGCATGGGCAACGACAAGGTGCGCGACGCGCTGCCGGCGATCATCGAGAAGGTGCAGTCGACCGGGCACCTGGTGGTGTGGCACTGCGACCCGATGCACGGCAACACCGAGGACGCCGAGGGCGTCAAGACCCGCCACCTCGACCGCATCCTCGACGAGGTCGACGGCTTCTTCGACGTGCACGCCGCCCTGGGCACGCACCCGGGCGGGCTGCACGTCGAGCTGACCGGCGACGACGTCACCGAGTGCATCGGCGGCACCGCCGAGCTCACCACCCTGGACCTGGCCCGGCGCTACGAGACGGCCTGCGACCCGCGGCTGAACATCGAGCAGTCGCTCGAGCTGGCGTTCCGGGTGGCCGAGCGTCTGGTCGCCGACCGCCAGCGCCGCGAAGCATGATCGACGTCCGCGCGTGATCGATCTCCGCAGCGACACGGTCACCCGACCGACGCCGGGCATGCGGCAGGCCATGGCCGAGGCCGAGGTGGGCGACGACGTCTACGGCGAGGACCCGACGGTCAACGCGCTCGAGGCCGAGATCGCCGACCTGCTCGGCCACGAGGCCGCGTTGTTCGTGCCGAGCGGCACGCTGGGCAACCAGCTCGGCATCCGGCTGCTGGTGCCGCCGGGCAAGGAGCTGATCTGCGACACGGTCGCGCACATCGTCCGGGCCGAGTTGGGCGCGGCGGCCGTGCTCGGCGGCATCACGTTCCGCACCTGGCGGGCCGAACGCGGGCGGCTCGACGTGGACGAGATCGCCGACCTGATCACGCCGGACGCCGGCCCGCACATGGTGTCGACGGCCGCGGTGGCGATCGAGAACACGCACAACTTCGGCGGCGGCACCGTGCAGCCGGGTGCTTCGGTCGACGCCCTGCGCGCCCTGGCCCGCGAGGCCGGCTTTACGTTGCACCTGGACGGGGCCCGGCTGTGGAACGCGCACGTGGCCACCGGCGTGCCGCTGCGCGAACTCGCGGCCGGCTTCGACACGGTGTCGGTGTGCCTATCCAAGGGCCTGGGCGCTCCGGTGGGTTCGGTGCTCGCGTCGTCGTCGGCGCGCATCGCCGAGGCCCGGGTGTGGCGCAAGCGCTACGGCGCGGGCATGCGACAGGCCGGGATCCTGGCCGCGGCCGGCCGCTACGCGCTGGCCCGCCACATCGACCGGCTGGCCGACGACCACGCCCGCGCGCGCCGCCTGGCCGGGGCACTCGACGTCGATCCGTCCACAGTGGATACCAACATCGTCGCGTTCGACGTGCGCGACGCCCCGGCGGTGGCCGCCGCGGCCCGCGAGCAGGGTGTGCTGATCTCGGTGCTGAGCGCACGCCGGGCCCGGCTGGTGACCCATCTCGATGTCGACGACGACGCGATCGACCGGGCGATCAAAGCTTTGCAACCGCTTACTACATAGGGGATTGCTCAGACACGCTGAGCCCTCCGCCAACTCCGTCCGCCGATCTGCCATGCTAAGCGCCGATTTGCCGCTGAGCAGTGCAGCTGAGCCGAAACGGGGATCGCAATGATGCGCGTTGGACGCCGCCTGGTTGTCCTCTGTGCAGTTCTAGCCGTTGCCGCCAGCGTGTCCGCCTGCAAGGTGTTGCGGCGCGCCGAGTCGAGCACCAGCGCGGCCACGACCGCGGCCGCCAACGCCGTCGACGAGCCCGTCGCCGGCAGCGCGGGTGGCTGCCCGCTCGGATCGGACGCCGTGGCGTCCGCGCTCGGCGGGCGGTGGACCGTGGCCAGCCGGCCGAGCGGCGGCTGCAACTACACCAGCGACGGGCGCACCATCCTGATCAGCACGGTGCCGCTGCCCAAGGACGCGCCCGGTCGGGTCGCGGCACTGGCCCGCGTGCGCCGTCCCTGTAACGCCCACTCGACCGAGGTACTGCCGGGCGGCGCGTTCGTGTGCGAGCAGGGCAGCCTCGTCGAGGCGGCCACCGTCGCGGGCGATCGCCTGCTCGTGCTGTGCACCGCGGCGGGCGCCGACACCGGCCTGGTCTCGGGCATCCGGACCCAGCTGCGCACACTGGTCGGGCGACTGGGCTGATTCGCCTCAACCCGCGAGGTGGGCGGCCGAGGTCCGGCCGAGCAGGGCCGGGATCGTCGTCACCGCGTCGGCCAGCTCGTTCAGCGACTCGCCGACCAGCGCCTGGGCGCCGTCGCACAAGGCCGTCTCCGGGTTGGGATGGACGTCGACCATCACGCCGTCGGCCCCGGCGGCCATCCCGGCGCGGGCCAGCGGCACGACCAGGTCCCGCCGGCCGGCCGCGTGCGACGGGTCGACGATCACCGGCAGGTGCGACAGCCGCTGGACGGCCGGCACGGCGGTGACATCGAGCATGTTGCGGATGGACGGTTCGAACCCGCGCACGCCCCGCTCGCACAGCACGATGTCGAGGTTGCCGCGCTGGGCGATGTACTCGGCGGCCATCAGCCACTCCTCGTACGTCGCGGTCAGGCCGCGCTTGAGCATCACCGGCTTGCCGGCGGCGCCCACCGCCTGCAACAGCCCGAAGTTCTGCATGTTGCGGGTACCGATCTGCAACATGTCGGCGTGCTCGGCCACACTCGCGACATCGGCCGCGTCGGTCACCTCGGTGACGACCGGCAGGCCCACCTCGTCGCGCACCTCGGCCAGGATGCGCAGTCCGGCCTCGCCCAGCCCCTGGAACGCGTACGGCGAGGTGCGCGGCTTGTAGGCACCACCCCGCAGCAGCGTCGCGCCGGCCCGCTTGGCCATCCGGGCCGCGGCCACGGTCTGCTCGGCCGTCTCGACGGCGCACGGCCCGGCGATGAGGGTGAACGTGTCCGGCCCGATCGGCACGCCACCGACCCGGACGGTGGTCCGCTTGGCGTGGTTCTGGGCGGAGACGAGCTTGTACGGCGCGGTGATCCGCATCGTCTCGGTAACGCCGGACAGGCCGCTGACGTCCAGGGCCTCCAGGACGTCCTCGGTGCCGACGACGCCGATGATCGTGCGGGTGACGCCCCGGCTGACGAACGCCTGCCCGCCGTGGGCCTCGATGTGCGCCGATACCGCACTGATGTCCGCCTCGGTGGCGGCCGGAGCCATGACGATGACCATGGCTGGGCAGGCTACCGGCCTGCGTCGGTTGCATGCCGATCGTGTTGTCCGAAAGACACGATCGGCATGCATTCCGACCAGAGGCCGAGGGCCCGGCGCAGTTGCGCAGCTACGAGAGCCGGCTCGTCGCGCAAGCGCCGGCGAAGCCGTACGAGGTCGATCAGGGCCTGCGCCCCTGGGCGATGTCCTCGACCGCAGCTGCCAGGGCGCGACGGTGCCGAGTGGTGTGCGCCCCGCCGCAGGGCGGTGCGCAACGCGTCCGGGGCGATGAGCCGCTGCTGTACCGCTGCCGCGCGCAGGCGCGTTCCCGACGGCACCAGGATGTGGACTGCGTCGCGCTCCCAACCATGCAAGCCACATGCCTCGGCCGCGGTGAAGGCGGTCAGGACGGCCGCGGTCCGCCGTGCGTCCGCCCGACGACCCACCGCTGACGCTGGGAGAGCGGTCCGTTGTGCAGCACGATCGCGTGTCCGCAGCGCTGCCAGCGCCGGGCGGCGAGTTGGGCTCGGATGCGTCCCAGGCTGACCCCGCGGGCCGGCAACGCCGACCACGTAGTGACGAGCCGGGCGTCGTCGCGAGGAGGCACGCCCGCCATCGTCGGACCCGGATGACCGACGGCGCGACGACTGCGCCGGAACTGTGGACAACCGTTCGAATGCATGCTGATCGTGCTGTTCGAACGACGCGATCAGCATGCATCCGGCGCGGGGAGGCGCGGCCTCGGCTACAGCACGTAGAGGGTGATCGTGTCGCCGCGGTGCACGTCGGTGCCGCTCGGCGGGTCCACGCTGATGACCTTGCGGCCGTCGTTGTTGCCGTTGCCGCCGCCGAACACCGACTGGATCTTCACCTTGAGGCCGGCGTCCTGCAGGGTCTTGCGCGCGTCGCTGGCGGTGGTGCCGGAGGAGATGTCAGGCACCTTCACGGTCTGCGAGCCCTGCGAGACGGTGATCGTGACCGTGTGCCCCTTGGCCAGCTGCTGGCCGCCCGGCGGGTCCTGGCTGATGACCTTGCCCTCGTCGACGCTGTCGCTGAACTGCTGGACGACGTTCACCTCGAAGCCGGCGTCCTGCAGGGTGTTCGTCGCGTCGTCCTGGTTGTCGCCGGTCACGTCCGGGACGTCCTTCAGCTCAGGACCGCTCGACATGATCAGCGTGACCGGCGTGTTACCGCGGACCTGCTGGCCGGCCGCCGGGTCGGTGCCGATCGCGTCGCCCTTCGGGACGGAGTCGTCGAAGTGCTGGGTGACGGTGACCTTGGCGTGCGTCTGGCCGAGCAGCGACATGGCGTCGTCCTGGGACTTGCCGCGCACGTCGGGCAGCTTGTACAGCTTCGGGCCGAGCGAGATGAGCAGGGTGATCTTGGCGTGCCGGCGGACCTGGCTGTGCCCGCCCGGTTTGGTGCCGACGACCGTGCCCCTCGGCACCGTGTCGTCGTTCACCTGCGAGGTCGTGATGTTGCTGAAGCCGGCCTTGTGCAGTGCGGCCACGGCGGTGGCGCGCGGCTCGCCGCCGACGTCGGGCACATGCGTGTAGCGGCCGGCAACCAGCCACCACCCGGTGAACCCGGCGGCTATGCCGATGAGCAGGAAGACCAGCAGGATGACCAGCAGCCCCCGGCGGCGCTTGCGCCGGTGGGCCAGGTGCGGGTTGACCGTCGGCGGCGGAGGCAGCCGCTGGGCGTCGCGCGTCGGGCGGACGGGCCCGGGCGGCCGGCCCCCCGGCCCAGCGATGCCGACCGGCGCGCCGACCGCCGTGTCGTGCACGCGCCCGCCCGGGGCCAGCCGCTGGGTGCTGCCGACGTCCGGGCCGGCCGCCGGATTGGGTGCGGTGGCCGCGTTCGCAGCACCGGGGCGGTGGCCGTTGGGCCGGGGACGGGACGGCACCGGGACCACCGGCAGGCCGAGCTCGGTGCGGATGTCGGACAGCTCGGCCAGGAACGCGCCGGCGTCGTTCGGCCGGCCGGCGGGGTTGCTGTCGGTGGCGCGCACGATCAGGTCGTCGAGCTGATGGGGGACGCCGGCCACCCGCGACGACGGGGCCGGCACCCGGCTGTGCACGTGCTGGTAGGCCACGGCCATCGCCGAGTCGCCGACGTAGGGGGCCTGGCCGGTGAGCAGCTCGAAGAACATGATGCCGGCCGAGTAGACGTCCGAACGCTGGTCGGTGTTGCCGCGGCTGACCTGCTCGGGCGAGCAGTAGGCGACCGTGCCCATCATCATCCCGACCTGGGTGGCCGCCCCCTCGGTGCCGACCGCGCGGGCCAAGCCGAAGTCGGCGACCTTCACCACGCCGTCGTCGGACAGCAGGATGTTCTCGGGCTTGACGTCGCGGTGCACCAGCCCGGCCCGGTGCGCCGCGGCCAGGGCGGCGAGCACCGGCTCCATGATCGAGACGGCCTCGGCCGGGCTGAGCCGGCCCCGCTCGCGCAGCAGGTCACGCAGCGTGCGCCCGTTGACCAGTTCCATGACGAGGAACACGTGCCCGCGGTCCTCGCCCTGGTCGAACACCGCGACGGTGTTGACGTGGGCCAGCTTGGCCGATGCGCGCGCCTCGCGGGTGAACCGGTCGGCGAACGCGGGGTCGGCCGACAGCCCGCTGGACATCACCTTGATCGCGACGAAGCGGTCGAGCCGCTCGTCGACGGCGCTGTACACCGTCGACATTCCGCCGCGCGCGATGCGCGAGCGGATCCGGTAGCGGCCGTCGAGAACCCGGCCGACCAGCGGATCCGCGGTGGCCGTCTGCACATTGGGGATTCTAGATCTCCGGGTCGGATGCGGCCGGTGACGACACCCGCGTGAGCGCGCAACCGTACGCTGACGGCTCGTGAGTGCGATGCCGGGTGGGGTCACTGTGGGGTCGGGTCTGGCCGAGTTGCTGGCCGACGCCGACCGGCCTGGCGGCTGGCTGCTGGTGGTCGACCGGATCCGGCAGTCCTACGTCGACCTGGACGATCCGACCTACCTCGACTTCGAGTACCTGCGCGGGATGGCCGACCTCGTCGACGCCCTGGAACCCGGCCCGCTGGCCGTCACGCACATCGGCGGCGGAGGCTTCACGTTCGCCCGATACCTGGCCGCGACCCGCCCCGGCTCGTCACAGATCGTGTTCGAACCGGACAGCGCGCTGGTCGACTTCGTCCGGGCTCGGCTGCCCCTGCCGCGCAACGCCCGCATCCGCATCCGGGCCGAGGCCGGGCGGGCCGGGGTGCAGGCGCTGAGCGACGCCAGCGCCGACGTCGTGGTCGTCGACGCCTACCTGGGCGGGCGGGTGCCGGGCGAGCTGACCACGACGGAGTTCCTGACCGACGTGGCCCGCGTGCTCCGTCCGGACGGCGTGCTGCTGGCCAACCTGACCGACGGGCCGCCGCTGCTCTACACCCGCCGGGTGGTGGCCACGTCCCGGGCCGCGCTGCCGCAGGGGCTGCTGATCGGCTCGACCGGGGTGCTCGGCAAGCGCCGCTACGGCAACATCGTGCTGGCCGCGAGCCGAGCCGCGCTGCCGTTGCGCGAGGTGCGCCAGGCCGCCGCGTCGGCGATGTTCCCGACCCGGGTGCTGGCCGGGCGGACCCTCGACGCGCTCGTCGGCCGGGCCGAGCCGCTGCGTGACCGTGACCCGATGCGCTCGCCGCGCCCCCCGGAGGAGGGCTGGCGGGTCGAGCCGGGATGATCGGCCGGTGTCCCCACTCGACGATCGCTCCCACACCAACCGCGTCCGGGCCGAGTCCTTCGGCGCTGTCTCGCTGGCCTACGACCGGGCCCGGCCCGGCTACCCGGCGGCCCTGGTCGACGACCTGCTGGCCGGGTATCCGGCTGACGTGCTCGACGTCGGCTGCGGCACCGGCAAGGCGGCCCGGCTGATCGCCGAGCGGGGCGTGGCGGTGCTGGGCGTCGAGGTCGACGAGCGGATGGCGGCCGTCGCCCGGGCTCACGGCATCCCGGTCGAGGTCGGGGCTTTCGAGACGTGGGACGCCGCCGGGCGCCGCTTCGACCTGATCGTCAGCGGGCAGGCCTGGCACTGGATCGATCCCGAGCGCGGCCCGGCCAAGGCGGCGCAGCTGCTGCGTCCGGGCGGGCTGCTCGCCCCGTTCTGGAACTTCTCGGCCCCCGACGCCGACGTACGGGCCCGACTCGACGAGGCCTACGAGCGCATCGCGCCGGAAATCACCGACCGGTCGGTGGTGCGCCGGGGCGGTCCGCCGACGATCCCGCCCATCGTCGAGGGCCTGCGGGCCGGCGGCCGGTTCGCCGAGGTCGAGCTCCGGCGCTACGCCTGGGACCACTACTACGGCACCGCCGAGTGGCTCGACCTCATCCAGACGCACAGCGACCACAGCACGCTGCCGCCGGCCCAGCTGGCCGCGCTCGTCGAGGCGGTCGCCGAGGCGATCGGCGACGACGGCCTGCAGGTGCACTACGTGACCGAGGCGATCTTCGCCCGGTCGCGCTGAGCGCGGTTGTGGCAGGCTGGACGACATGCCCGACGACGTGGCAGACCTCGAACTGATCCGCATCCCCGAAGCCGCGCAGGCGCTGGGCGTGCCGACCACCCGCATCCACCAGTGGATCCGCGACGGCGCGCTGATCGCGGTCCGCGACCAGTCCGGCGAGCGCCGGGTGCCGGCCGCGCTCATCCAGGGCTCGGCCGTGCTGAAGGGGCTGTCCGGCGTGGTCACGCTGCTGCGCGACGGCGGGTACGCCGACGACGAGATCGTCACCTGGCTGTTCCGGTCGGACGACTCGCTGCCCGGCACGCCGATCCAGGCGCTGCGCGAGAACCGCGGCAGGGAGGTGAAGCGCCGGGCTCAGGTCGCCGGGTACTGATGCGCCATCTGGTGTACCTGGCCCTGCTGGTCGGCTGCCTGCTCGGCACGGCGCCGCTCGAACTGCTGCTCCATACCCGGGTGTACGCCCGCTGGCGTCGCCTGCTGCTCGCCCTCACGCCCACGGTGGTGGTCTTCGTCGCCTGGGACCTCTACGCCATCCACCACCACCAGTGGCGCTACGAGCGGAAGTGGACGACCGGGGTGCTGCTGCCCGGGCGGTTGCCCCTCGAGGAGTTGCTGTTCTTCCTCGTCATCCCGACCTGCGCCATCCTGACGCTCGAGGCGGTGCGGCGTCGGCGTCCACAGTGGACGATCGGGGACGAGTCGTGAGCTACGCCGCGCTGGCCGTCGTCGGCGTACTGGCCGCCGCGCTGGTCGATCAGGCGCTGCTGCGGACGAATCTCCTTCGGCGTAAGGCGTTCTGGACGGCGTACGCCATCGTGCTGTTCTTCCAGCTGATCGTGAACGGCGTGCTGACCGGCCTGCCCGTGGTGCGCTACGACCGCGATGCGATCACCGGCGTGCGCTTCGTCTACGCCCCGATCGAGGACCTTCTCTTCGGTTTCGCGATGGTGCTGCTGACGCTGGCTACGTGGGTGTGGCTGGGTCGACGGGCCGCGCGCCCCGCCGGGCGACGGCCGCCCGGATGAGCCCGCGGGCGGCCACTACGGCCCGCTCGCCCACCGGCACGGACAGCCGGTGGCCGAACACGTTGTAGTCGGCGTCCTCGATCTCGTCGAGGATGCGGCTGTACAGCACGAGGGCGGTGCGCAGGCAGTCGCGCGACATGGGATGCACCAGCTCGATGCCGGGCGCGGCACGCCGGTACAGGTCACGGGCCCGGGCGATCTCGGTGGCCAGCAGGTTGCGGATCGGCTCGTCGACCTGGCCGCGCCGGGCCGCCCGCTGCAGCCGGTCGCGGTCGACCCCGAACGCGTGCAGGGCGTCCTGCGGCAGGTAGACGCGCCCGAGGCGAAGGTCCTCGCCGACGTCGCGGAGGAAGTTCGTGTACTGGAAGGCCAGCCCGAGGTCGATCGCGTACGGCTCGAGCACCTCCCAGGCGGTGTCCGGGTCGGCCCGTTCCAGGATCGGCAGCATCTGCAGGCCGATCACCGCGGCCGAGCCCCACATGTACTTGGCCAGATCGTCGTAGGTCGGGTAACTCGTGACGGTCAGGTCGGACCGCATGGCCTCGAGGAAGTCGGAGAAGTAGGAGCGCCGGATGTCCCAGCGGCGGATCGTGTCGATGACGGTGCGGCACACCGGGTCGCTGGACGTACCGAGCTCGACGTCGGCCACGAACTCCGCGCTCCACGACTCGAAGCGTTCGGCGTCGGCATCCAGCTGGTCGACGATGTCGTCGGCGTAGCGCGCGAAGCCGTACAGCGCGTGGACATAGGGCCGTTTGGCCGCCGGCAGCAGCAGCGTGGCCAGGTAGTACGTCTTGCCGTGGCGGGCGTTGACGCGCCGGCACAGCTGGTAGCCGGCGCGCAGCCTCGGCGACGTGATCCCGGCCGCGTTCAGCTCGTGCCCCCCTCTCATGTCGCAATGGTGGCAGAGGCGATGTCGGCACCGACGATCCGCTGGGCGGCCAGCCGCCCGGAGACGATCACCATTGGCACCCCGACCCCGGGCTGGACGTTCGCGCCGCAGAACACGAGGTTCTCGACGCGGCGGTCGAGGGTCGGCAGGCGGAACGGGCCGGTCTGCCCGAAGCGGTGCGTCGCGGCGAACGGCGTGCCGGCCGGACCGCACCAGTCGGCCGGCGTGGTCACGTGCTGCACCTCCGGGTCGACGTCGAAGCCGCGGGTGGCCAGGGCGGCCAGCATGTGCTCGGCGTAGCGCGGAGCCTCGGCCGCCCAGTCGATGGGGTAGCGGTGGTCGAGGTTGGGCGCCGGGAACAGCACGTACTGCGAGTGCGCGCCGTCCGGAGCCAGCGACGGGTCGGTGACCGTCGGCGTAGTGAGCAGGAACGACGGATCGCTCATCACCTTGCCGTGCCGGATGATCTCGTCGAACGTCGACTGCCAGGCGGCGCCGAACGAGATCGTGTGGTGGGCGTCCGGGCGGGCGTTCCGTACCCCGGCGTGCAGTACGACGCACGAGGGCGAGTAGCGCAGCCGGCGCGGCTCGCGGTCCAGCAGCTCGCGGTACGCCGTCGGCGCATCGGCGTTGACGACCACGACGTCGGCCGGGATCCGCTCGCCGGCGTCCGTACGCACGGCGACCGCCCGGCCCGCCTGTACCTCGATGCGCGTGGCCGCGCTGCCGTACCGGAACGTCACGCCGTGCTTGTCGGCGGCCGCGGCCAGCGCGCGGGGCACCGAGTGCACGCCGCCCATCGGGAAGTAGACGCCGGCCACGCAGTCCAGGTAGGTGATCACCGCGTAGATGGCCAGCGCCTGCGCCGGGGCCAGCCCGGCGTACATCGCCTGGAACGTGAACAACCGGCGCAGCCGCTCGTCGCGCACGAAGGTGCCGACCTTGGGAGCCAACCGGCGGAAGCCGCCCAGCCGCACCAGCTCCAGCAGCGGCCGGCCGAGCAGGGCGAACGGCGAGTCGAGGTTGCGGGCGATGAAGTGCGGCAGTTCCAGGTCGTAGAGCTTGCGCAGGTAGGCCACCAGGCGGCGGTAGCCGTCGGCGTCGGCCGGCCCGCACAGCGCCCGGATGGCCGACGCCATCGCATCGACGTCGGCGTGCAGGTCCAGGGTCGAGCCGTCGGCGAACCGGGCCCGGTAGGCCGGGTCCAGCCGGCGCAGGTCCAGCCAGTTGTCGAGTTCCTCGCCGACGGCGGCCAGCGCCTCGGCGATCAACGACGGCATGGTGATCACGGTCGGTCCGGTGTCGAACGTGTAGCCGTGGTCGCGGAGCACGCCGGCCCGGCCACCCGGCTCAGCGGCCCGTTCGAGCACCGTGACCTCACGTCCCGATCCGGCCAGGTGCAGCGCCGCCGACAGGCCGCCCAGGCCCGCCCCGATCACGACCACGCGATCCGTACGCCCAGGTACGGTTCTCATGTGTGCCGCTCGGTGGCCAATACAGCCAGGCTGTCGAGTACGTCGCGGGCGTCAGCGCCGATGGCCGGGGTCAGCGCCGCTCGCGCCTGGTCGGCCCGTTCGGCGATGCGGGCCTCGACGCGGTCCAGGGCACCGGTCGCGACGATCACCTCGCACAGGGCGGCCGCCCCGGTGTCGTCGAGGTCGCGGTTGCCCAGCCCGGCCCGCAGCAAGGACGCCTGGTCCGGCGTGGCCGCCTGCATGGCCAGCGCGACCAGCATCGTGCGCTTGCCCTCGCGCAGGTCGTCGCCGATCGGCTTGCCGGTCCGCCCGGGATCGCCGAAGACGCCCAGCACGTCGTCGCGCAGCTGGAAGGCCTCGCCGAGCGGCAGGCCGTAACCGCTGATCGCCTCGACCACTTCGGCCGGGGCGCCGGCCGCCGCCGCGCCGAACTGCAACGGACCCTCGATCGTGTACTTGCTCGTCTTGTACCGGGCGACCCGCAGCGCGTCGTTCACCGAGAAGTCGCCCCGAGTCTGGACGAGCATGTCCAGGTACTGCCCGGCCATCACCTGCTGGCGCATGTCGTCGTAGATGATCCGCGCCCGCCGGCCGTCCGCCTCGGCGAACCCGGCGCCGGCGAACATCGCGTCGGCCCACGTCAGCAGCAGGTCGCCGACCACGATCGCCGCGGCCGTGCCGAATACGCGCGGGTCGCCGGTGAACGCCCCGGCCCGGTGAATCTCGGTGAACGCGGCGTGCACGGACGGCCGCCCGCGCCGGGTGCTCGATCCGTCCATGACGTCGTCGTGGATGAGCGCGCAGCCGTGCAGCAGCTCCAGGCTGGCCGCCGCGGTGACCATCGGCTCGTCGCCCTCGGTCGAGCGCACCGACCGCCACCCGCAATAGGCGAACATCGGCCGCAGGCGTTTGCCGCCGTCTAGCACGAACTCGCGCGCCGTGTCGGTCAGGGGGGCCAGATCGTCGCCCAGTTCGGTCAGCCGGGCCCGCCGTCCGTCGAAGAACCGGGCCAGCTCCGCGTCGACCCGCTGGATCACCGCACCGAGGTCGATCACAACCAGACACTACGCTGAGTCGCATGCCACGAACGGTTCGGGACGTTCTCGCTGCGGGACAGCGCACGTTCTCCTTCGAGTTCTTCCCGCCGAAGACGCCCGAGGACGACCGGCTGTTGTGGAAGACCATCCGCGAGCTGGAGCCGCTGCACCCGTCGTTCGTGTCCGTGACCTACGGCGCCGGTGGCACGACCCGCGACCACACGATCGAGATCGTCGAGCAGATCGCCTCCGACACCACGCTGCTGCCGGTCGCGCACCTGACCGCGGTCAACCACTCGGTGGCCGAGCTGCGGGCCATCATCGGCCGATTCGTCGACGTCGGCGTGGTCAACATGCTGGCGATCCGGGGCGACCCGCCGGGCAACCCGATGGGCGAGTGGGTCAAGCACCCGGACGGGCTGAGCTACGCCAACGAGCTGGTCGAGCTGCTCTGCGCGCACGGTGACTTCAGCGTCGGCGTGGCCGCATTCCCGTACAAGCACCCGCGCTCGGCCACGGTCGAGGAGGACACGGCCCGGTTCGTCGAGAAGTGCCGGGCCGGCGCCGATTACGCGGTGACGCAGATGTTCTTCGACGCCGACGAGTACCTCCGGCTGCGCGACCGGGTGGGCGCGGCCGGCTGCGACGTGCCGATCATCGCCGGCATCATGCCGGTGACCACGATGCGCACGATCGAGCGATCCGAGCAGCTGTCCGGCGCGCCGTTCCCGCCGACGCTGGCGGCCAAGTTCGCCGCGGTGGCCGACGACCCCAAGGCGGTGCGCGCGCTGGGCATCGACGAGTGCTCGCGGACGGCGCAGCGGCTGCTCGACGAGGGCGTGCCGGGCATCCACTTCATAACCTTCAACCGCTCGAAGGCCACCCGCGAGGTATGGGCCAACCTTCGAACCAGCGCGCCGACCTAGTGTCCCGCCCCGGGAACTGGGCGAATAAAGTCCGGTGATCCAGGTGTGCGCTCGCAAGGCGGAGGAGAAGCCGATACCGCTGTTGTATCGGCGACGACGACAATGCCGCGAGCGTGCAGCTGGGCGCCGGAATTATCGTCTGAGTTCCCGACGCGGGGCACCAGTCGATCGCTGGTCGCAGCTGCACCAGGGGCTGGTGCCGTCACCGCTGGTGCGGGCGTGGCTGCGTCCGATGTGGACGCTGGCCCGGCCGCTGGCCGCGCTCGGGGTACCGCCGATCGCGGTAACGGTGGCCGGCGTTGGGCTGGCCGTCCCCGCCTTGCTGCTCGCCGGACGCTGGCCGCTCGCCGCACTGGCCTGTGTGCTCGCGGCCGCGGTGGCCGACGGGCTCGACGGCGCGATCGCCGTCGTCGCCGACCGGTCGTCGCGGTTCGGGGCGGTGGCCGACACGGTGGCCGACCGGATCGCCGACACAGCGTTCGCCCTCACGATCTGGCGCTGCGGCGCGCCGTGGTGGCTGGCCGCGGCGGCCGCGGCGCTGTCGCTGCTGCAGGAGCTGGGCCGGCCACCGCGGGTGCTGACCGTAGCCGAGCGGCCGACCCGGGTGATCTGCACGGCGCTGGCCTGCGTGTCCGCGGCGGTCAGCGCCGCCACCTGGCCGCCGACGGTGTGCGCCGGCGTGTGGGTGGGGGCCACGGCCATCGCGATCGGTCAGATCACGTCGTAGGCGATCTGCGCGGCGGCCGCGGCGATCCAGCCGCGCGTCCCCGGGTCGGCCAGTGGCCGGCTGAACAGGGGACGGGGCGGGAAGGTGTCGCCGGCCGCGGTGAACATCGTGACCTCGGGCTGGCCGGTCATCGCCGAGATGTGCCACAACCCGTCTAGGTCGGGCCAGCGGGCGTAGATCGCGCGGGCCCAGCTGCGGCACAGGTCGTGCGGACCGGTGTTGAGCAGGTGCGAGGCACTGTTACGGATCGGCCAGGTGCCGGTGAGATCGAGCAGGTGCAGGGTGCGGGTCGGCCGCCAGGCCGTCAGGTAGGGCGAGCCGCGCGAGGTGTCGACCACCCGGCGATCCTGGAACACCTCGGCCAGGCACGTCGCCACGTCAAGCGCCGCATAGGACACGCCGCGGTCCGACGGACCGGGCGGCAGCTCCTGCGGGTCGAAGCGGGCGTGCGAGGGGCCCCAGAACCGCAACTCGTTCCACGGCACGACGTTCTCGCCGGCGCAGCGGTGCAGCCGCCACAGCACGGTGTGTGCGGCCACCGCGGACGTGTCGCCTTCCTCCCACGTCAGCGCGTCGGGCGCCGGCGGGAGAGGAAGCTTTACCACCGGTCGAGGTCGGCCGCGTGCTCCGCGACCTTGACGGCGTCGCCTCCGGTCAGCAGCCAGTCGCGCGGACTGACCGGGTGACCGCTGAGCCGCAGGTCGTCCTGCGGGGTGGTCATGAAGCCCTCGACCTCGCGCGGATGCATGTCCTCCGGTAGCGCGGCGAGCACGACGGCCAGTCCCGGCAAGGGACGCAGGTCGTCGTCGAACTGCCAGCTCGGCAACCGCAGCGTCCGCCCGGTACGCCGGCCGTAAAGCGCGCCGTTGCGTACCCGGTGCCGGATCCGCGAGGGGTCGACGCCCCACTTGGCGGCCACGTCTTGCGCCGTGTAGGCGCGGCGGAGCAGGTCGAACTCGAGCCGGGCCCGGTCGACGGCGACCTGGCGCGGATCGCTCAGCCGAGCCGCTGCCCCCGGATCGATCCCGCTGTGCTGGGTCAGCACAGCCGCGTCCGCCTCGGTCAGGGTGCTCGTGCCGGGTCTGGGCTCGCGCCGCAGCGCCGCCCGCAGGGCCGACACAAAGTCCGATTCGCTTCCGGGTACGCCGAAATCGGCGAGCAGGGCCGCCACCGTGGTCATCGTCGCCACCTCCAGCGCACAGTTTACGACATCGTCGTAAGACGTGCGGCTCAGCCTTCGTGATCAACAGCGCGACATGGTCGCTCGGGCGACCAACTTCTGCTGTTGATCAAGCCGCTGAGGGCGGGCGCTAGGCCGGGCCGATCAGGGCGGCGACGATCTTGGCCGACAGCGCGACGAGCGGCAGCCCACCACCGGGATTGGTCGAGCCGCCGACCAGGTACAAACCGCGGACCTTGGCCGCATTGGCCGGCCGGCGCAGGCTGGCCCGCAGCCCGTGCAGGGCGGCCCCGTAGATGGCGCCCCCGGGCGCGCCGGTGCGCCGCTGCAGGTCGGCCGGCGTGAGCACCTTGCTGAACAGCAGCCGCTCGCGGACCGGCAGGCCGCGGGCGGCCAGCAACGACAGCACCCGACCCTCGTACCCGGACGCCAGGCCGGCGCTGTCCCAGTCGAGGGCGCCCCGGCTGCCGTCCGGGCCGTGCCGGGGGGCGTTGACCAGGACGAACCACGCCTCGTGCCCGGGCGGGCAGACCGTGGCGTCGTCCGGCGCGCTGACGTACACCGTCGGATCGGTGACCGGGCGGCCCGGGCGGCCGAACACGGCGTCGAACTCCGCGTCGTAGTCCTCGCCGAACAGCACGTTGTGGTGGGCCAGGCTCGGGGTGCGGCCGCGCACGCCGAGCAGCAGGACGAAGCCGCTGAGCGAGTCGGGCGGGCGCCGGACCGGGCCGGGCGGGGCGAGCAGCTGACCGTAGACGACACCGGGGTCGGCGTTGGCCACCACCACGTCGGCCGGCACCCGCTCCCCGTCGATGAGCGCCACCTCGCTGACCCGCCCGCCGGGTGCGGCGATCCGGGCGACGCGGGCGCCGGTGCGGATGACGCCACCCCGCTCGGCGACCCGGTCGGCCAGCGCCTGGACGAGCCGGTACAGGCCGCCCTCGACGTACCAGGTGCCGAATGCGTGCTCGAGGTAGGGGATGACGGTCAGCGCGGCCGGTGCGCGGCGCGGGTCGGACCCGGTGTAGGTCGCGTACCGCTCGAGCACCAGCCGCGGACGTCGGTCGGCGAAGTGCCGGTTGGCGACCTGGCGCAGAGTGCGGCCCGGTCCGACCGCGGTCAGGTCGCCCAGGCTGGTCAGCCGCCGGGCCAGGCTGCGTGCGGTCAGGCTCTGCCCGAACACCGGCTGCTCGACCGCGTCCCAGACCCGTGACCCGCGGGCCACCAGCGTCGCCCAGGCGGTACCGGCCCCGGCGCCGAAGGCCTGGTCGAAGCGGGCCACCTGCTCGTCGAGGTCGCGGGTGGTGGTGACCACGCTGCCGTCGGCGAACCGGTAGCGCACGAACGGGTCGACGGCCCGCAGCTGCACCACCGAGTCGAGCGGGTCGCCGGTCTCGGCGAACAGCTCGGCGAACACCTCCGGCATGGTCAGCACCGAGGCGCCGGTGTCGAAGCGGAACGTGCCGGCCGGCGTGCGCTGCTCGAGCCGTCCGACCTTGCCGCCGAGCTCGTCGCTCGCCTCGAGCACGGTCACGTCGTGCCGCAGCGCGGCCAGCCGGGCGGCGGCGGCCAGTCCGCCGACCCCGGCGCCGACCACCACGACGCGAGCCATGGTGCAGATAGTGCCGCAGCCGATTGCTCAGTGCGCGCTCATCGGCCGCACTGTGAGACGGTGCGTCGTCTCCAGCGCAGCGTGCCGCGCCGGTGTCCCACGAACGACCGCCCCGTCAGGTAGGCCAGCGTCGCGATCGACGCGGGGTGGGCCAGCGCGTCGGGCCAGGGCCGGCCGCCGGTGCGCCGGGCGGTGAGCGCGCGACCGGCCACCCCGGCGGCGTAACCGAGTGCCCCGATCCGCGAACCCCGCAACGCCGCCACCGCCGGGACCAGGTAGGCGACGGCCAGCCCGGCCAGCACACCGGCCGCCCCGACCGGTCCGCCGAACGCCGCCCACAGCGACTTGCCGTAACCGTCGCGCAGGGCGGCCCAGCCGTCGTACATCCGGCAGCTGGCCAGCGTCGTGCCGTCGACGACACCCCCGCGTGCCCCGGACCGGCGCAGCGCTCGGGCCAGGGCGAGGTCGTCGAGCACGTCGTCCGGGCGATGGCCACCGGCCCGCTCGTACGCGTCACGCCGCACCACCAGGAACTGCCCGTTCGCCACCGCCAGCGACGCCCGGGCCGACCGCTCGGCGGCGCGCAGCGGCAACAGCGTCAGCCACGACCACTGCAGCAGCGGCTGCACGAGCCGTTCCGCGGCGGTGCCGGCCACCTGCCGGGGGTAGGGCGAGACGAAGTCGAGGTCGTGCCGCTGGAGCAGGTCGACCGCCGCGGCCACGGCGTGCCGTCCGAGCCGCACGTCGGCGTCGACGAACACCAGCACGTGGCTGCTCGGGCGGGCCGCCGCGGCGAGTTGCCGGCAGGCGTGCGGCTTGCCCAGCCAGCCGGACGGCGGGGGAGTGCCGGCCAGCACCCGCACGCCGAACGACTCGGCGATCGCCCGCGTCTCGTCGGCCGACCCGTCGTCGAGCACGAGCACCTCGACGTCGGGCTGGGCCAGCAGCGTGCGCAGGCAACCGGCCACGTTGGCCGCCTCGTCGCGCACCGGCAGCAGCACGGAAATGTCCACTGTGGATGGCGGGGGATCCGGGTCGGGCCGGCGCAGCCGCCGGGCGTTGACGGCGGCGTGCGCGGTGCCGGCCAGCGCGGCCACCGTCCCGAGCGCTACCAGCACAGCCGCACCGCCATCGGCACCGCGACCAGCCCCATGCCGAGCGCGCCCCACAGAGCGGCCCCGGCCAGGTCCAGGAAGACCAGCAGCGCGAGCACGGACGACACGTACGTCCACAGGTAGAGGCCGAGCATCCATCGATCGTCGGCCGGCCGCGGGATGCCTTGCAGAACAAGGGAGATCGCCGTCGCGACCAGCAGCCAGCCGGCATAGTTGCTCAGCGGTACGTTCGGCACACCCGGCAGGTGCGGAGTCGGGTCGGCCCAGGTCCAGTGCCCGGCCGCGACCATCTGCGGGTCGAGGAACAGGTCCCACGAGGCCAGCGCCCAGCCGCCGACCAGCACGCGCGCCCGTAACGACCCGGCCAGCCGCCGGGCGACGAGCGCCGCCGGCCAGGCCAGCATCGTCCAGGCCAGCCCGGCCAGTACCGGCACGCCGGCGACCTTCGGCCCGAGCGAGTCGGCGTAGGCGTAGTGGCCGAACGGCACGCCGGTGTGCACGCCGACCAGCTCGGCGCCGAACCCGAGCCCGGCCGCCACCGCACAGCCGGCCAGCCCGCGCCGGCCGGCCGTGACGCCGGCGTGCGTGACCGAGGCCCCGGCCACCATCACGACCGTGGCGACGGTGAGCCGGTCGCGCGTTGCCCCGTGGGTCAGGGGATAGGCCAGCTGCAGACCGACCGACGCCAGCACCAGCACGCCGACGGGCGGGTTAGCGGCGTGGTTCGGCATTCGGGTGGGAGCCGTTGAACGGCAGCCGGGCGCCCAGCACCGCGAACGGCCGGGCATCGCCGGGAAAGCGATGGTTGCGCACCAGGTCGACGAAGCCCAGCGAGCGGTAGAGCCGGAACGCCCGCGTATCGGAGTCCGGTGTGGACAGCAGGATGGCGCTGTGCGGGATGGCCGCGGCCAGCGAGGTCAGCAGCCGGCGGCCGATGCCCAGGCCCTGGTAGTGCGGCAGCACGTGCATCTCGGAGAGCTCGAACGCGTCGCGCATCCACTCGGCGGCGACCTGGTCGGTGACCGCCCGGCGCACCAGGTCGTGCCACCACTGCCCGGCCGTCGAGGTGTAGCCGTAGCCGAATCCGACCAGCCGCCCGTCTTCGCGCACCGCCGCGCGGCAGGCGAAGCCGGCGTGGCTGGTGTGGCCCTGCGCGGTGACCGATCGCTGCGCGCCCGCGTAGGTCGGGTAGTTCATGGCGACGACGTAGATCGCCATCGCCTCGTTGATGCGCTGGGCGAGTTGCGGGCCGGTCCACGCCTCGATCGCGATGTTGTCCGCGGAGGGCAGTGCGCTCATGCGGCGACCGCCAGCGGATCCCGTCCGCCCAGCGACCCCGACGCGCTCAGCACCGCGAACCGCGCGAACAGTTCCTCGACGTACCAGCCCCGGACCGCCGTCTGCCGGATCGCCTCGCGGTGGGCCGCCCCCTCGTACGCGTACCCGCGCAGGGCGGCGGCGTCGCGCCAGACGCTGAACGTGCCCTGCACGCCGAGCGGCGCCTCGCCGACCCCGAAGGCGGTGCACAGTCCGGGCCGGTGCGCGAGGTCGGCGGCGACCGGCGGCACGGCCCGCCAGAACGCGACCGCCTGCCGGGGCGCCAGCCGGGCCCGGGTCAGCGCGGCCACCGGGCCGTCCCAGCTGGACGCGGTCGCGGCGAACGGCGCTCGGCCCGACCAGGTGCCCCGGCTGGCCAGCGGGCGCAGCACGGCCCGCCACGACTCGCGAGCCCGGGCCTGCCAGCGCCGCGCCACCGCCGAGGCGTCGAAGCTGCCGGCCGCCTCGCGCGAGGTCCAGCTGACCAGCAGCGCCCACCGCGTGGGGTCGGCGTCGCGCACGGAGAAACCCCGGCTGGTGCCGAGCAGCTTGGCGAACCGCACCCCGGACAGCGCGCGCACCCGGCGGCGGTCCAGCGCGATCGCGCCGAGCGCGGACGGCACCCGGCGCGCTTCGACCCGCCACACGTGCATCGTCACCACGGCGGCCATCCGCTCACCCTATGGCCTCGCTCCGTGACGCCGGCGAGCCACCACGCGCCCGCCCAGCCCGGCGGCGAGCACGATGAGCCCGGCGACGATCGAGGCCACCGGCAAGGTGACGGCGAGCGTCGCGCAGCCGGCCACGCCGAGCAGGTTGAGCGCGCGAGGCCAGCGACGGTGCGCGGCCGGTTGGGTGAACGCCGACGCGTTGGCGATGCCGTAGTAGATGAGCACCCCGAACGACGAGAAGCCGATGACGCCGCGCAGGTCGGTGGTGGCTACGAGCACACCGACGACGGCGGCCAGCGCGAACTCGGCGTGGTGCGGCACGCGATAGCGCGGATGGACGGCGGCCAGCCAGCCGGGCAGATCGCTGTTGCGGGCCATGGCCAGGCTGGTGCGCCCGATGCCGGCGATCAGCGCGAGCAACGCGCCCAGGCTGGCCAGCGTCGCGCCGACCCGGACCACCGGCACCGCCCAGGCGGCACCGGCCGCGCGGGCCGCCGCGGCGAGTGGCGCCTCCGCCTGAGCGAGTGCCTCCGGTCCGGCGGCCAGCAGCGCGCACAGTCCCACCACGGCGTAGATCGCGACGGTCACGCCGAGGGCGATCGGGATGGCCCGCGGGATCGTCCGGGCCGGGTCGATCACCTCCTCGCCCATCGTGGCGATGCGCGCGTAGCCGGCGAAGGCGAAGAACAGCAGCCCGGCCGCCTGCAGCACGCCGTAACCGCCGCCGGTCGGCGCCACGAGGTTCGACGCGCCGGCGTGGCCGCCGGTGGCGATGGCCAGCACCAGCACGGTCAGCGCGATCAGCGTGCCGGCGACGAGCACCCGGGTCGCAGCGGCCGTGCGGGTGACGCCCCGGGTGTTGATCACGACCAGGGCGAGCACCCCGGCCACGCCGACCAGGCGCTGGGCCCACTCCGGTCCGGGCACGGCGTACGTCGCGAACGTCAGCGCCATCGCCGCGCATGAGGCTGTCTTTCCCACGACGAACGACCATCCCGCGGCGAACCCCCACCACGCGCCGAGCCGCTCCCGCCCATACACGTAGGTACCGCCCGACGTGGGGTAGACAGCGGCCAGCTGGGCCGATGCCGTGGCATTGCAGTACGCCACCACGGCGGCGACGCCCAGCCCGATCAGCAGCCCGGTGCCGGCCGCCCGGGCCGCCGGCGCGAACGCCGCGAACACACCGGCGCCGATCATCGAACCCAGCCCGATCACCACGGCGTCGAACGTCCCGAGCCGCCGGGCCAGGCGGGGCTCAGGCGACGTCGGCCGGCGTTCCACGGGTGAGGCCCACCAGCTCGTCGAAGGTCGTGGGGAACACCGCGTGCGGGACGCCGCCGGCCGCCCACACCTGCGGGTAGTCGTGCAGCGCCACGTCGACCAGCGTGCGCAGCGGGCCCGGATGAGCCACCGGCGCGACGCCCCCGATCGGCTGCCCGGTGGCTGCTCGGACCAGCTCGGCGCTCGCCCGGCGCAGCTTGGCCGTACCCAGCAAGGCGGCCGTCTTGGCGGTGTCGACGCGGTGAGCGCCGCTGGTCAGGACCAGCACCGGCTCGCCCTCGGCCGTCGCGAAGATCAGCGAGTTGGCGATGGCGCCGACCTCGACGCCGAGCTGCTCGGCCGCCGCCATCGCGGTGGGGGCCGCCTCGGGCAGCAGCTTCACCCGGCCGGGCACGCCGGCCGCGGCCAGCGCGGCGTCGACCGCCACGCAGTTGGGATGCATCCCGGTCACGCCTGCGACCGTATCGTCGGCGCCGAGGTCAGCGCTGCTGGGACAGGCACACGACGTGCCCGTCCGGGTCGGTCACGACCGCCATCCGCTCGCCCCACGGCTGGTCGGCCGGCGGGTCGATAACGCCGCCGCCCTGCTCCTGCCAGGCCGCGACCGTCTTGTCGACGTCGGGCACGAACAGCCCGACCGCCACCGCCGACAGGCTCGGCGTCGCCGGGCGTTCGTGCAGCATGACCTCGACGCCGTCGGCCGTGCGCAGCCAGGCGAACCCGTCCTGGCGGCGCTCCGGGATGAGCCCGACCAGGTCGGCGTAGAAGGCCAGCGACCGGTCGAGCTCGGACGTGGACACGACGATGCGGGCCAGTGTGGTGCTCACTCGGTCATCCAACCGGGCCGGGCAAGGGCAATTGTGCTCAGGTGTGCAGTCCGCACTCGACCTTGCCGGTACCCGCCCACCGGCCGGCGCGAACGTCCTCGCCCTCGAGGATGCGCCGGGTGCACGGCGCGCAGCCGACCGAGCCGTAGCCGTCGTCGAGCAGCGGGTTGACCAGTATGCCGTTGTCGGCGATGTACGCGTCGACGTCGTCCTGGGTCCACGCCGCGATCGGGTTCAGCTTCACCAGGCCGCGCTTGGCGTCCCACTCGACGACGCGCACGTCCCGTCGGGTGACCGCCTCGTCGCGCCGCAGCCCGGACGCCCAGGCCCGGTACGGCTCGAGCGCCGACGCCAGCGGGGCCACCTTGCGCAGCGCGCAGCACTTGTCAGGGTCGCGCTCGTACAGCCGGGCTCCGTACTGTGCGTCCTGCTCGGCCACCGTCTGCGCGGGCGTGATCGTCTTGACCGATACCGGCAGGGTCGCCGCCACAGCGTCGCGGGTGCCGATCGTCTCGGCGAAGTGATAGCCCGTATCGAGGAAGATCACGTCGACCCCGGGCAACGCTCGCGAGGCCAGGTGGGGGAGTACCGCGTCGGCCATCGACGAGGCCACGCACCAGGACGATCCGAACTGCTCGACCGCCCAGGCCAGGACGTCGAGCGGCTCGGCACCATCCAGCTCGTCGCCGGCCCGGGTGGCCAGCTCCTCGAGATCGGTGGCCGCCGTCATGTCGACTCCTCCACCGGCTCGGCCGTCCAGTTCGGTGCGCTGCCGACGTAGGACAGCCGGAACACCCGCAGACACGCTCCGCACCGCCACTCGCCGTGCTTCTCGCCGAACGGGCGCAGGTCCTCGTCGCCGCAGTACGGGCAGTAGAACGGCGCCGCCCGTTCCGTCATGTCAGCCACGCCTCGTCGGCGCGGGCGACGTAGGCGGCGAAGTTCTCGCCGTCCGTGCGTCGCTCCAGGTAGCCGCGCAAAATCCTCTCGGCGTAGTCGGGGGCCTCCTCGGCCGTGACCTTCAGGCCGCGGAACTTGCGGCCGAACGCCGCGTCGGCGCCCATCTGCCCGCCCAGGTGCACCTGGAAGGCCTCCTGGTCGCCGTTCGGGCCGCGCGTCACGACGCCCTTGAAGCCGATGTCGGCCACCTGGAACCGGGCGCAGGAGTTGGGGCAGCCGTTGACGTTGATGGTGATCGGCGTGTCGAAGTCGGGCAGCCGGCGTTCGAGCTCGGCCCGGATCGTCTCGGCGCGGGCCTTGGTCTCGACGATGGCCAGCTTGCAGAACTCGATACCGGTGCAGGCGATCGTGCCCCGGTGGAACACCGACGGCCGCACCGACAGGCCCAGCTCGTCGAGCTCGGCGACCAGGCCGTCGGTGTCGGAGTCGGCGACGCCGAGAATCACCAGTCCCTGCTGGGGAGTCGTGCGGATCCGGCCGTCGCCGAAACGGGCGGCCAGCTTGGCCACCGCGCCCAGTGCCGTGCCTGACGTGCGGCCGGCCTTGGTCGTGGCGCCGACGGCGAAGCGCCCGTCGAGCTGACGCTCGATACCCACGTGGTCGCGGTGCGGCGGCGAGGCCGGCACCTCGGGCCCGTCCGGCAGCGCCCGGCCCAGGTACTCCTTCTCGAGAACTTCCCTGAACTTTTCCGGACCCCAGTCGGCCATCAGGAACTTCAGTCGGGCGTGGTTGCGCGAGCGGCGGTAGCCGTAGTCGCGGAAGACCGACGTGACGCCGACCCAGACCTCGCTGACCTCGTGCGGCTCGACGAACACGCCCAGCCGCTTGGCGAACATGGGGTTGGTCGACAGGCCACCCCCGACCCAGACGTCGAACCCCGGGGTGCCGTCCGGGCCGACCACGCCGACGAACGACACGTCGTTGATCTCGTGGTTGACGCAGTGCCGGGCGCAGCCGGTGACCGACGTCTTGTACTTGCGGGGCAGGTTGGCGAACTGCGGATCGCCCAGGTAGTTGTCGACGATCTCGCGCAGGGCCGGGCCGGCGTCGATGACCGAGTCGGCGGCCACGCCCTCGAGCGGGCAGGCCAGCATCACGCGCGGCGTGTCACCGCAGGCCTCGGTGGTCGACAGGCCCACCGCTTCGAGCTTCTGCCAGATCGCCGGCACGTCCTCGATGCGGATCCAGTGCAGCTGCACGTTCTGCCGGTCGGTGATGTCGGCGACGTCGCGGCCGTACGTCGTGGAGATCTCGGCGATCACCCCCAGCTGCTCGCTGGTCAGCGCGCCGCCGTCGATGCGGACGCGCAGCATGAAGTACTCGTCCTCGAGCTCCTCGGGTTCGAGCACCGCGGTGCGTCCGCCCGGGATGCCCTGCCGGCGCTGGGTGTACAGCCCGTACCAGCGGAACCGCCCGCGCAGGTCGGCCGGATCGATGCCGGCGAATCCGGTGTGCTGGTAGATGTCGAGGATGCGCTGACGAACGGTCAGCGGGTCGTTGTCGCGCTTGCTGCGCTCGTTGGCGTTCAGCGGCTCCCGGTAGCCGAGCGCCCACTGGCCCTGGCCTTTGCGCGCAGGCATCTGCGAGCTCCTCTCCGACGATGCGGTCTCGGACGACGAGGACCCGCGCCGGAAGAGGCGTGGGTCAGCTCAACGTCCGACACGCCGCGGCGATGACTCGCAGCAGGTCGACGTGCCGGCGCGCCGTGAGACGCAGCGGGAGAGCTCGATGCACGTATCAAGGGTCGCACAGGAAGGGCGAGAGTGGGAAATGCGATCAGTCACTCGTCGACCCGTGCCCAGCTTGCCGACATGCCGTGTAGACAATAGGCATTCTCGCGAGGCGCGCACCACAAGCGAGTGGCACAGCGGCACCCTCGTATGCAACCATCGTCCACGTGTCCGCCGTCTTGCTCGTCGCGCGCCTGCACGTAGACCTGCAGCGCGTCGTCAGCGCGGCGTGTCGTCTGTCCTGAGCGTCGGCTCCCCGAGAAGTCATCGTCGCCCCTAGCGGGCCGCCTGACGAGCCGTCCGAACGCAAACCAGCTGAGCCGAAGTGCGCGTACACGTGCATCCTGACCCAGTTTGCGAAGGACCCCCATGTCGACAGACACGACCACCGTCGCCCGGGCCACCGGGGCCACGGTCTGGCTGACCGGGCTGCCCAGCGCCGGCAAGACCACGCTGGCCACCGCGCTGGCCGAGCGTCTGCGGGCCGACGGCCGGGCCGTCGAGGTTCTCGACGGCGACGCCGTGCGGGCGGCGCTCTCGCCCGAACTCGGCTTCTCCCGCGCTGATCGCGACACCCAGGTGGCCCGCATCGGTTGGATCGCCGAGCGACTGGCCACCCACGGCGTGGTCGTGATCGCAGCCGTGATCTCGCCGTTCGCGGCGGGTCGCGACGCAGTGCGCGCCGCCCATGCCGACCGATCGGTGCCCTTCTTCGAGGTGCACGTCGCGACGCCGGTGCAGGTGTGCGCCGAGCGCGACGTCAAAGGCTTCTACGCCCGGCAGCGCGACGGCGCGATGTCCGGGCTCACCGGGGTCGACGGCGAGTACGAGCCGCCCGCGACTCCGGAACTGCGACTCGACACCGCCGGACGACCGGTCGACGACGCCGTCGATGAGCTGATTGCCCTGCTGCGCAAGGAGAATCTCCTATGACCGCCGTCGCGACCCGTCCTGTTGCCACCCGTTCCTGGCTGAGCGACCTCGAGGACGAGGCGATCCACATCCTGCGCGAGGTGGCCGGCCAGTTCGAGCGGCCGGTGCTGCTGTTCTCGGGCGGCAAGGACTCGATCGTGATGCTGCACCTGGCCACCAAGGCGTTCTGGCCGGGCCGGGTGCCCTTCCCGGTCATGCACGTCGACACCGGGCACAACTTCGACGAGGTCATCGAGTTCCGCGACCGGCATGTCGCCCAGCTCGGGGTGAAGCTCGTGGTCGCCAGCGTCCAGCAGTCGATCGATCGCGGCCGGGTGCGCGAGACGCCGGGCCAGCCGCGCAACCCGCTGCAGACCGTCACCCTGCTCGACGCCATCAACGAGCACCGCTTCGACGCCGTCCTGGGCGGGGCGCGCCGCGACGAGGAGAAGGCGCGGGCCAAGGAGCGCATCTTCAGCGTCCGCGACGACTTCGGCCAGTGGGACCCGCGCAACCAGCGGCCGGAGCTGTGGGACCTCTACAACGGCCGGCACCGCACCGGCGAGCACGTACGCGTCTTCCCGATCTCGAACTGGACCGAGCTGGACGTCTGGGCCTACATCGAGCGTGAAGGCATCGAGGTGCCGAGCATCTACTACGCGCACGAGCGGCCGGTGTTCCAGCGCGACGGCATGCTGCTGGCCGTCACGCCGTGGACGCAGCCCGGCGAGGGCGACGTGGTCACGACCGAGTCGGTGCGTTACCGAACGGTCGGCGACGCCACGTGCACCGGCGCGATCCGTTCCACCGCGCACACGGTGGCCGACGTCGTCGTCGAGACGGCCGCGTCCACGATCTCCGAGCGGGGCGCGACCCGGGCCGACGACCGGGTCAGCGAGGCCGCGATGGAAGACCGCAAACGCAAGGGCTATTTCTAGTGCCGGGACAGCTCTTACGGGTCGTGACCGCCGGCTCGGTGGACGACGGCAAGTCCACCCTGGTCGGCCGGTTGCTGCACGACGCCAAGGCGGTGCTGGCCGACCAGCTCACCGCCGTGGAGGTGGCCAGCGAGCGCCGGGGCTACGACGGCGCCGACCTCGCCCTGCTGGTCGACGGGCTGCGGGCCGAGCGGGAGCAGGGAATCACGATCGACGTCGCGTACCGGTACTTCGCGACGGCCAACCGCACGTTCGTGCTGGCCGACACACCCGGTCACGTGCAGTACACCCGCAATACCGTCACCGGCGCGTCCACCGCCGACGTCGCGGTAATCCTGGTCGACGCCCGTAATGGAGTGCTCGACCAGACCAAGCGGCACGCCGCCGTGGCCGCGCTGTTGCGCGTCGAGCACGTCGTGCTGGCCGTCAACAAGATGGATCTGGTCGACTACGCCGAGCCGGTGTTCGACTCGATCGTCGGCGACTTCGCTGCGGCGGCGGCCAGCCTCGGCCTGGACTCGTTCACCCCGATCCCGGTGGCGGCGCTGGGCGGCGACAACGTGGTCGAGCGCTCGACCCGGACGGGCTGGTACGCCGGCCCGTCGCTTCTCGACCACCTCGAGCGGATCGAGTCGTCGACGGGCGCCGAGGTGCCGGCCCGGTTCCCCGTGCAGATGGTGGTGCGACCACGCTCGGCCGAGCACCCCGACTATCGCGGCTATGCCGGGCGGGTCGAGGCCGGGGCACTGCGCGACGGCGACGCGGTCGTCGTGCTGCCGTCGGGGCGCACCTCGACCGTGGCCGGTATCGACACGCCCGACGGTTCGCTCGACGAGGCGGCGCCGGGCCGCTCGGTGGTAGTTCGGCTGGCCGACGACATAGACGTCGCCCGGGGCGATCTGATTGCGGTCGACCGCGACCCGCGCCCGACCGTCGCCCGTTCGCTGACCGCCACGGTCTGCTGGCTGGCCGAGCAGCCGCTGCGGGCCGGCGACCGCTTCGCGTTGCGGCACGGCACCCGCGACGTGCCGGCGATCGTCGACGCCGTCGAGACCCGCCTGGACATCACCACCCTCAAGCACGACCAGAGCGACGAACTGCAGCTCAACGACATCGGCGCCATACGCCTGCGTACGGCCGAGCCGGTTCCAGTCGACCCCTACCAGCTGAACCGCTCGACCGGCGCGTTCCTGCTCGTCGACGAGGACGGCGGCGCCACCGTGGCCGCCGGAATGGTCGCCGCGCCGTCACAATGACCCCGATGACCGGCTTCCCGTTGTTGCTCGACGTCGCCGGACGGCGTGTGCTGGTCGTCGGGGGCGGGCAGATCGCCACCCGGCGCGCCGAGCGGCTGGCCGACTCCGGTGCGGTGATCGAGGTCGTGGCACCGCACGTCTCGGACCGGCTGCAACGACTCTCCGCGCGCGTGACGTCGCGCCCGTTCCGGCCGAGTGATGTCGACGGGGCCTGGTTGGTGCTGGCCTGCACCGACTCGGCCGAGGTGAACGCCGCGGTGGCCGCGGTGGCCGCCGAGCAGCGGATCTACTGCATCCGCGCCGACTCGGCCGGCGGCGGCACCGCCCGGACGATGTCCGCGACCCGGCGCGACGGCGTGACCGTGGCCGTGTCGGGCGGCGACGACCCACGCCGGGCCGTCGCATTGCGCGATGCGATCAGCGCCGCGCTGGACCTGGGCGAGCTGCCCCTGCGCGCCCACCGCCCGGCGGCCACCGGATCGGTCGCGCTGGTCGGCGGGGGACCGGGCGACCCCGAGCTGATCACCGTGCGGGGCCGGCGTCTGGTGATGGGCGCCGATGTGGTGGTGGTCGACCGGTTGGCGCCGCGCGCGCTGCTGGCCGAGCTGCCACCCGAGGTCGAGGTGATCGACTGCGGCAAGTCGGCCCACCGGCACAACCTGACCCAGGACGAGATCAACGCCGTGCTGGTCGACCGGGCCCGGGCCGGCCAGCGCGTGGTCCGGCTCAAGGGCGGCGACCCGTTCGTGTTCGGCCGGGGCGGCGAGGAGTGGCTGGCCTGCCTGGCGGCCGGCGTACCGGTGACCGTCGTCCCCGGCGTGACGTCGGCGCTGGCCGCACCGGTGATGGCCGGTATCCCGTTGACTCACCGGGGCCTGGCCGCCGACTTCACCGTGGTGTCCGGGCACCTCGACCCGGGACGCCCGCCCGACACCGGCCTGGACTGGGGCGCCCTGGCCAAGGCGTCGACCCTCGTGCTGCTGATGGCGATCGAGCATCTGGACCTGATCGTGAAGGCGCTTCTGACGCACGGCCGCGAGCCCGGCACCCCGGCGGCCGTGATCGAGCGAGCGACGCTGGACGGGCAGCGCATCGTCCGGGCGGCGCTGGGCGAGCTGGCCGAGACCGTGCAGCGGCGCGAGCTACACCCGCCGGCGGTGGTCGTCATCGGCGAGGTTGTCGACGTGCTGTCGGCTTAGCGCCGTATCCGCTTGCCTCGAACATACGTTCGCGCTACTGTTCGAACAGAAGTTCGAACAAGGGAGATCCGCCCATGGCCACCCGGTCCGTTCCCGCACGTGCCGTCGCCACCCTACGGCCTCCGGCGAGCCGTTCCGCCGCCTCGCTGATCGAACACGCCCGGGCGATGTTGCGCGACGCCGAGAGCCAGGCCGATCCGGCCGAGCAGTTCCGGTTGGCCCATCTCGCCGCCCTGCGGGGCGCCGCGGCGCTATTTGCCGAACGGGCCCGGCCGGCGGGGAAGCGGCGGCTGGTCAGCGCGTGGGTACTCGTCGACGCAGTCGCTCCCGAGCTGGCCGCGTGGTCGGCCTACTTCGCCGGGACGGCCGGCCAGCGGGCGGCCGTCGAGGCCGGAGCGCGCAGCGCAGTGTCGGCCCGCGACGCCGACGACCAGGTGCACGCCGCCGAACAGTTCCTGGTGCTGGTTGAGCAGTCGCTGGGTCTGCTGGCCACGCCCCTGGCGAGCTGAGTCTGGTCCACGCTGCTGTCGGTGTCGGGCACTAGTGTTCGCACCGTGGAGACCACCAGTCGCCGCGAACGTGGCGCCCCGTTGCGGCAGCGGCTCGTCGTGCAGCTGCTTTCCGACGCGGTGCGCTCGGTTGCCGGGCCGGGCGCGGTGCCCACCGTGCTCGACTGCGGGGGAGGCAGCGGCAGCACCGCCGTCCCGCTGGCCCAGGCCGGCGCGCGCGTCACAGTGGTCGACGTCAGCCCCGACGCGCTGGCCACGCTGCGGCGGCGGGCGGCCGAGGCCGGCGTCGACGACCTGGTGCACGCGGTGCCCGGCGACGTCGAGGCGCTCGCCGAGCTCAGCGGCACGGTGCCCGAGCTGGCGCCGGCCTCGTTCGACCTGGCCCTGGCCCACGGCGTGCTCGAGGAGGTCGACCACCCGCAGGTCGCCCTGGCCGGTGTCGCCGCCGCGGTCCGCCCCGGCGGCCTGGTCAGCGTCCTGATCAGCAACCCGGTGGCCAGCGTGCTGACCCGCGCCCTGGCCGGCGACGTCGGCACCGCGCTGCTCGAGCTGCGCTCCCTCGCCGCCGCGGCGCCGACCGTGCTCGACCTGTCGGCGGTCCAGGCGCGGTGCGCCGAGCTCGGCCTGGTCGTCGAGCAGGTGCACGGCGTCGGCGTGTTCACCGAACTCGTCCCGGGCGCCGATCCCGAGGCGCCGCCCGCCAGTTCGGACGGCGCGGCGCTGGCCGAGTTGGAGCAGCTCGCATCCGGGCGCTCACCGTTCCGCGAGATCGCCAGCCGGGTGCACGTGCTGGCCCGGCGTCCGGGCTGACACCATGGGCCGCAGCGCTGACGTTCCGCGCGCCGCCGGGCCGACCGACGGCGACGACACCGGATGCTCGATCCTGCACGTCGACATGGACGCCTTCTTCGCCAGCGTCGAGATCCGCCGCCGTCCCGAGCTGCGCGGCAAGCCGGTCATCGTCGGCGGCTCCACCCGGGGTGTCGTCGCGGCGGCGTCCTACGAGGCTCGGCGGTTCGGCGTCCGCAGCGCCATGCCGATGGGCCAGGCGCTGCGGCTGTGCCGGCACGCCGTCGTGCTGCCGCCCGATCGGGCCGCCTACAGCCAGGTGTCGGGCCAGGTCATGGCGATCCTGCGTGACGTCACGCCGCTGGTCGAGCCGCTGTCGCTGGACGAGGCGTTCCTCGACGTCACCGGCGCGCAGCGGCTGCTCGGCCGGCCGTTGGAGATCGCCCGCCGCATCCGGGCCCGGGTGGCCGACGACCTGGGACTCACCTGCTCGGTCGGCGTCGCATCGACCAAGTTCGTGGCCAAGCTGGCCTCGGCGCGGTGCAAGCCGGACGGGCTGCTTCTCGTGCCGGCGGCCGACACGCTGACCTTCCTGCATCCGCTGCCGGTCACCGTGCTGTGGGGGGTGGGCGCCCGCACCGCGCAGCCGCTGCACCGGCTCGGCGTCCGGACCGTCGGCGACCTGGCCGGCATCCCGCTCGACACGCTCCGTCGCGCGGTGGGCGTCGCGGTCGCCGAGCATCTGCACGCACTGGCCTCAGGTCGCGATCCCCGCGATGTCGAGCCGCACGAGGTCGAGAAGTCGATCAGCGCCGACCACACGACTGCCGTCGACCTGACCGACGAGGCCGAGATCTCCCGGGAGCTGCTTCGGCTGTCCGGCGAGGTCGGCCAGCGTCTGCGCGAGCGCCAATGGGTCGCCCGCACGGTGGGCATCAAGATCCGGTTCGCCGACTTCCGCACGGTCACTCGGGTACGTACCGTCGCCGACTGGGTCGACTCGACGGCCACCTTGCACGAGATCGCATTGGACCTGTACCGCAGCCTCAACCTCGACCGTCCGCGGATCCGGCTGGTCGGCGTGAAGGCCGAGCAGTTCCGCGAGGCCGCCGACACCCCACGCCAGCTCACCCTGGACGACGTCGCGCCGGCCGGTGGCGCGGTCGACGAGGTCGCCGACGCCGCTCAGGCCCGGTTCGGACCGACGGCCCTGCGCCCGGCCACGCTCGTCCGCGGGCCCGAACGGGGACCTTCCGCCCACCGCCACGCCGGTTGAGAGCCGGTTGAGGGTCGGATGAGGGTCGGCAAACCGCCGTTGTGATGGGAAACCTCACACCTGGACGGCCGGTTAACTTTCGCCGGAGGCACTGGGCTCGTATGCTCGACAGTGTCAACTCTCAACCGAGGGCTGATTCGAACACTTGGATCGCAGGCCGCCCGGCTGATGGCCTGAACGGGGCATCAGCGGAAGGACGTAAGGAGGGCACGGTGCCGCTCTCCGAGCACGAGCAGAGGCTCCTCGAACAGATCGAGCAGGCGCTTTACGCAGAAGACCCGAAGTTCGCCTCTGCGGTGCGCGCCGGGCGCTCACGACTGCATACCCGTCGCTGGATCATCATCGCCACGATCGGGGTTCTGGCCGGACTGGCCGTTGTGCTGGTCGGGCTGCTCGCCAAGCTGATCGTGCTCGGCGTCGTGGGATTCGTGCTGATCGTCGCGTCCTGCGTCTACGTCGCCACGATGCTCACCTCGAAGTCTCCCGGCCGCAATCCGGAGGTCGGCGACGGCGGGTCCAAGAGCCGCCGTCCGGGCGTCCGGTCGCGGATGGAAGACCGGCTGCGCAAGCGCTTCGACGAGGAGTAGGCGCGGGGGAGGCCGTCCGGTCGCGGTCGTGCTCCGGCCTCCAGCCTCTGGTCGGCCACTATCTGCTTTCTGATGCCAGCCTGACCCGTCTGGGTCAGGCTGGCTGCGTGTCCGGCGGGCCACCCGGCCGGGCGACCGCGCCCGTCGCCGCGTCGGGTCAGTGCCGGCGCCGACGCTGCAGCCAGCCCAGTGATCCGGGCAGCAGCCGGGCCCGTACCCGCTCCCACGGCGTGCGCGTCGCCCGCAGCGAGACCTCGACCCGGCGCAGGTCACCGAGCAACTCCTTGTTGGCGACCGCCGTCCGGGACCCGGCGTAGCGCGACACCTCGACGGCTCCGGCCAGCGTCCGCAGCGAGCTGTCGGCCTCGCCGGAGACGCCCTCGCGCCGCAGCCAGGTCACCACCTGTCTCGGGGTGCGCACCGGCGACCACACGTAGCCGAGGTCGACGGCGGTGTCGGCCAGCTCCTGCCAGAGCGGATCGGGATCGCGGGCCGCGGCCCGTAGCCGGGCTCGGCGCCGCCAAAGGCGTACCGCACCCGGCAGCAGGATCGCCAGGACGATCAGACCGGCGATTCCGAGTACCAGCCAGACGACCCAGGCGGGCGGACCGCTGTCGCCCCGCACCTTCACGCCGGCCCCACCCTGGTTCTCGAGGGTGATCCGGCGCCCGTTGTTGACGCTCGACCCGCTGCTACCGGCGCTGGCCGACGGCACGGTCACCGTAGGTTGCGCGGCCTTCGGTGCCCAGGACATCTGCGCGGCGCGACCGGCGTCGCTGCCGACGAGCGGGGTGGGGTCGAAGGGTATCCAGCCGGCACCGGCGAAGTACGCCTCGACCCAGGCGTGCGCGTCGTTCGTGGTGACGACGAACTTGCCTTCCTTGTCCGGTGCCGGGTGGGTATAGCCGACCACCACCCGCGACGGGACGCCGGCCATCCGCAGCATGATCGCCATGGCCGCCGCGTACTGCTGACAGAACCCGGCCTTGTTGTGCAGGAAGTCGACCAGGTCGCTACCGGAGTCGCCGGTCTTGGTGCTCAGGCTGTAGACGAAGCCGTTCTCGGGGCCGAAGTACTTGAAGACCGCGAGGGCCTTCGCATAGGGCGAGCTCTGGCTCCGGGTCAGCTGGCTGACCTTGCTCACGACCGCGGAGGGCATGGTGGCCGGAGTCTGCAGCCAGCGCTGCAGGTCGGGGTCGGTGTTGACCGGTTTGGATCGCGCCAGCGTCGTCGGCAACGGTTGCGGTTCCATCACCGTCTCGGTGTAGCTCTCGCCGTGCCGGATGGTTCCCCCGAACAGGGCGCTGTCCTGCTCGCTCCAACCCCAGTTGTCGGACAGCCCTTCGATGTGGGAAGGCGACTGGAACACCGGCGCAGCCACGTCCTCCAGGCCCTCGATCGTGATCGTCGCCGAGTACTGGAACGGCTCGTCGATCCGCGTGCTGTTCGGCTCGACACCGAACGAGGTCGAGGCCAGCGACTCGGTCCGGCCCTTGCTGCCCTGGTGCCATCCCGAGGCGTCGTAGGAGTCCAGGACCACCTGGCTCAGGTACAGCGGGCGGTGCGCGCCGAGGCCGGACGTATCGACCTGGAGCAGTTCGGTGGGATTGCGCCGGTCGAGCTGACCCTTGAGCCGCACGAACGGGTCCAGGCTGACACCGCCACCGCCTCCGCCGCCGTGGGTGCCGTGCAGCGCGTCGGCCAGCAGGTTGCTCTTGCGGATCGGCAGCACCAACGGCACGGCCAGCGCAACCACGATGGCGATCACCGCGATCCGCCGCCCGGTCAGCGCCTTCACCGCGGCGCTGGACGCCCCGGCCGCGTGCGGCATCAGCCGGCCCCACCGCGACACTTCGTCTCGGGCGTCCGAACTGAGCAGCAGCAGGTAGCCCAGGGCAGCCAGGGCGAACCAGAACCAGCCGACCGCGTGCCGCGGCATCGCCCCGGCGAGCGTGAACAGCAGCAGGAACGGCACGCCGGCCAGTGCCGGGCGGCGGGCCACGACCGCAACCAGATCGACCGCCATCGCCAGCAGCACCAGTAGCGCGGCCAGCACCATGCGGATGGCCTCGGTGGAGTGCAGCGGGGCCGAGCCGTCGCGGATCGTGTCGTGGAAATCGCGATTGAGCACCGCGACGTCCGACCACGCCTTGCCGAGCGGCAAGAACCCGCCCCAGGCGTGATCCGGCACGAACCGCACGGTCAGGAACACGACCGTGATGGCGAGGCCGGGCAGCAGGTGGATGCCCCGGGCCGGGTAGCGCACCCGCAGCAGGGCGGCCGGTCCGATCGTGAGCAGCATCGCCACCCACACGTTCGGCAGCCAGGCCCAGTCGGTGAAGACCTCGTGCAGTGGCAGCACCGCCAGCGCGGACGCGACCAGGCCGGCGACGGTGCGCCGGGCCGCGTTCTCGGGACCGGCGAGCCGCTCGGCGTAGGCCTTGATCGTCGGCGAGGTCATCGCAGCGTGCTCAGTCGCGAATTGGCCAGGGCGGCCGAGCCGGGGGAGGCGGCCCGCTGCCGGAGCAGGCGCGTCCACACCGCGGGGATCGGGTCGCTGGACCGGGCCGGCACGACCCACCAACCGGCGGCGCGCAACGTCTCGGCGACGCGACGGCTCTCCGCTGTCCAGATCGGGCCGACCGGCGCGGCCTCGTCGGCCGGCTCGGGATCGCTGTCCCACGAGTCGACGTCGAGCAGCACGGCGAACGCCGGGGTGGCCGAGCCGCGTGGGTGCGCGTCGGCCAGGGCGTGGACGCTCGCAGTGTCGACTCGGCCGAGCACCGCGACCACGGTGGAGTCGCGCATTGCCTGGCGCAGCAGCGGCACGACCGGCAGCAGGCTGGTCTCGCTGCCGGCGGACACCTCCGCGAGGTAGTCGACGAACGCGCCCTGCGACCCGAACCGGGCCCGTTCGCGAGCGGTGACGTCGTCGATCAGGCTGACCTCGCGGCCGGTCAAGAACAGCTGGCTGCCGATGCTGGCGATCGCACTGATCGCCCACTCGATGCTGCGCCGGCTGCGGTCGTCGGCCGGGCCGCTCGGCTCCTCGGCCGCCACGTGCGCGGACGCCCGCAGGTCCATCAGAAGCGTGGCGTGGCCCTGCCAGGGCCGCTCCTCGTGGCGCACCATCAACGCCCCGGTGCGTGCCGTCGACCGCCAATGGATCTTGCGCAGGTCGTCGCCGTGCCGCCACTCGCGGGTGGACGCGTCGTCGGCGCCCCGGGATCCGATCGAGTGGCTGCCGGCGTTCTCGCCGAGGTCCCACGAGTTGGGCAGGTGTACGTCGGGTAGCTGATCGACGATCGGCGTGATGACGAACCGGGACCGGGCGGTGAACGACCGGGTGGCGTCGATGAGCCCGAACGGGTCGGTCAGCCGAACGCGCAGTGGCCCGGCGTCGTAGTGACCACGGGGGAGGGCCGGCACGTGATAAGCCACGGTCCGGGTCTCGCGCCCGTTCAACCCGTCGAGCACGAAGCGGGCACGCCCGACCAACCGGGCCGGCAACCGGTCCTCGAGCATGAGCGAGCCGGTCGGGATCAGCGACCGGTTGGTCACGGTCAGCTGGATGACCACCTCCGAGCCGGCTTGGGCGCGCGCGTGCGAGACGCCGCGCCGGCTGGCGATGGTGACCTGCGAGCGGTGCACGATGATCGCCGCCACGACCGGGATGGCGACGACCAGGCAACCGGCCCGGATCAGGTCGACCTCGCCGAACAGCAGTCCGCACAGCGCCGCAGTGATGCCGCCGGCGATCAGGCAGCGGGCCCGGGTGGTGAAGCCAGGACGGATCCGTCGCATGGCGAGACGCCTAGCGGCGCGCGTCGGGCGCCGGGATCGGCACCGTCGCGACCACCTTGGACAGCACGTCCTCGGCGGTGCGTCCGCCGATGCTCGCGTCGGCGGTCAGCAGCATGCGGTGGGCCAGTACCGGAGCGGTCAGCGCCTGCAGGTCGTCGGGGATGACGTAGTCGCGCGCGTCCAGCGCCGCCCAGGCCTTGGCCGCCCGCAGCAACTGCAGGGTGGCGCGGGGGGAGGCGCCGAGCCGGACGTCGGCCGCCCGTCGGGTCGCCTCGGCCAGGTCGACCGCATAGGCCTTGATGCCCTCGGCGACGTGCACTGACCGGACCCGGTCGATGAGCTCGCGCACCTCGGCGGCGTCGGATACCGGCTCGAGTGTCGCGAGCGGATCGGCGGCGGCGTGCTCGGCCAGCATGGCAATCTCGGCGACCCGGTCGGGGTAGCCCATGGAGATACGGGCGGTGAACCGGTCGCGCTGCGCCTCGGGCAGCGGGTAGGTGCCCTCCATGTCGATGGGGTTCTGGGTGGCCAGCACGAGGAACGGCGTCTCGAGCGCGTACGTGACGCCATCGACGGTGACCTGGCGCTCCTCCATGCACTCCAGCAGCGCCGCCTGGGTCTTCGGCGAGGCGCGGTTGATCTCGTCGCCCACCACGATGTTGGCGAACACCGGGCCGGGCTTGAACTCGAAGTCGCGGGACTCGGAGTTGTACACGCTGACGCCGGTGACGTCGCTGGGCAGCAGGTCCGGGGTGAACTGAACCCGGCGCACCGAGCAGTCGATCGAGCGGGCCAGGGCCTTCGCGAACTTCGTCTTGCCCACACCGGGCACGTCCTCGATCAGCAGGTGTCCCTCGGCGAGCAGCACCGCCAGGCCGAGCCGGATCGTGCCGGCCTTGCCTTCGATGACCTGCTCGATGTTGGCGATGATGCGTTCGCCTGCGGCTCGGACGCTGCTGATGTCGTCCCCGAATTCCCCACTGTCCACCACAGCTTGCAACCCTGCCCTGGAGTGACCGGGTTGCGCCACTGCCCTCGGGGGGCGCGAACGGTCGTCGCTATATGGGTAGTCCACCTGATCCACCAACCTGCTCCCCCCAATGGGCGCGGTTTGTTTTTTTACGACGTCGTGTGCGCCGTGTCACGCGAGTATCCCTGAGCCCGAAAACATCCAGGTAACGGCGGCATCCGTCCGCCACTCCTCCCCACCGCGTCTCGGCCCCGGATTGCGGGGGAGATCTGTCCTGCGGCGCGCCGAAACCGACGCCGTTCGCGTTGACGGTGGATGAAAGTGGGGTACGGTGGGGCGCTGTGGGGGTTGGGAGCGGTCAGGTGAGGGGTGGTGCCGGTGTTCCTCGGAACCCACACGCCACGCCTCGACGACAAGGGACGGCTGGCGTTGCCGGCGAAGTTCCGCTCCGATCTGGAGTCCGGCCTGGTGATCACCAAGGGCCAGGAGCGGTGCCTGTTCGTGTTCCCGATCGCCGAGTTCAACCGGCTCACCGAGCTGCTGCGGACGGCGCCGGTGACCGATCGGCGGGTGCGGGACTACAGCCGCATCTTCTTCGCGAGCGCCTCGCACGAGGTGCCCGACGCCCAGGGCCGGATCACCGTCCCGCAGCCGCTTCGCCAGTACGCCGGGCTGACCAAGGACAGCGTCGTCATCGGGGCGAACACCCGGGTCGAGGTATGGGACGCCCAGGCCTGGCAGGAATACCTGGACAACACCGAGCAGGCCTTCGCCGACGCCGAGGAGGAGGTGCTGCCCGGGCTGCTGTGAGCCGGCGGTCAGACGTTCGAACGTGACGTCCGGTCCGGCCTCCTCCCGTCGCCGGTTCCCTCTTGGCGCACCTTCCCCGGTGCCAAGCGGGAACGGGGCTTCGGCGGGCGGGGACCAGAACGGACGTCACACCGACCAGACGCACACCGAGGCGTGGGAGGAGGTAGCGCGGATGGACGAGCACGTTCCGGTCATGCTCGACCGCGTCCTGGCGCTGCTCGCTCCGGCGCTCACCGGCAAGCCCGCGGTGGTCGTGGACGCGACGGTGGGGCTGGGCGGTCACGCCGAGGCCCTGCTCGCCGCCCACCCGCAGCTGACCCTCGTCGGTCTCGACCGCGACTCGGCCGCCCTCGAGCGCAGCCAGCAGCGACTGGCGCCGTACGGTGAGCGGCTGCACCTCGTGCACGCCGTCTACGACCGGATGCCCGACGTGCTGGAATCGCTCGGCCTGCCCCGGGTCGACGGCGTGCTGTTCGACCTCGGCGTCTCGTCCATGCAGCTGGACCGCCCTGACCGCGGCTTCGCCTACGCGCAGGACGCCCCGCTGGACATGCGTATGGACCAGCAGGCCGGCCGCACCGCCGCCGACGTCGTCAATACGTATCCCGTCGCCGAGTTGGCCCGCGTGCTGCGCGAGTACGGCGAGGAACGGTTCGCGATGCGGATCGCCCAGGCCATCGTGCGCGACCGGCCACTGACGTCCACTGCCCGGCTGGCCGAGCTGGTGCGCGCGTCTGTCCCGGCGGCGGCGCGGCGCACCGGCGGGCACCCGGCCAAGCGCACCTTCCAGGCACTGCGTATCGAGGTGAACGGCGAACTGGACGCGCTGCGGGCGGCGCTGCCCGGTGCGGTCGCCGCACTGCGCGTGTCGGGCCGGATCGTCGTGCTGTCGTACCAGTCGCTGGAGGACCGGCTCGTCAAGCAGGCGCTCGGCGCGCTGGCCACCGACACGACACCACCGGAGCTGCCGGTGCTGTTGGCCGACCGGCGCCCGGAACTGCGGCTGCTCGTCCGCGGCGACGGCCCGACGGCCGACGAGGTCGCGGCCAACTCGCGGGCCGCGTCGGTGCGGCTGAGCGCCGCCGAACGCATCAGGGAAGCCTCATGAGCGCGCCGGCTCGGGCCCCCTACCCCCGGCGCAGCGCGCCGCCCGCCCGCCGCTCCGCTCCCACGACCCGGTCGCGCCCGTCCGGGTCGGCGCGTGGAGCGGCGGGCGCGGCGGCGCGGCCGAACCCCACCGGCTGGTCGCGGACCCGGCTGGTCGCGTCGAGGGCCCCGCAGGCGATCACCCGCACCGGGCCCCGCCGGGCGCCGTTCGTCCTGCTCATCGCCGGGCTGCTGATCGGCGGGCTGTGCGCTCTGCTCGCCCTGAACACCGCGGCGGCGGCACAGGAGCTGCGGCGCCAGTCGCTGACCCAGTCCAACGCCAACTCGTCCGACGACGTCCAGCAGCTCAAGGCCGAGCTCGCGGCCAAGCAGGCGCCCGACGCCCTGGGCCGCGCGGCCGCCGCCCTGGGCATGGTTTCGGCCGACCATCCGGCCTTCCTGCGCGTCCTGCCGAACGGAACCGTGAAGGTCATGGGCTCGCCGCAATCGGCGACGGCCGCACCGGCGCCCGTACCTTCGCCGCCGGCCACCCCGCACACCACCACGCCGACCAAGGCGCCGACCAAGGCGCCGACCAAGGCGCCGAAGAAGTCGGTCAACCGGACCGCTCCGGCGAAGACGCCGACCAACTCGACCAAGCCCACCCAGCCGCCGACCCGGACCGGAGGTCACCGGTGACCCGCCCACCCGACGACGGGCGTCGTGGACGCCCGCCCGGCCCGGGTGGCCGGCCCCGCTTCGAGGCCGGGCCGCACTCGACCGGTTCGGCGCCCGCGCGGGGGACGGGGCGGGTTCCGCCGCCCGCTCGCGGCCCGGGCCGGGTTCCGCCGCGCGGCCGCGGCCCGGTGCCGCCACCCCGACCGGCCGGCGGAGCGGTCCCGCCGCCCCCGCGCGCCTCAGCCCCGCGCGCCTCGACTCCGCGCGCCTCGACTCCGCGCGCCTCGACTCCGCGCGCCTCGACTCCGCGCGCCTCGACTCCGCGCGCCTCGGCCCCGCGATCCTCGGCCCCGCGCGCCGTTCCGACCCGGACGGCCCAGCCGGCCCAGCCGGCCGGTCCGCGCAAACCGGTCAAGCTTGTCAAACCGATTAAGCCCGTCACCCGGGCCAAGCCGGCCAAGCCTCCGCGGCCGCCCAGGCCGCCGAGGCCACGCAAGCCGGCCCGCAAGCGTCGGCCGCGCCGCAAGCTCGTACTCGCCCTGCTGGAGAACCGGCTGCGGGTCGGCTTCGCCGCGGTGTGCACGCTGCTGGTGATCATCGGCGGGCGGCTGGTGCAGCTGCAGGGCGTCGATCACGCCAACTACGCCGGGGCGGCCGCCGCCCAGCGGCTGGACACGATCGACCTGCACGCGCTGCGTGGGCGGATCGTCGACCGGTTCGGCACCGTGCTGGCGTACACGACCAGCGCGCAGGACATCACCGCCGACCCGAAGCAGATCGCAGCCGGCGACCGGGCGGAGTACGCGCTGAAGCTGGCGCCGCTGGTCGGCAAGACGCAGATCGACGTGATGGGCCTGCTGGCCGAGCCCGGCCAGTACGCCCTGCTCGCGACTGCACTGCCGCCGCAGACCGCGCGCCAGATCGAGCAGCTGAACCTGCACGGCATCTACACCCAGGCCACGACGCAGCGGCAGTACCCGGGTCAGACCACGGCGGCCAACGTCGTCGGGTTCGTGCACTCCGACGGCACCGGTGGGGCCGGCATCGAGTACCAGTACAACCAGCTGCTGGCCGGCCAGGACGGCAAGCTGACCTACGCCGTCGACGGCACCGGCAAGGCCAACCCGAGCGGCGCCACTCAGCGCGTCAACGCCGTGGACGGCGGCACCGTCCGGCTCACCCTCGACCAGGACCTGCAGTACACGGTGCAGGGCTACCTGGACAAGGCGGTGGCCGAGTCCGGGGCGCGGGGCGCGCAGGTCGCGGTGCTCGACACCCACTCGGGCCAGGTGCTGGCGCTGGCCTCCAACGGCACGTTCAACTCGGCCGATCCGTCCACGCTCGGCGACAAACCGACCGACCCGGCCATCCAGACCGTGTTCGAGCCGGGGTCGGCCAACAAGGTCGTGACCTTCTCGGCCGCGGTCGAGAGGGGGCTCATCACGCCGTCGACGAAGTTCAGCGTGCCGGACAGCGTCCAGATCAACGACGTCACGGTGCACGACGCGTGGTGGCACCCGACCGAGACGTTCACCGCGACCGGCGTCCTGGCCGAGTCGTCCAACGTGGGGACGTTGCAGATCGCGAACAAGGTCGGCCCGCAGGCCTGGTACGAGTACGAGAAGAAGTTCGGCATCGGCACTGCCACCGGCATCGAGCTGCCCGGCGAGAGCAGTGGCATCCTGCCGGCACCGGACACCTGGTCGGGCTCGTCGTTCGCCAACCTGCCGATCGGGCAGGGCGAGGCGATGACCGTGTTGCAGCTGGCCTCGATGTACCAGACCGTGGCCAACAACGGCGTCCGCGTGCCGCCGCGCATCGTCGCATCGGTGACCGATCCGGACGGCGCGACCCGGGTTACCCGGCAGCCGGCCGGCATCCCGGTGATAAGCGTCGGGACGGCCAAGACGGTGCGCACGATGCTCGAGTCGGTCACCTTGCCGGGTGGCACCGGAGTCAAGGCGGCGATCGACGGCTACCGCATCGCCGGCAAGACGGGCACCGCCCAGCAGCCCGACCCCGCGCACGGCGGCCAGTACAGCGACTGGATGAACTGGGACACGTTCGCCGGAATCGCACCGGCCGACCATCCGCAGTTCGTCGTCGCGATCATGGTCGACAACCCGGCACACGGGCTGGAGGGCGGCGACGTCGCCGCGCCGCTCTATCACGAGATCGCGACCTACGAGTTGCAGCACGCCCGCATCCCTCCGACCGGGTCGCTGTCCAAGCACGTGCCGCTGCAGGTGTGCGACGCCACGACGCAGATGGATAGCCCCAGTACCGTGTGCTGACGTGTCGCACGCCAGCGCTGTCGAGACGATGCCCCGTCCCGCCCACGTCGAGCCCCGGTCACTCGGTGAGCTCGCCCGGTTGGTCGCGGGCGCTCGCAGCGGCGGCGACCTGGCCGTCACGGGCATTACGTCGAGCAGTGCCCGGGTGCGGGCCGGGGACCTGTTCGCGGCGCTGCCCGGGCGGACCGCCCACGGCGCCGAGTTCGTCCCCGAGGCGCTGGCCGCCGGCGCGGTGGCGGCGTTCACCGATCCGGACGGCCTCGCGTTGCTGCCGCCCGGCACGCCGGCGCTCGTCGTCGACGACGCCCGCAGCCGACTGGGCCAGGTGGCCGCCGAGATCTACGGCCGGCCCAGCGATCACCTTTCGGTGCTGGGCGTAACCGGGACGAGCGGCAAGACGACCACGACGTTCCTGGTACGCGCCGGCCTCGCCGCAGCCGGCCGCTCGCCCGGCCTGATGGGCACCGTCGCCACGATGATCGGCGACCACGCGGTGAAGACCGGCTTCACCACGCCGGAAGCTCCGGATCTGCAGGCACTGCTGGCGGTCATGCGCGAGCGCGGCGCCGACACGGTGGCCATGGAGGTGTCCAGCCACGCCCTTGCGCTCGGCCGGGCCGACGGCATCGACTTCGCGGTCGGCGCGTTCACCAACCTCTCCCAGGACCACCTCGACTTCCACACCGACATGGAGGACTACTTCGCGGCCAAGGCCCGGTTGTTCGACGGGCGGGCCCGCGTGCCCGTGATCGTGGTCGACGACGAGTGGGGCCGGCGCCTGGCGGCATCGGTCGGCCCCGGGGCGGTCACGGTCAGCACGTCCGAGGTCGAGGGCACCTGGCGCACCACCGACGTGCGCGTCGAACCGGACGGCAGCACCGCGTTTCGCGTACACGGACCGGGCGTCGAGCTCACCGGCGGCTGCCGGGTGCCCGGTGCCTACAACGTGGCCAACGCCGTGCTCGCCCTGGCGATCCTCGACGCGGCCGGCGTCCCGGCGAAACTGGCCGCCCCGGCCGTCGCAGCTGCCACCGTACCTGGACGTATGGAGCGTATCGATCTGGGCCAGCCGTATCTCGCGATTGTCGACTACAGCCACAAACCGGCCGCAGTGGAAGGAGCGCTGCTCGCCCTGCGGCCGCTCACCAAGGGCCGGCTGATCATCGTGCTGGGCTGCGGCGGCGACCGCGACCGGGCCAAGCGCCCGCTGATGGGCGCGGTCGCGGCCCGCGACGCCGACCGGCTGATCATCACCGACGACAACCCGCGCTCGGAGGATCCGGCCGCCATCCGAGCCGCGATGCTCGCCGGCGTTCCCGGGGCGCTCCGCGATCGGGTCCGCGAGGTGGGCGACCGTGCCGCGGCCATCGAGGCGGCTGTCGACGCGGCCGGGCCGCACGATACGGTTCTCGTTGCGGGCAAGGGGCACGAGGCCGGGCAGGAGGTCGCCGGGGTGGTCCACCCGTTCGACGATCGCGAGGTCCTGCGGCGGGCGATCCAGGAGCGCATCGGTTGATCGACATGACTCTCGGCGAGGTCGCCGACGTCGTTGGTGGGCGCCTGTCCGGAGCCGACCCGCAGCTGCGCGTCAGCGCACCGGTGGAGTTCGACTCGCGCAAGGCCCGCCCCGGTGGCCTGTTCCTGGCGTTCCCCGGCGAGCACGTCGACGGCCACTCGTTCGTGTCCGACGCGCTGGCGGCGGGCGCCGTCGCGGCGATAGTCACCCGGCCGGTCGACGCGCCGAGCATCCTGGTGTCCGACGGCCAGGCTGCGCTGGCCGCACTCGCCGCGCACGTGATTCGCCGGCTGCCCGACGTGTTCATCGTCGGGATCACCGGATCGTCGGGCAAGACGTCGACCAAGGACCTGCTGGCCCAGTTACTCGAACGGCTCGGCCCGACCGTCGCGCCGCCCGAGTCGTTCAACAACGAGCTCGGCCACCCCTACACTGTCTTACTGTCCACAGTGGACACCAAGTACCTCGTGCTCGAGACCAGTGCCCGGGGAACCGGCCACATCCGCTATCTCACCGAGATCGCACCGCCGCGGATCGGTGTGGTGCTAAACGTCGGCTCGGCGCATCTGGGCGAGTTCGGGTCGCGGGCGGCGATCGCCCAGGCCAAGGGCGAACTCGTCGAGGCCCTGCCGGCCGACGGGGTGGCGATCCTGAACGCCGACGACCCGCTGGTCGCGGCGATGGTGTCGCGCACCGGGGCACGCGTCGTGACGTTCGGCGCCGGCGGTGACGTGACCGCTTCGGATGTGGGCCTCGACGGGCTGAGCCGGCCGCGGTTCACGCTGCACGCCGGGGACGAGTCGGCAGATGTCGCGCTGCGCCTGTCCGGCGAGCACCAGGTGGCCAACGCCCTGGCCGCGGCGGCGGCGGCGCTCCAGTGCGGCCTGCCGCTGCCCGAGGTGGCCGATGCGCTGTCGCAGGCGGCGCCCCGCTCGAAATGGCGGATGGAGATCACCGAGCGGCCCGACGGCGTGGTCGTGATCAACGACGCCTACAACGCCAACCCCGAGTCGATGCGGGCCGCGCTGGACGGCCTGGCCGGCATCGGCCGCGGTCGCCCGGGCCACACCTGGGCGGTGCTGGGCCCGATGGCCGAGCTCGGCGACAGCTCGCCGGCCGAGCACGAGGCCCTGGGTCGCGAATTCGCCTGCGGCGGCGTCGACCGGCTCGTCGCGGTCGGCGACGAGGCCCGGGCGGTGACCCGGGGCGCGGCCGGTCAGGACGGCTGGGCCGGCGAGGCCGAGTGGGTGCCCGACGCCGAGGCGGCGATCACCCTGTTGCGCAAGGAGGTTCAGCCCGGCGACGTGGTGCTGGTCAAGGCGTCACGCGCGGTGGGCCTCGAGCGGGTGGCTCTGGAGCTGGTCCGGTGAGGACTGCCCTCGCCGGGGCGCTGGCCGCCCTGCTCTGCTCGATCCTGTGCACACCGCTCGTGGTCGCGTACTTCCGCCGCCACGGCTTCGGCCAGGAGATCCGCAACGACGGCCCGCCGCAGCACATGATCAAGCGCGGCACGCCAACGATGGGCGGCGTCGTGATCATCGGGTCGACCGTCGTGGGCTACTTCGTGGCGCACTTGGCCACGGCCTTCCAGGGCGGCCGCGGGCCGACCGCATCCGGCCTGCTCGCGCTGTTCATGATGGTCGGCCTGGGGGTCGTCGGCTTCCTCGACGACTTCATCAAGCTGCATCGCCAGCGCAGTCTCGGCCTGCGGGCCCGGGCGAAGTTCGGCGGGCAGTTGGTGGTGGCCGTGACCTTCGCCATCCTGGCCTTGATGTTCCGCAACAAGCTGGGCCAGACGCCGGCGTCGACGCACGTCTCCTACGTGCGTGACATCGCGGCGTTCGGCATCGGCACGGTCGGATTCGTCGTGTTGGCCTACATCATCGTCGCGGCGACCTCGAACGCGGTGAACCTGACCGACGGCCTGGACGGCCTGGCCGCGGGCGCCGCCGCCATGGTGTTCGGCGCGTTCACCCTGATCAACATCATCCAGGCCCGGCACATCTGCGGCGCCGACGGCTCGGCGCACGGCTGCTACGAAGTGCGCGACCCGCGCGACCTGGCCATCGTCGGTGCCGCGGCGATGAGTGCCTGCTTCGGCTTCCTGTGGTGGAACGCGTCGCCGGCGCAGATCTTCATGGGCGACACCGGGTCCATGGCGCTGGGCGGGCTGATGGCCGCGCTGGCGATCCTGTCCCGCACCGAGCTGCTGCTGGTCGTGCTCGGCGGGTTGTTCGCGGTGGTCACGCTGTCCGGCCTGATCCAGGCCGGGTGGTTCAAGTTCACCCGATGGCGAACCGGCACCGGGCGAAGAGCGTTCCGCATGTCGCCCCTGCATCACCACTTCGAGATGTCGGGGTGGGAGGAAGTCACGATCATCGTGCGGTTCTGGATCATCGCCGGTATCGCGGTGGCGTTCGGTGTGGGCCTGTTCTACGCCGAGTTCGTCAGTCATGGCTGAGTCGCTCGCCGGCCGCACCGTCCTGATCGTCGGGGTGGCCTTCGCCGGAGCGGCCGCGGCGCGGGCCCTGCTCGACCGCGGTGCGCACGTGTTGCTGACCGATCGGCGCACCACCGACGCCGTCGCCCCGCTCGAGGCGGCCGGCGCGAAGTTCCTCGGCGACATCGAGGCGTTGCCGCCCGGCGTGGATCTGCTGTGGGTCACGCCCGGGGTACCGCCCAGCCACCCGTTGCCGGTTGCCGCGCAGGCCGCCCGGGTCGAGGTGATCGGCGAGGTCGAGCTGGCCTGGCGGCTGCGCGACGCGCACGCCGCCCCGTGGCTGGCCGTCACCGGCACGAACGGCAAGACCACCACGGTGCGGATGCTTGAGTCGATCCTGCTGGCCGCCGGGTTGCGGGCCAGCGCCGTCGGCAACGTCGGCGTGTCCGTGATCGACGCGGTCACCGCCGCCGAGTTGTACGACGTGCTGGCCGTCGAGCTGTCCAGCTACCAGTTGCACTGGTCGTCGACGATCGTCCCGGCGGCCGGCGCGCTGCTCAACCTCGCGCCCGACCACATCGACTGGCACGGGTCGATGGGCGTGTACGCCCTGACCAAGACGAAGGTGTGGGACTCGCCGGTCGCGATCGGCAACGCCGACGACGAGTACGTGGCCCGGCTGCTGGCCGGGGCCGAGTCCCGGGCCCAGGGCCGCAAGATCGGCTTCACGCTGGGCGTCCCGCAGCCGGGACAGCTCGGCGTCGTCGACGGGGTGCTGGTCGACCACGGGTTCAGCCACGACCCGGTCGAGCTCCTGCCGGCCGCCGAGGTGCACCCGGCCGGCCCGCACAACGTGGCCAACGCCCTGGCCGCCGCGGCACTGGCCCGCGCGCACGGCGTCGCCCCGGCCGCCGTCCGCACCGGCCTGCAGGAGTTCCGGCCCGACCCGCACCGCAACCAGTTCGTGGTCGAGCGCGACGGCGCGAGCTACGTCGACGACAGCAAGGCCACCAATCCGCACGCGGCGCTCGCGTCGCTGAACAGCTACGAGCACGTCGTCTGGATCGCGGGCGGCCAGCTCAAGGACGCGCCGGTCGACGACCTGGTCGCCGCTGTCGCGCCCCGCCTGCGGGCGGTGGTGCTGCTCGGCGCCGACCGGGCGGTGATCCGCGACGCGTTGGCCCGACACGCGCCCGAGATCCCGGTGATCGAGGTCGCGAGGACCGACGATGGAGCCATGACCGAGGTGGTGGCCACCGCGGCCGGGCTCGCGCGACCCGGCGACACGGTGCTGCTCGCCCCGGCCGCCGCGTCCTACGACATGTTCGCGGGCTACGCTGCCCGCGGCGCGGCGTTCACCGCGGCGATCCACGCGCTCGCCGCGCAGTGAGCGTCGGGGCGGCGGCGCGCTCGCGACGGGCGGGCGCTGTCGGGCGCTACCTCGACCGGCCCCACGCCTCGGTACAGCTGATGCTGCTGGCCGGCACCGGCCTGCTCGGGTTCGGCCTGCTGATGGCGGCGTCCACCACCATCTCGGCGTCGAACGACCAGGGCTCGACGATCTGGACCCAGCTGATCCGCGAGATCGAGTTCGTCGTGGTCGGCCTGCCGATCTTCTGGCTCACCCTGCGGGCGGCGCCCAGGCGGTTCCGTACCCTGGCGTATCCGGCGATGTTCCTCGCGCTCGTGTCGCTCATGGCCGTGCTCATGCCCGGCATCGGCGTGGGCGTGTACGGCGCGCGGCGGTGGATCGACATCGGCCCGTTGCAACTGCAGCCGTCGGAGTTCGCCAAGCTGGCCATCCTGCTGTGGGCGGCCGACCTGCTCGCGCGCAAGCAGCACCTGAAGACGCTCAACCGCGCCCGCCACGTGTTCTTGCCGCTGTTGCCGGTGTTCGTGCTCGTGTGCGGGCTGATCATGCTCGAGCCGGACCTCGGCACAACGCTGTGCTTCGTCCTGATCCTGCTCGGCGTGCTGTGGACGCTCGGCCTGCCGATGCGCTACTTCGCCGGCGTGCTGTTGGCCGTGTGCGGCGCGGTGACGCTGCTGGCCGTCGCCGAGCCCTACCGGCTCAAGCGGTTGCTGACGTTCGTACACCCGTTCCAGGAGCACCGCGGGGCCGGCTACCAGACCGTCGAGGGCCTGTACGCCCTCGCCTCGGGCGGGGTGTTCGGGGTCGGCCTGGGCAACGGCACGTCGAAGTACGAGTGGGTACCCAACGCCAACACCGACTACGTCTTCTCGGTCATCGGCGAGGAGCTGGGCCTGCTCGGCTGCGTATCCGTGCTCGCCCTGTTCGCCCTGTTCGCGTTCACCGGCCTGCGCATCACCCGGCGCAGCGCCGACCCGTTCGTGCGACTGGCCGCCGGGGGAGCGACGGTGTGGATCTGCGGCCAGGCCGTGATCAACATCGGCTACGTGACGGCGTTGCTGCCGGTCACCGGCATCCCGCTGCCGTTCATCTCGGCCGGCGGGACGTCGCTGCTGGCCACCTTCTTCGTGTTCGGGATGCTCGTCTCGTTCGCCCGCCACGAGCCGGCCGCGGTGGTGGCGGCCCAGCACGCGGCCGCCGGCGGCACGCGATCGCGGATCGAGCGCTGGATGCGGGTGCCCGTGCCCAAGGCGTACGCCGCCCCGAAGCGGCGCAGCAAGCCCAAGCCGAAACCCAAGCCGGCGCCGAAACCGGCCCCGAAGTCCACCCCCGCGCCGCCCCGTCGTGCGCAACCGCAGCGTCCGGCGCCCGTCCGCCGGCTGCCCCAGTCGCAGCGCGGTGGCGGCACCGCCTACCGTTCCTCGGGAACCGAACGGAGGCGGGCATGAACGGCGCACGCGTGCTGGTGGCCGGCGGCCACTCGGCCGGGCACATCGAACCGGCCATGAACCTGGCTGACGCGCTGCGCGAGCTGGACCCCGACGTGGAGGTAACCGCGCTGGGCACCGAGCGGGGACTGGACACCACGCTCATCCCGGCCCGGGGCTACCCGCTCGAGCTCATCCCGCCGGTGCCGCTGCCCCGCAAGGCGGGACGGGCGCTGCTGGCGACGCCGGGCAAGCTGAACGCGGCCGTGCGGGCAGCCGGTGAGGTGATGCAGCGCCACGACATCGACGTGGTGGTGGGCTTCGGCGGCTACGTGGCCATGCCGGCCTACCTGGCCGCGCGCCGGCGCAACATCCCGATCGTGCTGCACGAGGCCAATGCCCGCCCGGGCGTCGCCAACCGGCTCGGAGCGCGGATGACCCGGCACGTGTTCACCGCCTCGCCCGCGGTGAAGCTTCCGCACGCCACCCCGATCGGCATCCCGCTGCGGCCCGAGATCGCCGAGCTGGACCGGGCCGAGCTGCGCGCCGCGGCCCGGCTGGACTACGGCATGGACGCCGAGGCGCCGACCTTGCTCGTCACGGGTGGCTCGCAGGGTGCGCGGGCGATCAACGCGGCCATGGAGGGGGCCGTCGAGGGGCTGCGCGCGGCCGGGGTGCAGGTGCTGCACATCGTCGGGCCGAAGAACACCGTTGCGATCGCCGAGGGCAAGCCGCCTTACGTCGTCGTGCCGTACATCGAGCACATGCGCACCGCCTACGCCGCGGCCGACTTCGTGCTGTGCCGCGCGGGAGCGATGACCTGCGCCGAGCTGACCGCCGTCGGGCTGCCGGCAGCCTACGTGCCGCTACCCCTGCGCGGCGGCGAGCAGCGCTTCAACGCGGTGCCGATCGTCGAAGCCGGCGGCGGGCTGCTGGTCGACAACGTGGAGCTCTCCCCGCAGTGGATCCTGCGCGAGATCGTCCCGCGGATCACCGACCCCGAGACCGTGACGGTAATGTCTCGGGCGGCCGGGCGGGCCGGTGCGCGCGACGCCGGCGCGGTCCTGGCCCGACATGTCTTGACGGTGGCCGCCGAGCGGCGCCGTTTCGGCCCACGGACCCCCAGCCGTCAGCCCGTCCTGCACCCAGGGAGCACGATGACCACCAGCCCGACCCACGACGCCGACGCGGACCGGCCGCAGGGCTGGGAGGCGCCGGGCGCGGCGCTGGTGCGCAGCGCGGCCACCGACCCGGTGCCGTCGCTGTCCGAGCTCGGGCGGGTGCACATCATGGGCATCGCCGGCGCGGGCATGAGCGGGCTGGCCCGCATCCTGGTGGCCCGGGGCGTGCCGGTCAGCGGCTGCGAGGCGCGCGACTCGAACACGGTCGCCGCGCTGCGGGCGGTCGGCGCCACCGTCCACATCGGACACTCGCCGGCCCACCTCGACGACGCCGACACGTTCGTCTACACGACGGCGATCAACCCCAAGCACCCCGAGTTCGTGGCGGCCCGCGAGAGCGGCAAGCCGGTGCTGCGCCGGGCGGCCGCGCTCTCGGCGGCGCTCGAGGACAAGCAGTGCGTGGCCATCTCGGGCACCCACGGCAAGACCAGCACGACGTCGCTGCTGACCGTCGGCGTGCAGGCCTGCGGGCTGGACCCGTCCTTCGCCATCGGCGGCAACCTGTACGAGACCGGGCTCAACGCCCACCTCGGCACCGGCGAGCTGGCCATCGTCGAGGGCGACGAGAGCGACGGGTCGTTCCTGCTGCTGCACCCGTCCATGGCCGTCGTCACCAACGTCGAGGCCGACCACCTGGAGAACCACGGCGACCTCGAGGGCATCTTCTCGGCGTTCGAGCAGTTCGTCGACCGCATCGACCACAACGGCGTGCTGCTGGTCTGCGCCGACGACCCGGGCGCCCGGCGCCTGGCCGAATACGCCCGGCGGAGCGGTCGGCGGGTCCGCACCTACGGCGAGTCCGAAGGCGCCGACCTGCGTGTCACCGATGTCGCCGAGCACCCGGACAGCGTCGAGTTCACCGCCCACGGCGAAGAACTGAACGGGATCCGCGTCCGGGTCGGCGCGCTGGTCGGCCGGCACATGGCGCTGAACGCCTGCGCCGCGCTGGGCCTGGCGGCCGAGCTCGGTCTCGACCTGGACAAGGTCCTCGACGCCTGGAGCGCGTTCCGCGGCGTGCACCGCCGGTTCGAGTACCGCGGCACCGAGAACGGCATCAGCGTCTACGACGACTACGCCCACCACCCGACCGAGGTGGCGGCCGAGCTGACCGCGGCGCGGGCCGTCGTCGGGGGAGGCGGGCGGCTGATCGCCGTCTTCCAGCCCGGCACCTACAGCCGCACCCAGACCTTCGCCCGCGAGTTCGCCGAGGCGATGGCGATCGCCGACATCGCCGTGGTGATGGACATCTTCCCGGCGCGTGAGGAGCCGATTCCCGGCGTGACGGGTGCCCTGATCGCCGAGCAGATCGCGTTGCCGCCCGAGAACGTGATCTACGAGCCGAGCTTCTCGGCCACCCCGGCGCGCATCGCCGAGGTCGCGGCCCCGGGCGACGTGATCGTGACGATGGGCATCGGCAACGTCTACCTGCTGTGCCCGGAGATCCTGGCCGAGATCGCGGGAGCGGGTGACACATCGCGCGATGGTTGACACGCTCACCCGCGAGGACGACGACGATCTCACCGCCCGTCGGCGATCGGCTCGTCGGGTCGCGCTCGTGGCGGGCACCATCGGCCTGATCGCGGTCCTCGTGTGGATGTTCGTGTTCAGCTCGGTGCTGGGTGCCAAGCGCGTGGTGGTCCACGGCGCGCACACGGTGCCGGTGAGCCGGATCGAGTCGGTGGCCGACGTGCCGCACGGCCGGCCGCTCCTGCGCCTGGACACGGGCGCGATCGCCGGTCGGGTCGAGCAGCTGCCCGACATCGCCGCGGCCAGCGTGCACGTCAGCTACCCCTCGACCGTGGTGATCACCGTGACCGAGCGGGTCGCCGTCGGATACCTGAGCGTCGGCGGCACCGCGATCCTGGTCGACAAGAGCGGCCGTCAGTTCCGGACGACGTCCACCGTGCCCAAGACGTTGCCGCGCTTCGACATCCCGGCCGGCCAGCAGGCGACCGCGGCCGGCCAGGCGGTGGCGACCGTGGCCGGTGCGCTCACCCCGGCCGAGCTGGGCAAGCTGTCCTCGATCGCGGCCACCGACCCGACGCACATCACGCTGCGGCTGCGCGACGGGCGCAGCGTGATCTGGGGGAGCGCCGACCGCAGCGCCGACAAGGCCCAGGTGCTGCCGGCGCTGCTGACCCGCCCAGGAACGACGTTCGACGTCAGCAACCCGGACGTCGTCGTCGCGCGCTGACTCGGCATTTCGTTGACTACAGCCCGGCTGCCTACTTTTCGGCACTGCCCAGTCACACGTTCAACACGCGAACCCCATTCGGTCGGCGCGCCTGCTTGAATGCCGCCGGTCCTTAACTACCGTCGCAATCAGCTCGTAGGTTGACATAACGTTAACGGTCTACCTGAGGGTGAGGGTTGCTCGACCGACCATGCTGGCCAGCGGAAGTAGGGGACTATGACACCACCGCACAACTACCTCGCGGTCATCAAGGTCGTCGGTGTCGGCGGCGGCGGCGTCAATGCCGTGAACCGGATGATCGAGGTGGGGCTCAAAGGCGTCGAGTTCATCGCGGTGAACACCGACGCGCAGGCTCTGTTGATGAGCGACGCCGACGTCAAGCTCGACGTCGGCCGCGAACTGACCCGGGGACTCGGCGCCGGCGCCAACCCCGAGGTGGGCCGCAAGGCGGCCGAGGACCACAAGGACGAGATCGAGGAAGTCCTCAAGGGCGCCGACATGGTCTTCGTCACCGCCGGGGAAGGCGGTGGCACCGGTACCGGTGGCGCTCCGGTGATCGCGAGCATCGCCCGCAAGCTCGGCGCGCTGACCATCGGCGTCGTCACCCGCCCGTTCTCGTTCGAGGGCAAGCGCCGCGCGCAGCAGGCCGAGGAAGGCATCGAGACGCTGCGCTCGGAGTGCGACACGCTGATCGTCATCCCGAACGACCGGCTGCTGCAGATCTCCGAGCACAACGTCAGTGTCATGGACGCGTTCCGCAGTGCCGACCAGGTGCTGCTGTCCGGTGTCCAGGGCATCACCGACCTGATCACCACTCCCGGCCTGATCAACCTCGACTTCGCCGACGTCAAGAGCGTGATGAGCGGCGCCGGCTCGGCCCTCATGGGTATCGGCTCGGCCCGCGGTGACGGCCGGGCGCGCAGCGCGGCCGAGGTCGCGATCGCCAGCCCGTTGCTCGAGGCGAGCATGGAGGGCGCGCACGGCGTCCTGCTGTCGATCTACGGCGGTTCGGACCTGGGCCTGTTCGAGATCAACGAGGCGGCCTCGCTGGTCGCCGAGGCGGCCCACCCGGACGCGAACATCATCTTCGGCGCCGTCATCGACGACACGCTGGGCGACGAGGTCAAGGTCACGGTGATCGCGGCCGGCTTCGACAGCGGCCAGTTGCCCTACAAGAAGGTGGAGGTGCGCCGCGACGAGGCCCAGTTGCCGCCCGACGCGCCGGCGCCGACGAGCGCGCCGCAGCGTCAGCCGAACGGCAACGCGCACCGCCCGGCCGCCGCTGAGGGCGACCCGCACCGTGACGCGCGTGAGGGCCGGCCGCGGTGGCCGCTGCCGCAATCAGGTATCCGTCGCACGCCGGTCAACCTGGACGACGATCTGGACGTGCCTGACTTCCTCAAGTCCTGAGCCGGTGAGCGCTCCGCTCGACCCCGACCGCCGGGCCGAGTTGGTCGCCGGCCTGGCCGGCGTGCGCGGTCGGCTGGCCGCGGCCTGCGAGGAGGTGGGCCGCGACCCGCGCGCGATCACGCTCGTCGCGGTGACCAAGACCTTCCCGGCCTCCGACGTGGCCAGCCTGGCGACGCTCGGCGTCACCGACATCGGGGAGAACCGCGACCAGGAGGCCAAGGCCAAGGTCGCCGAGGTGGCCGCGTCCGCGTGGGACATCCCGCCGCTGACCTGGCACTTCGTCGGGCGGCTGCAGACGAACAAGGCCCGCTCGGTGGCCCGCTATGCCCAGGTCGTCCACTCCGTCGATCGGGCCGAAGTCGCCACCGCGCTGGCCGCCGGCGCCGAGCGGGCCGAACGGAACCTCGATGTGTTCGCGCAGGTCAGCCTGGACGACGATCCCGCCCGAGGCGGCGTTCTGGCGCGCGATCTGGGCCGGCTGGCCGATCACATCGCCGGGCTGGCGCCGTTGCGGCTGCTGGGCCTGATGGCCGTCGCGCCGCTGCGGGCCGACCCGGACGAGGCCTTCGAGCGCCTGGCCGCGATCGCCGAGCGACTGCGCGCCGACCACCCCGACGCGGTCGCGATCTCGGCCGGCATGAGCGCGGATCTGGAACCCGCTGTCCGCCACGGCGCGACACACGTGCGTGTCGGATCGGCGTTGCTCGGTCGTCGGCCACCCATTTTCGGCTAGCGTCACTTCGGGACACACGTACTGGAGGACGACATGCCCGGAGCGATGCGGAAGATGGGCGTCTACCTAGGCCTCGTTGAGGAAGACGAGGACGCCCTCGAAGGTGGCGCGCCCTACGACCGCGGCAACGGTCACGCCGAGTACACCGAGCCCCGCTATTCGCGCGGCGGCGACGGCGCTCACCTGATGCAGCGCGAGCGTGAGTACCAGCCCGACGACGAGCCTTACCCGGCCGAGTACGCCGAGGTCGACTACTCGCCCTACCGGATCACCACGCTGCACCCGCGCAACTACAACGAGGCGCGGACGATCGGCGAGCACTTCCGCTCCGGAATCCCGGTGATCATGAACCTGTCCGAGATGGAGGACTCCGACGCGAAGCGCCTGGTCGACTTCGCCGCGGGGCTCATCTTCGGTCTGCACGGGTCGCTGGACCGTGTCACCGCGAAGGTCTTCCTGCTCAGCCCGCACAACGTGACCGTCAGTCCACAGGACAAGGCCCGTATCGCGGAGGGCGGATTCTTCAACCAGTCCTGAGTTCCGGACCTTCATCAGTACCCGTATCCGGGGCGGGGTGTTAGCTTGCCCAATGCCTACCTGGCAGCATGGAGTCAGGCAGGTTCCGGCACGTGCCCGCCCCGGGCACTCTGAACGAGCAGGAGAGCACGTAGATGACGCTGTTCTGGAGTGTCGTCGCGCTCGTGCTGTACCTGTACTTCCTGTTGATCGTGGCGCGGGTCGTGGTCGATGTGACTCGCCAGTTCGCACGATCGTGGCGACCGGCCGGGGTCGCTGCGGTTGGCTTGGAGGTCGTTTACAGCAGCACAGATCCACCGGTGAAGCTGTTCCGACGCCTTATCCCGCCCGTCCGCCTTGGACCGGTAAGCCTAGATTTGAGCGTATGGATTCTGCTCATCGCTATCCTTGCCCTGCGGTGGCTCGCCCTCTCCCTCGCCTGAGGTGGAGCTGACATGAGCACAGTCGGCTTGCGACCGCGACGCACCACCTGCATCATCCGCACCGAGCAATAGCGTCGGGGCCGACCGGCTCCGTCTTAGATCACGAGGTGACCCGCATGCCACTCACGCCCGCCGAAGTCCACAACGTGGCCTTCAAGAAACCCCCGATTGGCAAGCGTGGCTACGACGAGGAGGAGGTCGACGCCTTCCTCGACATCGTCGAGGTGGAGCTGGCTCGCCTCATCGAGGAGAACAACGACCTGCGGGCGCGTCCCGGCGGCGGCGGGCCGCACGCCAACGGCGGCGTCAGCCTGGCCGAGGTCAACGCGGCGCGCGAGGAGAACGGTCGCCTCCAGGCGCGCATCGCCGACCTCGAAAAGGCGCTGAGCCAGGGCAAGGACGGCACGTCGCAGCAGCTGGCCCAGGTGCAGCAGCAGCTCGCCCAGTCCGAGCAGCAGGTCGCCCAGATGCGCCAGCAGCTGCAGCAGGCGCAACTGGCCGCCCAGCAGGCCCAGCAGCAGGCCCAGGCGGCGGCCCAGCAGCAGGCGGCCGCTGGCGGCAACGTCTCCGACGAGCATCACGCGCAGGCGGTGCAGATGCTGGCCCTGGCCCAGCAGACCGCCGACCAGCACCTGGCCCAGTCCAAGTCCGAGGCCGAGCGGCTGTTGGCCGAGGCACAGGCCAACGCGCACGCTTCGCTGAGCAACGCCCAGGCGCAGTCCGACAAGCACCTGTCCGAGGCCAAGGCGCGCGCCGAGCAGGTCGAGCGGGAGAGCAACGCCAAGGCGGCTCAGGCCGTGCAGGACGCCGAGCAGCGGGCCTCGACGATCACTGCGCAGCTCGAGCAGCGCAAGGCGGCGCTGGAGCGTCGGGTCGAGGAGCTGCGGACCTTCGAGCGTGAGTACCGCACCCGGTTGAAGAGCTATCTGGAATCGCAGCTGCGCGACCTGGACGCCAGTGGTCGAGCCGAGCCCGCTGTGGCGCAGGAGGGTCAGCGCGCCGCCGGTTGATCGGGCGATGCACACACGTTAGGGAAGTGGGCTCGCAGTGCTCGTCGTCGCGCTGCTCGTCGCGGGGCTTGTCTGCCTGTGTGTCGGGCTGCTCCTGTCCAGTTCGGCGTGGCTGATCGCCTCGCTCGCATGCAGCGTGGTGGCCGGGCTGACGATCTACCGCAACCGCGAGGCCTTCGCGCTCGCCCGCCCGGGCCGAAGCGGGGTGTCTCCACAGTCCCAGTCGACGGCCGGCCCTCCGGCCGGCAAGCACGCCGTCGACGCAGCGACCGCCGCCGCTGAGGTAGGGCCGCCGCGCCGCGACCCGGACGTCTGGGTCGTCGACGGCCGGCCGCGGTACCACCGCGAGCGCTGCCAGATCATCGACGAGCAGGACGCCGAGCCGATCCCGCTCAGCCAGGCGGCCGAGGACGGGTTCATCCGGTGCTCGCTGTGTCTGCCCGAACGGGTCGACGCGCACACCTGACCGGTCCTGGCCTCCGACGGCAGCTTGAGCCTGGCGCTCAGCGAGCCCTCGAGGTGGGCCCTCGAGGCGGGCCCTCGAAGGGCAAAGCTGATATCAGCCGACCCGGCGCAGCCAGACGTGCAGCCCGAGGTCGTCGTCGACCAGGCTGTACATCCCCGTCTCGTCCTCGGGTGCCCCTTCGTACACAGCTACCGCCAGCACCTCGTCGGCCACCTGGGCGGCGTGGGTGCGCAGCGCCTCGGCCGGTCCCGGTGAACCGCCGACCCGCCAGAACAGCTCGACGCGGTCGGTGACCTCGAAGCCGGCGTTCTTGCGCGCGTCCTGGATGGTCCGTACGACGTCGCGGGCCAGGCCGGCCAGCCGAAGTTCATGGGTCAGCTCCAGGTCGAGAGCGACCGTCTCAGCCCCGGCGCTGGCCACCGCCCAGCCCGAGCGGGGCGTCTCGGTCACGGCAACCTCGTCCGCCCCGATCGCGACGTCCTCGCCGTCGACCGACACCGACGCCTGCCCGGACCGGAGTGCCTCGACGAACGCGCTCGCATCGCCGGCAGTGATCGCCGAGGCCACCGTCTGCGTCCGCTTGCCGAACCGCTTGCCCAGCACCCGGAAGTTCGGCTTGACGGTCAGCTGCACCAGCTCGCCGGTACCCGCCAGGCTCGACAGCTCGGCAACGTTGAGCTCGTCGGCCACCTCGCGGCGCAGCGACTCGGGCAGTTCGGCCCAGCCCGGCGCGGAGATCAACGCCCGGGCCAGCGGCTGGCGCGTCTTGACCTTCGAGTCGGCCCGGGCCGAGCGGCCCAGTTCGACCAGCCGGCGGACCAGGGCCATCTGCTCGCCCAGCGTCGGGTCGAGCACGCCGGAGGCGGAGTCGGTCGCCGGCCAGGCGGCCAGGTGGACGGAGTCGGGCAGCCCGTCCTGACCGGCGAACAGCGACGACCACACCTTCTCGGTGACGAACGGCGTCATCGGCGCCATGAGCAGGGTGAGCACGTACAGGCACTCGTGCAGAGTCGCCAACGCGGCCGGGTCGCCGTCCCAGAACCGGCGGCGTGAACGGCGCACGTACCAGTTCGACAGATCGTCGATGTAGGCCGCGATGAGCCGCCCGGCCCGCTGCGTGTCGTATGCCTCGAGCGCGGCGTCGACCTCCAGCGCGAGCCGGTGCGCCTCGGACCGGGCCCACCGGTCCAGCAGCGTCGGCGTGCCGGCCGCCGAGCCGGGCGTCCACCCGTTGGCCCGCGCGTACAGCGTCTGGAACGAGGCCACCGACCAGTACGTGCGCAGCACCTTGGACGCGATCTCCTCGAGCACCTTGTGCCCGATGCGTCGCGCCGACCACGGCGAGCCCGAGGCGACCATGAACCAGCGCACCGCGTCGGCCCCGTGCCGGTCCATGAGCGGGATCGGCTCGAGGATGTTGCCCAGGTGCTTGCTCATCTTGCGGCCGTCCTCGGCCAGCAGGTGCCCGAGGCAGACCACATTGCGGTACGAGCTGCGGTCGAACACGAGCGTGCCGATCGCCATCAGCGTGTAGAACCAGCCGCGGGTCTGGTCGATCGCCTCGCAGATGAAGTCGGCCGGGTACGCCGACTCGAACATCGCCTGGTTGCGCTGCGGCGCGCCGAACCGGGCGAAGGGCATCGACCCCGAGTCGAACCAGGCGTCGATCACCTGCGGGACGCGCCGGTAGGTGCCCTGCTCACCCGGGAGGGTGAACGTCACGTCGTCGACGAAGGGCCGGTGCGGGTCGGCGAGGTCGACGCCGGACAGCTCGCGCAGCTCGCTCAGCGACCCGACGCAGACCAACCGGGTCGGGTCGGAGTCGTTGCGCCAGATCGGCAGCGGTGTGCCCCAGTAGCGGTCGCGCGACAGCGCCCAGTCGATGTTGTTCTCCAGCCAGTCGCCGTAGCGGCCGTGCTTGATCGTCTCCGGGAACCAGGTTGTGGCCTCGTTCTCGCGCAGCAGCGCGTCCTTGATCTCGGTCGTGCGGATGTACCAGGACGGCAGCGCGTAATACATGAGCGGCGTGTGGCAGCGCCAGCAGTGCGGGTAGGAGTGCTCGTAGGGCACATGCCGGAACAGCAGCCCGCGGGACTTCAGGTCGGCGATGATCACGTCGTCGGCGTCCTTGAAGAACATGCCGCCGACCAGGGGGATGTCGGCCTCGAAGCGGCCCCGGGTGTCGATCGGGTTGACCAGCTCGACGCCGTTGCGGCGTACCGAGTTGAAGTCGTCCGTGCCGAACACCGTGGCCTGGTGGACCAGCCCGGTGCCGTCGCCGGTCGTCACGTAGTCCTCGTTGACGACGAAGTGGCCCTTACCCGGCCACGGCACGACGTCGAACGGGCGCTGATAGGTCCAGCCGAGCATGTCGGCGCCGGAGAAGCTGTCGCCGACCGTCCAGCCCTCACCCAATACCGCGCCGACCAGGTCGCGGGCGACGACGACCGTCTCGGTGCCGTCGGTGGCGGTCACGTACTCGACGTCGGCCTTCACCGCGACCAGGGCGTTGCTGGGCAACGTCCACGGCGTGGTCGTCCAGACCAGCATCGACGCGCGGCCGGCGTAGGGCCCCGACGTCAGTGGCAGCCGCACGTACACCGACGGGTCGACCACGGTGTCGTAGCCCTGGGCCAGCTCGTGGTCGGACAGGCCGGTGCCGCAGCGGGTGCAGTACGGCGCGACCCGGAAGTCCTCGACGAGCAGCCCCTTGTCGAAGATCTCCTTGAGCGCCCACCACACCGACTCGACGTAGTCGGCGTTCATCGTCCAGTAGGCGTTGTCGAAGTCGACCCAGTAGCCCATGCGGACGGTCAGCTCTTCGAACGCGTCGACGTGCCGTTGCACCGACTCGCGGCACTGGGCGTTGAACTCGGCGATGCCGTACGCCTCGATGTCGGGCTTGCCGGTGAAGCCGAGCTCCTTCTCCACGGCCAGTTCGACGGGCAGGCCGTGGCAGTCCCAGCCGGCCATCCGAGGGACGTGGTAACCCTTCATGGTCTTGAACCGCGGGAACACGTCCTTGAACACGCGCGCCTCGATGTGGTGCGTGCCGGGCATGCCGTTGGCGGTGGGCGGCCCCTCGTAGAACGTCCACATGGGCCCGTCTGCCGCCGTCTTTTCCAGGCTGCGGGTGAAGACCTTCTGGGCCTGCCACGTGTCGATGACCTCGCGATCCATCGCGGCGAGGTCGACGTGGGCCGGAAGGGGCTCGTAGGCGGTCACTGCGGGGGTACTCCTCGACTCCCTCAACTCCTCTGGGTCGAGGGACGACCCGCCGGATTCGGCCCGGCGTGGCCGCGGTACCACCCTCGTTGGCGCCTTGCGGCGCCCGCTTCGTTCGGGGCCCGGTTCTACTAGGGCCGGCGGGCCCGTTCTTCCGGTGCTCGGAGGTGATTTCGCTCGCGGCCAGACCGCCCGGGCTCACACTGTCCCCAGGTCGCTCACGGCTGGACCCCGCGGCTACTCGTCCTCGTCGTCGCGGCGCCATGATAGCCGGGCGGCAAGGAGGTGCGCCCGTGGATTCCACCTCGCCGGGACTGCGGCTCGCGGTCCGGGTGCGTCCCGGCGCCGGTCGGGCGGCCGTCGGCGGCCGCTACGGGGCGCACGCACTGGTAGTAGCCGTGCCGGCACGGCCGGTCGACGGGCAGGCCAACCGCGCCGTGGTCGAGGCGGTCGCGGCCGCGTTCGGGGTCCGCCGCTCGGCCGTGAGCCTTGTCACCGGCCCGCGGTCCCGCGACAAGATCCTGTTTGTTGTCGGTGATCCCGGGGTATTGCAGAGTCGTCTCGCGGCCTTGCTGGGGGCCTGAACCGGCGTGGTCAGTGGCGTCAAACCGTTACGCCTCGTATCCTTGGCCGCCTTTGCGGGCTTGGTTCAGCCGGGTCTGCAACAGTGGCGAGGAGAGGGGTTGCCATGCCCGCCGGACTTGCACGAACCGGCCGTTCGCTGCGTCGCTCGGGCGCGGCCGGGCGGGGAACATCGGCCACTCGTACGGCTGCGGTCAAGACGGCGGCCGGCAAGCCGTCGGCGCGGGGGAGCGCCGGGCCGGCGACCAAGGCGGCCAAGAAAGCGCCGGCCAAGACGGCCACCAAGGCGGTGGCTAAGAAGGCCACCAAGGCGCCGGCCAAGACAGCGGCAGCCAAGAAGGCGCCGGCGAAGAAAGCGCCCGCCGCCAAGGCGACGAAGACGGCGGCTCGCCGTGCGCCGGCCAAGCGCGCGGCGACCAAGGCACCGGCGACCAAGGCACCGGCCAAGAAGGCACCGGCCGAGAAGGTCGTGGCGAAGAAGGCCGCCGTGAAGAAAGTGGCGGCCAAGGCTCCGGCCAAGAGGGCGGCCGCCAAGTCGGCTCCGGCGAAGGCCGTAGCCAAGAAGGCCCCAGTGAAGACGGCGCCCGCCAAGAAGGTTGCGGCGAAGGCCACGAAGGTGACGGCCAAGGCTCCGGCCAAGACGGTGACGGCCAAGAAGGTGACGGCCAAGGCGGCTCCCGCGAAGGCAGCGACGAGGGCGGCAACGAAGGCAGCGACGAGGGCTCCGGCCAAGAAGGCACCGGCGAAGGCGGCGACGACGGCCCGGGCCAAGGCGCCGGCTCAGACCGCGGCGGTCCAGCCGGCCCCCGTCAAGGCGCCGCCGGGCCCCACGAAGGCCGCCCCGGCCAAGGCACCGACCCAGATCGCGGTGCCCCGTGGCTCGGACTGGACCCCGGCCGAGCTGGCCGAGGTTCGCTCGTCTCTGGTGGCCGAGCTGACCGAGCTTCAATCCGAGTACGACCGCTCGATGCGCGACCTGAACGACCTCCAGCGTGCGAACAGCGACGGGGCGGGCGACGACCAGGCCGACGCCGGCAGCAAGACGTTCGAGCGCGAGCAGGAGCTGTCGATCGCGGCGAACCGCCTGGACCTGGTGACCCAGATCCAGCGGGCGGTCGACCGCATCGACGCGGGCACGTACGGCTACTGCGAAAGCTGCGGCAACCCGATTCCCAAGGCTCGGCTCAAGGCGTTCCCCATGGCGACTCTGGACGTGTCGTGCAAGCAGCGTGAGGAGCGGCGTTAGGCCGTGCCCGGTGACTCCGTGCTCCGCTGCGCGAGCCTCCGGCCCGCGATCTGCTGAGGGGTCGTCGTCCCCGGTACGAGAGCGGTATGGGCTCCTCATCCGCCTTGCATCTCGCCTACCTGACCGTCGCTCGCGACGAGCGGGAGTCACCGGAGGCGACCTGATCGGCCACAATGGACAGGTGACCGATGCCGACGCCGATGCGGCCGCCGTGGCTGACGAGTCCCGCGCGCCCGCCAAGCCCCGCCGCTTGCTGCTGTTCGGGCTGGTGGCGGCCGCGGCGCTGATCATCGACATCGTCAGCAAGGTCATCGTCGCCGCCAACCTGGGCGACCACCCGCCGGTCCGCCTGCTCGGCGGGGCGATCTACCTGGTGGAGACGCGCAACTCCGGGGCTGCGTTCAGCACCGGCACCGGCGCGACCGTCTTCCTCACCGTCATCGCGCTGGCCGTGGTCGGGGTCATCCTGCGCACCGCGCGCCGGCTGCGTTCGATCGGCTGGGCGGTGGCACTCGGCCTGATCCTCGGCGGGGCGCTGGGCAACATCGTCGACCGGCTGTTCCGGGCGCCGGGCGTCGGCCGCGGCCACGTCGTCGACTGGATCAGCCCGTTCTCCGACGACGGGGCGCGGTTCGCCATCTTCAATCTGGCCGATTCGGCGATCACCTGCGGCGCGGTCCTGGCCGCGATCCTGGCGCTGCGCGGCATCGATCTCGACGGGCGACGCGGCCCGCGGGGTCGATGACTGCCTCGCGGCTGCTGCCGGTTCCGGACGGGTTGGACGGGCTGCGCCTCGACGCCGCGCTGGCCCGGCTGTTCGGGCTTTCCCGGACGGCGGCGGCCCGGCTCATCGACGACGGCGATGTGCTGGTCGACGGCACCGCGCCCAGCCGCTCGGCCAAGGTGCACGGCGGATCCGTGCTCGAGGTGACACTTCCCGAGCCAGAGACGGCACCGCCCGAACCGCAGCCGGTGGACGGGCTGGGCGTGCTCTACGACGACGACGACATCGTCGTGGTGGACAAGCCGATCGGCGTGGCCGTGCACCCGAGCCCGGGCTGGACCGGCCCGACGGTCCTGGCCGGCCTCGCGGCCAGCGGCTACCGCATCGCCACCTCGGGCGCGGCCGAGCGGCAGGGCGTCGTACACCGCCTGGACGCCGGCACCACGGGCGTCATGGTGGTGGCCAAGAGCGAGCACGCCTACTCGGTGCTCAAGCGGGCGTTCAAGGAGCGGACCGTCGCCAAGCGCTACTCCGCGCTCGTGCAGGGACATCCCGACCCGAGCAAGGGCACCATCGACGGGCCGATCGACCGCCACCCGTCCGCCGACTACAAGTTCGCCGTGGTGGCCGGCGGCCGGCCGAGCGTGACGCACTACGAGACGGTCGAGGCGTTCCGCGCGGCCAGCCTGCTCGACGTGCACCTCGAGACGGGGCGCACCCACCAGATCCGGGTGCACATGGCGGCGATCCGGCACCCGTGTGTCGGCGACCTGACATACGGCGCCGATCCGGTGCTGGCCAAGCGGCTGGGCCTGACCCGGCAGTGGCTGCACGCCCGCGAGCTGGGCTTCGGCCATCCGGCCACGGGCGAGTGGGTGAGCTTCGTGTCGCCGTACCCGGCCGACCTGCAGCACGCGCTGGACGTGCTGCGCGGCGAGAGCTGAGCCATGCCGTCGGTCCACGCCACCCTCTCGCGGATGAACGTCGACCGACGCGTGCTGCGGACGACGGCGCTGTGCGTCGTCGCGGCGTTCGCCTTCGCCTCGGTGCGCTGGCTGGGCGACGTGTGGCACTGGCCGCTGCTCGACCTGAGCGTGTACCGGCGCGGGGCGGGTGAGCTGATCCACGGGCGGTCGCTGTACGACTCGGCGCCGCACTTCCCGCATCCGGACCTGCCCTTCACCTATCCCCCGTTCGCGGCCGCCCTGTTCGTGCCGGCCTACCTGGTCGGGCCGGTGCTGGCCGGCATCGGCCAGTCGCTGCTGTCGCTGGGCTGCTACCTGCTCGTGACGTTGACCTGTGGGCGGCGGCTGGGCATCGCCTGGCCGGTGCTGTTGCCGCTGGCCGGGCTGGGCTTCGCCCTCGAGCCGGTGCAGCGCACGTTCTGGCTCGGACAGGTCAACCTGCTGCTGGCCGCGCTGGTCGTCGCCGACTGCTTCCTCGTCCCGGCCCGGTGGCGGGGCATGCTGACCGGGGTGGCCGCCGGTATCAAGATCATCCCGGGCGTGTACGTCATCTACTTCGTGCTCAAACGTGACTGGGCGTCCGTGGCCCGGGCGGTGGTCGGCTTCGCCGCCACGGTGGGCCTCAGCGCGATCGCCAGCCCGCACGACGCCACGCACTTCTGGACGAAGCTGTTCTGGGACCCCAACCACGTCGGCCAGCAGTCCTACATCTCCAACCAGTCGCTGTACGGGCAGTTGGTGCGTTTCACCCGCGACCTGCACCCGGCCACCGTGGTCTACGCGCCGATCGCCCTGGCCGCGCTGGGCCTGGCCATCTACGCGGCGGCCCGGCAGTTGCGCATGGGTGATGATGTGGCGGCGCTGACCTGCGTGGCCTTCGGCGGGTTGTTGACCTCGCCGATCTCGTGGAGCCATCACTGGGTGTGGTTCGTGCCGGCACTGCTCGTGCTGATCGCGCGCGGGCGCCATCGGGCCGCGGCGATCCTGGCTCTTGTGCCGCTGCTCGCCCCCGAGTGGTGGACGCCGTCGACCCAACCGCCGTACACGTACATCGCCGAATTCCACCATCACTGGTGGCAGACCTGGTTGTGCGTCAGCTACGCGGTGGCCGGCCTGGCCTTCCTGGCGCTGATGCTGCAGCGGCCGCCCACCCGCGCGGACCGCGAGGACACCCGGTCGGCCGCGGAACTATCTGCCTGATCCTGCGCGATCCGTATCGAACTCTTCCTTAACCGGTCACTCACGCTTATGTTGTGTGTCACAACTTTCTCGGGCCGGTCTAGGAGGCGCTGGTATGCGGCGTGCTGCCCATCTCGTCCTGTTCACCGTCCTGATCACCGCCATCGCCTCGTTCGCGGCGGCCACCGTGGGACCGCCCGGCGCCTCGGCCGACGCTCGCCCGTGGCTGAACGCCGGCCAGCCGATCGAGCAGCGCGTCGACGAGCTGCTCGGGCAGATGACGATCGAGGAGGAAGCGACGCTGCTCGAAGGCGTGTCGGCTCCGGCCGGCGTGCACGCGGTCGGTTACGTGAACGGCGTCCCGCGGCTGGGCATCCCGGCCCAGCTGCTGTCCGACGGACCGGCCGGGGTGCGCGACGGCACACCGGCCACCGCGCTGCCGGCACCCGTCTCGCTGGCGTCCAGCTTCGACCCCGACCTGGCCCAGCGGTACGGCGCCGTCATGGGCGACGAGGCGGCCCGGCGCGGGTACGAGGCCCTGTACGGCCCGATGATCAACATCGTCCGCGTACCCGAGGGCGGCCGGAACTTCGAGACGCTGGGCGAGGACCCGGCGCTGGCCGGCGCGATCGGCACGGCCGAGGTGAAGGGCATCCAGTCGCAGCAGGTGGCCGCGCAGGTCAAGCACTTCGCGGCCAACAACCAGGAGAACGAGCGCACCACCAGCTCGTCGGACGTGGACGAGCGCACCCTGCACGAGATCTACCTGCCGGCGTTCGAGGACACGGTCAAGAACGGCCGGGCCTGGTCGCTGATGTGCGCCTACAACAAGGTCAACGGCACCTACGCCTGCGAGAACTACCCGTTGCTGCATGACACCCTCAAGGGCGACTGGGGCTTCGACGGCGTCGTCGGCTCGGACTACCCGGCCACGCACAGCACGGTGGCCAGCGCCGAGGCCGGGCTCGACCAGGAGTTCGGCGGCTCGACGTTCTACGCCCAGCTGCCGGCCGCCGTGCACTCGGGCCGGCTGGCCAAGTCCGTGCTCGACGACCACGCCCGGCGGGTGCTGCGGATGATGTTCCGCGCCGGCCTGTTCGACAATGACCGCCCGACCGGCCCGCCCGACGTCGACGCCCACGCCGCGGTCGCCCGAACGGCCGCGGCCGACGGCAGCGTGCTGCTCAAGAACGACGGCGTGCTGCCGCTCGACGGCAGTCAGGCCCACTCGGTCGCGGTGATCGGCCCCTACGGCAACTCGGTGCCGGCCGGCGGCGGCAGCTCGCAGGTCACGCCCTACCACGCGGTGACGCCCGTGCAGGGCTTGTCCGCACGCGGGCTCGACGTCACGTACACGCAGGGGTCGTCCGGAGGTGGGGCGCCGCCGGCGATCCCGGCCTCGGCGTTCACCGACCTGTCCGGTGAGTACTTCGCCAACCAGGACCTGTCCGGTACCCCGGCGCTGACCCGCGACGACGCGCAGATCGACTTCGACTGGGGGCAGGGGGCGCCCGCGGCCGGCCTGCCGGCAGACCATTTCTCGGCCCGCTGGACCGGCACGCTGACCGCCCCGACCACCGGCGACTACACGCTCGGGCTGACCAGTGACGACGGCAGCCGGCTCTACGTCGACGGCCAGCTGGTGATCGACAACTGGCGCGACCAGGCGGCGAACACCGAGACGGCGGTGCTGCATCTGGTGGGCGGTGCGGCGCATCAGATCAAGGTCGAGTACTACGAGAACGGCGGCGACGCGCTGGCGTCGCTCGGCTGGTCGGCGCCGGGCGAGCAGGACCCGGGCATCACCGCCGCGGTGGCCGCGGCCAAGGCGGCCGACGCTGCAGTGGTCGTGGTCGGCGAGATCTCGTCGGAGGGCTCGGACCGCGCGTCGCTGGCGTTGCCCGGCACGCAGGACGCGTTGGTCGACGCCGTGGTGAAGGCGAACCCCAACACGGTGGTGGTGCTGAACACCGGCGGTCCGGTGCTGATGCCCTGGATCGGCGACGCCCGGGCGGTGCTCGAGATGTGGTACCCGGGCGAGGAGGACGGCAACGCCCTGGGCGACCTGCTGTTCGGCGACGCGTCGCCCGGCGGGCGCCTGCCGGTCACGTTCCCGGCGGCGGCCGACCAGACCCCGATCGCCGGCCCGCCGCAGTACCCGGCCCAGGACGGCCACTACGTCTACAGCGAGAAGCTGAACGTCGGTTATCGGTGGTACGACGCGACCGGAACGGCTCCGCTGTTCCCGTTCGGGTTCGGGCTGAGCTACACGCAGTTCGCCTACTCGAACCTGCGCGTCACACCGGTGGTGACGCCGGACGGTACGGCGCAGGTCAGCGTCCAGGTGCGCAACACCGGAAGCCGCGCCGGCTCCGAGGTGGTGCAGCTCTACGTCGGCGCCCCGTCGTCGGCCGGCGAACCGCCGCGCGTGCTGAAGGACTTCCGCAAGGTGACGCTGGGCGCGGGGGCGAGCACGACGGTGCGGTTCACCCTGCGCCAGTCGGACCTGGCCATCTGGGACGCGGTCACGCACCAACCGTCCACAGTGGACGGCACCTATCAGGTGTACGTCGGCTCGTCGTCGCGCGACCTGCGGGCCCAGGCGCCGCTGCTCGTGCCGCTGACGCTGGGCGCCCAGTCGGTCGACATTACGGCGCCGGCCCTGGCCGCGGCGGGTACGACGGTGCAGGTGACCGGAACGGTTCGCAACACCGGCGACCTGCCGATCAACCAGGGACAGGTCACGCTGCACGCACCGTCCGGGTGGACGGTCACGCCGGCCGGAGCGCAGCGGGTGAACGTCGTCCGGCCGCACAGCACGGCCCAGCTGGCCTGGACCGTCACCGTGCCGGCTGACGCCGCAGCGGGCGCGCAGACCCTGTCGGCCACCGCGACGTGGTCCGGCGGGGCACGCTCGTCGGCCGATGCCACCACCACGGTCAACGTGCCCTACGCGTCGTTCACGGCTGCGTACAACGGCACCGGTATCAGCGACGACGCCAACCCGGCCGGCGCCAACTTCGACGGCTCCGGCTACAGCTATTCGGCCCAGGCGCTGAGCAGCATCGGGCTGAGTCCGGGCGCCACGGCGAGCTACGGCGGGTTGACGTTCCACTGGCCCGACTCGGCGCCGGGCACTCCGGACATGGTCACCGCCACCGGCCAGACGATCACCCTGTCCGGGCAGGGCTCGACGCTCGGCCTGCTCGGCGCCGCCAACAACGGCAGCGACTCCGGCTCGGTCACCGTCACCTACACCGACGGCAGCACCGCTTCGGGCCCCGTCACGCTCGCCGACTGGTACAACAACGCGGCCGTGCCGGGCTGCACGCTCGCCGCCACCGTGCCGTACTGGAACCGACCACCCGGTGGGCTGCCCGTCCAGCCGGTGAGCCTTTACGTCACCACGGTGTCGCTCGACCCGGGCAAGACGGTTGCCGCGGTGACGCTGCCGTCGGAGAGCCGGTTCCACGCGTTCGCGGCGGCGATCGGATGAGCGCCGTGATCAAGACCGGAATCGCCGTCGCCGTCCTGGCCGCGTCGGCCGTTGTCGTCGTTCCCGCCGCGGCCCGACCGCCCGCGCGGACGGTGGTCGACGGGTCGGCCCGGTTCGAGGTGCTGTCGCCGACACTGATCCGCCTCGAGTACGCCGGCGACGAGCACTTCGAGGACGCCGGCACGTTCAACGCCATCGGCCGCGACACGTTCACCGTTCCGAAATACAGCACCGCTGTGGAGAACGGGTGGCGGATCATCCGCACCGACCAGGTCACGCTGAGGTACAAGCGCGGCTCGGGGCCGTTCACGGCCGACAACGTCGAGTTCGACCTGAACGACGGCGGCACGGCCGTCCAGGCGCACCCGACCTGGCCTACTCAGGCCAGCTGTACATTCGGCACGCTGTGCCAGGCCGAGAACGCGGCCCTGTCCGGCGGCGCGAGCGTCAACACCAACCACAACGGCTACACCGGTACCGGCTTCGTCGACGGCATCCAGACCAAGGGCGCCCAGCTGGGCTACCGCGTGACTGGGGCAGCGGCCGGGGCGTCAACCCTGCAGGTGCGCTACGCGAACGACCTCGGAGGCGACGGCCAGCGCACCACCCGCACGATGAGCGTGCAGGTCGACGGCCAGCCGGCCGGCACGCTCACGCTGCCCGTCACCGGTAGCTGGGACACCTGGGCTCTCGCCTCGGTGCCGCTGCAGCTGACCGCCGGCGTGCACGACGTCACGATCGTCTTCGGCCCGAACGACACGGGCAACGTCAACTTCGACAGCCTGGCTGTAACTCCGGCCGGCGCCGCCTACCCCGGGCCGACCCCGGTGAGCTGCCCGTTCGGCACGGTGTGCGAGGCCGAGACGGGCACGCTGACCGGCGGCGCCACTACTGCCAGCGACCACACCGGCTACGGCGGATCCGGATTCGTCGCCGGGCTGCAACAGGCCGGCGCCACCGATACGTTCGCGCTCACCGGCGTCCCCGCCGCGGGCAACTACGACGTGCAGGTGCGCTACGCCAACAGCAGGGGCGGCGACGGGCAGACCACCACCCGGACGATGACCGTGGCCGGCAACCAGGTCAGCCTGCCGCCGACCCCGTCGTGGGACTCGTGGACGACCACGGCCACCACCGTGCACCTGAACGGCGGCAACAACGCAGTCTCGTTCACCTGCGCGGCCGGCGACTCGTGCAACGTGAACGTCGACAGCATCGCCGTCACGCCGACCAACGCCCGCTTCCCGCTGTCGCACCTGCCGCTCGGTGGCTATCGCCGCAGCCTGGACGGCGTGGCCGGCGACGCCCCGATCACGCCCGGCCTGCTCTACCGCGACGGGTGGTCGCTGCTGGACGACACGAGCAGCGCGCTGTTCGACCCGGCGACCAATGCCGTCACCCAGCGCCCGGCGCACACCGGCGGCTACCAGGACGGGTACCTGTTCGGGTATGGCCTGAACTACCAGCAGGCGCTGAAGGATCTGCGCGATCTCACCGGCCCGGCGGCCGACCTGCCACGGTGGGCGTTCGGGGTCTGGTACTCGCGCTACAACGCCTACAGCGCCAGCGACTACGAGAACACGCTGCTGCCGAAGTTCCGCAGCGAGGGCGTGCCGCTCGACGTGCTGGTCACCGACACCGACTGGAAGGCGCCCGACCCGTGGAACGGCTGGGAGTTCAACCCGACGTACTTCCCCGACCCGCAGGCCTACCTGAGCTGGGCCCACCAGCAGGGGTTGCACACCACGTTCAACATCCACCCGAGTATCCAGGAGGCCGACACGCAGTTCACGCAGGCGCAGGCGACCGCCGGGGGAACGCTGCAAACGAGTAACAGCTGCTTCTCCGACCAGGGCCACAACGGCCCGTGCTACGTCTTCGACTGGGGCGATCCGAAGCAGCTGCAGGCGTACTTCGATCTGCACCAGACGGCCGAGCAGCAGGGCGTCGACTTCTGGTGGCTGGACTGGTGCTGCGAAGGATCCCACTCGTCACTGCCCGGCGTGACGCCCGACGCCTGGATCAACGACAACTACGCGCGCGACACGTCCAAGGACGGCAAGCGCGGGTTCGCGTTCTCCCGGGCGTTCAGCTCGCTGCAGTCGGGCGGCTACGCCGGCTCGGTCGGGTTGCCCACCGGGCCGTGGGCCGATCACCGCTACACCGTCCACTTCACCGGCGACACGTCGTCCACGTGGGAGGCGCTGCAGTACGAGGTGGGCTACACCGGTGGCGAGGGCGCCTCGACCGGATTGCCCTACACGTCGCACGATATCGGCGGCTTCAACGGTTCCCCGCCGGACGACCTGTACGTGCGGTGGGTGCAGCTCGGCGCGTTTCAACCGATCGACCGGCTGCACTCCAACCACGCGCCGCGGCTGCCCTGGGAATACAGCGATGCTGCACGTACCGCTGCCGAGAAGTTCCTGCGGCTACGCGAGGCTCTGGTGCCCTACACGTACACGGCCGCCCAGCAGGCCCAGGCCACGGGCGTGCCGATCGTCCGCACGCCCTACCTTGCCTATCCGGACCAGCCCGGCGCGTACGAGTACGCCGACTCCGAGTACCTGTACGGGCCGAACATGCTGGTGGCCCCGGCGACCACGCCCGGCACCACGTCGTCCACCCAGGTGTGGTTCCCGCCCGGCTCGTGGACCGACTACTTCACCGGGCAGACCTTCACCGGGCCATCGGTGCACGCCGTCACGACCGGATGGGACACCATGCCGGTGTTCCTCAAGGGCGGCGGCATCGTCGCCGAGCGCAGCGACAACGTGACCAACGACGCGCAGAACCCGATGGACAAGCTGACCCTCGAGGTGGCCGCCGGGGCGTCCGGTAGCTACGACCTGTACGAGGACGCCGGTGACGGGCACGGGGCGTCGTCGACCACTTCGGTCCGCCACGCCGGGTCGACACTGACGATCCTGCCGGCCCGTGGGCGGTTCGCCGGCCAGGTGGCGAGTCGCCAGTGGACGGCCCGATTCCTCGGCGTCGAGCGACCGTCCGAGGTGGACATTGACGGCCGGGCGACGAGCACGTGGACCTACGACGAATCGACCCGAACGGTCACTGTGACACTTGCCGCACGCCCGATAAATGCCCACACCACGATCCGCGTGCGGTAGGAACGTGCGGTAGGAAGAAGAGATGGGTCATGCTCCGCTGATCGTCGCGTCGAACCGTGGACCGCTCTCGATCATTGCCGTGGACGACGGCGACGACGAGGTCCGCCGGGGCGGCGGGGGACTGGTCAGTGGCATGCAGGCCGCGCTGTCCGCCGCCCCCGATGCGGTGTGGATCTGCGCCGCGCTGAACGACCGCGAACGGTCCATGGCCCGCCGCTGCACGTCCGGCCGGCTGTCCGAGGTGCCGGCCGTCGCCGACGCGCTGGCCGGCGACTTCGACGTGCGGATGCTGCCCATCGACGCGTTGACGTTCCGGCAGGCCTACAACGGCATCGCCAACTCGACGCTCTGGTTCGCCCTGCACATGCTGTACGAGCCGGCCCGCAGTCCGGTGTTCGATCTGGCCTGGCGGCGGCAGTGGGCCGGCTACGTGCGCTACAACCGGGCGTTCGCCGAGGCGATCGCGGCCGAGGCCGCCCCGGGCGCCACCGTGATGGTGCAGGACTACCACCTGCTGTTGGCTCCGCAGATGCTCAGCGAGTTGCGCCCCGACGTGCGCATCGGCCACTTCACGCACACCCCGTGGGTGCCGCCCGAGTACTTCCGCATGCTGCCCGACGACGTGGTGCGCGACCTGCTCGAAGGGCTGCTGGCCGCGCACGTCGTGGGCTTCCACACCCGCCGGTGGGCCCAGCACTTCTCCGACTGCTGCGAGGAACTGCTCGGACGGCGCCCAGCGGGCCTCGAGGTATTCCCGCTGTCCACCGACCCCGACGAGCTGCGCGACCGGGGCCACGAGCGCGACGTCAACCGGGCCCTGCGCGAGCTGCGCGACACCGTCGGCGAGCGCACGGTCATCGGCCGCGTCGACCGCACCGAGCTGTCGAAGAATGTGCTGCGCGGACTGCTGGCCTACCGCGAACTGCTGCGCACCCATCCCGAGTGGCACGACCTGGTGGTGCACGTCGTCTACAACTACCCGTCACGCGAGGACCTACCCGAGTACCGCGAGTACACCGCGGCGGTCGAGCGGATGGCCCGTGACATCGACGACGAGTTCAGCACCGACGACTGGACCCCGCTGATCCTCGAGATCGCCGACGACTACCCGGGGTCGCTGGCTGCGCTGCGCCGGTCCGACGTCGTGTTCGTGAACTCGGTGCGCGACGGCATGAACCTGGTGGTGCTCGAGGGCATCGTGCTGTCCGAGCGGGACCCGGCGGTGGTGCTGACCCGCGAGGCCGGCGCGGCCGAGACGCTCGGCGACGACGCCCTGCTCGTCAACCCGTTCGACGTGTCGCAGACCGCGGCGACGCTGCACGCAGCGCTGACCATGCCGGTCGACGAGCGGCGGGCCCGCGCCGAGCGGCTGCGCGAGAAGGCGGTTGCTCTGCCGCCGGTGCCGTGGTTCCAGGCCCAGCTCGACGCGCTGGCCAAGGCGTGAGCGCCGTCAACGGCTGAGCTCGGTCAGCAGCGCGACCACGCCGGCCGGGCCGTCGACGCGCACGTCGGCCGCCTGGGCCACCTCGGGCACGTCGGCCGACGCCGCCGCGACGCTCCACGCCGGCGTGCCGTCGCGGCGCAGTTGTGCCACCGCCTCGAACGCGGGCAGATCGCCCACGTCGTCGCCGACGAACAGCACGCCGGCCGGGCGGACCTCGTCGACCAGGCGGCGCAGCGCGGTGCCCTTGTCGTAGCCGGGCAGGCGCAGCTCGAGCACGCCGCGGCCCCGGTGCACGTCCAGGCCGAGCTGTTCGCCCAGGTGGGCCACCGGCTCGCGCAGCGGGTCGAGAGCCGCGTCCGGATCGGGGGCCTGCCGGCCGTGCACGACCAGCGACAGGCGCTTGTCCTCGACCCACAGCCGCGGGTCACCGGTGGCCACCAGTGGCGGCAACAGCTCGCGCAGCCGGTGCAGCACGTCCGGCTCGGGCAGCGTCGTGAGCCGGCCGTCCTGCCACTGCTCGGCGCCGTAGAGGCCCTCGACGATCACCCCTGGGATCGCTTCCAGGCCGCCGAGGCCGAGCACGGTCCGCGCGTCGCGCCCGGTGATGACCGCGACCCGGGCGCCGCGCCCGGCGAGGGTGCGCAGGGCGTCGATGGCGCCGGGCGCCGGTCGCGAGTCGGCCGGATCGGGCACGAGCGGGGCCAGGGTGCCGTCGAAGTCGACGGCGACCAGGGAGTGCGCGATATCGGCGCGCACGGAGTCCACGAGGGCGGGGATGCTCACCCGGTCATCCTGCCGTTCGCCCCGGGTGTTCGTGGCGGGTACGGCGAGGTGATGGGAGAATCCACTGCGTCATGGTGCGGCGCGTGTACCGGATCGGCCGGCGTCGGCGAGCCTGCCACCGGAGGTTGGGAGTGAGATGACATCGCACCGCGCGAAGCGGCGCCACGTCGTCCCGCTGCGCCGGTGGCTGCCCACCGTGCTGGTGCTGCTCGCGGTGATCGCCGCCGGCATCGCTCTGTCCCGATTCCACGGGCCCCGCCCGCGCCTGGCCGCGCCGCCGACCACGGTGAGCCCGGCCGCCCAGTTACACGCCCCGCCGCCGGCGCCGAGCACGTCGGCCACGCACACGCCGGCCACGCCCGCGCCGCCGAGTCCCTGCACGGGCAGTGCCGACGCGCAGCGCGTCATCGTCAGCATCAGCCGGCAGCACGCGTGGGTCTGCGCCGGGGCCCGGCAGATCAAGGACTCGCCCGTGACGACCGGCGCCAGCGCGTCCGGCGACGGGACGCCGACCGGCACGTGGCACGTTCAGGCCAAGCAGACCGACCGGATGTTGACCGTCCTCAGCGGTGAGTCGTTCCACGTCGATTTCTGGGTGCCTTACGACGGTGTGTACGGATTTCACGACGCGAGCTGGCAGAAGTTTCCGTACGGCAGCTCGCAGTACCGCACCGACGGTTCGCACGGCTGTGTGCACTTTCCGCACACAATCATGGCCTGGCTGTACAACTGGGTGCAGGTTGGTGCCACTGTGACGATCCGGGCTTGAGGCCTACAACGGGACGCGTTGCCAGTACGTTGTTTTAACGTGGGTCATCATTCCGTTAGATCGGGTCGTCGGTTCGGTCGGTTCGTCTGGTGGCTGACCGGGGCGCTGACCGTGGTGGTGGCCCTGGGGCTGCTCGCCTACGTGGTGTCCCGGCCGGGCGCTCGACCGACGCTGGCCGAGGAGCCGCAGACGTTCACCGCCCCGCCGCTGACCAGCCCGGGCGTCCCGCCGGTGTCCCGCAAGAGCCGCCCGCCGCTGACGACCGCACCGCCGAAGCCGGCCGGCGGGCCCAGCCCGTGCCTGGGTAGCACCGACGCCCAGCGCGTGATCGTCAGCATCGCCGAGCAGCACGCCTGGGTCTGCTCCGGCGCGCACCAGATTCGCGACTCGGCGGTGACCACGGGGATGGTCTCGGCCGGTGGCACGCCAACCGGCACCTGGCACATCCAGGCCAAGGAGACCGACCGCTGGTTGGCCTCCGGCGGCGAGTCGTACAAGGTCAAGTACTGGATGCCCTACAACGGCGACTACGGCTTCCACGACGCGCTCTGGCAGAAGTTCCCGTTCGGCGGCGCGCAGTACCGCACGGACGGATCGCACGGATGCGTGCACTTCCCGCTGGACGTGATGGCCTGGCTCTACACCTGGATGCAGGTGGGCTCGACAGTCACCGTCCAGGCGTGACGGCCAACTGCTCGAGCAAGACGGTGGCGACCAGCTTCGGGTGGCGCAGCGGCAGCAGGTGATCGGCGCCCGGCACCCGGATCAGGCGAGCGTGTGGGATGCGCGCCGCGGCCTGTTCGTTGCTGTCGATGAGCGGCTCGCGGTCGAGGTCGCCGACCATGATCACGCTCGGCGAGTCGAGTTCGCCGAGCCGCTCGAGCACCGGCTCGCCCTCGTGCTGGAACTCGTCCTCGTTGACCCAGGCGGCGGCCGCCGACCGCATCTGCCGCCGGGCGGCCTCGTCCACGCCGGCCTTGGCCCACAGCTCGAGCCCGACCTCGGCCATCCCGTCCACGTCTCCGGCGGCGGCCAGCGGCTCGAGGCGGGCGCTCAGCTCCGGATCCGACGGCCACGGGTATCCGGGGATGCCCGGGCAGACCAGCAGCAGCGACGCGACCCGAGCGGGATCGGCCAGGGCCAGCTGCAGCGACGTCGCGCCGCCCATGCTGCAGCCGACCAGCGTCACCTCGCCCAGCCGGTAGTGGTCGAGAACGGCCACCAGATCGGCCAGCGTCGTGTACTGCGTCGTCGCCGCCGTCGAGCGGCCGTAGGCCCGCACGTCGTAGCGGATCGCGCGCACCCGTCCGGCCAGCTCGGCCAGCACGCCGTCCCAGATCGTCGAGTCGCCGATGCCCGGGTGCAGCAGCACCACCGCCGGGCCGGCGCCGCCGGTGTCGTCCGTCCACAGTTCGCCGCCGTCGACCGGCACCATCGTCTCCATCGCCCCGAGCCTCTCAGCCGCCGCAAGCCGGATACGCCGAGACACGCGGTCAAGGGCTACGGGCGTGTCGTCGGTGCCACGGGGCAGAATCGCTAAGGCTGGATTGCGGTACGACGAGAGGGGCCGACCAACCGTGGCATCTGGGGCATCCGACTCGTTCGTGCACCTGCACGTCCACACCGAGTACTCGATGCTCGACGGAGCTGCCCGGTTAGGCGAGCTGTTCGGCGAGACGCAGCGGCTCGGCATGCCGGCCATCGCAATGACCGACCACGGCAACGTGTTCGGCGCGTACGACTTCTACCGGCAGGCGACCGCGGCCGGCGTCAAACCGATCATCGGCATGGAGGCCTACCTCACCCCGAACACGTCGCGCTACGAGCGCACCCGGGTGCGCTGGGCCAGCGGCGGCGAGAACGACGTGTCCGGCGGTGGTGCGTTCACGCACATGACGCTGTTCGCCGAGAACACAGCCGGCATGCACAACCTGTTCAGGCTCGCGTCGCGCTCGTCGATCGAGGGCTTCTTCTACAAGCCGCGCGCCGACCGAGAACTGCTCGCCCAGTACGCCGACGGGCTGCTCGGCACGACCGGGTGCCCGTCCGGCGAGATCCAGACCTGGCTGCGTATCGGCGCCTACGACAAGGCGGTGGCCTCGGCCGCCGAGTTCCGCGACATCTTCGGCAAGGGCAACTTCTACCTCGAGTTGATGGACCACGGCCTGGACATCGAGACTCGGGTTCACGAAGACCTGCTGCGCCTGGGCCGCGACCTCGACCTGCCGATGATCGCCACCAACGATCTGCACTACACGCACTCGGGCGACGCCGACACGCACGAGGTGCTGCTGTGCGTGCAGTCGGGCAAGACGATGGCCGACCCGAACCGCTTCAAGTTCGACGCGCGTGACTTCTACGTCAAGTCGCCGGCCGAGATGCGCTCGCTGTGGGCCGACAAGTACGACCTGCGCGCGGCCTGCGACAACACGCTGCTCGTCGCCGAGCGTTGCGACGTGTCCTTCAGCGAGGGCAACTACATGCCGCGCTACCCGGTGCCCGAGGGCGAGACCGAGGAGTCGTGGTTCGTCAAGGAGGTCGAGCAGGGGCTGCTGCGGCGCTACCCGGACGGCGTCCCGGACGAGGTCCGCAAGCAGGCCGACTACGAAGTCGGCGTCATCCGGCAGATGGGCTTTCCCGGCTACTTCCTGGTGGTGGCCGACTTCATCAACTGGGCCAAGGAGAACGGCATCCGGGTCGGCCCGGGCCGTGGCTCGGGCGCCGGCTCGATCGCGGCGTACGCGATGCGCATCACCGACCTCGACCCGTTGCAGCACGGGCTGATCTTCGAGCGCTTCCTCAATCCCGACCGCGTGTCCATGCCCGACTTCGACGTGGACTTCGACGAACGTCGGCGCGGCGAGGTCATCCGCTACGTCAGCGAGAAGTACGGCGACGAGCGGGTCGCGCAAATCGTCACCTACGGCACCATCAAGGCCAAGCAGGCCGTCAAGGACGCCGCCTGGGTGCTGGGCTACCCGTTCTCGATGGGCGACAAGATCACCAAGGTCATGCCGCCGCCGGTCATGGGCAAGGACGTCCCGCTGGCCAAGATCTTCGACTCGACGCACGACCGCTACGGCGAGGGCGGCGAGTTCCGGGCGCTGTACGAGTCCGACCCCGAGGTCAAGCGCGTCGTCGACACGGCCAAGGGGTTGGAGGGCCTCAAGCGGCAGTGGGGCGTGCACGCCGCCGGCGTGATCATGTCGTCCGAGCCGCTGCTCGACCTGATCCCGATCATGAAGCGGGAACAGGACGGCGCGATCATCACGCAGTTCGACTATCCGACGTGCGAGAAGCTCGGTCTGATCAAGATGGACTTCCTCGGGCTGCGCAACCTGACGGTCCTCGACGACGCGCTGCGCAACATCGAGGCCAACCGCGGCCAGCAGATCGTGCTGGAGGACCTCCCGCTCGACGACCAGCCGACCTACGAGCTACTGGCCCGCGGCGACACGCTCGGCGTGTTCCAGCTGGACGGCGGGCCGATGCGCGCCCTGCTGCGCAGCATGCGCCCGGACAACTTCGAGGACATCTCTGCCGTCGGCGCGCTGTACCGACCCGGCCCGATGGGGGCCAACTCGCACAACGAGTACGCCGACCGCAAGAACGGCCGCAAGCCGGTGGCGCCGATCCACCCGGAGCTGGCCGAGTCGCTCGCCGGCGTGCTCGACGACACCTACGGCCTGATCGTCTACCAGGAACAGGTCATGGCCATCGCGCAGACGGTGGCCGGCTACTCGCTCGGCGCCGCGGACCTGCTGCGCCGGGCGATGGGCAAGAAGAAGAAGGCCGAGCTGGACGCCCAGTTCGAGACGTTTAGCAACGGGATGAAGGAGCGCGGCTACTCCGAGTCGGCCGTCACCACCCTGTGGAACATCCTGCTGCCGTTCTCCGACTACGCGTTCAACAAGGCGCACTCGGCGGCCTACGGCCTGGTGTCGTACTGGACCGCCTACCTCAAGGCCAACTACCCGGCCGAATACATGGCGGCGCTGCTCACCTCGACCAAGGACGACAAGGACCGCTCGGCGATCTACCTGGCCGAGTGCCGGCGCATGGGCATCAGCGTGCTGCCGCCTGACGTCAACTCCTCGCAGGCCGAGTTCACCCCGACCGGCAAGGACATCCGCTTCGGCCTGTCCGCCGTGCGCAACGTCGGGGCCAACGTCGTCGCCTCGATCGTGGCCGCCCGCGCCGAGAAGGGCGAGTTCACCGACTTCGCCGACTTCCTGCGCAAGGTCGATGCCGTGGTCTGCAACAAGCGCACGATTGAAGCTCTGATCAAAGCCGGTGCGTTCGACTCGTTGCGACACGCCCGGCGTGGGCTCATGCACGTGTACGAGCCGGCCGTCGACGCCGTCGTCGACACCAAGCGGGCCGAGGCGATCGGGCAGTTCGACCTGTTCGGCTCGATGGAGACCACCGAGGCGTCCACCGACATCTTCGCCGTGCAGGTACCCGAGGGCGAGTGGGACAAGTCCGTGCTGCTGGGCTTCGAGCGCGAGATGCTCGGCCTGTACGTGTCCGACCATCCGCTGTTCGGGGTCGAGCACATCCTGGCCGGCGCCGCGGACGTCTCGATCGCGAACCTGCTGGCCGACGCCAACGACGGGCAGAACGTCACGGTGGCCGGCATCCTGTCGTCGGTGAACCGGCGCATCACCAAGGCCGGCGCCCCCTGGGCCCAGGCGGTGCTCGAGGACCTCGAGGGTTCGGTCGAGGTGCTGTTCTTCCCGGCCACCTACCAGCAGGTGGGCATCAACATCGCCGAGGACGCGATCGTCGTGGTCAAGGGCCGGGCCGATGCCCGCGACGACACGATCAAGCTCATCGCCAGCGACCTGATGATCCCGGACCTGAGCGACGGGCCGCGCGGACCGGTGGTGGTGCGCATGCCGACCGAGCGGTGCACGCCGCCCATGGTCAACCGGTTGCGTGAGGTGCTGGCCGCGCACCCCGGCACGACCGAGGTGCACCTGCGGCTGGTCCGCGGCGAGCGTGAGCAGGCCCTGCGCGTGGCCGACGGATTCCGGGTCACGCCCTCCGCCGCCCTGATGGGCGACCTCAAGGCCCTGCTCGGCCCGCAAGCCGTCTCGGCCTAGCGACCCAAGTCGGGCTCGTACCACCGGTACCTCGACGTGCCCGAGTGACTGGCGATTAGGTCGCCACGTGGAGGGAGTCAAGATTCCTGAGGTTGCGTTCGTCGACGAGTCGCTACCCGACAGCAGCACATACATTCTCGCGGCGACGATCTGCGATGAGAATGAGGTGGAGAGTGTGCGCGCAGTCCCATGGCTGCGCTCCTGCTCGGCGGTCAGCGGAAGTGCATTGGCACGACGAGGACGAAAAACGACGCGCGCGCATTGCTGAAATCCTGTCACACACTCCGGCGCATGGCGCCACTTCCGGGACCGGTCGGGAGATCCGACGTACCTGTCGACCATTCGCGGCAGAGCTGAAACCAGGCTCGTTCAAATTGCTGCACGGTAGGCAGTGGGTACGCGAAGCCCCGGGCCCTGCCGTCCGGCAGGAAGTCCCGGGGCTCACTTCCGATCTCACCGCGATGAGACCAGCTACGTGATCATCATCGAGCACTCGCTGACGTGCGTCAACTAACCAGGGTGGCTCGCCACCACGTCATCATCGGCGCTGCGCACGGCTCACGGCTCACAGTCGTCCGAGCCGGCGCCCTGGCCGCACCAACGATCATGTGCAGATTCTGGGTGCGAGCCCCATGACCTGCACATGATCGCCACATGGACGCGAGTTCAGCCGATGTGGACCGGCATCGAGTCGGCCTCGGCCTCGGCGTCAGCCGCATTGCGTTGCGGGCGGGGCGTGTTCATCAGGGCGGCCACGATCAGGGCGGCCACCACGGCGATGATGCCGGCGACGGTGAAGCCGCGGGTGAAGCCGTGGGCCAGCGCCTCGGCGTGGACGGCTGGGCTGGGCCGGTGCGTGGCCAGGTAGGTCGCCGTGGCGGTGGTGGCGATCGTGTTGAGCAGGGCGGTGCCGATCGAGGCGCCGATCTGCTGCGCGGTGTTCACCGTCGCCGAGGCGACGCCGGCGTCGTCGGAACTCACGCCGTGGGTGGCGTAGTTCATCGCCGGGGCCATCACCCAACCCAGCCCGAACCCGACCAGCAGCTCGGCCGGCAGGATCACCGAGGCGTACGAGCTGTCGCCGTGCAGCTGGGCCGCCCAGAACAGACCGGCCGCGACGATCAGCAGACCCGGGACCATCAGCGCACGCGGCGGCACCTTGGCGATCAGCCGGGAGGCGATGCCGCCGGCCGAGATCAGGATCGCGCCGGTCATGGGCAGGAACGCCACTCCGGTCAGCACGGGGGAGTAGCCCATCACGAGCTGCATCTGGTACGTGAAGAACAGGAACACGCCGAACAGCCCGATCACCGTCAGGCCCACGGCCAGGTAGGCGCTGCCCCGGGTGCGGTCGAGCAGGATGCGCATCGGCAGCAGCGGCTGGGCCACCCGGGTCTCCACGATCACGAACGCGACGAGTAGCACCGCACCGGCGATCAGCGAGCCGATCACCGTGGCCGAACCCCAGCCGTCGGGCTCGGCCTGGCTGCAGCCGTAGACGATGCCGACCAGGCCGGCGGTCACCAGCGCGACGCCGGGCAGGTCGAAGCGGGCCCGGCCGGGTGAGCGCGAGTCGTTCAGCACGGCGTTGACCCCGAGGCCGGCGATCAGCGCGATGAGGACGTTGACGTACAGGCACCAGCGCCAGTCCAGGTACTCAGTGAGCAGGCCGCCGAGCAGCAGGCCGACCGCCCCGCCTCCGGCCGAGATCGCCCCGTAGATGCCGAACGCCTTGGCCCGCTCGCGCGGCTCGGTGAAGTTGACCGCCAGCAGCGACAGTGCGGCCGGGGCGAGCAGCGCGCCGAACGCGCCCTGGATGGCCCGGGCGGTGAGCAACATCCCGAAGTTGACCGCGGCCCCGCCCAGTGCCGATGCCGCCGCGAAGCCGACCACGCCGATGAGGAACGTGCGCTTGCGGCCGGTGTAGTCGGCGATGCGCCCGCCCAGCAACAGCAGGCTGCCGAACGCCAGCGTATACGCGGTGATGACCCACTGCCGGTCGGCGTCGGACGCACCCAGATCCTGCTGGGCCGACGGCAGCGCGATGTTCACGATCGTGACGTCCAGCACCACCATCAGCTGGGCCAGGGCGATGAAGGCCAGGGCCAGCCAGCGTCGGGGGTTGGCGGTCCCGGTCGGGGCGAGGGCTTCCCGCCGGATCGTGGTCATGAGGTCGTCCCTTCTCGAAGCTTATTCATCGCTGATGAATTAACCGTCTCACGTCTCGTGCTAAATTTCAACAGTGATGAAAAAAGCGACGGTGCGGGGCCGGCGGCCGGCCGGGTCGGGTAGTCGCGAGGCGGTGCTGGAGGCGGCCCGGCGCCAGTTCCTGGCCGACGGATACCAGTCGGTGACGATGCGCTCGATCGCAGCCGAGGCCGGGGTCGACGCGGCGCTGGTCAGCTACTACTTCGGCTCGAAGAGCGCCCTGTTCGGTGAGGCGATGCGGCTGGCGGTCAACCCGCCGGCGGTGGTCGACGAGGTGCTGCGCGGCGACCCGGCCGACGTTCCGGAACAGCTGCTGCGCCGCCTGCTGCAGATCTGGGACGACCCCGAGACGGGTGGTCCGCTGCTGACGCTGGTGGCGACGGCCGGGCAGGACCCGGCACTGGCCCGGCTGCTGCGAGAACTGTTCGAACGGGAGATGGTCGCGCGCGTGGCGAAGGCACTCGGCGGCGACGCGGAGGCCGAGCAGCGGGCCGGCTTCGTGGCCGTGCTGATGGGCGGACTGGTGTTCACCCGGTACGTGCTGCGGATCGGGCCGGTCGCGAGCGCCTCGATCGACGAGGTCGTCGAAAGGCTCGCGCCGGCCCTGCGCACGATGCTCGGGGCACCGCAGAGCTAGCTAGACGGATTTCTGATAGCTGCCGAACGCCCGGGTCGCGACCCAGGCCATGACCAGGGCCAGGCCGGCCAGCGCGGCCAGTCGCGGACCGACGGCGCCCCAGTCGGGGCTGCCGGACAGCGCTTGCCGGCTGACCACCACGACCCAGTCGACCGGGTTGTAATTGGCCACGTGCCGGACCCAGGGCGGCGACAGCCGGGTGTTCATGATCGCCGCCGACAGGAACGGCAGCGGCAGGCTGATGAACTGGCTGATGCCGATCAGCGCGTCCTGTTGGCGCAGCAGCAGGGCCACCGCGTTCGACAACGCCGCGAAGATCACGGTCAGCAGCGACACGGCGACGAGCGTCAGCCCGACGCCCGAGGCTCCGCCGTCGAACCGGGCCCCGCAGGCGTACGCGATCGCGAACACGGCCAGTGACTGGATGATCGTGGTGATCGACTGGTAGACCAGCGTGGCCACCATCATCGCCCCGCGGCTGACCGGCGAGGCGAGCAGCCGGTCCATGACGCCGCGGTTCATGTCCTCGATGTAGACCGTGCCGGCCCAGCCGCTGGAGAACAGCGACGTCATGACGATGACGCCGGGCGTGATGAACTCCAGGTAGCTGCCGTCGGCGGCGAAGCCCGGGATGTCGACGACCGACTTGAACAGCTGGCCGAACAGCAGCAGCCACACGATCGGCTGCACGAGAGTGACCGCCATGTACCAGGGCTGGCGGATCAGCGCGCGCACCGACCGCACGGTGAGGTAGCCGGAGTGGCGGACGAACCGGCCGCGTACCGGCACGGCGAGCGTGGTCACGAGTGGTCTCCTTCGAAGCGGTGCCCGGCGTGGCGCAGGTAGACGTCGTCCAGCGACGGGCGGGCGACGGTGACGGACGCGACGGAGAGGGCCGCTTCGTCCAGGGCGGCGAGCAGGGTCGGCACGACCCGGCCGCCGAGGTCGGCGCGGGCGTGCAAGGTGAGACCGTCGGCCACGACGCCGTCCAGCCCGGGCATCCGCTCGATCATCCGCTGGGCGGCGGCCGCCGTCTCGGAGTTGTCGAAGTCGACGTGCACGGTGTCGCCGTGCAGCTCGCTCTTGAGCTCGTCCGGGGTGCCCTCGGCGACGACGTGCCCGCGGTCGACGATGGCCAGCCGGTCGGCCAGGTGATCGGCCTCGTCCAGGTAGTGCGTGGTGAGCAGGACGGTCATCTGGTCGTCGGTGGCCAGCCGGGCGATCTCGGCCCACATGTCGGTGCGGGCCTCGGGGTCCAGGCCGGTGGTCGGCTCGTCCAGGAACAGCACCTGCGGCCGGTGGATCAACCCGATCGCGACGTCGAGCTTGCGGGCCATGCCACCCGAGTAGGTCTTCACCAGCCGGTCGGCCGCCTCGCTTAGCCCGAACCGGTCGAACAGCTCGACGGCGCGATCATGTGCGGCGCGCCGGCCCAGACCCTGGATGCGGGCCGCCAGCACGAGGTTCTCGCGGCCGGTGGCCATCGGGTCGCTGCTCGGTTTCTGCGAGACGAGCCCGATCGCCCGGCGGACCCGGTCGGGGTGCAGCGCTACATCGATGCCGGCCACGCTGGCCCGGCCCGAGTCGGCCCGCGACAGCGTGGTGAGGATCTTGACGGTGGTGGACTTGCCGGCG